>NZ_JBOHHL010000002.1:0-288366 GCF_050725395.1 Aquabacterium sp. | reverse complement strand
CCAGCGAGCACATCGTGACCCAGTTCCAGGCCGCGCCCACGGTGCTGACCTGGTTGGGTGACCGCTTCGCCGGCAAGTCCACGCTGGGCACCTGCCTCACGCTGAACGCCGAACCCAAGTCGACCGCCAACCCCAACAAGGGCAACTTCGTCGTCTCGCTCAAGAGCTGGCCGCTGGTGGCCAACGTGGGCTTGAAGACCCTGGGGCAGACGGTGAACCTGCCCACCACCTCGACCTTCACGGCCGACACCGACATCACCGCCCAGCGCCTGACCGGCAACCTGTCGGTGCCTGACTTCAGCCAGTCGATCAAAATCCTGGGCATTGGTTCGCAAGTCGGCATGAAGATCACCCCCGTGGGCGACGCCACCGGCACGGTGACCTTGGACAACGCCGGCCAACTGCACGTGCATGGTCTGGCCAAGGCCGACATCACCATCACCTCGCTGTCGGGCCTGCCGATCGGTGCGTGCAAGACGGTGACCCCGGTCGAGTTCCCCATCAACTTCGACGGTCCTGTCTCGTCGCTGGGCAATGGCAACCTGACCTTCTCGGGCACGACGACCTTCCCGCAACTGAAGGGTTGTGGCGTGTCGGCGATCCTGTCGGCGGTCATGTCCGGCCCTGGCCAGACTTACTCGTTCACCGTGAAGCCTCCTGCCCCCAGGAAGTTCTGATCGCGGCCTGAGTTGAGTTGAAAGCCGAGGCCGGCCCACCTGGAAACGGGCGGGCCGGCCTCTTGTTTTTTCTACGGGTTTTCTCGCGCGGGTTTCATCTGACTGGGCATTTTGTCCCACCCTGTGCACACTGCCCGTTGACATCGGTTTGTCGCAAGTGCGCAATCAACCAAGGATCCAGAAGATGGCACAAGTTCAAGTGGTGCGGAATTCAGGCAAGCAATGGCTCACGTTGTTGGCCCTGATTGGCGCGGCGATGGCGGCGGTGTTGTGGTGGTGGTCCCACCGCGATGACCCGGCGGCCAGTGAGCCCGTGGCGGCCTCCTCGCCCGCCACCGAAACCGTCGCGGCCCTGGCCCTGGCCAAACCGGCGGTCTCCGAGCTGCCCAGCACCGAAGCGGGCCTGGTGGCCCAGCAGGCCGCCGCCGCCAAGGAAATCGAGCGCCAGCCGACCATGAAGCCGATCACCGGCCCCATCAAGGACCGCCCCGCCTTCGTGTCCGAAGTCGAATGGATGATGCTGAAAGGCGTTGCCCAACAAAACGCCACCCCCGACGCGGAGCTGACGCGCCTGGTCAACAAGCTGCGCTTCATGAAGCAGCTGGAACTGTGGCAATCGATGGAGCATTCCAGTGACATGGCCAAGCGCCAGTTGTTGGCCGAACAACTGCTGGACGACCTGCCCCAGCGTGTGGCCAATGCCGACCTGGACAAGCCAGAAGCCCAGAAGCTGCAGGCCTCCTTGCTGAAAGATGCCGTGAGCGACGAAACATCGCGCAAGAAGCGCGCGGAAGCCGAAGCCCGCCGCTTGGTGGCTTCGGCCGCGAGCTGAGCCAGGAGGCTCTGCTCAGGCGCCCGGGATCCAGCTGGTGCCGGCCAGTGGCACCCGCGCCATGGCCGCCGCCTCCACCGTCAAGGCCACCAGGTCTTCGGGTTCCAGGTGGTGCACGTTCTGCTTGCCGCAGGCCCGTGCCAAGGTGGTCAACTCCATCGTCAAGGTCTTCAGGTAGTTCTTGAGTTGCTTGGCGCCCCAGGCGGGCTCCAGGCGTTTTTCCAGCACCGCGTCTTGCGTGGTCACGCCCACGGGGCATTGGCCGGTGTGGCAGTGGTGGCAGAAGCCTGCTTGCGTGCCCAGGGCCGCGTAGTCGGCCTGCGCGCTGAGCAACTGGCCGCCTTGCTGGTAGGTGTCGCGGTTGCAGCCCAATGACATGAGCACGCCCTGGCCAATGGCCACGGCATCGGCGCCCAAGGCCAGCGCCTTGGCCACGTCGGCGCCCGTGCGGATGCCGCCCGACACGATCAACTGCACCTGGCCGACCATGTCCAGGTCTTCCAGCGCGGCCACGGCCTGGCGCACCGCGGCCAGGGTCGGGATGCCCACGTGTTCGATGAAGCAGGTCTGCGTGGCCGCGGTGCCGCCTTGCATGCCATCGACCACGATCACGTCGGCGCCGGCGTGCACGGCCAGCTTCACGTCGTTGAAGACGCGGGTGGCGCCCACCTTCACGTAGATGGGCTTCTCCCAGTCGGTGAGCTCGCGCAGTTCCTGGATCTTGATGGTGAGGTCGTCGGGGCCGGTCCAGTCGGGGTGGCGGCAGGCCGAGCGCTGGTCCACGCCTTCGGGCAGGGTGCGCATCTTGGCCACGCGCGGGTTGACCTTCTGACCCAGCAGCATGCCGCCGCCGCCGGGCTTGGCGCCTTGACCGAGCACGACCTCGATGGCGTCGGCGCGGCGCACGTCGTCGGGGTTGAAGCCGTAGCGCGAAGGCAGGCATTGGTAGACCAGGGTCTTGGACGATTCACGCTCTTCGGGCGTCATGCCGCCATCGCCCGTGGTGGTCGAGGTGCCCATGGCCGTGGCAGCCAGGCCCAGGGCTTCCTTCACATTGGCCGACAGCGCGCCGAAGCTCATGCCGGCGATGGTGATGGGCGTGTCCAGCACGATGGGCTTCTTGGCGAAGCGGGTGCCCAGCACGGTGCGGGTGCTGCACTTCTCGCGGTAGCCCTCCAGCGGATAGCGCGACAGCGAGGCGCCAAGGAACACGAGGTCGTCGAAATGCGGCAACGCGCGCTTGGCGCCCAGGCCGCGGATTTCGTACAGGCCGGTTTGCGAGGCGCGGTGGATGTAGTCCAGCGTGCTGCGGTCGAACAGGGCCGACTCCTCGCGTTGCAGGGGCTTGAAGGCGATGGGGTGTTCGGTGGGGGCGTTCATGGGTCAGTACTCCTGATGGGCGTCGGCGTTCCAGTGGTACAGGCTGCGGCTGGAGGCCACGCGTTTGAAGCTGTGCGGGTCGTGGTCGAAGCCGGCGTCTTGCAGCAGTTGCGTCAAGGCGCTGAGGTCGGCGTCTTGCAAGGGCTCGATCTGCGCGTCGGCGCCCAATGACTTGATGTCGCCGCGCACGTAGATCACGGCCTCGTAGAGCGAGTCGCCGAGCGCATCGCCCGCGTGGCCGCAGACCACCATGCGGCCCGCTTGCGCCATGAAGCCCGAGAAGCTGCCGACCGAGCCGCCGACCACGATGTCCCCGCCCTTGAGCGAGATGCCGCAGCGCAGGCCGGCGTCGCCATCGATGACCAGCAGGCCACCGTGGGCCGAAGCGCCTGCGCTGTTCGAGGCGAAGCCCTTGATGTGGACCTTGCCGCTCATCATGTTCTCGGCCGCGCCGGTGCTGGCGCTGCCTTCGATGGTCACGTCGGCGAACTTGTTCATGCCGGCGGCGTAGTAGCCCGCGTGGCCGTGGATGGTGACCTTGACCGGCGCGTTGATGCCCACGGCGAGGTTGTGCGCGCCATCGGGGTTGAAGACCTCCACGTGCTGGTCGGCCAGCTCAAGGGCCGGGCCGTGCAGATGCTGGTTGAGCTGGCGCACGGTGGCGCTGCTCAAATCGAAGCTCAAGCATTCCATACGTACATCTCCTCGGGGGCGGGTTCGAACACCTTGGCGTGCTGGATGTCGGGCAAGTGGGCGAGCGAGCGGAACTCGCTGGCAATCGCCACGTAGTCGTCCGTCTCGGCAACCACGGCGGGCTTGCAGGCGAAGGGGTCGCGTATCAAGGCCAGCTCGGTCGCCGTGCCCATCAGGAAAGTATAGAAACCATCGAGGGCCTCGAAGCCGTTGTGCAAAGCGGTGGGCAGGTCGTCGCCTTCGCGCAGGCGCCATTCCAGGAAGCGGCAGGCGGCTTCGGTGTCGTTGTCGGTTTCGAACTGGATGCCGCGCGGCTCCAGCATGCGGCGGATGCCGTTGGGGTTGGACAGCGAGCCGTTGTGCACCAGGCAGAAGTCTTCACCCGCAGTGAAAGGGTGGGCACGGTCGGGCGTGACGGCCGACTCGGTGGCCATGCGCGTGTGGCCCACCAGGTGGCTGCCGGCCAGTTGGTTGAAGCCATAGCGCGCCGCCACTTGCGAAGGCGTGCCGATGTCTTTGTAGAGGTCGATGCTGCGGCCGGTCGACAGGAGGTGGAGCTTTGGGTTGAAGGCCTTGAGCCAGTCTTTCACCGGCGTCACCTCGCCTTCGAAGGTGATGATGGCGTGGTTGCCTTTGACCTGCGAGGTGGCGTTGACCTTCAAGGCTTCGTTCAAAGCGCTGGTCAGTGCAAGCCAGTCGTGGCGATCGGCTTCGGACGTGAGGCCCGAGTACACGCTGATCTTGCGTTGGCCTTCACCCAAAGGCTGAGAGAACACGGCCAGGCCGGCCGAATCGGGCCCGCGCTCGGTCATGCCGATCAGCATGGGCACCATCAACTCGCCGAGCTGGCCGCGCAGCGAGGGCGTTTTCAACAAAAGTCCGACAATTCCGCACATGGGGTGTTCTCTTTCAGAAAAATTCCAGGTAGCTCTTGATCTCCCATTCGGAGACGTGGCGCATGTACTCGATCCACTCCATGCGCTTGAGCTTGATGAACTCGTCGGCCACGGGGCCGAGCGCTTGGCGGATCACGGTGTCGCCTTCGAGCGCGTTCAAGGCCGCGTCGAGGTTCTGCGGCAAGAGGCCGATGCCGGCTTCCTTCAACTGGGCCTCGCTCCACTCGTAGAGGTTGGCGTTACAGGGCTCGCCCGGGTCCAGCTCGCGCTCGATGCCATCGAGGCCGGCGGCGATCACGGCGGCGGTGGCCAGGTAGGGGTTGGCGGCGCCATCGGGCAGGCGCAGCTCCAAGCGGCCCTTGGGGATGCGCACCATGCACGAGCGGTTGTTGTCGCCGTAGCTGATGTAGGCCGGGGCCCAGGTGGCGCCGGTGAGCGAGCGCCCCACCACCAGGCGCTTGTAGGAGTTGACGGTGGGCGCGCACAGGGCGCTCAAGGCGGGTGCGTGCGCGAGCAGGCCGCCGAGGAAGTGGTAGGCCATCTTCGACAGCTCCAGCCCGCGTGGGTCGGCCTTGTCCTGGAAGAGGCTGCGCTGCCCATCACCGATGGACAGGTGCATGTGCATGCCATTGCCCGGACGGTTCGAGAAAGGCTTGGGCATGAAGGAGCAGATCAGGCCCAGCTCGTTGGCGATCTCGCTGGCGGCCATCTTGAAGAAGATGAAGTGGTCGCACGAGGTCAGGCAATCGGTGTAGGTGTAGTTCAGCTCGAACTGGCCGTTGGCGTCTTCGTGGTCGATCTGGTAGACGTCGATGCCGACCGAGCGCAGCGCGTCCGACAGGCGCTCAAGGAAGACGCGTGTGCGCGACAGGCCCTTGTAGTCGTAGCAGGGCTTGGCCAGGCTGTCGCTCGAATCACAAGGCTCGATGCGGCCTTCGATGCCGCGCTTGAGCAATGAGAACTCGGGCTCCAGGCCGGTGAACAAGGTCCAGCCTTTGGCGCTCAGGCGGTCGATCTGGCGGCGCAGGGTGACGCGGCTGTCGTAGTGCCAGGGCTCGCCGTTGACGTGGCCTTCGCAGACGATGCGGGCCAGGCCGGGTTGCCAGGGCACGAGGCTGATGGTGGCGAGGTCACCCACGGCCATGAAGTCGGGGCCGTGCGGGTCGATGCCCACGCCCCAGATGGCGAAGCCGGCGAAGCCCGCGCCGTCGCTGAGCACGGTGGGCAGGTGGGCCACGGGCACGGACTTGGCCTTGGCCACGCCGTGGATGTCGACGAACTGGGCGAGCACGTAGCCGACGCCTTGTTCGGTGAGGTAGCGCTGGGCGTCTTTGACGTGGGTGAAGCGCTGCGGGGGCGGCAGTTGGGCCGCGTTGGCGGCGCGACCGTCGAGGGTGATGGCGTTCATCGGAATGGGCTCCTGCAAGGCATCTTTGGATGAGATGGCGTGGTTTGCGAAAGCCTCAGCGTTGTTTCTTGTAATGAATCTAATGTTCTTATTGTGAATCTAACTCAGGCGCCGGATGGCGTCAAGGAAATCTGTGTGATCGCGGTGCCGATCAGGCGTTTGAGCAGCGGCTGCACCTGCAGGGCGAGGTCGGGCAGGTAGGCGAACGGTGCTTGTTCTTCCATGTAGAGGCTCTGGCACATCTCCAACTGGATGGCGTGCACGCCTTGCGAGGGCTGGCCGTAGTGGCGGGTGATGTGGCCGCCCTTGAAGCGGCCGTTGTGCACGTGGGTGAGCGGGCCTGGCGTGGGCAGTTGCGCGAGCACGGCATCGATGATCGATGGCGCGCAACTGCGGCCCTCGGCGGTGCCGAAGTTGAGGTCCGGAAGCTTGCCTTCGAAGAGCATGGGCAAGACGCTGGCGATGGAATGCGCTTCCCACAAGACGACCTGGCCGTGCAGGGCGCGCAGGCGATCGAGTTCGGCTTGCAGGGCCTGGTGGTAGGGGCGCCAGTAAGCCTCCAGTCGGCGTTGAACCTCGGCGTCGTCGGGCTCGTGGCCCGGTGCGTACAAAGGGTCGCCGCGGAAGGTTTGCACGGGGCACAGGCCGGTGGTGGCCTGCCCGGGGTAGAGGCTTTCGCCCGTGGCGGGGCGGTTCAGGTCGATGGCGTAGCGCGAGACTTTGGCGCCCAGCACCGACACGCCCATGTCCAGCGCGAAGTCGTAGAGGTGGTCGAGGTGCCAGTCGGTGTCGCAGAGTTCGTCGGCCTGCGGCAGCAACTGCATGCGCACCTCGTCGGGCAGCAACGTGCCCAGGTGCGGGATCGAGATCAGCAGCGGCTGGTGGCCGCGCTTCAAGGTGTAGATGGGGTGGTCGGTGGTGTCGAGGTTCGTCATGGCGAAGAGGAGCTCAGGTCGTCGTCGGGACAGATCAAGGCGGGCCGCGGCAAGGCCGGCATGGCGCGGGCGATCGCGGGCGCGGTGTCCTGCCGAATCAGCTGGCGCACCACGCGCAGCACGTTCTGGCCCAGGCCAGGCCATTCGCCTTCGCGCGACAACAGGTAGAAATCGCGCTGGCCCAATCGCGTGGGCGGCAAGGGCAGCACGGTCACCTGGTCGAGGTATTGGCGCGACTGCCACAGGCACAGCGGCGTGCTGATCGCCCAGCCCAGGCCGGCGGCCACCAGGCTGAGCAGCGGGTCGGTCGCGTCGAACTCGAAGCGGCGCGGCGCCTGCATGCCCAGGTGGCGCAGCAGGGCATCGATCTGCTGGCCGATGACCGAGCGCTGGCTGTAGCGGATCAGGGGCAGGGCGCCGGCCACGGCGCCGAGTTCGCGCGCCGATGTCAAAGGCGGCACGGCATGGTCTTTGGGAAGCACCAGCACCCAGGCTTCGGAGCAGATCAGGCGCTGCTGGATGCGGGCGTCGTCCAGCTTCATCTCGGTGCAGATGGCCAAGTCCAGTTCACGGCTCTGCAGTTGCGCGCTGAGGCCGGGCGTCAGGCCCGACCACATCTGGATCTGGCGGGCGGTGCCCGACAAAGCCCGGATCAATTCAGGGCCGACCGTGGCGGCGAAGGAATCGACACAGCCCAGGCGGATGTGGGCGATGTCTTGCCGAGCGCTGGCGCGCACCTGCTCGTGCAGAGCACGGGCCTGGGTCAGCAAGTCTTGCGAGGCGGCTAACAGGGCGCGGCCGGCGCGCGTGGGCTGGGCGGGGCGCACCTCGCGGTCGAAGAGTTGCAAGCCATGGCTGGCTTCCAGGGCCTTGACCATCTGGCTGACGGCGCTCTGGCTCACGCCCAGGCGCGTGGCGGCCAGCGACATCGACCCCAGTTCGCACACGGTGACGAAGGCGTGCAGGGCGCGCAGATCGGGCCAGTGCGCCGTGCTGGATGGGGCGGTGGTGGTGGCAAGGGTTGGCGCGGCGTTCATGGCGGACTCCATGGTGGGCTGCCTTGCAGCAGGCGGGGTCATGCATCAGAAAAACTTCAGCATTGAATAAGTTTTGCTGATGCAAGGCGCGGGCCAGCTTCTCGCTTCTACGCTGAGCTCACCCTGCATTTCGGACTTGAAGACTTCCCATGAGCAACAGCTACGACGTGATCGTGATCGGGGCCGGCGTGATCGGCAGTTCGGTGGCCTACCACCTGGCGCGCTTCGGTGCACGGCGCGTGCTGGTGCTGGACCGGACCCAGATCGGTGCGGGCACCACCTCGCAGTCCTCCGGCATTTTGCGCACGCACTATTCCGTGCGCGAGAACGTCGAGCTGGCCCGATCCTCCTGGTCCATCTTCCAGGACTTCGCGGGCTACCTGGGCGACGAGGAAGCGGCCAGCGGCTTGGTGAAATGCGGCTACCTGATCTGCGCGCCCGAAGGCCCCAAGCTGGCGCCGCTGCGGCAAGCCCTGGCCGGCCAAGTGGCCCAAGGCATCGAGGTGAACCTGATCGACGCGAAGCAGGCGCGGGAACTGCTGCCCATCGCGCATTTCGATGATGCCGCGCTGATCGGCCACGAGCCCGACGCCGGTTTCGCGGATGCCTACCTGACGGCCACGAGCTTCGCGCGCGCGGCCCGTCGCCTGGGCACCAAGATCATGGAAGGCGTCGAGGTGCAGCGCTTGTGGGTCGAAGGCGGCCAGGTGGTTGGCGTCGAGACCTCGCACGGCACTTTCCACAGCAGCACCGTGATCAGCACGCAGAACATCTGGGCCACCGACATCGAACGCTGGACCGGCATCCCCACGCCCGTGAGCGCCGAGCGCCACGCGGTGTTGGCGCTGGAAGGCCCGCAGCCCTACACCTTCCAGATGCCCGTGTTCAAGGACCTGGGCTCACCGGGCATGCTGTATTGCCGCAGCTATGGTGGCACGCAGATGCTGGTGAGCGAGGGCACCGTGGGCGAGACATTGCCCGCGCCCGACAACGAGCAGGGCGACATCTCGCTGGACTACATGGTCGAGGTGGGCGAGCAGGTGGCGCAGCGCTTTCCCACCTACACCGAAGCAGGCCTGGCCTCGTCGTGGACCGGCGTCTACGACGTCACGCCCGACTGGAACCCGGTGCTGGGCCGCCTGCCCGATGTGAAAGGCCTGATCGTGGGCTATGGCTTCTCGGGCCATGGCTTCAAGCTGTCGCCGGGCGTGGGCAGGTTGCTGGCCCAAGAGGCGCTGGAGCTGCCCACCGATGTGTCGCTGGCGCCCTATGCGCTGGAACGATTCCGCACCGGCCAATTGCTGACCGGCCTGTATGGCAAAGGCGCGGTGTCCTGAGCATGAAGCTGCTTGAGCTGCCTCCCGAGCCGTGGCGCAATGGTGGCGGCGTGACCCGCACCGTGGCGCGTGGCGAGTCAGACGCCGGTGGCGAGTTGTGGCGCGTCAGCGCGGCCGAGATCACGGCCAGCGGCGCCTTCTCACGCTTCCCGCACATGGACCGCCAGGCCATGCTGATCGCTGGCGGCCCCCTGACTTTGATCGTGGCCTGCACCCCGCACACCATGGCCCAGGTCGGCGACACGGTGCGCTTCAGCGGCGAGGCCGACAGCGCCGTGACCTTGACTGGCCGCCCGGCGCGCTTCTGGAATGTGATGACGCGGCGTGGCCGTGTCTCGGCCACGGTGAGCTTGATCCGCCATGGGCTCGGCCCCTTGACGCTTGACGCATCAGCAAGCTCTCGCCACATCGTGCTGGTGCTGGCCGGCGCCTGCCAAGTCTCATTGGCCGCCCCAGGCGCCGACACGCACCATGAAGCCGGCGACCTGCTGTCGCTGCCAACAACGGCCACTGGCCTCATCCACCTCGGAACCCCCGAAACCCTCCTGCTGCACACCCACATCACCCTCTGACTTTGGCATGTGGATTGCATACAGGCCACCCGCCCCACGGATCACCCGGCCACCAACCCACAAGGATGTCCCCATGAAACGTCTGACCGCCACGCTGGCATTGCTTGGGGCCACGGCCCTTGGCGTGCTGGCCTTGCCCGCCTTGGCCCAGGATGCCGCGGCCCCCATCGTCGAGGCCGCCTCAAGCGTGGCGGCTGCCGGGGCGGCGGTCCCGGTGCCCAACAAGGGCGACACCAGCTGGATGATCGTGGCGACCCTGCTCGTCATCATGATGGCCGTGCCGGGCCTGCCACTGTTCTACGGCGGCATGGTGCGCACCAAGAACATGCTCTCGGTGATGATGCAGGTCATGGTGACCTTCTGCCTGCTGGGCATGCTGTGGTGCATCTATGGCTACAGCCTGGCCTTCACCGAAGGCAACGCCTTCATCGGCGGGCTCGACAAGCTCTTCCTGAAAGGCGTGACGGTGGACAGCGTGGCCGCCACCTTCAGCAAGGGCGTGGTGGTGCCCGAGTTCATGTACATCGCCTTCCAGATGACCTTCGCGGCCATCACGCCCACCCTCATCATCGGCTCGCTGGCCGAACGCGTGAAGTTCTCGGCGGTGCTGGCCTTCATGGTGCTGTGGTTCACCTTCAGCTACCTGCCGATGGCGCACATGGTCTGGTACTGGACTGGGCCCGATGCCTACACCGATGCCGATGCGGCCGCCAAGGCCACCGCGACTGCGGGCTTCCTGTTCCAGAAGGGCGCGCTTGATTTTGCGGGCGGCACCGTGGTGCACATCAACGCGGCCATGGCCGGGCTGGTGGGCGCCTTCATGATCGGCAAGCGCACGGGCTACGGCAAGGAGCTGATGGCCCCGCACAGCCTGACGATGACCATGATCGGCGCCTCGCTGCTGTGGGTAGGGTGGTTCGGCTTCAACGTCGGCTCCAACCTGGAAGCCACGGGCACCGCCTCGCTGGCCTTCCTCAACACCTTTCTGGCCACCTGCGCGGCCACGGTGTCCTGGACCTTGGTCGAGGCGATCTTCAAAGGCAAGCCTTCGATGCTGGGCGCGGCCTCGGGTGCCATCGCGGGCCTGGTCGCCATCACGCCGGCGTGCGGCTTCGTGGGTGTCATGGGCTCGATGGTCATTGGTCTTTTGGCCGGCGTGGCCTGCTACTGGGGCGTCAACGGCCTCAAGCGCCTGCTGGGCATGGACGACAGCCTGGATGTGTTCGGCGTGCACGGCGTGGGCGGCATCCTCGGGGCCATCCTCACGGGCGTGTTCGTGTCGCCTTCACTGGGCGGCCCGGGCGTGTACGACTACGTGGCCAACAAGGTCGGGGACTTCGACATGCACGCGCAACTGCTCAGCCAGCTGTGGGGCGTGGGCGTCGCGGTGGTGTGGTCGGGCGTGGTCTCGGTGATTGCCTTCAAGCTGGTGGACGTGACCATCGGCCTGCGCGTCAGCGTGGAAGACGAGCGCACGGGCCTGGACCTGACGGCGCACGGCGAAAGCGCGTACCACGCTTGATCAGCAAGAGGCCGTGGCGGTTTACTCCACGGCCTTCGGGTAGATGATGACCGACAGGAACTTGATGGGGCAGCGTGTGAGGTGCTCGGGGCCATGGGGCACCGAGCCTTCGAAGGTCAGTGTGTCGCCAGGCTCCAGCACGAAGGTCTCCTGCCCGCAGCGGTACTCGATCTCGCCTTCGAGCATGTAGATGAACTCGGTGCCCGGGTGCTCGAAGGTGGGATAGCGCTGCGAGTCGTCGTCCATGGTGATGAGGAAGGGCTCGAACAGTTTGCTCGGGCCCTGGTCGTAAGCCAGCAGGTGGTAGGTGTGGCCGCTCTTCGTGCCGCGCCGAACCACCTCCATCCCCATGCCCTTCTTGATGTGCTGCGCCGTGCTGGACGACGCGTCGTACTTGCGGAACAGCATGGACATCGACACGCCCAAAGCCCGCGCGATGCGCGCCAACGAGTCCATGCCCGCTGAGGTCTGCCCCGTCTCGATCTTCGACAGCATGCCCCGGCTGATGCCCGATTGCTCGGACACCTGGGCGATGGTCAGGCCGTGGCGTTGCCTCAGTTCGCGGATGGCCGCCCCCACGGATTCTTCCAGCGACGGGGCTTGTCCTGGGGGGGCTGCGCGTGTTCCTGTGGGCATGGCTATCCTGTGGGCAAACTGGTTCGTCGTCACTGGTTTCAGTGTACGACGAGCCCTCCGCATGAGAGGCCTTGGCGCATGAGCATCGACATCACCCCAGCCACGCTGGACGACCTGCCGGCCCTGAGCGCCCTGCTCACGGCCCTCTTCACGCAGGAGGCCGAGTTCAGGCCCGACGAGGCCGCGCAGCGGCGGGGACTGGCGCGCATCATCGGCAGCGCTGACACCGGCCTGATCGTGGTGGCCCGGCAAGCGGGGCGGGTGGTCGGCATGGTCACCCTTTTGTTCACCGTGTCCACAGCCTTGGGCGAGCGCGTGGCCTGGCTGGAAGACATGGTCGTGGATGCGGGATGCCGGGGCCAGGGCGTGGGCGCGCTGCTGATCGACGGTGCGATCGCGCTGGCCCGCGCACACGGTTGCCGCCGCATCACCTTGCTGACCGATGCCGACAACCTCATGGCCCACCGCTTCTATGAACGGCACGGCTTCCGGGCTTCGTCCATGGTGCCGCTCCGCTTGCACCTCGATTGAGGCTTTGGACGGGGCCGAGTCGGCCCGCGGCTTCTGGCACAGGGTTTGCAATGAACTTGTCATGACGAGTCAGAACAAGTGTGGTTTGGCCGTCTTGCCCCAAAACCCGACATGGTTCGCCCCAAGATGACGCCCAAGCCTCAAAAAATCGCACCGGTTCTGCGCTTGTCGCCCCAGCCGATGTACGCGCAGATCAAGGAAGAGCTGCGGCGCCGCATCCTGGAGGGGACTTACCAGCCGCACCAGCAGCTGCCCTCCGAGAGCGAGTTGATCGAAGCCTTCAACGTGAGCCGCATCACGGTGCGCCAGGCCTTGGGCGATCTGCAAAGCGAAAGCCTGATCTTCAAGATCCATGGCAAAGGCACCTTCGTGTCCAAGCCCAAGGCCTTCCAGGAACTGGGGCAGCTCGAAGGCTTTGGCGAAGCCATGGGCCGCCATGGCCACGAAACCTACAACCGCCTGATCAGCGTGCGCACGCAGAAAGCCACGCGGCAGGTGGCCGAGCGCCTGGGCCTGGCCACGGGCAGCGCCGTGACTGAGATCCGCCGCGTTCGCCTGCTCAACCGCGAGCCGATTTCGCTCGACGTCAGCTATTTCGAAAAGAGCATCGGCGAGCAGCTCAAGCGCGCCGACCTGGCGCAACGCGACATCTTCTCGATCCTGGAGAACCAGATGGCGTTGCCTTTGGGCCAGGCGGAGTTGCGCATCGAAGCCATCCTGGCCGACGAGAGCCTGGCCGAGCTGTTGAAGGTCGAGGAGGGCTCGCCTGTCCTGAAGATGGAGCGCCTGACCTTCACGCAGGACGGCCGCCCCGTCGACTACGAGTTCCTCTACTACCGCGGCGATGCCTTCCAGTACCGCCTGCGGATCGACCGCCAGTCCCAACCCCAATCTTGATTCACGGAGCAAGCCCATGAACACGGTGCAATACGAAGTCGATGTCCTGGTGATCGGGGGCGGCACGGCCGGTCCGATGGCGGCCGTCAAGGCCAAGGAACGCAATCCCAAGTTGAGCGTGATGCTGCTGGAAAAAGCCAACGTCAAGCGCAGCGGCGCGATTTCGATGGGCATGGACGGCCTGAACAACGCCGTCGTGCCGGGCCACGCCACGCCCGAGCAGTACGTGAAAGAGATCACCATCGCCAACGATGGCATCGTCAACCAGGCCGCCGTTCACGCCTACGCCGCCAACAGCTACAAGACCATCGAGGAGCTGGACCGCTGGGGCGTGAAGTTCGAGAAGGACGAGACCGGCGACTACGCCATGCGCAAGGTGCACCACATCGGCACCTATGTGCTGCCGATGCCAGAGGGGCACCACATGAAGAAGGTGCTGTACCGCCAGCTCAAGCGCCACCGCGTCGAGGTCACCAACCGCGTGATCGCCACGCGGGTGTTGCTCGACGAGCACGGCGAGGCCGCCGGCATGATGGGCTTCGACTGCCGCACCGGTGACTTCGTGGTCATCAAGGCCAAGGCGGTGATCCTGTGCTGTGGCGCGGCGGGGCGGCTGGGTCTGCCGACCTCCGGCTACCTTTTCGGCACCTACGAGAACCCCACCAATGCTGGCGATGGTTACGCCATGGCCTACCACGCGGGGGCCGAGCTGGCCAACCTGGAATGCTTCCAGATCAACCCGCTGATCAAGGATTACAACGGACCCTCTTGCGCCTACGTGACCGGCCCCTTCGGCGGCTACACGGCCAACAACAAGGGCGAGCGCTTCATCGAGTGCGACTACTGGTCGGGCCAGATGATGATGGAGTTCTACAACGAGCTGCAAAGCGGCAATGGCCCGGTCTTCCTGAAGATGGACCACCTGGCCGAGGAGACCATCCAGACCATCGAGACCATCCTGCACACCAACGAGCGGCCCAGCCGCGGCCGCTTCCACGAAGGGCGCGGCACCGACTACCGCAACAAGATGGTGGAGATGCACATCTCCGAGATCGGCTTTTGCAGTGGCCATAGCGCCTCGGGCGTCTACATCAATGAGCGGGGCGAGACCACGGTGCCCGGCCTGTACTCGGCCGGTGACATGGCCGCCGTGCCGCACAACTACATGCTGGGCGCCTTCACGTATGGCTGGTTCTGCGGCGAAAACTCGGCGGACCACGTGGCCACCAAGGGAGATGCGCGGCGTGTCGATGAGGGTCTGATCGAGCGTGAGAAGGCCCGCATCGAAGCCCCCTTCAAGCGTGACGACGGCCTGCCCGCCAACCAGGTCGAGTACAAGATCCGCCGGCTGGTCAACGATTACCTGCAGCCACCCAAGGTGACCCGCAAGATGGAGATCGGGCTGGACCGCCTGGCGCAGGTTCGGGCCGACCTGCCGTCCATGCATGCGCGCAACCCGCACGAGTTGATGCGCTGCATGGAGGTGCACCACATCATCGATTGCGCCGAGATGGCCGCGCGCGCCTCGCTGTTCCGCGAGGAAAGCCGCTGGGGCCTTTACCACTTTCGCGCCGACCACCCCGAGCGCAACGACGCCGAGTGGTTCACCCACTGCCACCTGCGCAAGGGCGCCCAGGGCATGGAAAGCCTCAAGCGCCCGGTCGAGCCTTACCTCTTCAAGCTGGACGACGACGAGAAGCAGGCCTACGACCGCCTGCGCGTCGTCAAGCAGGCCGAAGCCGCCTGATCCCACATTGCCCTGATACCAGGAGAACACCATGCCCCAAGCCCTCGCGCCCACCAGCGTCCCGGTGGTCATCAATGAAGAGAAATGCATTGCCCAGAAAGGCTGCACCGTGTGCGTCGATGTGTGCCCGCTCGACGTGCTGGCCATCGACATGGTCAAGGGCAAGGCCTACATGAAGTACGACGAGTGCTGGTACTGCATGCCTTGCGAAACCGACTGCCCCACCGGTGCGGTCGAGGTCAGCATCCCCTACCTGCTGCGCTGAAAGGCTCACCATGATTGCTTCCCATCCCTTCGCGCAGCCCAGCCTGATACGGCAGCAACTGGTCGACGCCGATCCCGAGGTGCGCCGCGTGGCCATCCGCGAACTGCCCTACAGCGAGGAGGACGACTACATCCCCTTGCTGATGGCCGCCCTCGGCGATGCGCATGCGGGCGTGAGGGCCGACGCGGCCTTGGCCCTGGAGGGCATCGAGCAGGAAGAGGTGGTGTCCCTGCTGGTGCCCATGCTCAAGGACGACAGCCCCGAGGTGCGCCAGGCCGTGGCGCAAACCCTGACCGAGTTGAAGGAGCCGCAATGGGGCAGTCTGCTGCTGGGCATGGTGGGCGACCCGGAACCCCAGGTGCAGGCCAATGCCCTGAAGGCCTTGCGCGCCTTGCGTGTCGAAGCCGCCTTCGAACCGGCCATGGCCGCCACCGCTTCCGGCGATGCCGGCGTGCGGCGCGAGGCCCTGGGCGTGCTCGCCTACTTGAAGAACCCCGGCGCCCTGCACAAGCTGACGCAAGCCGCGATGTCCGACCCCGATGCCGAAGTGCGCCGGGTGGCGGTGGGCGGGCTGGGCTTTGCCAGTGGCGCCGATGCCAGCCCGGCCCTGGTGCGGGCGCTGACCGACGAGTCCTGGCAAGTGCGCCAGGAAGCGGCCAACACCGCAGGCAAGTTGCAACTGGCGGGTTGCGTGCCGGCCCTGATGCAGGCCATGGCCGACACCTACTGGCAGGTGCGCGTGGCCTGCGCCCGCGCCCTCGGCAAGCTGAAGGCCCGGCCTGCCTTGCCCACCTTGATCGAGGCCCTGAACCACGAGGTCAGCAACCTGCGCAAGGAAGCCGCCGTGGCATTGGGCGAGGTGGGTGACCCGGAGGCCCGGCCCGCGCTGGAGAACGCCGCCAACGACCCCGACCCCGATGTGCGCAAGCTCGCGCGCCTGGCGCTGTCGCGGCTGGCGGCCTGAACCGAACTGCGCATCACACACACGAAGGAGCGTGTCATGACCTTTGTCGTCACCGAAGCCTGCATCCAATGCAAGTACACCGACTGCGTGGAAGTCTGCCCCGTCGATTGCTTCCACGAAGGCCCGAACTTCCTCGTCATCAACCCCACCGAGTGCATCGACTGTGGCGTGTGCGTGCCTGAGTGCCCCGCCAACGCCATCGTCGATGAAGGTGATCTGCCAGCCGACCAGCAGATATACCTGTCGCTGAACGCGGAGCTGTCCAAGACCTGGCCGGTGATCTCGTCCAGCAAAGCGCCGCTGCCTGATGCCGATGACTGGCGTGATGTGCAGGGCAAGCATGACCAACTCATCGCGGAGGCCCGAGCATGAATGCACCCACCCTCTTGTCGGCGCTGGAGCCACGCCCCAGCTTCAACACCTGCAGCGGTCCCACCGACCAGCCCATCGAAACCGATGCCCTCATCGTCGGTGCCGGCCCGGTGGGCCTGTTCCAGGTGTTCGAGTTGGGCCTGCTGGAGATCAAGGCGCACATCGTTGACTCGCTCGCCCACCCGGGCGGCCAGTGCATGGAGCTGTATCCCGACAAGCCCATCTACGACATCCCCGCTGTGCCCGTGTGCACCGGGCAGGAGTTGACGGACAACCTCCTGAAACAGATCGAGCCTTTCGGGGCAACCTTCCACCTGGGGCAGGAAGTGGTAGAGGTGATCCCGCAGGCCGATGGCCGCCACCTGGTCGCCACCTCGAAAGGCACGCAGTTCCTGGCCAAGGCCATCTTCATCGCTGGTGGCGTGGGCTCATTCCAGCCACGCGCCTTGCGTGTCGATGGGCTGGACCGCTTCGAAGGCACGCAAGTGTTCTACCGCGTGAAGAAGCCGAGCGACTTCGCGGGCAAGAACCTGGTGATCGTGGGCGGTGGGGATTCGGCGTTGGACTGGGCGCTCAATTTCGTGCAGCCCGGGCCGCAGCAGGCCGGCAGCGTGGTGCTGGTGCACCGCCGCGATGCATTCCGCGCCGCGCCGGCCAGCGTGGCCAAGATGCGCGAGCACTGCGCCGCGCTGGAGATGCAGTTCGAGGTCGGCCAGGTCACGGGCTACCAGGAAAGCGATGGCCGCCTGAGCGCCGTCAAGGTGACCGGGGGCGATGGGGTGACCCGGGTCATGCCTTGCGATGCGGTGCTGGCCTTCTTCGGACTCAGCCCCAAACTGGGGCCCATCGCCAACTGGGGCATTGCCCTGGACCGCAAGCAGATCGAGGTCGACACCGAGCGCTTTGCCACCAATGTGCCGGGCATCTTCGCGGTGGGTGACATCAACACCTACCCGGGCAAGAAGAAACTGATCCTCAGTGGCTTCCATGAGGCCGCGCTGGCGGCCTTCGCGGCGGCGCCCCTGATCTTTCCCGACAAGCGCATCCACCTGCAGTACACGACCACCAGCCCCAAATTGCACCAGGTGTTGGGTGTGGAGACCCCGGTGCTCGATTGAGGAAAAGCCCATCGCCATGGCACGCGTCATGCAGATGTCATGACAAGCCAAGACCAGTTTCAACGCATTGCATCAGGAGTTCTTTCATGATCCGCAGTTCATCGAATCGAAGCTTGACCCGCTGGGCCCTGGGCGCGGCCTGGGGGGTCTTGGCCACCGTGGCCCAGGCCGCTCCACAAGAGGTGGTTGTGGGCATCGGCACCCAGAACACCACCACCAACACCGTGACTGGCGGCATCGTGCTGGACAAGCTGGGCCTGCTGGAAAAGAACCTGCCCAAAACCGGCAAATACGCCAACATCAAGTTCGTCATCGACTGGCAGAACTTCACCTCGGGGCCGCCGGTGACCAACGGCATGATGGCCGGCAAGTTGCAGATCGGCATGATGGGCGACTACCCCTTGCTGGTGAACGGCGCCACCTTCCAGGCGAGCAATGACACCAAGAGCAAGCTGATCGCCATCCTGGCCTACAACCAGTTCGGCGCCGGCAATGGCGTGGTGGTGCACAAGGACTCGCCTTACTACCAGCTGTCCGACCTGAAGGGCAAGCGCATCTCCGCCCCTTTCGGCTCGGCCGCGCACGGCATGTTGCTCAAGGCCATGGAGGACCGCGGCTGGAAGGACGACTTCTGGGACCTGTCCTCGCAAAGCCCCGAAGTGGGCACCACCAACCTGCAGGAAAAGAAGCTGGATGCGCACGCCGACTTCGTGCCCTTCATGGAGCTGCTGCCGCACAAGGGTTTCGCCCGCAAGATTTTCGACGGGGTGGAGACCAAGCTGCCGACCTTCCACGGCGTGGTGGTGCGCGAGGACTTCGCCAAACAGTACCCGGAGTTCGTGGTGGGCTACCTCAAGGCGGTGATGGAGGCCAACGACTGGGTGCGTAAGAACCCCAAGCTGGCCGCCGAGAAGATCGCCGAATGGACCAAGATCGACAAGGAAGTGGTCTACATGTTCCTGGGCCCGGCCGGTATTCACACGCTGGACCCGACCCTCAAGCCCAAGTGGATCGAGACCATCAAGTACGACACCGGCGTGCTGCAGCGCCTGGGCCGGGTCAAGCAATTCGATGTCAATGCCTGGGTGGATGACAGCTATGTGCGCGCCGCCTTCAAGGAGCGCGGCGAGGACTATGAAGCGCAGAAGGCCAGCTTCGCGGGCAGCGAGATCGCCGGTCAGGACGCTTTCTGCAAGAAGCCCATCGCCAAGTCCATCGAGGCGGGCGAAGTCTGGCTCAAGTCTGGGGAACTGAGCGCCTACAGCAGCGCGGCTTGCACCTTGGGGGCCATCAAGCAATTCACAGGGCAGGGCAAGGCCGTGGGGGCGTCCTACCTTTTCGACCAGAACCTGAACATCAAGGTCTTCGCCGACAAGGCCTTCTTCGCGGTCAACGACCAGGATCCCAAGGCCCTGGTCATCGAACCCTTCCTGCTCAGGAAGGATGCCGAGCAGATGGCCGCCAAGGTCAAGGGCAGGGTGCTGGCCTACGAGCAAGTGCTCGCGCTCATCAAGTGAACCATTGAACAGGAGTCCGCCATGCGCATCGCCGAACCTGTGATGGCCCCTTCGGCCAAGTCCCTCGCGGCGGGGGCCCCCCTGGTGGTCGTGGCGCCCGCCACGGCCCCGGCTTCCGCCAAACCCGCGCGCCGCCTGCCATGGCGCGCCTTGCGCACCGCGCTGAGCGCCGCCTTGTCGCTGGGTGCGCTGCTGCTGGCGTGGCACCTGGCGGTCAAGTACCGGTTGGATTTCTACATCCGCTTCAACAACATCCCTGCACCGGCGGCGGTGTGGGAGGACGCGCAGACGCTGTTCGCCAACGCACGCTTCCAGAAGCACATCTACCTGAGCCTGCAACGCATCTTCCTGGGCTTCGCGATCGCTTCGGTGATCGGCGTGGGGCTGGGCCTGCTGCTGGGGCGGTTTCGCACAGCCCGGGAGCTGGTGTTCCCCGCGCTGGAAGTGCTCCGGCCCATCCCGGCCATCGCCTGGGTGCCCATGTCCATCATGCTGTGGCCCAGCAACGAGGTGAGCATCGTGTTCATCACCTTCCTGGGCGCCTTCTTTCCCATCTTGCTCAACACCATGCAGGGCGTGCAGGCGGTCGACAAGGTGCTGGTCCGCGCCGCGCAAAGCCTGGGCGTCACGCAGCGAGCCATGTTCTTCGAGGTCATCCTGCCGGGTGCCTTGCCGCATGTGTTCACCGGGCTGGCCCTGGGCATGGGCGTGGCCTGGGTCTCGTTGATCGCGGCCGAGATGATCTCGGGCCAGTTCGGCATCGGCTATTTCACCTGGGAAGCCTACTCGCTGGTGCGCTATTCCGAAATCGCGCTCGGCATGATCGTCATCGGTGTGCTGGGGCTCTTGTGTTCCGGCCTGATCCGCCTGGTGGGGCGCTCGGTGATGCCCTGGATGGCCTACGACGCCGCCAACCACGATTGAAGGAGAAACACCATGGACCGACATCCGCACAGTGACGTCAAGGGCCTGATCCAGGTCGAGCACCTCGAGGTGAGCTTCGAAGCGCAGGGCCGCCTGGTGCAGGCCGTGGACGACGTGTCCATGCAGGTGCAGCCCGGCGAGTTTGTTTCCATCATCGGGCCGTCGGGCTGCGGCAAATCTACGCTGCTCAACGTGGTCGCGGGTTTTCTGCAGGCCTCGTCGGGTACCGCGCAGGTGGACCACCGGCACGTGAAGGGGCCGGGGGCCGACCGGGGCGTGGTGTTCCAGCAGTACTCGCTCTTTCCATGGATGACGGTGCGCAAGAACGTGGAGTTTGGCTTGAAGATGAAAGGGGTGGACCGCACCTCGCGCGTGTCCACCGCGCGGACTTTGCTGTCCATGGCGGGGCTGCTGGCTTTCGAGAACCACTACCCCGACCAGTTGTCGGGTGGCATGAAGCAGCGCGTGGGCATCGTGCGGGCCCTGGCCACGTCGCCGCAGGTCCTGCTGATGGACGAGCCTTTCGGCGCGCTGGATGCGCAGACGCGCGTGGTCATGCAGGAGATCCTGACCAACATGTGGCAACGCCTGCGCATCTCGGTGCTGTTCATCACCCACGACATCGACGAGGCCGTGTTCCTGTCCGACCGCATCTACGTGATGACCGCGCGACCTGGGCGCATCAAGGCCGAGATCCGCGTGCCACTGCCTCGCCCACGCACACCCGCCATGACCAGCTCGCCCGAGTTCCTGCGCATCGTGCAGCAGATCAAGCAATTGATCCGCGAGGAAAGCCTGAGTGCGATGGGCGGTGATCTGAAGGACGGGGCTTTGCAAGGTTTGAGCACCGAGATCGGCCCCGGTGGGGTCGAAGGCCTCATGCATTGAATAAGAAGGGATCAGACCATGATTGAAGAGCTGTTGATCGACCAGCAGCGCGAGGTCCTGACCTTGCGCCTGGAGGATGGTCGCCGCATCGACCTCCCGGACGCGATGTTGCGGGCTTCCTGCAAATGCGCCTTCTGTGAGTCGGGCCGGCGCAAGGGCGAGCCACCGCTGGTGGCCGAAGGCACGCACATCGTGGGCTGGGAGTCCATGGGCGCGGCCATCCACCTGAAGTTCTCGGACGGCCACGCGCGGGGCATCTACCCCTATCCCTATCTGCTGACCTTGGCCGAGGCCCAGGCCACCGAACTGCCCACGGCACCATGACCGGCCTGGCCCTGGCTCGTCCGCCATCCTGGTGGTTGCGCTGGGGGGCCACGGCGCGAGGTGCCTTGCTGCCCGTCACGATTGCGACCGCGGCGCGGTTCCTCACCGATCACCAGGGCGGACCGGCCTTGCTGTACGCCCTGCTCCTGGGCATGGTGCTGAACTTCCTGCACGAGCAGCCCCACATCCAGCAGGCCTGTCTGCATTGCGGGTCGCGCGGCCTGCGCATCGGCGTCGCCTTGCTGGGGGCCCGCATCACCTGGGCCCAATGCGCGGAACTGGGGCTGCACACCCTGGCCCTGCTGACGCTGTGCGTGGTGTCCACCATCCTGGTCAGCGTGGTGATCGGCCGCTGGCTGCGCACGCCCCTGGCCGATGCGGTGGTGGCGGGCGCGGCGGTGGGCATCTGCGGCGCCTCCGCGGCGCTGGCCGTGGCCGATGCCTTGACCCCCAGACGCGTCAAGCCCGCGCTGGTCCTGCTGGTGGTGGTGACCGTGACCTGCCTGTCCACCAGCGCGATGGTCCTGTACCCGGCCATGCTGCACGCGATGCACCTGGGCGGCGTCCAGGCGGGTGTCTTTCTGGGGGCTTCGGTTCACGATGTCGCCCAGGTGGTGGGCGCGGGCTACCACATGGGGCCGGCCGAAGGCGATGTGGCCTCGGTCACCAAGATGATGCGTGTGGCCTTGCTGGTGCCGGCCGTGCTGGTGATCGCCTGGTTTTTCCGGGAGCGTGTCGAGCACGCGAGCGCGGTGGCGCCGCCACGGCCCTGGTTCCTGGCTGGATTCGCCTTGCTCGTGTTCATGAACTCGGCGGGCCTGTTCACGCCCGCCATGAGGTCGGGGCTGACCATGGCCTCGCAGTTCTTCATCCTGGTGGCCATGGCCTCCATGGGCCTGCGCACCTCCCTGAGGCAACTGTTCGAGGCGGGCTGGAAGCTGCCCACCCTGCTGTTGCTGGACACCCTTTTCATCGGTGCGCAGGCGCTCATCGGCGTCCACCTGATGTGGTAAACAGAGGGCATGAACAGCAGCACCATCCCCTGGCTTGCCCTCTTCCTGTCCCTGGCCATCCTCGGTGCCTACGAAGTGCACCTGGCGCTGCTGTCGCGCCGCCACCCCCTGGCCACGGCCCGTTCGGCCCACGCGCTCTTGCGGGCCGAATGGGTGCAGGCCCTGTCCCGGCAGGTCGGCTCCGAGATCGTTGCCGTGCAGGCGCTGCGGAACTCCCTGATGTCGGCCACCATCACGGGTTCGACCGCGGCGCTGGCCTTGATGGGCACGCTCACCGTGACGGCATCGTCGCAAGAGATGGCGCTGTTCGGCATGCAGAAGCTGTCGGTGCGGCTGGCGCTGGAGCTGCTGATGCTGGCCACGCTGTTCTCGTCCTACGTGTGCTCGGCCATGGCCATGCGCTATTTCAGCCACGTCAGCTTCATCATGTCGATTCCGGTGGATTCGCCCGAGCGCCAGAGCCGGCTGCCCATGGCCAGCGACTACATCCGGCGCGCAGGCATCCTGTACAGCTGGGGGCTGCGCTTGTTCCTCTTCCTGGCGCCGATCATCGCGGGCCTGGTCAACCCCCTGGCCATGCCCGTGGCCGCGCTGGTGCTGGCCCTGGTGCTCCGGTCATTCGACCGCGTGCCCTCGCACACGCCGCCCCTGGGGTAAGCATGGCCCGATCGGCATGCGAATTGCTGAATGGCTACTCGACTTCAGCAAATCCAGGCGGACCCACCATGCGCGAACTCTCCCACAGCGGCCAACAGGCCATCCAAGACATCGCCCAACGCACGGGCTTCAGCCCCGACGCGGTCATGAGCATGCTCGACTCTGTCATCAACGGCAATGGCGGCATGGCCCAGTTCAACCACCCCGAGTTCGGCGGCTACGGCCAATGGATGCGCGGCGGCATGACCATGGTGTCCGACATGTTCAACAACCACCTGAAGGGGCGCGTGGATGGCCTGTGCTCCGAGTTGGCCAACCTGGTGGCCAGCCAGCCCGACCTGGTCCGCACAGGCAGCTTCCAGTCGCAAAGCCAAGGGGGGCATGACCGCTTTGGTGGCCAGCAACAGCAGAACCATGGTGGGTACCAAGGCCAGTCACAGAACCATGGCGGGTTCAACGAGCCGGTGAGCCTGTTCGTGCCCGGCACCAGCAACGACTGGTGGCCATCTGACTTGCGCTGGCCCAACAGCACCGGTGCGCAGAACGGCGTGCGCTACGCCTATTTCGCGCAGGCCCGCCGGCTGGCCATCGATGTGGGCGGCCGCGTGACGGTGTACGACACGCTGGACCACCAGATCGGCGGCTTTTCGCAGCAGCAATCCGGCAGCGGATCCCTCAGCTTCAACAGCCAGCACGGTTTGGTCGACGTGGCCTCGCTGCCCGTGGTTTCGGGCGAGGGCGCTCACCGTCCGGCGCCGCAGTTTCAGCCGCCGTCGCAGCCCCAGTACAACGCCACGCCCGCGCAAGGCGGCGATCAGTCGGACATCTTCGCCACCATCGAGAAGCTGGCGGCCTTGCAGTCCAAGGGCATCATCAGCACGGAAGAGTTCGCGGCCAAGAAGTCTGAACTCCTGGGCCGCCTCTGAGCGTGGTCGTCAAAGCCAGGTGCCGTTGCCTTGCGGCATCTGGATGGTGTTGGCGGGGCTGTCGTTGGTGATGAACGAGCCGATGAAGACGCTGAGCAAGGCGATGAAAATGGCGGCGAAGAAGGCCGTCCAAAAGCCCGACACGGTGAAGCCCTTCACCAGCGCGGCCACCAGCATGATCATCAAGGCGTTGATCACCAGCAGGAACAGGCCGAAAGTCAGCAAGGTCAAGGGCAGCGTCAGCAGGATCAGCAGTGGCTTGACGATGGCGTTGGCGAAGCCCAGCAGCAGGGCCGAGATGATCAGCGACGAGGCGCTTTCGAACCGCAGGCCCTTGAAGAGGTGGCTGGCCACCCACAAGGACAGGGCGGTGATGCCCCAGTGAAGCAGGAAGGGTGTCAGGTGATCGAACATGCGGTAGTGTGGTGGTCAGTGGGACTGGAACCATTATCAAGGCCCCACCGCCACGGCGCATGGGCGCGCTTCACAACCCTTCAGGAGAGATTGCATGAGCACGGACAACCTGCTTGAGGCCTGGCTGGCGCAAGAGCGCGAGGTGCTGGCGCGCCTGGAAGCGGGCCCCGGCCCCGGCCTGGCCAGCCCCGAACAATTGGCCGGCAAAACCGGGCTGGAGATCATGGAGGCCATGCTGCGGGGCGACATCCCCTACGCGGCCATTGCCAAGACCTTGGATTTCACGGTGCTCGAGGTCAGCCCAGGCCGCGCCGTCTTCCAGGGCACGCCCTTGCCACAGCACCTGAACCCGCTGGGCACCATCCACGGCGGCTGGTTCGCCACGCTGCTGGATTCGGCGCTGGGCTGCTCGGTCCACACCCTGATGCCGGCAGGCCGCTCCTACACCACGGCCGAACTGAGCGTGAACTACGTCAAGGGCCTCTTGCCTAAAGTGCAGCGCGTGCGGGCAGAGGGCAAGGTCATCCACTGCGGGCGGCAACTGGCCACCGCCGAGGCGCGCCTGGTCGGCCCCGATGGCACCTTGTACGCGCACGCCACCACCACCTGCCTGGTGTTCGACCTGCCCAAGCGCTGAAGCCGGCCGGCCCGCCAGCCAAGGCGCGGGCACGCCAACTGCCTGTCGATGGGAACCTTCACTTCCGTCAAGGCCGCTGCCATGCCGCACAGTCTCTGGAAAGGCGCCATCTCGTTTGGCCTCGTTCACATCCCCGTGGCGCTGTACCCCGCGTCGCGCGAGGACGCCATCGATTTCGACTGGCTGGACAAGCGTTCCATGGACCCGGTCGGCTACAAACGCATCAACAAGCGCACCGGCAAGGAAATCACCAAAGAGAACATTGTCAAGGGCGTGAAGTACGAGGACGACCGCTACGTCGTGCTCAGCGACGACGAGATCAAAAAGGCCTATCCCAAGACCACGCAAACCATCGAGATCGAAGCCTTCGTCAAGGCCACCGACATCCCCTTCGTCCACCTGGAGCGTCCCTACTACCTGGGCCCCATCGCTAAGGGCGAGAAGGTCTATGCCCTGCTGCGCGAAACCCTGCTGGCGTCCAAGCGCATCGGCATCGCCCGCGTCGTCATCCAGACCAAGGAGCACTTGGCCGCGCTGATCCCGGTCGGCCCGGCCCTGATGCTCAACACCCTGCGCTGGCCGTCCGAAATTCGCCCGTGGGATGAGCTGAAGCTGCCCGCCGAGGGGGCCAAAGCCGCCGGCTTGAGCGAGCGCGAGCTGACGATGGCCTCGCAACTCGTGGACGACATGTCGGCCGATTTCGATCCCGGCCAGTACAGCGACAAGTTCCGCGATGCCGTGATGTCGCTGATCGAGACCAAGGCCCAGGCGGGGCAACTGAGCGAGGTCAAGTCCCTGGAAACGGCGGAAGATTCGGGTGGCGGTGGTTCCAATGTGATCGACCTGACGGAATTGCTGAAACGCAGCCTGAACAAGGGGCAGGGTGCCGGCCCAGACAAAGCTTCGAAGCCTGCGGCCAAAAAGGCCACGGCCAAAACCGCCGCCCGGAAAACCACCGCCGCGCGCAAGCGGGCTTGATGAAAGGGCATGGGCCATGCTTCACGCTTTCGCGACCGATGATTTCCTGAACGCGGTGGACGACTTCGACCGGCATGCGCGGCGAGGGCGCCAGTCCTTGTCTGGAAAATCTTGCGGCAAGGACCGCAAGCCACCCGAGCGGATGCGGTTCTATCCCGCCATGGGCAGCGCCCGGTCGGCCGAGGCAGTGTGCCGGGACCTGTGGGCGTTGGCCTCCGCCCGGCGAGACCAGTCTCCCGACACCCTGATCGCGGTGTTCAAGGGCCCTGCGATCCGGGATGCCCGCCATTTCGAATCGCTGATGTGGCGCCAGTTGCAGACCATGCATGGCGTGGATGCACGGTGCTTCGACTGGGATGACTCGGTGCGCGGCGACGCCGTGCGGCCGGTGTTCAGCATCGGCGGCAGGCCCTGGCAGGTGCAGGGCGCGGTGCCCGCCTCCGACCAGGCCTGGCCCCGCATCGTCTTCAAGTCACGGCGAGGATGACATGGGCACGACTCACACGCACTCGACGCCAGGCAACCCCCTGGCCCGCTACCAGGGCAAGCGGGATTTCGCCATCACGTCGGAACCACGCGGCCAGCAGGTCTCGAAGACCCAGGGCTGGTCCTTCGTGATCCAGAAACACGCGGCCTCCCGCCTGCACTACGACTTCCGCCTGGAGCTGGACGGGGTGCTGGTGTCGTGGGCCGTGCCCAAGGGGCCGAGCCAGGACCCCGCCGACAAGCGCATGGCCATCCACGTGGAAGACCACCCCTTGTCCTACGGCAGCTTCGAGGGCACCATCCCGCCGAAGCAATACGGTGCCGGCACGGTCATCGTCTGGGATCGGGGGCGGTGGGAGCCGGTGGGCGATCCGCGCCAGGGCCTGGCGAAAGGCAAGCTGGTCTTCAAACTGCAGGGTGAGAAGCTGCAAGGTTTGTGGGAGCTGGTGCGCATCGCCAAGCCCGGCGACAAGCAGGAAGCCTGGCTGTTGTTCAAGAAGCGCGACGAGTTCGCACGCCCGCGGTCGGAGTACGACGTGGTGACGGCCCTGCCCGACAGCGTCATCGCCAAGCCCACGCGGTTGCCCAAGCCCGTGCCCAAGCCCGCGCCCAAGGCCACCGGCCGGGCCGCCTTGCCCAAGACCCTGGCCCCTCAACTCGCCACCCTGGCCAAGGGCGTGCCCGAGGACGGACGCTGGTTGTTCGAGTTGAAGTTCGATGGCTACCGCCTGCTGGCACGCGTGGAGGATGGCCAGGCCAGATTGATCACCCGCGCGGGCAACGACTGGACCGACAAGATGCCCCAGGTGGCCAAGGCCGTCGAGCGGCTTGGCGTGAGCTCGGGGTGGTTGGACGGCGAGATCGTGGTGCTCGATGAACAGGGCACGCCCAACTTCAACGCACTTCAAAACGCCTTCACGCACCACACCGCGCAAAAGGGCATCGTCTACTTCCTGTTCGACGTGCCTTTCTTGAACGGGGAAGACCTGCGCGAAGTGCCGCTGGAGTCTCGCCGAGCGCTGCTCCAGGAATTGCTGGAAGCCAAAGGGCGGGACCCCTTGCGCTTCAGCGCCGCCTTCGAGGCCGAGCCTGCCACCATCCTCGACTCGGCCTGCCAGTTGAAGATGGAAGGCGTGATCGCCAAGCGGGCCGATTCGCCTTACACCTCGGCCCGCTCGGAAGCCTGGCTCAAGCTCAAGTGCATCCAGCGGCAGGAGTTCGTGGTGTGCGGCTACACCGACCGAAGCGACGGCACGGCCCAGGTCGGCAGCCTGATCCTGGGGGTGCATTCGCCCGATGGATCGTTGGTCTCGGTGGGCAGCGTCGGCACGGGATGGAGCGCCCAGGAAGCCCGCGCGCTGAAGGCACACCTGGCCAAGCTGCACACCGATGCGCCACCGTTCGCCGCGGGCGTGGCCAAACCGGGCCGCTGGTCGAAACGCGCCCCGGGCAGTGAGCGCTGGGTCAAGCCTGAAGTGGTGGCCGAAGTGCAGTTCGCCGAATGGACGCCCGATGGCCAGATCCGCCACGCTTCCTACGTGGCGTTGCGCACCGACAAGCCGGCCAGCGACATCGTCCGCGAGACCGCCCGGGACGTGGGCCATGCCAAGGCGTCCAAGCCATCGGGCAAGGTCAAGGTGAGCCATGGCGAGCGGGTCATCGACCCGTCGACCGGGCTCACCAAGCTGGACCTGGTGCGCTACTACGAATCGGTGGCCGACTGGATGCTGCCGCACCTGAAGGGGCGTCCTTGCTCCCTGGTGAGGGGGCCCGAAGGCATCGCCGGCCAGTTGTTTTTCCAGAAGCATGCCGGGGGCATGAAGATGCCGGGCGTTCGACAATTGGACCCCGCGCTCTGGCCGGACCACGAGGCCTTGCTGGAGGTGAACACCTTGCAAAGCCTGCTCAGCGCCGCGCAGATGAACGTCATCGAATTCCACACCTGGAATTCGCGCAGCCGGACCATCGACAAGTCCGACCGCATGGTCTTCGACCTGGACCCGGGTGAAGGCACGCCCTGGCCGCAGGTGCAGGAGGCGGCGGTGCTGGTGCGGTCCTTCCTGTCCGACCTCGGGTTGACCTCGTGGTTGAAAACCAGCGGTGGCAAGGGGCTGCACGTGGTGGTGCCCTTGAGCCCGCGCCTGGAAGCCGACGTGGTCAAGGCCTTTTCCAAGGCCATCGTGCAGCACCTGGCCACCACCATCCCGGCGCGGTTCGTGGCCAAGAGCGGGCCCGCGAACCGCAAGGGCAAGCTCTTTGTCGATTACCTGCGCAATGGCCATGGCGCGACCACGGCCGCCGCGTTCTCGGCCCGGGCCCGGCCTGGCCTGGGGGTGTCGATGCCGGTCAGTTGGGATGAATTGCCGAACCTGAAAAGCGGGGCGCACTGGACCATTTCGACTGCGCGCGATCGCCTGTCCTTCCAGTCGGTGGACCCCTGGGCAGACTACTGGGCCAGCAAGCAGACCTTGGGTGCCGCGATGAAGGCCCTGGGCTTCAAACCCGGTCCACCTGCCAGCGCATGATCATGGGCCCGACGGCGGCCTGGGGTGCCGACCCGCGGCCTGGAGGAGCCGGTCCAGGACGATGGCCAGGATCACGATGACCAGGCCCCCGACCAGGCCGGTGCCTGCGTCGTTGCGCTGCAAGCCGATCAGCACCGTTTCTCCCACCCCTCGCGCCCCGATCATCGAGGCCACGACGACCATGGCCAGCGACATCATGGTGGTCTGGTTGAGGCCTTGCCGGATGGAGGGCAGGGCCATGGGCAACTGGATGCGCGTCAGGATCTGCCAGCGGCTGGCGCCCAGCACGCGGCCTGCTTCGACGGCATCCAGGGGCACCTGGCGCAAACCCAGCTCGGTCAGGCGCACCAGGGGTGGCAAGGCGTAGATCACCGTGGCCAGGATGGCGGGCACCTTCCCCAGCCCGAACAGCATGGCCGCCGGCAGCAGGTAGACGAAACTGGGGATGGTTTGCATGGTGTCGAGCAGCGGGGTGGCCAGGCCGCGAAGCCAGCGGGACCGGGCGCACAGCACCCCCAAGGGCAGGCCCAGCACCAGGCACAGCAGCACCGCCACGCTGACCAGCGCCAGCGATTGCATGGCCTGGTCCCATTGGCCGAGTGCCCCGACGAGCCACAGGCCGGCAACCGTCGCCAAGGTGAACGTCAAACGCCGGCTCAGGGCCAGGCCCAGGGCCGCCGTGGCCAGCAAGATCGCCCAGGCCGGCGCACCGCGCAAAGCTTGCTCCAGGGGCATCAGCAGGGTCAGCAGCAGGTTCGACACCGCTTCGAACTGGTCGCCATGTCGCGTGATCAACGCGTCCAGCAGCGCATTGGCGGTGTCGCGCAGGGGTGTGCCCCAGTCGGGAAACGTGGCCGACATCAAGTCAATCACAAGCGGGCCTTCACGCGCGCGGCGACGTCTGGCGTGACCCAAGGCGTCCAAATGTCTTCGCGGGTTTTGAGGAAACGCCGGGCGGCGTCATCGGGGCTGCTTTTGCGGGATTGCATGTCGGCCAGGGCTTCAGAGACGACAAGGCTGGACAGGCGGTAGTGCTGCAGGAAGGCGTGCACGCGGGGTGCCCGGTCGGCAAAAGCCTTGCTGAGACCGACCACCACCTGCACCACCGGGTAGGCCGTGGCCGCCTTGACCGAGCGCGGGTCCTTGGCCTGGTCGAGCGCCTGCCACTTCGCGGCATCGAAAGGCGGTTCCTGGAGCATCAGAAGGTCCTGGCCAAGTTGGCCCATCAACCAGGAAGGCCCCCAGTGGTAAAACAAGATCGGCCGCTTCCGTTTCACCGCCGACAGGATGGCCGCGTCCAGCGCCGCGCCCGTGCCGGGTCGGAAGTTGGCGTAGTGCGCGTCCAGGCCGTAGGCGGCCAGCTTCTTGGTGTTGAACAGCTCGCACTGCCAGCCAGCGGGGCAGTTCATGAAGCGGCCTTTGCCGGGTTCTTCCGGGTCGCTGAACACGGCTTGATGGCGCGGCAGGTCGGCCACCGACTTGAGCCCCGGCGCCCGGGCGTCCGGTCCTTCGACCACGTAACGGGGCACGTACCAGCCTTGCGTGGCGTCGGGCACGTTGACGCCAGCCTCGACCACCTTGCCCGCGGCCAAGGCCTTGGTCCAACTGGCCGGCGTGTTGGCTTTCCAGACCTCCATCACCACGTGAACTTCACCCCGCGCGACGCCGTTGATGAGGGCCACGGTGGTGCCGGGCACGGTGTCCACGGCACACCCCAGGCCGTCGCGCACGATGCGTTGCGCCACGGCGGTGTGAAAGGCGTTCGACGCCCAATCCAGACCGGCAAAAACCACGGGAGTCGAGACTTCGCAGCGCGGGGCGGGTTGCGCGCTCGCCCCGGGGCAAAAACAGGGGCCCAGAGCGAAGGCGGCGACCACCGACCACCATCGTTTTGCCAGGACACGCCACGCTTGAACGCTCATCTTGACCTCGCTGAAGTCCGGGACACGGGCCATTCTTCCACAGCGGGTCCGCTGATTGCCACACGAAGGACAGGGATCCTGGCCAACAGGTCAGCGGCTTTCAATCAGGAGTACGGCATGAATCATTCGGGCGACATGGGCAAGGTCTTGGTGGTGGACGACTGGCGGGACGGTGCCGAGAGCCTGGCGATGTTGCTGGGCTTGGCCGGCTATGAAACTGCCACCGCCTACAACGGGGCCGAGGCGGTGGAGGTGGCCAAAAGTTTCGCGCCCGACACGGTGATCCTGGACATCAACATGCCGGTGATGGATGGCCAGCAGGCCGCGCGGGCCTTGCGTCAGGCCTTTCCGAACCGTGACATGGTGCTGGTGGCCTTGACCGCGCAGGAACGGCGGGCCGACATCAATCCCCTGGCCGAGTTCGATCTTTACCTGCAAAAGCCGTGCGACACCGGCTTGCTGCTCAATTTGCTGAGCCACCTGCATTGACGCGGCGGCGGGCGTGGGCCTTGAAGAAACGCAGCATCTCCTGCGTGGCATCGGGCCCCTTGGCATCGGTGTAGCTGCCCTGTGCCCGGCCGCCTGACCAGGCATGGCCGGCCCCATGGACCACCCAGTGCTCGGCCACCACGCGGCCTTCGGCATCGCGGTGCACGCGGCGGGTGCTGGCGCGCCCCGTGTCCGACCGCATCTTTTCCTGCTCGACCGTGGTGGCGCCGGCATGGGCCGCGACCAAGTGCTCGCCATTGGCGGGGTGCACCGTGCTGTCGCGGTCGCCATGGAAGACGATGAGGGGTGGGGCACCGGCCTGCTTCGCAGCAGGCTGCGGCGCGCCGTTCTTCATGGCCATCAAGGCGCCACTGATGTCCGTGGCGGAACCCACGGGCAAGCCGGAATGCACGCCCACGGCCTTGAAAAGATCGGGGTAGGCTGCGCCGACGATTGCCGCCATGGCACCGCCGGCCGACAGGCCCGCCACGTAGACACGGTCAGGGTCGATGCCGTGGCGGTGCATCACCTCGCGCGTCATGTTGGCGATCAGGGCGGGCTCGCCACGGTCGCGCTTCTGGTGGTTGTGCTTGAACCAGTTCCAGCAGCGTTGGGCATTGGCATGTTGTGTCTGCGCGGGGTAGAGCACGAAAAAACCCTGGGCCCGCGCCGCCTCGTTCATGCCCGTGCCTGCCGCGAAGTCGTCGGGGTCCTGGGTGCATCCGTGCAGCATCACCACCAGTGGCAAGGCTTGGCCTGCGTGGCCGGGCGGCACATACAGCTTGTAATCCCGCGCGCCGATGGCGTCGGTGTGTCGGCCCGCCAGAAAACGGCCGGCATCGTTCGGTGTCGCATCCTTGGCAGTGGGTTGGGCGTCTGCCGGTGGCAGCACCTCGCGGGCGACCACGTCGATCACGCCGGGGTCTGGTCGGGGCGGTGAAGAAGAAGCCTGGGTCAAGGCCTCTTGGATGGCGGCGGTGGCCGCGCCCAGGTCGCCAGCCAGGGTCAGGCGCGAGGCCTGGCCCATCAGTTGTTTCAAGAGTGGGTTCATGGTGTCCTTCACGGGGTCAGGCGGTTCATCAGCGCAGCCGGTCGGCCAGCGCTGCTTTGACGGCCGCGCTGGCGTGCAGGGCGCCCATCACGGTCAGGGAATCGATGGTGGCGAGCGCCAGTTCAGGGCTCACATCGAGGGCGATGGTGGCCAGCCCCAGCACCCTGATCTGCAAGGTCTGGCCAGCCGCCTGCAAGGCTCGCAAGTCGTCGGCGCTGAAATGCTGGATGCCGAGCACGAGCATCTTCCGGGCCACCACTTGCTTCACCACCTCGGCGTGCGTGGCCAGTTGGTTGCGGATCGCGGTGCGGATCAGGTCGGTGCGGTTGGCGTAGAAACCTTCTTGCACCAGCAGGTCGATCTGTCCCAGATCGACCACACCCAGGTTGATGGTGATTTTTTCGTCGAGTGGTTTGTTCGACGAGATGGAAGGGCTGAGTGCTGGCATGGCACCATCCTATCACCATCCAAGTGGATGGTGCAAATGGGCCCCGCTGAAACGGATCTGCGCGTCCCCGCACCCCTCGAACGGGGTAGGACATGGCTGACAACGCCTTGCGGTGAACGCTGCTGGATATTTCGGAGGTGTTTGGGCCCAATGGCCCATCCTCATTCCCAAGGCTTGGTATGTGCCACCTCTCCGCCACGAATCAGCGCCATGGATAAGCCCCTCATGCGCATCGCGGGCGACACCGACGAAGCCCCGCCGCCACTCAAGCCCGAAGCCGAGCGCGTGCTGTTGCACATGCCCGTGGACGTGCGCAGCGCCTCGCTGGCCGTCATCGCCACCCTGATGGGCCTCTTTGCACTGCACTGGGCCCGCGCCGTGTTCGTGCCTCTGCTGTTGGCCATCATGTTCACCTACGCCTTGACGCCGGTGGTCGATGCGCTGTGCCGTTGGCGCATGCCTCGCGCCTTGAGCGCGGCCGTGCTGATGTTGGGCCTGGTGTCGGCCATCGGGGCGGGCGCCTACACCCTGCAGGACGATGTGGACAACCTCATCAAGTCGATGCCCGAGGCCGCGCGGGCCTTGCGCAAAGCCGTGCGCGGCCAGCATGTGCAAGCGGACAGCAACATGGACAAGGTGCAGAAGGCCGCGGATCAACTGCAGCTGGCCGCCGCGCAACTGAGCCAGGCGAGCAACGCGGGTGGCCGGGGCATCACCCGCGTGCAGATCGAAAAACCGGTGTTCAACATCAACGACTACCTGGTGGTCGGCACGCTGGGCATCGTCGAGATGATCGGGCAGTTCACGGCAGTGTGCTTCATCACCTACTTCATGCTGGCCTCGGGCGACATCTTCCGGCGCAAGCTGGCGCACATCGCCGGGCCCAACTTCGCCAAGCGAAAGATCACGGTGCAGGCCCTCAACGAGATCACGCAACAGGTGCGCCGCTACCTCGTCGTGCAGATCCTGACCAGCATTGGGGTGGGCGTGGCCACCAGCCTGGTGTTCTGGGCCATTGGCATGAACCACGTGGCGGTCTGGGGCATCGTGGCCGGGGTGCTGAACCTGATCCCCTACCTGGGCTCGATCGCGGTGTGCGCGCTGTCGGCCGTGGCGGCATTGACGCAATTCGGATCGCTGGACAAGGCCCTGCTGGTGGCCAGCGTGTCGGTGATCCTGCATGTGATCTCCGGCTACATGATCGCGCCCTGGCTGACCAGCCGCACCAGCCGTCTGAACACGGTGGTGGTGTTCGTGGGCATGCTGGCCTGGGGCTGGTTGTGGGGTGTGTGGGGCCTGTTGCTCGGCACGCCCATCATGATGGCCATCAAGGCGGTCTGTGACCGGGTGGACGAGCTCAAGGCGGTCGGCGAATTGATGGGCGGTGTCGAGTCCAGCAAGGACTCGGCGGCGGTCCTCAACGTGCCCTGACCAGAAACGGGCCAGGGCAGTCAACGCTGTTCAGGCGCGTTCCACCTCGGGCAGGATCGCCAGCGTTTGCACCGGGCCGAAGATGGTGGAGAAGGCCACGTCCTTGGCGTCGCGGCCCGTGGCGATCAGCACCAGCTCGCGCGGGTCCGACATGCGGGTCGGGTCGAACAACTCCCAGCGCCCGCCCACATAGGCTTCGAACATCGCGTGGAAGTCGGGTGGTGGCGTGTCGAACATGGCATAGCCCACGGCCAGGCGTGCGGGGATGTTCAGCGCGCGGCACAGTGTCACGCCCAGGTGGGCAAAGTCACGGCACACACCGGCATGCTTGAGGAACACATCGCAGGCGGTGCTCGTGCTGTCGGTGGAGCCCGTGCGGTATTCGATGTTCTCGTGGATCCAGTCGCAAATGGTCTCGACGCGTGAGCAGCCCGGCGCCACGTGGCCGAAGAGCTTGTTCGCGGCGGAGGCCAGCAGGTCGGATTCGCAATAGCGGGTCGGCATCAGGTTGTGCAGCACTTCATCGGGCAACTCTGCGATGGCCATTTCGGGTGCCTTGCGTCGGCGCGGTGGCCGGGCCACGGCCACCTTGGCCTTGTAGCGCAGGTTGAAGTTGCCGGGCTTGGCCTGCACGCGCAGAAAGCGCTGGCCGACGTGCGGGTCTTCATAGACGCGGTAGAAGGCGCTGGACGTGAGCTTGAGCGATTCGGACTGGATGTGTTGATCGGCGCTTTCCAGCGCATGGATCTGGAACACGAAGTCCGTGGTCTGGGCCAGCTTGTACGACAGCGTGCAATCGATGTTGAAGAGGCGCGGGGTGGGGCTCATGAGGGCTTGAAACCCGTGCTGCAAATCTTTCTGGAGGCGCGATCAACCATGGCGATGTGCTCCACCGCGCACGCGGCGCGACAGGTCGGCCACCAGGGCCAGGCTGGTGGCCAGGTACTGGTCATCCGTGAGCGGCGCAGGGCGCCGGCGTGTGCCAGCCTGGGCACGTGTGGAAAGGCCGTTGGTGCGCTTGGCCTGGTCGGTTCGCGGGGAAGCGGTGTTCATGGTGGTGATGAGAAAGTGAAAGTGGGTCTTTGCATCTCGTTAGCAAATGGCGCGCCCGCTGTCATTTGGGGAACTGTTTGGCCGCAAAAGACCAGATCATCCGAGAGGCGTCAGGGCCTTGCGCGTCGCTGTAGGCCTGCCTGGCGTGGCCGCCGCTCCAGGCGTGGGCCAGGCCTTCGATGGCGCACAAGGTCGCCACGGTTCGCCCGCCGCGCACCTTGAAATCGGTCACCGTCATGGGGTGGCGTTTCCCCCGGCTGAGCTGGCGGCTTTTCTCGACGTGCGGCCCGGCGGCTTCCGCCCACAGCTTGGCGGCCGCGTGACCATTGCTGGCCGCCACGATGGCGTCCTGGTCACCATGGATGACCAACAAGGCTGGCCAGTCGGTGTCAGGCGCCAAGGCGGTGTGGGCGCCGCGCCCTCGCATGGCGGCCAGGGCCGACACCGTGGATTCCGCGGCGCCAGGCGGCACGCCCGAATGCATCGCCACCGCCTTGAACTGGCCAGGGTAGCGGGTCACCATCAAGGCGGCCATGCTGGCCCCGGCCGACAGTCCGGCGATGGCGATGCGGTTCGGGTCCACCGGGTACAAAAGGGTGACCTGTTGAACCGCGGCCATCAGGATGGCGGCCTCGCCATAGGCCAGTTGGGTGCGCGTGCCATACCAGTTCCAGCAGCCCTGTGGGTTGGCCCGGCGGTCTTGTTCGGGGTAGAGCACCAGGAAGCGTTCGCGCGTGGCCAGGCTGTTCATGCGGGTGCTGAGTGCAAAGGACTTCGCGTCCTGGCCGCAGCCATGCAGCATCACCATCAGGGGCAGGCGCTCCTGCACTTGCACGCCCGCAGGCTTGAACAGGTGGTAGCGGCGCGCGCCAGTGGGGGCCATCGCCAGGCCGGAGATCCATTCGCCGTGTCGGGCAGCGGGCGTCCTCCTGGATGGGGTGGGCTTGGAGTTGGCGGCGGACTTGAGGGTCCGGCGGGTCAAGCTGCCCACCGCGCGCAGCAAGGATCGGGTCCAGATGGAATGTTTGGTGCGCCTCGCCATGGCCTGATCTCGTGGTTCAAACACCAGTCTGACCCGGGTGCTGGCTTCAAAACACCGGACGTGGGCGGCGGATCTTGTAGGACATCGCCGCGTCTTGCATGCCCGACCCCGGGACGCGGGCTCAACTGCCCGACAATTCCGGGGTTTCCCTTTCAGGATTTCAAAGCGGATTCCAGATGCCCGACCAGACCTCCACAGAAACAGCGCATTTCCAACGTGTCCTCACCCGGCATCTGACCCTGCCACTGGCCGTGGGCGCGTTCAGTGCCACCGTGTTCATCGGCCTGATCTTTTTCCTGGTGTCGCAGCTGAACTGGGTCGAGCACACGCAGCAGGTCATTGGCAATGCCAATGAATTGAAAACCCTGGTGGTGGACCTTGAGACCGGCACGCGTGGCTACCTCATCACGGGCGACGACCGCTTTTTATCGCCCTACACCGTGGCCAAGCCCAAGCTGGCGGCCGAACTGCAGACCTTGAAGACCCTGGTGCAGGACAACCCGCCTCAGCTGGACCGGCTGGTCCGCATCGAGACCTTGCAAGCCCAGTGGGACCAGTTCGCACAGCGCATCATCGGTTTGCGACGCAACCAGGGCGACTACCTCAGCGTCATCCGTGCCGAAACCGGCAAACAGCTGTTCGACGAGATCCGCCGAGAGGCCGGCATCTTCGTCGACGTGGAAAGCAAACTCCTGCAGGAGCGCAACGACGCGGCCCGCCGCGCCACCTTCTGGGTCATCGTGGTCTACGTGACCATGCTGCTGGTGCTGAGTGGCCTCATCGCCTGGAGCGGTCGGCGCCAGATCATGACCCTGTCGACCAGCTATGGCGATGCGCTGCGCGAGCACATGATCAGCACCAAGGCCCTGCAGGAAAAGGCCTGGCTGCGCATCGGCCAGACGCAACTGGCCGGACGCCTGCTGGGCCAACTGAGCCTGCCCATCCTGAGCCGCAATGTGCTGGAGTTCATGGCGGGCTACCTGGGCGTGACCGTGGGCGCTGTCTATGTGCGCAACCAGACCGGGCAGTTGCAACGCGCCGGCACCTACGGCTTCGGCAAGCACGAATCGCAGGCCGATGAAATCCTGGACGCCGAGCATGGCCTGATCGGGCAGGCCGCCATGGACGGCCAGCTCAAGCACGTGCCCCAGGTGCCCGACCACCACCTCAAGGTCGTCACCGGCTTGAGCACCGGGGCGCCGACGGACGTGGTCCTGCTGCCCATCAGCAACGAGGGACGCGTCAACGGCGTGGTCGAGCTGGGCTTCATGAGGGCCGTGACCGAGCGTGACCTGGAGCTGCTGCGCATCCTGGCGTCCAATGTGGGCGCCTCGGTCGAGGCCGCGCAATACCGCCAGCGCCTGCAGGACGCGCTGGAAGAAACCCACCAGCTCAACGAAGAGCTGCAGACCCAACAAGAAGAGCTGCAGACCCAACAAGAAGAGCTGCGCACCGCGAATGAAGAGCTGGAAGAGCAGTCGCGCGTGCTGACCGAATCTCAGACCAACCTGGAACACCAGCAGGCCGAACTGGAGCAGACCAACGCGCAGTTGAGCGAGCAGGCCCTGATCGTCGACCGCAAGAACGAAGCCCTCAAGCAGGCCCAGGACGAATTGGAAGCCCGGGCCGATGAACTGCAGCGCGCCAGCCGCTACAAGTCCGAGTTCCTGGCCAACATGTCGCACGAGCTGCGCACGCCGCTGAACAGCTCGCTGATCCTGGCCAAGCTGTTGTGGGACAACAAGCCCGGCAACCTGAACGAAGAGCAGGTCAAGTTCGCCAAGACCATCTATGGCGCGGGCAACGACCTGCTCACCCTGATCAACGACATCCTGGACATCTCCAAGGTCGAGGCTGGCAAGCTGGAGCTGACGCCGCAGTTCCTGTCGCTGGACAGCCTGCTGGAATCGCTGCGCATGACCTTCACGCCGCTGGCCGATGAGAAGCGCCTGACCTTCGAGGTGCGCCAGACCGGGGACGCCCCGGCCTCCATCTTCACCGACCGCCAGCGTGTCGAGCAGGTGCTCAAGAACCTGCTGTCCAACGCCATCAAGTTCACCGACAAGGGCAAGATCTCGCTGACCGTGCAGGCACGGGGCGACGACCGGGTGTCCTTCGCGGTTTCGGACTCGGGCATCGGCATCGCGCCCGAGCAGCAGGACGTCATCTTCGAGGCCTTCCGCCAGGCCGACGGCACCATCAACCGCCAATACGGCGGCACGGGCCTGGGCCTGTCCATCTCGCGCGAGCTGGCGGGCCTGCTGGGCGGTGCCATCAGCGTGGACAGCGAGCTGGGTCGGGGCAGCACCTTCACGCTGGACCTGCCGGTGCGGTGGACCGACCAGGCCGAGCTGCCCGCGGTGGTCGATGCGCCCGTGGCCATGCCCCGTGTCGCCAGCGCCAGGGTGGTCGTCCCGCCACCCATCCCCACGGTGCCCGCGGAGCCCATCCCGATGTTCGCCGATGATCGGCAAGCGATTTCGGCGGGCGGACGCCTGGTGCTGGTCATCGAGGACGACCCCGAGTTCGCCGCCATCCTGTTCGACCTGGCGCACGAGATGCGCTACCAGTGCCTGGTGGCCCATGGCGCGATCGAGGGCTTCCAGCTGGCCACGCAGTTCCTGCCCAATGCCATCCTGCTGGACATCCGGCTGCCGGACGATTCCGGCCTGACCGTGTTGCAGCAACTCAAGGACCACCCGCAGACGCGCCACATCCCCGTCCACATCGTGGCCGCCGAGGACGTGAGCGAGGTGGCCTTGCACATGGGCGCGGTCGGCTTCGCCATCAAGCCCACCACGCGCGAGGCCTTGATGGAGGTCTTCAACAAGCTGGAAGAGAAAGGTGCGAAGAAGGTCAAGCGCGTGCTCGTGGTCGAGGACGACGCCCGCCAGCGCGACAGCATCGTGCACCTGATCGGGGACGAGGACATCGAGATCTCGGCCGTCGAGCGTGGCGAGCAGGCCCTGGACCTGCTGAAAAGCACGGTGTTCGACTGCATGGTCATCGACCTGAAGCTGCCCGACATGGAGGGCAGCGAATTGCTGGAGCGCATGACGCGCGAGGACATCTGCTCCTTCCCGCCCGTCATCGTCTACACCGGCCGCAACCTGACGCGCCAGGAAGAAGCCGACCTGAACAAGTACTCGCGCTCCATCATCATCAAGGGCGCGCGCTCGCCGGAGCGCCTGCTCGACGAGGTGACCTTGTTCCTGCACACGGTGGAGTCGCACCTGTCGGCCGAACGCCAGACCATGCTGAAGACCGCGCGCAACCGCGACAAGGTGCTGGAAGGCCGCAAGGTGCTGCTGGTGGACGACGACGTGCGCAACATCTTCGCGCTCACCAGCGCACTGGAACAGCGCGGTCTGCTGGTCGAGGTCGGCCGCAATGGCTTCGAGGCGCTGGCCAAGCTCGACCAGGTGGACGACATCGACCTGGTGCTGATGGACATCATGATGCCCGGCATGGATGGCCTGGAGGCCACGCGCCGCATCCGCGCCAACCCGGCGCTGGCCAAGCTGCCGGTCATCGCCATCACGGCCAAGGCCATGAAAGACGACCAGGAGCAATGCCGCCGCGCGGGCATCAACGACTACCTGGCCAAGCCGGTGGAACTGGAGCGCCTGTTTTCATTGCTTCGGGTGTGGATGCCCGCCATGGCCAGGCTGTGAGGACGCATGAGCATGCCGCACGTCGACCTTGAGCTGCGCCTGCTGATGGAGGCGATCTTCGCCAAGTACAGCCACGACTTCCGCGATTATTCAGGTTCGTCGCAGAAGCGCCGCGTGCTCTACGCCTTGCAGCAGCTGGAGTGCGACACGATCTCGACCCTGCAATCCAGGGTGCTGCACGATCCCTCGGCTTTTCAAAAGCTGCTGGACATCCTGACCATCCCGTTCAGCGAGATGTTCCGCGACCCCAGCTACTTCCTGGCGCTGCGCCAGCACGTGGTCCCGGTGCTGCGCACCTACCCCTCGCTGAAGGTGTGGATCGCAGGGTGCAGCACGGGCGAAGAGGTGTATTCCATGGCCATCTTGCTGCGCGAGGAAGGCCTGCTGGACCGCACCATGATCTACGCCACCGACATCAACCCGGCTTCGCTGGACAAGGCACGGCAAGGCATCTTCCCCGCGGCCAGCATGCAACTGTTCACCGCCAATTACCAGGCTTCGGGCGGCACGGCGGCCTTTTCCGACTACTACACCGCTGCCTACAACGCGGTGCGCTTCGACCGCACGCTCACCGACAACGTCACCTTCGCCGACCACAGCCTGGCCACCGACCACGTGTTCTCCGAGACCCACCTGGTGTGCTGCCGCAATGTGCTGATCTACTTCAAGCGCAACCTGCAGGACCGCGCCTTGGGTTTGTTCCACGAGTCGCTGTGCCACCGTGGCTTCCTGGGCCTGGGCTCGAAAGAAAGCCTGGACTTTTCATCTTATGCCGACCACTTCGACCCGGTGATCAAGGCCGAGCGGATCTTCCGCAAGCGTTGACCGCCGAAAGCCGCACCATGCCCAGCACCCCGGTTCCGGAACTCGATACCCGCGCCATCCAGGCCGTGGTGATGGGCGCGTCCGCGGGCGGCGTCGAGGCCCTGCTCAAGGTGCTGGTGGGCTTGCCCGCGCCCTATCCGGCGCCCATCATCGTGGTGTTGCACCTGCCGGAGGACCGGCCCAGCCTGCTGTCGGAGATCCTTGCCTACCGGCTCAGCGTGCCTGTCTTCGAAGCGATGGACAAGCAACCCATCGAACCCTCCACGGTCTACATCGCGCCGCCGGGCTACCACTTGTCGGTGGAGAGCGACCACAGCTTCTCGCTCAGCGGCGAGATGCCCGTCAACTACTCCCGGCCCTCCATCGATGTGCTCATGGGCTCGGCGGCCGACGCTTTCGGGGCGGGCCTGCTCGGCATCCTGATGACCGGCGCGAACCACGATGGCGCCGAAGGCATGGCCCACATCAAGGCCCGGGGTGGCTGGACGGTGGTGCAAAGCCCTGAACAGGCGCAAGCCGCCACCATGCCCTCCGCGGCCATCCGGCGCCAGGCGCCCGACCTCATCTTGTCGCTCGCCGACATCCACGCATTGCTGCTCAAACTGGGACGAGACAGATCATGACCGACGACCGCACGAAGCTGTTGATCGTGGACGACTTGCCGGAAAATCTGCTGGCATTGAAGGCCTTGATCCAACACGACGACCACCTCATCTTCCAGGCCTCATCGGGCGAGGAGGCTTTGGGCCTCTTGCTGGAACACGATTTTGCCCTGGCCATCCTGGACGTGCAGATGCCCGGCATGACCGGCTTCGAGCTGGCCGAGCTGATGCGCGGCACCGAGAAGACGCGGCACATCCCCATCGTGTTCGTGACGGCCGCCAACCGTGACCACAACCATGCGTTCAAGGGCTACGAAAACGGGGCGGTCGACTTTCTGTACAAGCCCCTGGACGTCTGCGCGGTCAGGAGCAAGGTGAACGTGTTCGTGGACCTGCACCGCCAGCGCCAGCAGACACAGCGCCAGCTGGTGGCGCTGGAAGAAAGCCGCCGCCAGCAGCAGACCCTGCTGACCGAGTTGCAGGCCACCAAGGTGGACTTGCAGAACGCCTTGCGGATGCGCGACGACTTCATGTCGCTGGTGGCACACGAGTTGCGCACCCCGCTGAGCGCCCTGTCCATCGACATCCAGGTGCGCCAGAAGCACCTTGAGAAGGGCAACGCGAGTTTCTTCGGGCCGGAGCAGTTGTCGGGCATGTTCGCCAAATACCGCCGCCAGTCGCAGAGCATGACGCGCCTGATCGAGGACATGCTGGACGTGTCCCGCATCCGCAACGGCAAGCTGTCGATCCGGCCGTCCACGACCGACCTGTCGCGTTTGCTGGAGCGCCTGGTGGGCGACTTTCCCAGGCAGGACAGCGACAGCGTCATCAGCCTGAACATCGAGCCGGGCGTGACGGGTTTCTGGGACGAGTTCCGCATCGAGCAGGTGGTCATCAACCTGCTGAGCAATGCCTTGCGCTATGGCGCGGGCAAGCCGGTGGAGGTGAGTCTTCACGCCACACCAGAGGCCGCGCGCATCACCGTGCGCGATTGGGGCATCGGCATCGCGCCCGATGCGCAACAGCGCATCTTCGAGCAGTTCGTGCGCGAGGCCAACCCGGCCGCGCACACTGGCCTGGGGCTGGGCTTGTACATCACCAAGCAGCTGGTGGAGGCCCACGAGGGCAGCATCACGGTGGACAGCCGCCAGGGCGAAGGATCGATTTTCACCGTCACCCTGCCACTGGGCAAGGTGGAGCAGACCCAGGCCTGATCAGGCGCCCTGGCCGCTGCGGGGCGTGAGCAGCGGGGTCACGTTCTCGGGCCCGCCTTCGGGGTTGTCCTGCTCGACCAGCTTGAGCAGCTTGCCACCCGACAGCACATGGATCTCGTCGCCCTCGCTCAGGCTGTGCTGGCGGTGCGTGATGATGAAGCGGCCGCAACCCAGGTCGTTGATGGCCTCCTGCACATGGCGCTCGGTTTCAAAGTCAAGGTGGCTGGTGTATTCGTCCAGCAGCAGGAAGCGTGGCTGTTTGTACAGCGCGCGGGCCAGCAGCAGGCGCTGTTTCTGCCCGCCCGACAAGGTGGCCCCCATGCCGCCGACCAGGGTCTGGTAGCCCATGGGCATGCGCGTGATGTCCTCGTGGATGCAGGCCTGTTGCGCGGCCAGCATCACCTGCTCGGCCGTGGCCTGCGTGTCGTTCATGGCGATGTTGTCGTAGATGGAGCACGAGAACAACTGGTCGTCCTGGAACACCGTGCCCAGCACCGAACGGAAGGCCTCGGCGCCCAGGCGCTTGATCGGCACGCCATTGACCAGCACTTCGCCGGATTCGGGCGTGACCTGGCCCGACAGCACCTTGAGCAGGGTCGACTTGCCGCAGCCCGAAGGCCCGACCACGGCGATGGCCTGGCCGGTGTGCAGGGTCATGCTCACGTCGTCCAGCACGGGCGCTTCGCCGGCGGCGTAGCGGAAGGTCACGTTGCGCAGCGCCAGGGTCATGGGGCCATCGCCCTTCAGCGAAACCTCGGCCTGGGCTGGCGAGGGCGGCTCGGGCTCGGTCAGCACGATGTCGGCCAGGCGCTCACCTTGGAGCTTCAACAGGCGCAGGTTGATGACGCGCTCCAGCAATTCAGACGCGCGTTGCAGGAACTGCGCCTTGTAGGCCAGGAAGGCCACCAGCATGCCGATGGAGAACTGCTCGTCCAGGATCATGCGTGCCGCCAGGTACAGCACCAGGGATTGTTCGACCGCGCTGATCAGGCCGTTGATGCCCTGGTACAGCAGGCTGATGCGCTGCTGCTTGACCGAGGCGTTGACCATGGCCACCTGCTGGTTCATCCAGCCGCCCACGCGCCAGCCTGGCTTGGCGAAGAACTTGATGGCGGCCACGCCGCGCAAGGTCTCCAGCAGGTAGGTCTGCGCATTGGCTTCGCGCACGATGGTCTCTTCGGCCGCCTGCCGATAAGGTTTGAACACCGCGAAGCGCACGATGGTCTGCAGCAAGGCCACGGCCAGCACCACCATCGCCATGACCGGGCTGTAGACGAACATCAGGCCCAGGGTGATCAGGCTGACCGCGCCATCGAGCACCACTTCGACGAGGTGGTTGGTGATGGTGTCCTGGATGGTGTGCACGGCGCCGAAGCGCGAGAGCACATCGCCCGTGTGGCGCTTGTCGAAATAGGCCAGCGGCAGCTTGAGCATGTAGCGGAACACATTGGCGCTGGACGAGACCCGCCACGACAGGCTGGCCCCCAGCACGATCCAGGTCCGCACCAGGCGCGTGCCCAGCGACATCACCGCCAGCAAAAAGATGCCGATGGCCAGCACGGCCAGCAGCGGGGCATCGCGCGTGACCACGACGTCGTCGATGATCCACTGGCTCAGCATCGGCATGAGGATGCCGAAGACTTCCAGCACCACCGACAGCAGCGCCATCTGCGCGAAGGCGCGCCACAGGCCCTTCTGGCCGGTGAAGAGCAGGCGCAGGTTGAAGGGGGTCTTCTCTTGCTTCTTCTCGAAGCTGGTGCTGGGCGACATCTCCAGCGCCACGCCGGTGAAATGCGGGCTGACTTCCTTGGTGCTCAAGGTGCGCTCGCCGATGGCGGGGTCGAGGATGGTGATGCGTTGTGCGTCGGCGTGGGTCAACACCACGAAGTGGTTCAAGTCCCAGTGCAGGATGCAGGGCGTTTGCAGTTGCGGCAGCTCTTCCAGGTCCAGGCGCACGGCACGGTTGGCGAAGCCGAGTTGCTCGGCGATGTCCATCAAGCGGGCCAGTGTGGCGCCGCGCGATGACAGTTCGAAGCGGCGGCGCAGGGTCAGCAGGTCGGTCTCGTGGCCATGCGCGCTGGCGACCATGGCCAGGCAGGCCAGGCCGCACTCGGCCGCTTCCGATTGCAGGATCATGGGCGCTTGCTTGCGCGGCCACAGGGAAAGCAGATTCGTGTTCATGTTCAAAGCTTCCCGCTGAAGGCGAACAGGGGGTCGAGCATCCAGCGGATCAGGCGCCGGCGGTCGATCTCGATGTCGGCGGTGAGCGTGTGGCCTGGTCGCAGCAGGATGTCGGTGCCGTAGGCGCGCACCTTGGGCTGGTCGAGGGCCACGCGCACCATGAAGACGGCGCGGCGGTCGGTGCCGCCATGGGCCGCGGGTGTGCCGATGGGCACGTCCGTCTGCGACACGCTGCGCACCGTGCCCTGGTACTGGCCGAAGCGTTGATACGGGAACGCGTCATAGCTGATGCGCACATGCTGGCCGGCCTTGATGAAGCCGACCGAGGTGCTGGGCAGGTAGAGCACGGCTTCCAGTTTCGATTGCGCCGGCACGATGGAGGCCAGCGAAGCCCCGCTCGACACACTCTGCCCTGGTGTGGCCAGCAGGCCCGACACGATGCCGGCGACCGGCGCTTTCAGCAGCACGAGGCGCGCGCCATGGCGTTGCACTTCTTCTTGCTGCAAGGTCAGCAGGTCGCGGTCCAGGCCGGCGCGGTCGATGCGGTGCTGTGCCTGCAGGCGCTGGCGTTCGTCTTGCGACGAAGCCAGGTCGCCTTCGGCGGCGCTGCGTTGGCGCTTGAGCGTCTGCAGGCGCGCGGTCTGGTCCAGCAGCAACTGGCGCTGTTGTTCGTACTGCAGGTCCGAAATGATGCGTTCGTCCAGCAGCGGCTTGAACTGGTCCACCAGCTTGCGGGCCGAGGCGATCTGCTGTTCCTGCAGCCTGACTTCTTCACCCAGGGTGAGCAGGTCGCGGCGGCTTTGCGCGATGCGCTGGTCCAGCCCGGCGATGGCGGCCGCGCCAGCCTGGGCCTGGCCTTCGGCCTGCGCGCGCATCTGGCTGCGCTGGCCTTCCAGGTTCTTCTGCAGCAGTTGCTGCGTGCTGCCGGCATCGCTGAAACGTTCGTTGCCAATCTCGGCGATCACGTCGCCGGCCTTCACGGCCTGGCCCTCGCTGACCAGCACGCGCTGCACGGTGCCCGGCTCCATCGGCACGACCATGGCCACGCCTTCGCGCGGCTGCACGACGCCCTGCACGCGTTCCTTCTTGGTGTACTGGCCAAAGACCAGCACGGCCAGGACCATCGCGGCCAGCGCGAGGAAGAAGGCGGTCAGGCGGTTGGCGCCCACTGGGCGGATGTTGATCGAGGGGCCGGAGGCGGTGTCCGAGCGAGCGGTCAGGACTTCCTGGCGGAACAGTGATTGGGGATCGGCGCTCATGGTGTGGGCTCGGCCAGCGAGATCGAAGGAGGCCGTGAGGCCAGGGGGGCGGTGTCGAACAGGCCCAGCAGGGGCGCGATGTGTTCGGCGTCGAGCTGGTCCAGCAGGGCCAGGATGTTCACTTGTGCGGCCAGGGCGTTGATGCGCGCGGTGACCAGGTTCTGCCGCGCGGTGTAGATCTGTTCCTGCGCGTTGAGCAAATCGAGGTTGGTGCGCAGGCCCGCCACGAAGGCCTTGCGCAGTGCATCGTGCGTGGCGGTGGCCGTTTGCTCGACCTGGCTTTGCAGGGCGATGACCTGGCGCGCTTGCGAAAGCGTCTGGTAAGCGTCGCGCAGGCCGGACTCGGCTTGGGCCTGGGCGTCGTCGCGGCGGGCCTGGGCCTGGATCAACAGGGCGGCGGCTTCGCGCGTGCGGCCTTGCTGTGCGCCGCCGGTGAAAAGTGCCCAGTTCATCTGCACCCCGATGGCGCGTTCCTTGGTGGTCTGGCGCTGGCTGAAGCCGTCAAGCTGCGGCACCTCGCGGACCAGGCTGGTGCTGGCCACGGCGTCCACTGTGGGCTGCCAGCGCTCCGCGGTGCGGGCCTGGTCGATGGCGGTGGCCGAGGCGATCTGGGCGATGGCGTCGCGCAGGGCCGGGTTGCGGCTGGGCGCCATCAGCAAGGCGTCGTCCAGCGAAGGGACGGCACTCGGCACGGCCTGGCCCGACCCGCCGCGGAAGCCGGCGGGCAAGGTGACAGGCTGGTTGCTGATGCGTTGCAGGGTCAGGCGCTGCGTGGCCAGGCGCGTGTCCAGGTCCTGCAGGGCGGCGTGGCGCTGGTCGATGCGCGTGCGCGTTTCCAGCACATCGAGGATGGTGCCCGCGCCGGCCTGCAAGCGCCGGTCGTTGATGCGGAACTGCGCTTGCAGCAGGTCTTGCTGGGCCAGGGTCAGGCGGCGTTGCTCGGCCGCTTCGATGGCGGTCAGGTAGGCGATGCTCAAGTCGCGGGCCACGTTGGCGCGGCTGCTGCGTGCCTGCCATTCGGCCTGCGTGACCTGGGCCGCCTGGGCACGAGCATTGGCCTGCTCGGCGGCACGCCACAAAGGCAGGGTGGCCGACAGGGACAGCGAGGTGGCTGGCGTGTTGACCGTGGTGTCGTTGATCTGCTGGCGGCGTCGGCTGGCGCTGGCGCTGGCGTCGGCCCGAGGCATCCAGGCGCTGGCCCGGGCCTGTTGGCTCAGTCCTTCGGCGGCCTGAATGCCCGCATCGGCCACGCGGTTGGCGGCGGCTTGCTCGCTGGCGGTGGACAGCAACTGCGTCCAGGGCGTGGCGCTGCCTTGCGTGGCCCCGGCGGCGGGCGCGGGGTCCGCCAAGAACGCCGACGTTGGCGCGCCTGCGTCCGCGGTGCCCAAGGTGGCCGACCAGCGCAAAGGCAAGCCGGCCCCTGCTGCCCCCACGGCTTGCCACGACGACATGGCGAGGGCCAGCGTCAGCAGCAAGAAAGGTCGGTTGGACGGGCGAAAAGGTGGCATGGGTGCGGGCGGACTGTGGGCAGGGCGGCGTCCGTGGTCCCTTCTGGGAAAAACGGTCTTCGTCAAACGGCGCCGAAGTGTACCGAGGGCATTTGACTGCAGGGGAGGGGGTTTTCCGAGCCCTTGTCCTAGGGGTTCAAGCCCTGGCTTTTAGGGGGAAGGGCGAATGTCAGCGCAGGAATCGGTACCCCACGCCCGCCTCGGTGATGAGGTGGCGAGGCTGCGAAGGGTCCGTTTCGATCTTCTTGCGCAGGTTGGCCAGGTGCACGCGCAAGGTGTGCACGTCCTCGGCGTGCGAGGGGCCCCACAGCGACACCAGCAGTTGACGGTGCGTGAGCACGCGGTCGACGTGGTGGGCCAGGTGCACCAGCAGGCGGTACTCGATGGGGGTGAGGTGCAAGGCCTGGCCCTGGCGTTCGACCACGCGCCGGGCCTGGTCGATGGTGGTGTCGCCGAAAGTGATGATCGGGCCTTGTTGATCTTGGCCACGTTGATGGCGGCGCAGTTGCGAGCGGACCCGCGCCAGCAACTCGCCCGTGCCGAAGGGCTTGACCAGGTAGTCGTCGGCGCCCGCATCCAGCGCCAGGATCTTGTCCTGCTCGGTGCTGCGGGCCGACAGCACGATGACCGGGATTTCTGACCAGGTGCGCAGGTCGCGGATGAAGCCCACGCCATCGCCATCGGGCAGGCCCAGGTCCAGCACGATGAGGTCGGGGTGGCGGGTGCCGGCGTCGATCAAGCCGCGTTGCAGCGTGTCGGCCTCGACCACGGCCATGCCTTCGGCCTCCAGCGCCAGGCGCACGAAGCGGCGGATCTGCGCTTCGTCTTCGATGATCAGCAGGCGCGGCGAGGGCGTGTCATTCATGCAGGGTGGTCTCGGGGTCGGGCTGGTGCAGGGGCGGCGGCGTGCCTTGGGGCAGGCGCAGGATGAAGCGCGCACCCCCATCGTCGCGGGTGTGGCCGTGGATGCTGCCGCCATGGGCTTGCGCGATGGCGCGGCAGATGGCCAGGCCCAGTCCGACGCCGGGCAGGGCGCTTTCCTGGTGGCCACCGCGTTCGAACTTGTCGAAGATGAGTTCTTCACGGCCCTTGGGCAGGCCGGGGCCGTGGTCGTCCACTTGCAGTTCAAGTTGGCCTTCGTGAATGCGGGCGCGCAGTTCGACGGGCGTGTCGGGCGGCGTGTACTTGGCGATGTTTTCCAGCAGGTTCACCAGCACGCGTTCGATCAGCACGGCATCGATGTGGACGAAGGGCAGGTCGTCGGGCAGGTCGACCTGGAGGGCGCGTGCCCCCAGCGTGGCCCGCGTGGCCTGCAGTGCGCTGCCGATGACCTCTTCCAGCGGCTGCCATTGCAGGTTCAACGGCGTGTTGCCCGATTGCAGGCGGGCCATGTCCAGCAGGTTGCCGACCAGTGTGTTCATGCGGCGGGCGGCGTCGCCCAAGGCCTGGGCGGTTTCGACCGCGGGGCCTTGCAAGGGTGGGCGCGCCATCAGCAAGGACTCGGACAGGCCGACCACCAGGGCCAGCGGCGTGCGCAGGTCGTGCGAGACGGCGGCCAGCAGGGCGTTGCGCAAACGTTCGGACTCCATCTGCACGGTGGTGGTCTGGGCCACGTTGATGTAGTGGAGGCGTTCGAGCGACATGGCCAGCAGCGAGGCGCAGGTGTCGAGCAGGCGGCGTTGTTCGGGCACGGCCAGCCGGGCAGGGTCGCGCGCCTGCACCGCCAGCACGCCACGCAAGCGCATGGGCGCCGACAAGGGCAGGTAGAGCACGGGGCTGGCCGACAAGGTGTCGGTGCCATGGCCTGCGGCTTCGCCTTGGTTGAAGCTCCATTGGGCGATAGCCAGGTTCAGCTCGGGGGCATGGTCGGGCAAGGCTTGGGGTGTTGGCGATGGCTGCAACTGGCCGTGGTCATCGGCCACCAGCAAGGCCGAGCGCGCGCTGAACTCGGTGGACAAAAAGCGAGCACCGATCTCGGCCACTTGCTCGACCAGCAAGGCACCGGACAGGTCACGCGACATCTCGTACAGCGCGCGCATGCGGTCTTCCCGGCGTTGCGCGACCTTGGCCTGGTAGGTGAGTCGCGCCGTCAACTGGCCGATGAGCAGGGCCACGCCCAGCATCACGCCGAAGGTCAGCAGGTATTGCGCATCGCGCACCACGAAGGAAAAGCGTGGCGTGACGAAGAAGAAATCGAAGAGGCCGACCGAGAGGAAGGCCGCGAGCACGGCCGGACCACGGCCTTGGCGCACGGCCACCACCACCACGGCCAGCAAAAAGAGCATGACGATGTTGGCCAGGTCCAGCACGCTGGTCAAGGGCGCGGCCAGCAGGGCGGTGCCGCCGCAGATGGCGGCGCTGAAGACGTGGCCGCGCCAAGGCACTTCTGACGTGTCGGATGTCTGGTTCGGCGCGGCCGGATCGCGGTTGGCCGCGGGCAGGGCGATGGTGACGAGGTCCAGGTCATCGCCCAAGGCGCCGATGCGATCGGCCAGTGGGCGGCGCCAAGGCCAACGGCGGCGGGCCTGGTTGCGGCCCAGCACGACGCGCGACAGGTTGTGGTCGCGGGCATACTTGACGAGCGAGGGCGCGGCATCGTCGCCGGCCAGCGTGGCGGTGGTGGCGCCCAGGTCCTGCGCCACTTTCAAGGCCCGCAGGATGCCTTGGCGGCGCGTGTCATTCAAGCGTTGCAAGGCAGGGGTCTCGACGTAGACCGCGTGCCAAGGCGCGTTCAGTTGCGCGGCCAGGCGGGCGGTGGCGCGCACGGTCTTCTCGCCATGCTCACCGGGGCCCACACAGGCCAGCAGGGCATCGCGCACGCTCCACACCGGCTGCACGGTGTGGCTGCGTTGCCGGTACTGCAGCATGTCGTCGTCCACGCGATCGGCGGTGCGGCGCAGCGCCAGTTCGCGCAGGGCGATGAGGTTGCCTTTGCGAAAAAAGTGGCGCACGGCCTGCTCGGCCTGGTCGGGCAGGTAGACCTTGCCCTCCTTCAGGCGCTGAAGCAGGTCGTCGGGCGGCAGGTCGACGATGACGACCTCATCGGCCTCGTCGAGGACCTTGTCGGGCACCGTCTCCCAGACGCGGATGCCGGTGATGCCACCGACCACGTCGTTGAGGCTGTCCAGGTGCTGCACATTGAGCGTGGTCCACACATCGATGCCGGCATCGAGCAGCTCGTCGATGTCCTGCCAGCGCTTGGGGTGGCGGGAGCCGCTGGCGTTGGTGTGGGCCAGTTCGTCCACCAACAGCAGGCCGGGGTGGCGAGCCAGGGCGGCGTCCAGGTCAAACTCTTTCAAGGCGCGGTCGCGGTGGACGACATCGCGCAAGGGCAGGTGTTCCAGGCCACCGGCCAGGGCCTGCGTGTCGGCGCGGCCGTGGGTTTCGACCAGGCCGACCACGGCGTCCAGGCCTTGGGCACGCGCCGCCTGCGCGGCCGACAGCATCGCGCAAGTCTTGCCCACGCCCGCGCTGGCGCCGAAAAAGATCTTCAGCTTGCCGCGGCGTGCGTCCGCGTCGTCCTGCTGAACGCGCGCCAGCAGCACATCGGGGTCGGGGCGCGGCTCGTTCATCGAGGGGTCACAGCCAGCCGGCGCGGCGGAAGCGCCAGTACAACACCACGCAGGTGGCGGCGATCACGCCCAGCGCGGTGGGGTAGCCCCAGTGCCACTTCAACTCGGGCATGTGCTCGAAGTTCATGCCCCAGATGCCGGCGAAGGCCGTGGCCACGGCGAAGATGCCGGCCCAGGCGGCCAGCTTCTTGGTCACTTCCGATTCTTCGATGGTGGTCATCGACAGGTTCACCTGGATGGCGGTGCCGATGGTTTCACGCAAGGTGTCAAGCGAGGCGTTGATGCGGGCCAGGTGGTCGTACACGTCGCGGAAGTAGTCGCGCGTGCCGAGGCAGACCATGGGCACGCGGCCGCTGGTGAGCTTGCCGGCCGATTCGAGCAGCGGCGTCACGGCGTGCTTGACCACCGTGATCTTCTGCTTGAGCATGTACAGGCGCTTGATGTTGCCGCGCGCCGTGCCGGGCTCGAAGATCTGGCCTTCGATGGCCTCGAGTTCGTCCTCCAGCGCGTCGATGATGGGCAGGTAGCGGTCGACCACCGCGTCCATCAGGGCGTAGAACACGAAGCCCGCGCCGATCTTGAGCAAGTGGGGTTCGCGCTCGGCGCGTTCGCGCACGCCCAGCAGGGCCTGCTGGCAGCGGTTGCGGATCGAGATCACGAAGTTGGGGCCGACGAAGATGTCGACCTCGCCGACATGGAGCTCGTCGGTGGCGGTGAACTCCAGCGTCTGCACCACGGCGAAGACGATGTCGCCGTACTCCTCGACCTTGGGCCGCTGGTGGCCGTTGCGGGCGTCTTCGATGGCCAATTCGTGCAGGTTGAACTCTTCCTTGATCTTGGCCAGTTCGGTCTCGGTGGCGTCGCGCAGGGCGATCCAGACGAAGCATTCGGGCCGGGCCAGGTGGTCGCTGATGGCGTCGGGCTCGATGTCGGCCAGGCGCTTGCCGTCCTGGTAGGCCACACAATTGATCAGCATGGGCGGAGGTCCTGGTTGGTCACTGCACAGCCCCCATGCTAGTGCGAAACCGGGTGCTTTGCTGGGGCTTCCGGTGCGCCATCCAGCGCGCGGTTGAGCGCCAGCACGTTGACGCGGGGCTCCCCCAGCAGGCCCAGCCAGGCGCCTTCGCTGTGTTGTTGGATCAAAGCCTGAACCTGGTCCAGCGGCCGCTGCCTCAGGCGTGCCACGCGCGCAGCCTGGTAGCGCGCGGCGGCCACGCTGATGTGCGGGTCGAGACCGCTGGCCGAGGTGGTGACCAGGTCGGCGGGCACGCGGGCGCTGCTGCCTGGGTCGGTCGCGCGCAAGGCCTGGATGCGGGCCTTGACCGCCTCGACCAGGGCGGGGTTGAGCGGCCCGAGGTTGGAGCCGCCCGACAGGCTGGCGTTGTAAGGCGTGGGGCTGGTGGCCGAGGGGCGGCCCCAGAAGTATTGGGGGTCGGTGAAGGATTGGCCGATCAGCTCGGAGCCGATGGGCTGGCCTTGCGCGTTGAACACCAGGCTGCCATGGGCCTGTGCCGGCATGGTGAGTTGGGCCAGGCCGGTGGTGGCCAGGGGGTAGGCCAAGCCGGTGACCAGCGACAAGACCGCGAACAGACTCAAGGCAGGGCGCAGGAGGGGTTGGTTCATGGTGGGGCTTTCTTGATGCCTGAACATCAGGCCAGGTGCAATGCGGACAGCAGCAGGTCGATCACCTTGATGCCGATGAAGGGCACGATGACGCCACCCAGCCCATAGACCAGCAGGTTGCGGCGCAGCAGCGTGGCCGCCCCCAATGGTCGGTAGGTCACGCCCTTCAAGGCCAGGGGGATCAGCACCACGATGATCAGCGCGTTGAAGATCACCGCCGACAGGATGGCCGACGAGGGGCTGGCCAGCCGCATCACATTCAGCGCGGCCAGCTGGGGGTAGGTCGTCACGAAGGCCGCCGGGATGATGGCGAAGTACTTGGCGATGTCGTTGGCGATGCTGAAGGTGGTCAGCGAGCCGCGCGTCATCAGCATCTGCTTGCCGGTCTCGACGATCTCGATCAGCTTGGTGGGGTTGCTGTCCAGGTCGACCATGTTGCCGGCCTCTTTGGCGGCCTGGGTGCCGCTGTTCATGGCCACGGCCACGTCGGCCTGGGCCAGGGCGGGGGCGTCGTTGGTGCCATCGCCCGTCATCGCGACGAGGCGGCCTTCGGCCTGGTGGCTGCGGATCAGCTTGAGCTTGTCTTCCGGGGTGGCCTCGGCCAGGAAATCGTCCACGCCGGCTTCGGCCGCGATGGCGGCAGCGGTGAGCCGGTTGTCGCCCGTCACCATGATGGTCTTGATGCCCATGCGGCGCAGTTGCGCGAAGCGTTCCTTGATGCCGCCCTTGACGATGTCTTTCAGCTCGATGGCGCCGAGCACGCGGGTGCCGTCGGACACGACCAGCGGCGTGCTGCCCCGGCGCGAGACCTCGTCCACGCTGGCTTGCACGGCGGCGGGATAGGCACCCCCCAGCGCTTCGACGTGCTTCTTGACCGCTTCGGCCGCGCCTTTGCGCACCTGGCGCACGGCATGGTCTGACGACGCGCCAGGCAGGTCGGCGCCACTCATGCGCGTCTGCGCCGAGAAATGCACGAAAGTGGCGCCCAAGGCCGTGATGTCACGCTCGCGCAAGTTGAACTTCTGCTTGGCCAGCACGACGATGCTGCGGCCTTCGGGTGTCTCGTCGGCCAGCGAGGCCAATTGCGCCGCATCGGCCAGCTCGGCTTCGCTCACATTTGGCGCGGGGAAGAAGCCCGCCGCCTGCCGGTTGCCCAGGGTGATGGTGCCGGTCTTGTCCAGCAGCAGCACGTCCACGTCGCCCGCCGCTTCCACCGCGCGGCCCGAGGTCGCGATCACATTGGCCTGCATCATGCGGCTCATGCCCGCCACGCCCACGGCCGACAGCAGGCCCGCGATGGTGGTCGGGATCAGGCACACCAGCAAGGCCACCAGCACCGTGATCGACACGGGCGAGCCGCTGCCCGCCGCCTGCACGCTGAACAGCGAATACGGCAGCAAGGTCACGGTGACGACCAGGAACACGATGGTCAACGCGACCAGCAGGATCGACAGCGCGATCTCGTTGGGCGTCTTGTGGCGCTTGGCGTTCTCGACCATGGCGATCATGCGGTCGACGAAGGTGTCGCCCGGGTTGACGGTGACGCGCACCACGACCCAGTCGGACAGCACCCGGGTGCCGCCCGTGACCGATGAAAAGTCGCCACCCGATTCGCGGATCACCGGGGCCGATTCGCCCGTGATGGCGCTCTCGTCCACCGAGGCCACGCCTTCGATCACTTCGCCATCGGCGGGCACCGTGTCGCCGGCCTGCACCAGCACCACATCGCCCTTGCGCAGGCTGTCGGCCTCGATGGGGTGGAACTGGGCGCCATGCCTGGGCTCATGGAGCTTCTTGGCCCAGGTCTGCTTCTTCAAGCCACGCAGGGAAGCGGCTTGGGCCTTGCTGCGCCCCTCGGCCAAAGCCTCGGCGAAGTTGGCGAACAGCAGCGTGAACCACAGCCACAGCGCCACCGACAGGATGAAGCCGGCGCGCGCTTCGCCTTGGCCAGTCAAAGCCTGCAGCCACAAGCCAGTGGTGAACAGGGCGCCCACGTAGACCACGAACATCACCGGGTTGCGCCATTGCAGGCGCGGCGAGAGTTTGCGGAAAGCATCCCAGATGGCGGGCTTGACCAGCTTGGGGTCGAACAGGGTGAAGGTTTGGCGTGTCATGGCGGGCCTCAAGGGTTCAGCACCAGGTGTTCGACGAGGGGGCCCAGCGCGAGCGCGGGCACGTAGTTCAGCAGACCGACCAGCAGCACCGTGCCGATCAGCAGCACCACGAAGAGCGGGCCGTGCGTGGGCATGGTCCCGGCGTTGGCGGCCAGGCGCTTTTTGCCCGCCAGGCTGCCCGCGATGGCCAGCACCGGCACGATCACGCCGAAGCGGCCGAACCACATGGCCAGCCCCAAGGCGATGTTGTAGAAGGGCGTGTTAGCCGAGAGCCCCGCGAAGGCGCTGCCGTTGTTGTTGCCGGCCGAGGTGAAGGCGTACAGGATCTCGGAGAAGCCATGCGCGCCCGGGTTGGCCACGCCGGCGCGGCCAGGCTCTGCCATCACCGCCACGGCCGTGCCCAGCAGCACCAGCATCGGCGTCACCAGGATGGCGATCGCCACCATCTTCATCTCGAAGGCCTCGATCTTCTTGCCCAGGTATTCCGGCGTGCGGCCGATCATCAAGCCCGCGATGAACACCGCCAGGATGGCGAAGACCAGCATGCCGTACAGGCCCGTGCCCACGCCGCCAAAGACCACCTCGCCCAATTGCATCAGCACCAGCGGCACGGCCCCGCCCAAGGGCGTGAACGAATCGTGCAGGGCGTTGACCGCCCCGCACGACGCCGCCGTGGTGATGGCCGCGAACAGGCTGGACGCGTCGATGCCGAAGCGCACTTCCTTGCCTTCCAGGTTGCCCATGGCGGCATCGACGCCCAGTGCGGTGAGGCGCGGGTTGCCCGCCTGTTCAAAGTGGGTCAGCAGCACCACGGCGACCGCGAAGATCACGGCCATCGTGGCCAACACCGCCCAGCCTTGCCGCGCATCGCCCACCACGCGCCCGAAGACGAAGCACAAGGCCGTGGGGATCAGGAACATGGCCACCATCTGCGCGAAGTTGCTCAGCGCGGTGGGGTTCTCGAAGGGGTGGGCGGAGTTGGCGTTGAAGAAGCCGCCACCATTGGTGCCCAGCATCTTGATGGCTTCTTGCGAGGCGACCGGTCCCATGGCGATCACCTGGTTCGGGCCGCTTTGCAGTGTGGCCACCTCTTGGTACGGTGCCAGGTTCTGCACCACGCCCTGGCCCACGAAGAACAAGGCCAGCACCAATGACAAGGGCAGCAGCACCCACAAGGTGGCGCGCGTCAGGTCGACCCAGGCGTTGCCCACGCCCGCCGCGCTGTGCCGCGCGAAACCGCGGACCAAGGCCATGACGACGGCCAAACCCGTGGCGGCGGATAAGAAGTTCTGCACCGTCAGCGCCAGCATCTGCGTGAGGTAGCTCATCGTGGCCTCGCCCGCGTAGCCTTGCCAGTTGGTGTTGGCCACGAAGCTGATGGCGGTGTTGAAGGCCGAATCGGGGCTGACGGCGGGCAGGCCCTGTGGGTTCAGCGGCAACACGCCTTGCAGGCGTTGCAGCGCGTAAACGGCCAGCACGCCCAGCAGGTTGAAGACCAGCAAGGCGGTCGCATACGGCAGCCAGCCCATGTCGGCCTCGGGCTTGATGCCGGCCAGGCGGTACAGCGGCGCTTCGAGGCGCGCGGTCCAGCGCAGGCGGCCTTCCATCACTTGGGTGAGGTAGCGGCCCAAGGGCCAGGCCAGGGCCACCAACACGGCCAGGAATGCGCCGAGCAAAGTCCAGGCGGAGGTGCTCATGAAAAGTCCTCCGGATTCAGCAGGGCGGCGAGGAGGTAGACCAGCAAGCCGGCCGCGAGCAGGCCGCCCACCAGGTAAAGGCCGCCGTTCATGCTCGGCTCCGGGTGAGCAGGGCGCAGCCCCGGGCCAGGCCGACGACGGCCAGGAACATGAGCGCCATGAGCGCGAGGTAAACGAGGTCCATGGGGATTCCTTCAGCGATGGAGGAATCCTAGGAATCAGCGCCTCAAGATGTGCTCAAGCTTGCGGGGCCGGGCATCAAGATTTCATCAAGAAGGTGCTGGGCGCTCATGCCTGAGCGGGGTTCGCGCAATGCGCCGTCAGCATGTTGATGAAGGCCGACACGTGCGATGGAGGCTGGTCCTGCTGCCAGATGATGGCCACCCCGATCTTGAAATGGGAAGCCTCCCGCAATTCCTTGTGGACCACACTCCGGTGCTGGATGGCGCGCAAGGAACTGGGCATCAGTGCCACGCCCTGGCTCGCGGCGATCAGGCCGAGAAGCACATGGTGCTCCTCTGGCTCAGGCAGCCTTTCGGGGTGGAAGTTGAATCGATTGAACCCCTGTTCGCAGTGGTCGTAGTAGCTTGGGTTGAGCTTGCGGTTGAACCAGAACAAGTGGTCTTCCCGAAGTTCGATCAGGGAGATGTTGCGTTTCTTGGCCAGGCGATGGGTGGCCGGCATGGCAACCACCAGGGGGTCTTCCAGAAGGAGCTTGAAGGGCAGCCCATCCGTTTGAGACGGCATGCCGATCAGGGCGACGTCCAGTGCCCCACGGCCGACATCCTTGATGCTGCGCAATGAGATCTGGCGCTTGATGTCGATCCGGTGATCGGGGAAGTCGCGTTCGAACAAGGGCGTGATGTCGGTGAAGAAATCGGGATTCACCGCCGTCGTGATGCCCACACGCAATGACCGTGTGGCCGAGAGGTCCCTGGCGCCCATCTCGGTCAGGAGCTCGTCTGATTGCTGGAGCAAGGCCTTGGCCTTTGGCATGAAGGCCTCGCCCGCGTCGGTGAGCTGGACGCCTTGCCGATCGCGGTCGAACAGGGAGATTCCCAGGGAGGCTTCAAGCGCCTTGATGTGCCTGCTGAGCGGTGGCTGGCTCATGAAAAGCCGATCGGCTGCGCGCCGAAAGTTGAGTTCTTCAGCCACGACGATAAAACACTTGATCTGCTTCAGATTGATCTGGTGCCCCATGGCGGCGCTTCTCCCTATTCCGTGTCTGTCTGCAGTGCGTGATACCTGAAAGATATCAGATGAAAAAGCATTGGTCGAGGCCATGTTCCTTCGATAACGTGTGGCTCATCAACAGCGGGATCATCATGAAAAGAGACGCCACTTACCTCCAAGGCATCGACCACCTTCGCCAAGTCGAAGGGGCCGATCAGCCGTCGATCGTCACCTCCCTGAGCGGCATCGCGCCCGACCTTGCGGACCTGGCCATTCGCTTCGTGTATGGCGACATCTACAGCCGTCCTGGCTTGGGCTTGAGGGAGCGGCAATTGGCCACGGTCGCGGTGCTGGCTGCACTGGGCAATGCCCGGCCTCAGTTGAAGTTCCACGTTCTGGGCGCGCTCAATGTGGGCTGCACGCCTGAAGAGTTGATCGAGGTGATGATCCACCTCGTGGTCTATGCCGGCTTCCCTGTCGGATTGAATGGGATGTTCGTCGTCAAGGAGGCCTTGCTTGAACGGGGCATCGTGCCCAGCCTTGCCAGCACCGTCCCCGAGCCCTCGCGCTACCAGGCGGGTTGGGACGCGCTGTTGAAGATCGATGGCGAGGCTGGTGAAAAGGTGATCGCCTCTTTGGGGGATATCTCGCCTGATCTGGGGCGGCTGGTCATCGAATTCGGCTTCGGCGATGTCTACACCCGGTCAGGCCTTGGGCTGATCGACCGCGAGCTGGTCACCATCGCCGCGCTGACCGCTTTGGGTACCGCGGTACCTCAATTGAAGGTTCACATCCATGGCCTCCTCAATGTGGGTGGTCGCCATGAACAGCTGACCGAGACCATCATTCATGTCGCGGCCTATGCCGGTTTTCCTGCCGCCATCAACGCGATGTTGGCGGCCAGGGACGTGCTTGCGGAACGCAAGGCGGGGCATTGATTTTTCGACACCCGGTTTCATCAAACCCAGGGGCCAGGGCGCTCCCCCTGTTTGAAGGTATTTGAGTCCCTTCAAATTATCGATAATCAATACATGCCGGCGGCATCTTCCGCGCGGGTGGATTTCTCCGGAGTCTGTGTCCATGTGGATCGTCCGAGTCGCCCTGCGGCGGCCCTACACCTTCATCGTGCTCGCTGTCATGCTGGTGCTGATGGGCATCTTCACGATCATGCGCACGGCCACGGACATCTTCCCGGCCATCCGCATTCCCATCGTGGCGGTGATCTGGAATTACTCCGGCCTGCCGCCGGACGAGATCGCCAACCGCATCGTGTCCTTTTCGGAGCGCACGGCGCAAACGGTCGTCACGGGGGTCGAGCACACCGAATCTCAATCGGTGGGCGGGGTCTCGGTGGTGAAGTACTTCTTCCAGCCGAACGTGAACCCCGAACTGGCCGTGGCGCAGATCACGGCGGTGTCTCAGGCGGCCTTGCGCTTCACGCCCCAGGGCACGGCGCCGCCGTTCATCCTGTCGTACGACGCGTCCACCGTGCCCATCGTGCAACTGGCATTGAGCAGCGACACCCTGTCCGAAACCGAAATCTTCGACACCGGCAACACGGTCATTCGCACAGGCCTGGCGCCGGTGGCTGGCGCGGCCTTGCCCTTTCCCTTCGGTGGCAAGCAGCGCCAGATCCAGGTCGATCTGGACCCTGCCGCGTTGCGGTCCCGTGGCCTGTCGGCGCAAGACGTGACCAACGCCATCGGCAGCCAGAACCTGATCATCCCGGCCGGCACGCAGAAGATCGGCGACATCGAATACAACATCAAGCTCAACGCCAGCCCCACCACCGTGGCCGCACTCAATGACCTGCCCATCCGCAGTTTCAACGAGGGCGTGACCTATGTGCGCGACGTGGCCCATGTGCGCGACGGTTCGGCACCGCAGACCAACATCGTGCGCGTCGATGGCCAGCGCGCCGTGCTGATGAGCGTGCTCAAGACAGGCAGCGCCTCCACGCTCAGCATCATCGACCAGATCCGCGGCCTGCTGCCCAACATCCAGGCCGGCCTGCCGCGCGACTTCAGCATCAAGATGCTGGGCGACCAGTCGAAATTCGTGCGCGCCGCGGTCGATGGGGTGATCCATGAAGGCGTGATCGCGGCGGCCCTGACGGCGCTGATGATCCTGCTGTTTTTGGGCTCGTGGCGCAGCACGCTCATCATCACCATCTCGATCCCGCTGTCGGTGATCGCGTCCATCGTGATCCTGTCGTGGCTGGGCGAGACCATCAACATCATGACCCTGGGCGGCCTGGCGCTGGCCGTGGGCATCCTGGTGGACGATGCCACGGTGGCCATCGAGAACATCAACTGGCACCTCGAGCAAGGCAAGCCGGTGGAGCAGGCGATCCTGGAAGGTGCCGAGCAGATCGCGGTGCCGGCCCTGGTGTCTACCTTGTGCATCTGCATCGTGTTCATCCCGATGTTCTTTTTGACGGGCATCGCGCGCTTCCTTTTCGTGCCCATGGCCGAGGCGGTGGTGTTCGCCATGCTGGCGTCCTACGTGCTCTCGCGAACCTTGATTCCCACCTTGGCCAAGTACTGGTTGAAACCGCACGACGCCGATGCCCACACGCGCGCACCCAGCGGCGTGTTCGCGGCCTGCGTGCGTTTCCAGCGCGGCTTCGAGCACCGCTTCACGCACGTGCGCCAGCGTTATCACCATGTGCTCGAAAGTGCGCTGACGCACCCGAAGCGCTTTGCGACCGTGTTCATGACGGGTGTGCTGCTGTGCTTCGTGCTGCTGCCCATGCTGGGCCGCGACTTCTTCCCCTCGGTCGATTCGGGCCAGATCAAGTTGCACCTGCGCGCGCCCAGCGGCACGCGCATCGAGACCACCGCGCAAATCAGCGACCGGGTCCAGGCGGTGATCCGCCAGGTCATCCCCGCGCACGAGATCAGCAGCATGGTGGACAACCTGGGCCTGCCCTACAGCGGCATCAACCTGACCTACAGCAGCTCGGCGCCCATCGGCCCGGGTGATGCCGACATCCTGATCGCCCTGTCCGAAGACCACCAGCCCACGGCCGACCACGTGCGCGAGTTGCGCCAGCGTTTGAACGAGAAGTTCCCGGGTGTGACCTTCTCCTTCCTGCCCGCCGACATCGTCAGCCAGATCCTGAACTTCGGCCTGCCCGCACCTTTCGACATCCAGGTCACCGGCTACAACGTCAAGGCCAACATGGACTGGATGAACCAGCTGCTGGCCAAGCTGCGCCAGGTGCCCGGCGCGGTCGACGTGCGCATCCACCAGGCGCTCGACTATCCCCAGTTCTTCGTCGACGTGGACCGCACCAACGCGCAGCGCCTGGGCCTGCAGCAGCGCGATGTGGCCTCCAACCTGCTGGTGTCCTTGTCGGGCAGCTTCCAGACCAACCCGACCTTCTGGATGGACCCGCGCAGCGGCATCCAGTACAACATCGCCACGCAGACGCCGCAATTGCGCATGCAATCGCTCAACGACCTGGCCACCTTGCCCGTGACTTCGGCCAATGCGCCCGAGCCGCAGGTGCTGGCCAACCTGGCGACCTTCAAACGTGGCGTGGGGCCGGCGGTGGTCAGCCACTACAACGCCTTGCCCACGCTGGACATCTACGGCTCGGTGCAGGACACCGACCTGGGCTCGGTGGCCGATGAGTTGTACCGCCTGGTGGGCGAGGCCAAGAAGGACCTGCCCAAGGGGTCGCAGGTGAACGTGCGCGGCCAGGTCCAGACCATGACCTCGTCCTTCAACGGCCTGCTGCTGGGCCTGGCCGGCGCCATCGTGCTGGTTTACCTTCTCATCGTCATCAACTTCCAGAGCTGGCTCGATCCCTTGATCATCATCAGCGCCTTGCCGGCCGCGCTGGCGGGCATCGTGGTGATGTTGTTCCTCACGCACACCACCATCAACGTGCCAGCCTTGACGGGCGCCATCATGTGCATGGGCGTGGCCACCGCCAACAGCATCCTGATCGTGAGCTTCGCGCGTGAGCGGCTGGACCACGGCATCCCCGCCTTGCGTGCCGCATTGGAAGCCGGCTTCACGCGCTTCCGCCCCGTGCTGATGACGGCGCTGGCCATGGTCGTGGGCATGGTGCCCATGGCCCTGGGCTTTGGCGAAGGTGGCGAGCAGAACGCGCCGCTGGGCCGCGCGGTCATCGGCGGCCTGCTTTTCGCCACCGTGGCCACGCTCTTTTTCGTCCCGATTGTGTTTTCCCTTGTGCACGGCCGCCGCTCTGGCGACGCCGTGGCGTCCTGATCCGGAAGGTCACCATGCGACTTCATCCCAACCCTGCGTCTCGCGTTTCCCGCAGCACAGGCCTGTCCCTGCCGGTGCTGCTGACCGCCGTCGTGCTGCTGTCCCTGGTGGGTTGGCGCCTGTTCAGCACGGTGCAGGCCAAGGACGCCTTGCGCGAAGCGACCCAAGGCGCCTCCAAGCCGACGGTGCTGGTCACCGCGCCCTCGAAGGGTCAGTCGACCGAAGACCTGGTGCTGCCCGGCACCGTGCAGGCCTGGTCCGACGCGCCCATTTATGCGCGCACCAGTGGCTACCTCAAGCGCCGCCTGGTGGACATCGGCGATGCCGTCAAGGCTGGCCAGTTGCTGGCCGAAATCGACGCGCCCGAGGTGGATCAGCAATTGCGTCAGGCCGAGGCCGAGCTGGCCGTGGCCGAGGCCACCAGCAAGGTCGCGCAAGGCACGGCCGAGCGCTACAAGCAGTTGCTGGCCACGCAGTCTGTGGCGCCGCAAGATGCAGAAGACCGCATCGGCGATGGCCTGGCCAAGGCCGCCGCGGTGACCTCGGCGCGCGCCAATGTGCAGCGCCTGCGCGAGCTGCAGGGTTTCGCCCGCGTGACCGCGCCCTTCGATGGCGTGGTCACCGCGCGCAACACCGATGTGGGGGCGCTGGTCGTGGCCGGTGGCGCCTCGGGCCAGGCCTTGTTCCACGTCTCGTCCACCCGCAAGCTGCGCGTCTATGTCGAGACCCCGGAAAGTCTGGCCACAGGCATCGCCCCTGGCCTGAACGCCGACCTGCGTTTCGTGTCGCAGCCTGGCAAGAGTTTCCCGGCCAAGGTCATGGCCACCTCGACCGCCATCTCGGCCAGCACGCGCACGCTGTTGACACAACTGGAGATCGACAATGCGGCCGGCACCCTGCTGCCCGGTGCCTATGCCGAGGTGCACTTCAAGCTGCCTTTGCGCGTGGACACCTTGCGCGTGCCGGGCAATGCCCTGCTGTTCCGCGCCGATGGCCTGAGCGTGGTCACCGTCGATGCGCAAGACACGCTGCAGATCAAGACCATCACGCAAGGCCGCGACTTCGGCAAGGAGGTCGAAGTGTTGAGCGGCCTTCAGCCCACTGACCGCATCGTGCTCAACCCGCCTGATTCAGCCTTGAGCGGCACGCCGGTCCGCGTGACCGTGTTCGCGCCCAAGGCGGCACCGGGGAGCGCGGCCAAGTGAAGGGGCACCGCACGCCCTTCATCGCCGTGACGGCGCTGGTGCTGGCCGCGTTGTCGGCCTGCTCGATGGCGCCCGTCTACCAGCGGCCCGAGGTGGCCCAGCCCGCCGCTTTCCAGGAGATCCCGCCGGGTTGGCAGGCTGCCCAGCCCGCCGATGACCAGGCGCGTGGCGATTGGTGGAGGCGCTTTGGCGATGACACCCTGAACACGCTGCAGGCCCGCGTGACCGTGTCCAACCAGAACCTCAAGGCCGCGCTGGCACGTTACGACCAGGCCCGGGCCTTGGCGGACATCGCCCGCGCGCCCTCGCTGCCGCTGTTGAACGCCACGGTTTCGGCCACGCGCGCACGCGCCTCGCAGAACTCGGCCAAGGCCCCGGCCGGATCGCCCTTGAGCAGCGACCACAGCCTGGGCCTGAACCTGTCGTACGAGCTGGACCTGTGGGGCCGCGTGCGCAACGCCGCGCAGTCGGGCGATGCCCGCGTGCAGGCCAGCGCCGCCGACCTGGAGGCTTTGCGCCTGAGCCTGCAGGCCGAACTGGCCAGCAACTACTTCGCCTTGCGCGGCCAGGAACGCATGGCCCAATTGCTGGGCCATGTGCTCGACGCCTACGAGCAAGCGCTGGCCCTGACCCAACGCCGCTTCGACGGGGGTCTGGTGACCGGATTGGACGTGGACCAGGCGCGGCTCCAACTGGAGAACACCCGCACCACCCTGGCCGATGTGCAGCTCAAGCGCGCGCAATTGGTCCACGCCATCGCCGTGCTGGTGGGCGAGCCCGCGCCAGGCTTCGGTGTGCCGGGTGGCGACTTCCCCAAGGCGGCGCTGGATGCCCGCATCCAGGCTGGCCTGCCTTCATCGTTGCTGGAACGCCGGCCCGACGTGGCCGCCGCCGAGCGCCGCGTCTTCGCCGCCAATGCCGACATTGGCGTGGCCCGCGCGGCCTACTACCCGACCTTCAGCATCGGGGGCACCTTGGGCCTCCAGTCCGCCGCCTCGTCCAACTGGTTCGAGGCACCCAGCCGCTTCTGGTCCGTGGGCCCGCAGGCCTTGCTCAACCTGTTCGATGGCGGCCGCACCGATGCCAACATCCGGGTTTCGCGCGCTGCCTTCGACGAGGCCGCCGCCAACTACCGCCAGACGGTGCTGACCGCCTACCGCGAGGCCGAAGACAGCTTGGCCGCCGTGCGCCAACTCGACCTCGAATCCATCAGCCAGCAAGCTGCCGAAGCCGCTGCCACGCGCGCACTGGCCCAATCGCGCCGCCAGTACGACAGCGGCCTGGTCACCTACCTCTCGGTGGTCACCGCGCAGACCGCTTTGCTGCAAGCCAGCCAGGCTGGGGTAAACATCGAGGTTGCTCGCCTCAATGCGCGGGTCCAATTGATCAAGGCCCTGGGCGGTGACTGGCATGCCCCACCACCCGACACCCAGGCCCGCCATTGAACCGAGACCGCCCCTTTTCGAGATGAACCTTCCCCGCCTGTGCATGCGCGACCAGATTCGCGACGTCGTGGTGTCGCGCATCCAGGATGGCACTTACGCACCCGGTGCCCGGCTGAAAGAGCTGGAGTTGGCCGGCGAGTTCCAGGTCAGCCAGGCACCTGTGCGCGAGGCCCTGCGCGAGCTTGAATCCCTGGGCCTGGTGCAGTCAGAGCGTTACCGTGGCACCTATGTGCGCCACATCACCCCGCAGGAAACCCGCGAGGCCTACCAGTTGCGCGCCTGCATGGAAGAGACCGCCGCGCAACTGGCCGTGCCGGCGTCGATGGAAGACCTGGCCTTGCTGCAGGCCGATGTCGATGCCGTGGTCGTGGCCGCCTGGGCCAAGGACCTGGAGGCCTTTGCCCGGCACAACCTGGCCTTCCACCGCCGCATCATCTGCATGTCCGGCAACGGCGTGATGCTGCGCGTGTGGGATTCGCTGGGCTGGGAGGTGCGCGCGCGCATGGCCATCCAGGTGGTGCACGAAGACAGCCGCTTCAACGACGCGGTGGCCGAGCACCAGACCATCGTTGATTTGCTGAAGGCTGGCGATGGCACCGGCGCGGGGAAGGTGCTGCGCCACCACAACGAGACCTTCCTGGACAGCATCGACGTGCCCCGCCCACGGACGAAACCAAGCGCGAAACAAAACGATACCTAGCGAGACCGCGTTGAAACCCGGCATGGCCCGTGTTTTCCGATGATGGAGGCATCAACCACCAAGGATGCTTCACATGAATCCCTTCCACGCCCTCGTTCACGCTCACCGTCGCCATTCCGCCCACCATCACCATCGCCATGAAGACGGCGCCTCTTCTTTCGCCGACCACCTGGCTGGCAAACTGAGCCACCGTCTCGACCTCAACGGCGAACAGCAGGCCAAGCTCGAAACCCTGCTCTCGGCCGTGCAGCAACAACGCCAGGCCCTGCGCCGCGAAGCCCTGTTCGAGGACATCACCGGCCTGCTCGCCGGCAGCACCCTGGACCGCGCTGCCACCCGCCAACTGGTGGATGAACGCCTGGCCACCGCGCAAGCCGCCGTGCCCGCCCTGGTCGACGCCCTGGCCGATTTCTACGACACGCTCGACGCCGAGCAGCAGCAGGCCCTGCGCTTCGTGATGCGCTTGCGCCGACGCGGCTTTGGCCGTTTCGGCCGCCGCGGCGAGCAATGATGGCCAGCCGGGAGTGCCGCCAGGCGCCCGGCACCTTCGCTCCCCGCATCGACCGCAACCGGTGCGAAGGCAAAGGCGATTGTGTCGACGTCTGCCCTGTCCAGGTCTTCAGCCTGGGTGTTTTGCCCGCCGACGAGCGCGTGGGCCTGTCCTTGCGAGGTCGCCTCAAGGGATGGGCCCATGGCTGGCAGCAGGCCTTCACGCCCAACTTGGAAGCCTGCGAGGCCTGCGGACACTGTGTCCGCGCCTGCCCGGAAGACGCCATCACCCTGGTGCGCGTCGGCTCCGGGCACAATCACCCACACCATGCCCCGCATCCTGCTGATCGATGACGACGAAGCGCTGGCCCCGCCGCTCGCGCAGTACCTGGCCCGCTTCGATTTCGAGCTGGTGGCCGCCGTGCGGCCCAGCGAAGGCCTGCAACGCCTGCAGACCGAGTCCTTCGACGCCTTGATCCTGGACGGCATGCTGCCCGAGGTCGATGGCTTCGAGTTCTGCAAACGCTTGCGTGCCGGCAACGAGGCGTGGCGCCACCTGCCCGTGCTGATGCTGAGCGCGCGCGGCGACCTGACCGACCGCGTGGTCGGCCTGGAACTGGGCGCCGACGACTACCTCGCCAAGCCCTTCGAGCCGCGCGAGCTGGCGGCCCGCCTGCAAAGCCTGCTGCGCCGCGCCCTTCAGCCCAGCCGCGGCCTGGCCGCGCAAGGCACCGCCAAGCTCAAGCGCTTCGATGGCTTGAACATCGACCTGGACCGGCGCGAAGTGCGGGTTGCCAACGAAGCCCGCGAGGCCACCGTCGACCTCACCAGCACCGAATACGAGCTGCTCCTGATGCTGGCCACCCAGCCCGGCAAGGTCTTCGGCCGCGACGAGATCCTCAATCACTTGCGCGGCCAGGAGGCCGACCTGTACACGCGTTCGGTCGACATCCTGGTCAGCCGCCTGCGCAAGAAGCTCGCGCCGCTGGACGCCGTCAAGACCCTGCGCAACGCCGGCTACTGCCTGGCCCTGGCGCCCCGAGCCTGAGGACGAATCACCATGTTCAACCGACACGACCGCATGGCCCGCCACGAGCGGCGCCTGCGCCGACATTTCGAGGCCCATGGCCTGCGCTGGCAACACCCGGCCGACCGCGATGAGTGGCTCAAGGCGCACCATGCCTTCCACGAGTTGCGCTGGCACCGATATTCGCTGCACCGGCGCTTTCGCCATTCGCTGGGCGCGCGGCTGGCCTTCATCTTCCTGCTGCTGGGTGGCGCGGGCGGCCTGCTGGTCTACCAGACCGTGCAGCAACACCTGGGTTGGGGCTGGATGCTGGCGGGCCTGTGGCTGATCACCTTGCTGGCCTATGGCAGCATCCGCCGCATGCTCTGGCCTTTGCGCGCCTTGTCGCATGGCGCGGCCGCCTTTGGACGGGGCGAGCTGTCGCACCGCATCCGCGTGTTCCACCGCGACGAGATCGGCGACGTGGCCGACCGTTTCAACCAGATGGCCGACGACATTCAAGCCATGCTCGATGCCAAGCGTGAACTGCTGCTGTCCATCAGCCACGAGTTGCGCAGCCCCTTGACCCGCGCCCGCCTCAATGCCGAGCTGATGGACGAAGGCCCATCGCAGCAGGCCGTGGTGAAAGAGTTGGGCGAGATGCGCGACCTGATCGAAGACCTGCTGGAACGCGAGCGCCTGGATTCTGGCCACAGTGCCCTTCGCCTGGAAGAGGCCCATTGGCCGGCTTTGGTCGATGAACTCTTGCAACGCCGATTTGCCGGGGCCATGAGCGGTGGTCAGCTGCGGGCCGACCTGGCCGATGGGCTGCCGGCCATGCGCCTGGACATCACCCGTGTGCAGGTATTGCTGGGCAATCTGCTGGACAACGCCTTGCGCCACCACGATGCCGCGCAAGGCCCCGTGGTGCTGACGGTGGCCGAATCGGAAACCGGTGGCGTGCGCCTCACCGTTCGCGACCGGGGCCCAGGCGTGCCCGACGATGCCCTGCCCAAGCTGGGCCAACCCTTCTTCAGGCCCGATTCCGCCCGCACGCGTGGCAGCGGTGGCGTGGGCCTGGGCCTCAGCCTGTGCAAGCAGATCGCGCAGGCACATGGTGGCACCTTGACCTTGCGCAACGCGCAGCCTGGTCTGGAGGCCGGCGTCGAGTTGCCGGTGAACGTGAAAGGCTAGGCCGCTGCCACGGCCTTGGCGGGCCGTGCCGCCACGAAGGCCCCGATGGACACCAACACCAGGCCGGCGATCAGCTCGGGGGTCAAAGGCTCGTCCAGCAAGGGGGCGGCCGCCACGCCGGCCAGCACCGGCACCAGCGCGATCAACGCCCCGGTGCGCGCGGGTCCGATGGTGGACACGGCCTTGAGGAACAGCAGCATGGCCACGATGGTCGCCCCGACCCCCTGGTACAGCCCCTGCAGCAAGATGGTCGACAGCGGTGCGGCGGCCAGGTTGCGCGGCAGCAGCGCGACGTAAATCGGCAGGTACAGCGCCGCCGAGCCGATGGCCAGCACGCGCGTCAGCACCCAGGGGTGGAAGCCCCAGCGCCGGGCCAGCACGCTGTACAAGGCCCAGACCACCGACGATGTGAAGAAGAGCAGGTCGCCCAGCAACACCTGCCGGTCCCAATCCCCATGCACGAACGATGGCGAAGCCACACAGAGCACGCCCATCCCGATCGGCAACAAGCCCAGCAACTGCTGGCGTTGCACACGCGTGCCCAGCAACATCCAGCCCACCAGTGGGATCAGAAAAGGTTGGATGCCCGGCAGCAGGATGCCCGCGTGGCTGGCCGGGGCGTACTTGAAGCCCGCGTACACCGCCAGCCCGTAGACCACGCCTCCGCTCAAGGTCAGCGCCCACAGGCGCGGGTTGCGCCAACTGCCCTCGGGCAGGCTGCCCACGAAGGGCAACAACAGGATGGCCGCGAACCCCAGCCTCAGGGCCAGCACGTCGAAGGGCGTGAGCGCGCTCTTGCCGCCCAGGCGCGAGACGACGATGAAGCCCGACCAGATGGCCACGGTGCCGATGGCGGCCAGGTAGCCCTGGACTTGTTCGCGTTGATTCATGGAGGGATCGCTGGTGCCGAGGGCCGCAGCTTAACCAGCCGTGTCCAGCCTGGCTGGCGAATGGCCTTGTCAGGCCGGTTGGGGAGCTTTTGGCAGGTACAGCGCCAGGGCCTGGGCCAGGTCCTGAGGCCTGAAAGGCTTGCCCAGCTGGCCGTTCATGCCAGCCTCCCGGCAGCGGTCGCCGCAGGCCTCCGTGCCATTGGCCGTCAGCGCGACGATGCTGACAGGGGACAAGCCCGTGTGGCGCTCGCGCGCGCGGATCTGCCGGGTGGCTTCGTAGCCATCCATCACCGGCATCTCGCAATCCATCAGCACCAGGTCGGCCTGCTGTCGTGCCAGCCAATCGACGGCCTCGCGGCCATTGACGACCATGCTCACCTTGACCCCCAGCAATTGCAGCTCGGCCTGGGCCACCAGCGCGTTCACCGGGTTGTCCTCGACCAGGAGGACGTGGGCCTCGCGCAGGCCTTCCTGTCTGGGTTGGCGGAGGCTGGAGGCTTCGGTCATGGCATCGATGCTGGCCAGTGCAGCGGGCTGGCTGGGCTGCTGGTCGGGCACGGTGGGCAAGGGCAGGTGGAAGGTGAATGTCGAGCCCAGGCCGACTTCGCTGTGGCAGGTCAGCTCGCCGCCCATGGCCCGGCACAGTTCGCGTGAAATGGCCAGGCCCAGGCCCGTGCCGCCCGCGCGGCGCTGGTAGGTGCCTTCGGCCTGGTGGAAGGCTTCGAAGATGCGGCTCTGCTCGTGCGAGGGGATGCCGATGCCCGAATCCTGGACATGGATGTGCACATGGCCGCTCTGGGCATCGCGCTTGGCGTGGACCCGCACGAAGCCCTTGGCCGTGAACTTGACCGCGTTGCCCAGCAGGTTGTGCAGCACCTGGCGGATGCGGACGGGGTCGCCGTTCACCATCTCGTCCCGGTCCAGGTCGAGTTCGACTTGCAGGGTCAGGCCGTTGTCGGAGGCGCTCACGCTGTTGGTGCCCGCCACTTCATTGAGCAAGGCATGCAGCTTGAAGGGCCGTTCGTGCAAGGGCAGGTGGCCCGCCTCGATGCTGGAAAAGTCGAGGATGTCGTTGATGACGCTGACCAGGTGTTCGCCCGAGCTACGCACGAGGTCCAGCCTGTGCACGGCCTGCGCATCCTGCTCCCGTTGGCGCAGCAGGCGGACCAGGCCCAGCATGCCGTGCAGGGGCGTGCGCATCTCATGGCTCATGGTGGCCAGGAAGCGGCCCTTGGTGTCGCTCAGCATCTGGGCTTGCTTCAAGGCCTGGGCTTGCGCCTTGGCGACCTGTTCGCTCTGCAGGCGCAGCCGCGTGAGTTCGATGATGCGCAGGTTGGATCGGCGCGCCTCCAGGAGCAGGGCGAACGCCAGCCCCGTGGTCGCCAGGGCACAGAACCAGCCCAGCTTGTCGTGCCGTGTGGAGGCGTAGACCGCGTTGGGCAGCAGAATCGGGGTGACGAACAAAGTGGACGTCAGGGCATCGAAATGCAGCATGCAGGTGCCCAAGGCGGCCACGCCGATCAGCACGCCGATGCTCACCACCGCCACGTCCATCTCGTGGATGGGCGTGATGCCCCAGCCCAAGGCGCTCCAGGCGATGCCATCGAGGGTCGCGAGCACCCGGTAGATGCGCAGGTCGTGGGGGCCCACGGGCCGGCGGCCCAGGTCGCAGCGCCAGCAATCGGCCAGGCGGGCCCCGGAGATCAGCAGCCGCGTGGTGAACCACCCGATCAGGAGGCCCAGGGGCAGGCGGTCCTGCAGCACGGCCACCACGCCCAGTGCCGTCACCAGGCCGAGCAGCATCGAGAACGGCAGCATTTCATGCAGCGACCGCTGCCGGCTCTCGTTCACGCGCTTGTCCAGCTCGGGATCCAGCGAGGTGGTGTGCGGCAAGGACAGAGAGGGGCGGGAGGGCGAAATCACGGACTGCTGATGGCGTGAGTAAAACGTCGGGTATGCGGCTTTCAGTGTCGCCGTGCCTCGGTTTTTTGGGAAGGCGAGTGCGGCAGGCCAAATCGGCGCTTCATGACAAATTGCGGATTTACCCACCCCTGAATGAGGGGCGCCCAGGCGGCCGCCATGAGGGTTGTCGCCAACCCTGGCCCGGCAAGCCGATGCCACATCGGGTATCGTCGCCGCCATGCCCCACATCATCCAAGTCGATCGCCTGTCCAAGACCTACGCGTCCGGATTCCAGGCCCTCAAGAGCGTCCAGCTGGACATCCGCCGTGGCGAGATCCTGGCCCTGCTGGGGCCGAACGGCGCTGGCAAGACCACCCTGATCAGCATCATCTGCGGCATCGTCACCGCCAGCGAAGGCAGCGTGCGGGTCGATGGCCACGACAATGTCAAAGACTACCGGGCCGCGCGCGACCTGGTCGGCCTGGTGCCGCAGGAACTGACCACCGACGCCTTCGAAACCGTCTGGGACACGGTGTCCTTCAGCCGCGGCTTGTTCGGCAAGAAGGCCAGCCCGGCTTACATCGAGAAGGTGCTGAAGGACCTGTCCTTGTGGGACAAGAAGGACAACAAGATCATGGCCTTGTCCGGGGGCATGAAGCGCCGTGTGATGATCGCCAAGGCCCTGTCGCACGAGCCGCAGATCCTGTTCCTGGACGAGCCCACCGCCGGGGTGGACGTGAACCTGCGGCGCGACATGTGGAACCTGGTGCGCCAGCTGCAGAAGTCGGGCGTGACCATCATCCTGACCACGCATTACATCGAGGAAGCCCAGGAGATGGCCGACCGCATCGGCGTCATCAACAAAGGCGAGATGGTGCTGGTGGAAGACAAGGACGAGCTGATGCGCAAGCTGGGCAAGAAGCAACTGACCGTGCAATTGCTGCAGCCGCTGGCGCAGGTGCCCCCCGAGCTGGCCGGCTACGCGCTCACTTTGGCGGGTGAGGGCAAGGAGCTGACCTATGCCTACGATTCGCAGGACGACAACGTCGATGCGGGTGAACTGCTGGCGGCCTTGCAACAGGCCGGGCTCAAGTTCAAGGACATCCAGACGCGGCAAAGCTCGCTGGAAGACATCTTCGTCAACCTGGTGAAGGACCCCGCATGAACTGGCACGCCGTCAAGGCCATCTACGCGTTCGAGATGGCGCGCACCCGGCGCACGCTGATGCAGAGCATCATTTCGCCGGTCATCTCCACCTCGCTTTACTTCGTGGTGTTCGGCGCGGCCATCGGTTCGCGCATCCAGGAGGTCGATGGCATCAGCTACGGCGCTTTCATCGTGCCGGGCTTGATCATGCTGTCCCTGCTCACCCAGAGCATCTCCAACGCGTCTTTCGGCATCTACTTTCCCAAGTTCACCGGCACCATCTACGAGCTGCTGTCGGCGCCCATTTCCTACTTCGAGATCACGCTCAGTTACGTCGGGGCGGCGGCCACCAAGTCCCTGCTGCTGGGGCTGATCATCCTGGCCACCGCGGGGCTGTTCGTGCCCTTGCGGATCGAGCACCCGGTGTGGATGCTGCTGTTCCTGGTGCTCACCTCGGTCACCTTCAGCCTGGTGGGCTTCATCATCGGTTTGTGGGCCGATAACTTCGAGAAACTCCAGGTGGTGCCGCTGTTGATCGTCACGCCGCTGACCTTCCTGGGGGGCAGTTTCTATTCCATCAAGATGCTGCCCGAGGCCTGGCAGACCGTGGCGCTGTTCAACCCGGTGGTCTACCTGATCAGCGGCTTCCGCTGGAGCTTCTATGGCCTGGCCGACGTGGATGTGGGCATCAGCCTCGCCATGACGCTGGCCTTCATGCTGGTGTCGGTGGCCATCGTGGCCTGGATCTTCAAGACGGGCTACAAGCTGAAGAAGTGATGAGCAGCGCGCCGGCGTCGTCGAACGTCAAGACCTTCCTGCCTTGGGTGGTGGCCACGGCCCTGTTCATGGAGCAGCTGGACTCGACCATCGTCAACACGGCGGTACCCTCGATGGCGCTCAGCTTGAACGTCACGCCACTCAGCCTGAAGGCCGTGGTCACCAGCTACATCCTGGCGCTGGCGGTGTGCATTCCCATGAGCGGCTGGATGGCCGACCGCTTCGGCACGCGGCGGGTGTTCGCCACGGCCGTGGGCATTTTCACGGTCTCGTCCATTTTGTGCGGCCTGGCGGTGAACGTGCCCATGCTGGTGGCCACGCGCATCCTGCAGGGCATCGGCGCGGCCATGATGATGCCGGTGGGGCGCCTCACCATCATCCGCACCTTTCCCAAGTCGGAACTGCTGCGGGCGATGAACTTCGTCATCATCCCGGCCCTGATCGGGCCGCTGCTGGGGCCCACGGTGGGCGGGTTGATCGTGCACTGGTTGTCGTGGCGGGAGATCTTCTTCGTCAACGTGCCGGTGGGCCTGCTGGCCTTGTACCTGATCCACCGGCACATGCCCGACTACCGCGGCGAAGCGCCGCGTCCGCTCGATGTCGTGGGCCTGGTGCTGTTTGGCGCGGGCACGGCCTTGCTGTCCTGGTTGCTGGAGATCTTCGGCGACCACCGGCTGGACGTGACCTCGGCGGGTGTGCTGTTCATCCTGGCCTTCAGCCTGCTGGGGGCTTACTGGTGGCACGCGCGCCAGGCGCCGCACCCGCTGCTCCGCCTGGACCTGTTCACCGTGCGCACGTTCCGCGTGTCGGTGGTGGGCGGCTTCCTCACGCGTCTGGGCATTGGCGGCCTGCCTTTCCTCTTGCCCTTGTTGTACCAGTTGGGCCTGGGCCTGCCGGCCTGGCAATCCGGCCTGATGATGATGCCGACCGCGCTGGCCGCCATGGGCATGAAGCTGGTGGCCTCCAGGCTGCTGCGCCGCTTTGGCTACAAGCGCGTGCTGGTGGCCAACACCGTGATGATCGGGCTCACCATCGGCACCTATGCCCTGGTGGACTCGTCCACGCACCTGGCCACCATCGTGCTGATGAGCCTGGGCCTGGGCTTCTTCAATTCGCTGCAGTTTTCCAGCATGAACTCCATGGCCTATGCGGACATCGAGTCCAAGGATTCGAGCATGGCCAGCACCATCGCCAGTTCCTTGCAGCAGATGTCCATGAGCTTCGGCCTGGCCTGTGGATCGCTCATCACGGCCTGGTACCTGGGGGACCTGCCGCAGACCGAGCGTGCTTTTGTCACGAACGCCTTGCACCATGCCTTCCTGACCCTGGGCGGCCTGACCATCCTGTCTTCGCTCTCGTTCTGGACCTTGCGTTCCAGCGATGGCGAAAGCGTGACCCGGGGCGATGCGCCCGCCCGTGCCTAGGGCACGCACGGGTCCATTGCACCGCTTGAAAAGGACAGGAATCGCTCAAGCTTTGTCCGCCCGGGTCGATAAGGCCGTATGCGCCAAACGCTTGACCGTTTACTGGACACCTCCACGCCTGCCCAGCGCTGCCTGCTGGCGGTCTTGGTGTCGGTGCCGTGGTTCTGCATCTTCTGGATCGCCAACACGCTGGCCTTCTTCAACGCCGACATCTCTCGTGGCATCCGTCACGATGTGCTCCTGGCTTTGCAAGCCGGCCTGAGCGCCGTGCTGCTGGTGAGCTTCGTGATGGGGCGCTGGTTGTGGGCGCGGCGCAAGCTGGCCGATGCCGTGCCCCGCGCGAACATGACGGTCGCGACCAACATCGGTCTGGGCTACCTGATCCTGATGATCGCGGCGGGCACCTTCACCTCCAACATGAGCCTGGTGATGCTGGGCGTGGTCGCGGTGGGCCTTTTGCTGTTCAGCGTCGGGGTGGTCTTGCGGGTCATCATCCTGTGCGTGGCCATCTACATTGGCCAGGACGTGATGATCATGCTGGGCTGGATCCCCTACGCGCCGGCCATCACCGACCAGGCTTTCGAAGGCGGCTTGCCAAGCTGGTGGTGGTCCTTGTGGCGCGACACAGTGTTCTACGTCAGCTGGGCCATCATCCTGGGCCTGATCTTCCTGCTCTTTGCCAAACTGGACGCCCTGCACCTGCAACTGGCCAAGCTGTCGTACACCGACGTGCTCACGGGTCTGTCCAACCGCCGCTATTTCATGGAGCGCCTGACCGCCGAGTCACGCCGTTTTGCCCGTTCCGGCACGCCTTACAGCCTGGTGCTGGTGGACGTGGACCACTTCAAAAGCATCAATGACCGCTATGGCCACCATGCCGGCGATGAAGTCCTGCGCCGCCTGGCCCAGATCCTGATCGAAGGCGTGCGCACGCCCACCGACCAATCGGCCCGCATCGGTGGCGAAGAGTTCGCCGTGCTGTTGCCCGACACCTCGCTGGCCGCCACCGAAATCGTCTGCCGCCGCATTGCCGATGGCCTGCGCCGCCACACCTTCAACGTCAATGGCGAGGCCTTCCACCTGACCATCAGCATGGGCGTGGTCGAGTGCCGTGGCGAATCCATCGAGGCGGCCTGGCAGCAGGCCGACCGCAACCTGTACAAGGCCAAGCAAGGCGGCCGTGACCAGGCTGTTTATTCCACCGTGACGGGGGTGACGCCATGAGGTCGCTGGGTTCGGTGAAAACCTGGTTGGCGGAACAGTTGCTGGACCGCCGGCCTGTCATCAGTTGCCTGCTGTTCTCGGCAGGCGCCATCTCCTTGCTGATGGTGTTCGTGGGGCTGCAGACCTATGCCTTGCTCGATCCTCGGGCCCTGACGTTCTACCATCCCACCGCGCTGGTGGCTGGGCAAGCCTTCCTGGTGGCGGTGATCCTCGGCCTGGGCCTGGTGGCCCATTACTGCTGGGGCAAACGCAAAACCGAGGTGGCCTGCAACTGGCTGCCGGTGCTGACCGTCACACCCACCCTGGTCGTGCTGATGGGCCTGGCCGTGGCGCATGGCCTGAAGGACACGCCGATCAGTCTGGCGGTGCTGACGGCCATCATGCTCGGCCGCGCCCTGTTCGATTTCAGGGTCCTGGCCCCCAGCCTCATGATCGGTGCCGGCATGGTGCTCGCGCACGAGGTGTTGGTCCGCCTGGGGATGATGTCCTACGCGCCATTGCTGATCAAGCCGGTGTTCTCGGGCGGAGAGCTGGCCTGGTGGTGGCAGATCTGGTGCCGTGTCGTGTTGGACTTCTGCCTGGTGTCCTTCCTGGGCATGGTGCTCTTCCTGTTCGCCACGCTGGGCCAACGTCGGCGCGAGCTGGAGACCCTGGTCCGCACCGACATGCTGACCGGCCTGGCCAACCGCCGCACGTTCATGACCCAACTGGAGATCGAGTCGCACCGCCATGCGCGCTCCAAGCGTCCCTTCAGCCTGGTGATGTGCGACGTGGACCACTTCAAGAAGATCAACGACACCTGGGGCCACCCGGCCGGCGACGCCGTGCTGGTGGCCTTGGGCCGCATCCTCAAGAGCACCACGCGTGAGCAGATCGACACCGCGGCGCGCATCGGCGGCGAGGAGTTCGCCGTGCTCTTGCCCGAGACTGGCCTGGAGCAGGCGCAGCGCGTGGCCCAACTGATGTCTTCGGGGGTGCGCGCCCAGGTGTTCAGCTTCGATGGACAGCAGTTCAGCGTCACGCAGAGCGTGGGCGTGGCCCAGACCAACGATGGCGATGGCGACGCGGCCATGCGTTTGGCCGATGACAACCTGTACATCGCCAAACGCCAGGGGAGGGACCGGATCGTGGCGTCGATCGTGCAAGCCGCCGGGCAGGCGGATTCGCAAGTAGCCTGTTCGCTGAAGTGATTTCAGCCCACCGCGGGCCTGCGGTGGAACCAGGGGCGCGCTTCTTCCAGCTGGCGGGCCAACTGCAGCATTCCCACCTCGCTGTCCAGCGGGCCGACGAACTGCACGCCCAGGGGCAAGCCTTGCGGCGTCCAGTACAGCGGCACCGACATGGCGGGCCGGCCCGTGAGGTTGGCGACCAGCGTGTAAGGCGTCCAGGCCAGGGTCTTGAGGACCAGGGCGTCCAGGATGCCGGTGTAGCGCAGCAAGCCGGCCAGGCCGAAGGACAACAGCAAGCGTGAACCCAGCTCCAGCAAGGCGGGCGTGGCGTTCTGGCCGATGGGCAGGGCGGGGCCGTTCAAGGTCGGGGTCAGCCACAGGTCGTGCCGTTGGTGAAAATCGGCCAAGGCCCGCGTGTAGTCGTTCCAGCGCATCTGGCATTGCAGCAGCGCCGGGCCCGAAGTGGCGCGACCCACGGCCGCCATGATGCGGGTGTCGGTTTCAAAGTTGGAGCCGGACGCGCCTGTGCGTTCCCGGACCTCGTCCATGAACACGGCTTGCATGCAGAACCAGGCCTGCAGGAAATCCTTGGCCAGGGCCTGGCCATCCATGGCCGGTTCGGCGGGCTCGACCTGATGGCCCAAGGACCTCAACAATTGCACAGCGTCGTCCACCGCGGCCACGGCCTGGGAATCGACCGGGGTGCCCAGGGGCGATGCCGTGCTGAAGCCGATGCGCAGAGGACGTGGAGCTTGTGCCAGGGCGGCCAGGTAGCCGCCTTGGGGCAACTGGCTGGACGGTGGCATCCAGTAAGGAGCGTGTGGCTCCGGGCCTTGCAGCACGTCCAGCATGGCCGCGCTGTCGCGCACGCTGCGCGAGACCACGCCCTGCACGGCGGCCCCGAACAGGCCTTCGCTGATCAAAGGGCCGCTGGACACGCGGCCCCGTGCCGGCTTGAAACCAAACAGCCCGCAGGCAGCTGCCGGGATGCGGATCGATCCGCCGCCATCGTTGGCCCCCGCCACCGGAACGATGCCCGCGGCCACGGCCGACGCGGCGCCTCCCGATGAGCCACCGGGTGTGCGCCCCAGGTCCCAGGGATTGCGGGCGGGTCCCCAGTGGTCCGGCTCGGTCACGTTCTTGGACGCGAACTCCGGCGTGTTGGTCTGCCCGAAGATCACCAGCCCGGCCTGGCGCCAGCGCTTGACCACGTCGCTGTCTTCCGCCGCGGTCTGGTCGGTCATGGCGCGGTTGCCATAGCTGCAGGGCACGCCCGCGACTTCCTGGAGCAGGTCCTTGACGAGGAAGGGCACGCCGGCGAAGGGGCCGGACAGCGGCCCCGCTGCCAGGGCGCGCGCGGCCTCGTCCTGTCGGCGCACGACCGCGTTCAAGGCGGGGTTCACGGCGTCTGCGCGGGCCAGGGCGGCTTCCAGCAGTTCGCTGGGTGTCACGAGGCCCCGGGCCACCAGATCGGCCAGGGCCAGCGCATCGTGCGCCTGGTATTCGTCAAACGTCATGAAGCACTTTCGGTCGGGGCGAAGCCGGCATTCTAGGCAGTGGAACGTGCGGGCTTTCGCGGATACTGCCGGGGAGTGAACGCAAGAAGAAATGCATGGCTGCAAGAGATGGTGAGTCGACTTTCGGGTCGCCGGTGTCCAAGGTTTTGATCACCGCACAAGATTTGGAGGAAGCCCTGGTTCGCCGAACCTTCTGGTTCCTGGCGGCTTGCAGCGTGTTGATTCTCATTCCTGTGAAGCTGGCCTGGTTGCTCATGGGCGGCCAGGTCGTGGGCCTGCTGGGGGTGCTCGAACTGGCGACCGTGCTGTGGTGTGCCTGGCGGGTCTGGACCAGCCGCACCGGCGCTTCGCGTTACCTCGGCATCGGCCTGTCGATCATGTACGCCCAGGTGGCGGCAGTGGCCTGGATGCAGGGGGGACTGCAGGCGCCGGCCTTGCGCTGGCTGGCGGTGCTGCCCATCATCGCCATCGTGGCCGGCAACCTGCGCCTGGGCCTGGCCTTCTGCGTGGCCTTCGTCGCGCAGATCCTGGTGATGTCTTTCTACGAGCCGCCCTACCTGGCGGCCCTGCGGCCCATGGTGTTGCCCGATGCGCACGCCCAATCGGTGGTGGCCACGATCGGCTCGGTGGTGCTGTTCTCGGTCTTTGGCTGGATCGCGGTGCGTTGGCGGGCGCAGGTCCACCAGGTGCTGGAGGTCTCGCACCAGCAGGCGCAGCGCGGCAACGAGGCCAAGCAGCGCTTCCTGGCCATCATGAGCCACGAGATCCGCACGCCGCTCAATGGCATCGTGGGCACCGCCTCGCTGCTGCGGCAAAAAGACCTGCCGCCGCAGGAGCAACGGCAAATGCTGCACCTGCTGGACCACAGCTCGCAGACCCTGCTCAGCCTGCTCAACGACGTGCTGGACTGGGCCAAGCTGGAGGCCGGCCAACTGGAGGTGCGCCAGGAAGTGGTGCGCCTGCGTGACCTGCTGGCCGACAGCGCCGATCTGTTCGCGGTCACGGCATTCGACAAGGGGCTGGAGCTGACCTGCAGCTTCGACCCCGAGGTGCCCGAGTTGCTGATGGGCGACGACATGAGGTTGAGGCAGGCGCTCAACAACCTGGTCTCGAACGCCGTGAAGTTCACGCGGCGGGGCGGGGTGCACGTGCACCTGGCCGGTGATCCGCCGCCTGCGGCCAACGCGGCACAGCCCGATCACCGCCTGTGGGTTCGCATCGAAGTGCAGGACACGGGCATCGGCATGAGTTCGGGGCAAGTCGCCAACCTGTTCCAGCCTTTCAGCCAGGCCGACCAGTCCACCACGCGCCAGTACGGCGGCACGGGCCTGGGCCTGTCGATCAGCCGCGAGCTGGTCCGGTGCATGGGGGGCGACATCGTGGTGTCCAGCCGGGTGGGTGTGGGCAGTTGCTTCGTGGTCCGTGTGCCCCTGGAACGCCTGTCTGGTGCTGGTGGCGATTCACCCGTGCCCGTCTTCAATGGGCAGCGTTTGCGCCTGGTGACGGGCAGCGCGGGCTTGCGTCGCCAGGTCCGCTCGCTCGCCGATGACCTGGGTTTGGTGCTGGCCCCCGAAGGGGCCACCGATGCCGAGGTGGACGCGGTGCTGGTGGACGCGGCGGCCTGCGCCGCGAGCGACAGCCGCCTGTGGTCCTGGGGGGCCCCTGGCCAGCCCAAGGCCATCGTGTCCTCGGCGGTGGACGCGATGCCGGCTCCCGGCGATTTGCCCGCTGCGGTGCTGAACCTGTACAAGCCCCTGCGCGCCCAGGCTTTGGTCGATTGGCTCAATGGCGTGTTGCCGGAGTTGGTGGCGCCTGCCGAGCCCGCGTCCAGGCCGACCACCTTGCCGGACTCGGCCTTGCAGGTGCTGGTGGCGGAAGACAGCGAATTGAACCGCACCTTGCTGAGTGAGATGCTGTCCCATTGCCAGGCTTTGCCCCACGTGGTGGAAACCGGCCTGGCCGCCGTCCAAGCGGTCGAGGCCCGGCGTTTCGACCTGCTGTTGATGGACTACCACATGCCTGAGATGGATGGCTTGGCCGCCACCCGGGCGATCCGCCAGCGCGAGGCCGACCAAGGTGGGCTTCGCCTGCCCATCGTGCTGATCAGCGGTGAGGTCAATGCCGAGTGCCACGCCGCCTGGCGCGAGGCCGGTGTCGACCACATCCTGTGCAAACCGTACGCCTTCGACAAGCTGGCGCGCCTGGTGACCCAGATCCGGCTGGCCCGGCAGCCGCAGGCCGCCTCAATCCAGGCCGAGTGACGCGATCATGGCCTCGACGGCGCTGGCCAGCGAGGCGGCCGAGGTGAAGGCGGCTTCGGGGTCCTTGCGGCACTGGTCTTCAAGGTGGCTGGCCAGCCAGCGCAGGTCGTTGACCAGCAGGTTGGCCGCCATGCCCTTGGTGTTGTGCGCCAAGGCGCGCAGGCGTTCGGGGTCCCGCTGGGTGGCGGCCTCGCGCAACTGGTCGGGCAGGCTCAGGCTGGTGTCCCGGATGGTGACGAACAGGCGGTCGATGAACTGGGCGCCCTGCGGGTAGTGGTCGATCAGTGATTGGCGGTCGATCTGGAAGCCGGCCGATGGCGATGGTTGAAGAGGCGTTGAAGCCGCCTCGGCCGCCGGTTTGAGCGCGTGTCGGGCGATGTTCTTGACCAGCTGATCGATCATGTAGGGCTTGGTCAGGTAGTCGGTCATGCCGGCGGCCATGCCTTGCTGGCGTGCCACGTCGAAGGCATGGGCGGTCAGCCCGATGATGGGCAACTGAGGGCACAAGGCCTTGATCTGGCGGGTGGCTTCGTAGCCGTCCATCACCGGCATCTCGATGTCGCACAGCATCACGTCGAAGACCTTGCCGGCGCGCACCTCGTCGACCGCCAGCGCGCCGTTGTCCACGCAGGTGATGATGGCGCCTTCGGTGGTCAGCAAGTCGTTCAGCACCATCTGGTTCACCGGGTGGTCTTCGGCCACCAGCACGCGCAAGCCTGGCAGGCGGGGGCCCGCCGGCAGCTTGAGGCCGGGCTGCGTCTGGCGGGGGTCGATGTGCCGCAAGGGTTGGTCGCCGTGTTGCGCGCCGAACAAGGGCAGGTGGATCTCGAAGGTGCTGCCTTGGCCAGGCGCGCTCTTGACGCGGATCTCGCCATCCATGATGTCCAGCAGGCGCTTGCAGATCGACAGGCCCAGGCCCGTGCCGCCAATGCAGCGCGTGCTGGTGCCATCGCCCTGCACGAAAGGCTGGAACAGGTGGGACTGCACCTCGGGCGACATCCCGATGCCGGTGTCACGCACCTGCAGGATCAGCCAGTTGAGCCGGCTTTCAACGCGCAGGGTGACGCTGCCTTGTTCGGTGAACTTCACGGCGTTGCTCAGCAGGTTGATCAGCAACTGGGTGATCCGCAGTTCGTCACCCTTGAACGAGTGGGGCACCGAAGGGCCTTGCTCCATCCGAAGGTCCAGGCCCTTGGCCTGGGCGCGGGCGGCCACCATGTTCATGGCCTGTTCGATGACCTGGCCCAAGTCGACCCGGTCGGCCTCCAGCACGATCTTGCCCGCCTCGATCTTGGAGAAGTCGAGCACGTCGTTGACCAAGGCCAGCAGGTGTTGGCCGGATTCCAGGATGTCCTTGAAAGTCTGGGCGGCGCGTGGGTCGGTCGTGGCCCGTTCGCCCACCTGTGCCAAGCCCAGCACGGCGTGCAGCGGTGTGCGGATCTCGTGGCTCATGCTGGCCAGGAACTCGCTCTTGGCCTGGCTGCCTGCTTCGGCCTTGGCCTCGGCGTTCTTGATCTTGGTCACGTCGAACACCATGGCGAAGAAGCCTTTGACCTGGCCATCGACCATGTCCGGCACCAGGTGGACCTGGGCATGCAGCTCGCCTTGCCGGCCGTGTCCATGCAGCGTCTGCTCGAACTGCTGCGCCTGCCCGCGCAGAACGCCTTCGATGTGGTGGCGGTCCTGGAAGAAAACTTCTTCGCCAACGACATCGCGCAGGTGTTGTCCGGTGATTTCCTGGTCGGTGCCCAGCCAGGCCAGGTAAGCGCGGTTGGAGAAGCGGTTGCGCAGGTCCTGGTCCCAGTAGCCGACCATGCCCGGGATGCCGTCCAGGATGGAGCGCAGCATGCGTTTTCGTTCGGTCAACTGCTCGAAGGTGTTCTGGAGGTGCTGCGTCGAGGCTGCTCCCTCCAGGTGAACTGCAGATTGGCCCATGCTGGTGTTCCCCCAGGTATGACCCGCCAGTATGGACCTGCGTCCAGCCCGTCGCAAGTTGCTGTTTCGGGCTCGAAACGACAAATGCCGGCGATGGACTCCATCACCGGCACCGGGGTTCGCACCCAGCCCTGTGTTGTTTGCCTTTGTCGGTGTCCGATGAAAAGCCAGGGCGGTGCCAGCCCTGCTTTGATGCGGGCTGGCCATTCATTGCTCGAGGGATCAGTAGCGGTAGCTCAGGCCCAGGCTGACCTGGGGCAGTACCTTGAGGTCGCCCACGCCATCGCGCAATTTCTGGGTTTCGGCGTCCACGTCTGCCTGGCTGATGACGCCAGGGTGATTGGCCACCACATTCTGCGACGTGGTGACCTTGGCCTTGCCGAGCATCGCGCCCAGGTCGGCCACGAAACCGAAACCCTGTTCGCGGGCTTGGTGACCCCAGCCGATGCCCAGGTAAGGCATGGTGCGCGGGAACTTCACCTCGGCGTTGAAGTAGTCGTTGGCCGACGGGGTGATGGTCTGGTTGCCCACCGTGACCGGCGTCGCGCCATCGAACCGCGATTTCAACCGCGCTTTCATGTCGCCAAAGGTCAGGCCGCCGGTCAGACGGAAACCGCCTTGCAGGGGAAAGTAGTCGGCGAACAGGCCCAGACGGTTGGCCTTGAGGGTGCCTTGGTAGGTGATGCCGGATTCGGTGAAGTCGCGGCGAATGCTGCCCAGCGTGGAGACGTCGGTGCGCAGGCCCCAGCTGCTGTTCACGCTGTGGGCATAGCCCAGCATGGCGCCGGGCAGGCCGAGGTTGCCGTAGACCTCGCCGGCCTGGGCGGTCCCTGCGGTCAAGCCGGCCACGAAAGTGGTCAGCACGAAGGCGAAGCGGTGGTTCACGGTCATGGGTCTCGTCCTGGTGTGTTCAAGCTAGCCTGCTACTGTAGGCAGGATTTTCTTGGCACCATGGCCAGCAAAGCCTGGTGAAAACCTGGCTTTTCACCAGACCGTGTCAATGCGAGCGCACGCGGTTCACCCCACCTTCACGGTGATCCTCCACGCCGAGCATGCCGCCGGTTTTCAGGGCGCCGTGGATGGCCTTCAGGCTGGCGTCCAAGTGGTCCCCACCCATGGCATGTGCCGATCTGGCCGGGCTCACAGCGTCAGGTCGTAATCCACGATCAAGGGTGCGTGGTCGCTGAACCAGGTCGTCTTGTAGATGGAGGCCTGCCGGGCCAGCGGTGCCAGGCCGGGTGTGGCCAGGTGGTAGTCGATGCGCCAGCCCACGTTCTTGGCCCGGGCCTGGCCCCGGTTGCTCCACCACGTGTAGCACTCGTCGGTGGTGTCGGGGTGCAATTGGCGGTAGACGTCGACCAGGCCGATGCCCTGGTCCGGGTCGAGCAGGGTCGTCATCCAGGCGCGTTCCTCGGGCAAGAAACCGCTGTTCTTGAGGTTGCCCTTCCAGTTCTTCAAGTCCTTTTCGTGGTGGGCGATGTTGACGTCGCCCACCAGGATGTATTCGCGCTCGGCCTTCAGGCGGGCCAGGTGCGGGGCGATCATGCCCAGGAAGCGGAATTTGGCCTGCTGGCGGTCTTCCGAGCTGGAGCCGCTGGGAAAGTAACAGCTGATCAGCGAGAGCTTGCGGCCTGGCTTGTCGAAGCGCACCTCTACCCAGCGGCCCTCAGCGTCGAACTCGGTGGTGGTGTCGTGCGTGCCCAGGCCGATCAGCACATCCGAGGGCTCGTGCTTGCTGTACACGCCCACGCCGGAGTAGCCTTTCTTTTCGGCATGGTGAAAATAACCCTGCATGCCGGCCATGGCCGACAAGCTAGGGGTCATGTCGGCGGCCTGCGCCTTGAGTTCCTGCACGCCCATACAATCGGCCGCAAGCTCTTCAGCCCAGGGGATCAGGCCCTTGTTGGCGGCGGAACGGATGCCGTTCAGGTTGAGTGAGACGAGTCGAAACACGAGGTACTTTCAAGATGAGCAACACCCCTTCCAACAGCGCACTGGCCCAGGAATTCGTGGCCTTCGCGGTTCAATCGCAGGTGTTGCGGTTCGGGGAATTCAAAACCAAGGCGGGGCGGCTGTCGCCCTATTTCTTCAACGCCGGCCTGTTCGATGACGGCGCCAAGCTGGGCCGCCTGGCGCAATTCTATGCACAGCGGCTGGTGGCGTCGGGCCTGGCGTTCGACATGCTGTTCGGGCCGGCCTACAAGGGCATCACCCTGGCGGCGGCTGTTTCGATCGAATTGGCTCGCCTGGGCAAGAATGTGCCTTTCGCCTACAACCGCAAGGAAGCCAAGGACCACGGCGAGGGCGGCACCCTGGTGGGGGCGCCCGTCAAGGGCCGGGTGCTGATCATCGACGACGTGATCTCGGCCGGCACTTCGGTGCGCGAGTCCATCGACCTGATCGCCAAGGCCGGTGCCACCCCCTGCGGCGTCACCATCGCGCTGGACCGCCAGGAAAAAGCCACGCTGAATGGTGAAGAATGTCCGGAAAGTGCCGTTCAACAGGTCGAACAGCACTATCAACTCCCGGTTGTTTCCATTGCGAGCCTGGCCGACCTGTTGCAATATCTGAGTCATCAATCGGACCCTGCGCTGGCTTCATTCCATCCTGCGGTTGCCGCCTATCGGCAGCGCTACGGGGTCTGAAGTGGCGCTTCGAGACTCACCCATCCATGCAACGATCCCCGCGAAGTCTGTTCTGGCTGGTGCCCTTGCTGGGCACCTTGTGCTCGCCCGTGCTGGCCGGCACCATGTTCCGCTGCGGAAGTTCCTACCAAGACCGGCCTTGTGACGCAGGCCAGCCCGCCAAGGTGATTGGTGGCAGTGGCGTGGCGCGCGAACATGTGGTGTCCGCCCCGACGTCGGCGCCGGCCGCCGTGCCGGCCCCTGTGCCAGTGCTTGCCCGGGTCGATGCCGAGTGTGCGGCAATGGGCAACCGCGCCAAGCAGATCGTGTGGGCCAAGGAATCGGGCAAGACCGCCGAAGTCCAGCTGGCCGCGGCCACTTCCGAGGACGCCCGCCGCCTGATTTCCGACGTGTACAGCCGTCGTGGCACCTCGCTGGAGGTTCGCCACGGCGTCGAAACGGACTGCATGGCGGCCAAGGCGCCCACCACCGGCCTGGCCAACATCTGCCAAGTGCTCAAGGGGCAAGTGGACGCCGAGACCGACCCCAACAATCGACAGCGGCAAGCGGCCGCAAAGGCATGGCGTGATGCGGGTTGCTGACATCATCGGCGTGGACCGGATGAGGTCCTGGGGCCTGGCCCTGCTGAGCGCCTCGGCGATCCTGGGGGCGAACTCCGCCTGGGCGGCGTCGACCATTTATTCGTGCGATGACGGCAAGGGCCACAAGCTCACGTCCGACCGCCCCATCCAGGAGTGCCTGGACCGGGAGCAGCGCCTGCTCAACAAGGATGGCTCGCACCGAGACACCGTGCCCCCGCGCATGAACGCCGAGGAGCAAGCCGTTTTCGAAGAGCAGCAGCGTGTGAAGCAGGCCCAGGAGGCCGCCCGCAAGGATGCCGTGCGCCGGGACCGCAACCTGATGCTGCGCTTTCCCAACGAAGCCGCGCACAACAAGGGTCGCGTGGCGGCACTGGACGACCTGCGCAAGGCCATCGCCATTTCCGAAAAGCGCGTGGCCGAACTGCAGGCCGACCGCAAGACCCTGATGACCGAGGCCGAGTTCTTCAAGGGCAAGTCCATGCCGTTCAAGCTGCGCTCGCGCATCGAAGACAACGAGGCCACGCAACAGGCGCAGCGCGACATCATCGCCAACCAGAAGGCCGAGATGGTGCGGATCAACGCCCTCTACGATGCCGAGTTGGCCCGCCTGCGGCGCCTGTGGGCCGGTGCGCCCCTGGGGTCGGTGCCCCCCGCCGTGGCATCGGGCACCGCGCCGCGCTGAGGCGCCTTCTTCAGCTCAGCTTTCCAGCTTCTTCTTCAACAGTTCGTTGACGGCGGCCGGGTTGGCCTTGCCCTTGGTCGCCTTCATGGCCTGGCCGACCAGAGCGTTGAAGGCTTTTTCCTTGCCAGCGCGGAATTCCTCGACCGACTTGGCGTTGGCGGCCAGCACTTCGTCCAGGATCTTTTCCAGCTCACCCGTGTCGCTCATCTGCTTGAGGCCCTTGGCCTCGATGATGGCATCGATGCGCACGGTGGGTGAATCGTCTGAAGAAGGCGATTCGGTCCACAAGACTTCGAACACCTGCTTGGCCCCATTGTTGGCGATGGTGCCGTCGCTGATGCGGCCGATCAAGGCGGCCAGCAGTTCGGCGCCGACCGGGCTTTGTTCGATGGTCTGCTCGGCCGCGTTCAGGCGGCGCGAAATCTCGCCCATGACCCAGTTCGACACCAGCTTGGGCTGGCCGCTGGCCTTGGCGGCCGATTCAAAAAAGGCGCCCACGGCCTTGGATTGCGTCATCAGCGCCGCGTCGTAGGCTGGCAGTCCATAGTCGGCCTGGAAGCGTGCCGCCATGGCGCGTGGCAGTTCGGGCATGTCGCCGCGCACACGCTCGATCCACTCGGGGGCGATCACCAGGGGTGGCAGGTCAGGGTCGGGGAAATAGCGGTAGTCGTGCGCGTCTTCCTTGGTGCGCATGGCGCGTGTCTGGCCCGTGTCGGCGTTGAAGAGCACGGTGGCCTGCTGGATGCTGCGGCCGTCTTCGATCTCGTCGATCTGCCACTGGATCTCGTAGTCGATCGCCTGTTGGATGAACTTGAAGCTGTTCAGGTTCTTGATCTCGCGGCGCGTGCCGAAAGGCGCGCCGGGCTTGCGCACCGACACATTGGCATCGCAGCGGAAGGACCCCTCTTGCATGTTGCCGTCGCAGATGCCCAGCCACACCACCAGGGCGTGCAACGCACGCGCATATTCGGCCGCTTCGACGCTGGAGCGCATGTCGGGCTCGGTCACGATTTCCAGCAAAGGCGTGCCGGCGCGGTTCAAGTCGATGCCGCTGGACTTCTCGCCATTGAAGCCGACGAAGTCATCGTGCAGCGATTTGCCGGCGTCTTCTTCCAGGTGGGCGCGCGTCAACTGCACCGTGTGCTCGACATCGCCGATGAAGAAGCGCACCGCGCCGCCTTGCACCACCGGGATTTCGTACTGGCTGATCTGGTAGCCCTTGGGCAGGTCAGGGTAGAAGTAGTTCTTGCGCGCGAAGATGGAGCGCGGGGCCACGGTGGCGCCCACGGCCAGGCCGAAGGCAATGGCGCGGTCGACGGCGCCATGGTTCATCACGGGCAGGGTGCCGGGCAGGGCCAGGTCCACGGGGCAGGCCTGGGTGTTGGGGGCGGCGCCGAACTGGGTCGAGGCCCCCGAGAAGATCTTGGATTGGGTCGACAGCTGGGCGTGGGTTTCCAGGCCGATGACGACTTCGTAACCGCGGATGAGGGCAGGTGGGGTCATGGGGCGTTCAGCGTGAAGAATGGATTCAGGTTCAGGGGCGGCTGCCGACGGTTCGGTAGCTCTGGGCGTTCTGCTGGCGCCAGCGCGCAAGCAGGGCCTGGTTGTCGTGTTGCCAGGGGTGGAAGCGGGGCTTGAAATAGGCCAGCCAGTGGGGCAGGGTGTGCCAGGCCACGCCATCGCGTCCAAACCAGAAGCCCAGCGCGCTGCGGTGCGTGGACCACTTGAAGAGCATGCCGTCGCGGCGCAACATCTTGCTGGTCTGGATGGCCACCCAGATGTTGAACTCGATCGAGATCAGCAGGAAGATGGCCACGCGCATCAGGTAGGTGCCACCGACGGCGTTGTAGGTGTCCATGGCCACGGCCTTGTGCTCGGACTCTTCGGCCGCGTGCCACGTCCAGAGGGCGCGCATCATGGGTGTCATGCGTTCGGTCCAGCTGGTGCGGCGCAGCAGGCCATCGCCCAACACGGCGGTGAAGTGTTCGTAAGCCACCGTGATCGCCAGCTTGAAGCGTGGCGACGAGTGGCGCGTGAGGTGCATGACGCGCTTGAGGGTGCGTTCGATCCAGGCGTCGTAGCCCATGGCCAGCAGGTGGTCGTTGTACTGCTGGTGCAGGTGGCGGTGCGTGGCTTCCTGGCCGGCGAACAACTTGATGTCCTTGGCCAGCGTCGTGTTGCCTTGGCGCTCGACCTCGGGCAGGAAGTGGCGGACCGCGTCGATGAAGAATTGCTCGCCCACCGGGAACATGAAGGACAGGGCGTTGAACACCGTGGAGCGGTAGGCGTCGCCCCCGTTCCAATGCGCTTCGAAGCCCTGGCTCAAATCGATGTCCAGGTGGCGGATGGTCATGTCATGGGGTGACGCGGTGGCGCTGTTGTTCATGCCAGGCTCGCGGGCACGCGCTGGTGCCAGTCGGTGGTGTGCTGGAAGGCGTGCGCCGCGTGCAGCAAAGTGCCTTCCTGCCAGTAGTTGCCGATCAGTTGCAGACCCACGGGCAGGCCATGTTCGCCGAAGCCGGCGGGCACGCTCATGCCGGGCAGCCCGGCCAGCGACGCGGGCAAGGTGAAGATGTCGGCCAGGTACTCGGCCAAGGGGTCCGCCTGGCGGCCACCGTCGGCGGCGATGGGGCGCGCCACGGTGGGCGACACCGGCCCGGCGATCACGTCGCAGTGCTGAAAAGCCGACTGGAAATCGTCGGCGATCATGCGGCGCAGCTTCTGCGCCTGCAGGTAGTAGGCGTCGTAGTAGCCGTGCGACAGCACGTAGGCGCCGATCATGATCCGGCGCTTGACCTCGGGGCCGAAGCCTTCGGCGCGGGTCTTGCGGTACATGTCGGCCAGGTCGGTGTACTGCTTGGCGCGGTGCCCGAACTTGACGCCATCGAAGCGGCTCAGGTTGGACGAGGCCTCGGCCGGCGCGATGATGTAGTACACCGGGATCGACAGCTCGGTGCGCGGCAGGCTGACGTCCACCAGGGTGGCGCCCAGCTTCTGAAGCTGGGCCAGGGCCTGTTTGGTGGCGTCGAGCACGCCGGGGGCCACGCCTTCGCCAAAGAACTCCTTGGGCACGCCCACGCGCAAGCCTTGCAATGGTTGCTCGGCGGTGGCGTGCGTGCGGGGTGCCCGCAGGCCTGCCACGAAGTCGGGCACACCTTGCTGGGCGCTGGTGGCGTCGCGTTCGTCGAAACCGCTCATGGCCTGCAGCAGCAAGGCGCAGTCCTCGGCCGTGCGGGCCAGCGGGCCGGCCTGGTCCAGCGACGAGGCGAAAGCGATCATGCCGTAGCGCGAGCAGCGGCCATAGGTGGGCTTGATGCCGGTGATGCCGGTCAGGGCGGCTGGCTGGCGGATCGAGCCCCCGGTGTCGGTGCCGGTGACGCCCGCGACCAGGCGCGCCGAGACGGCGACGGCCGAGCCGCCGGACGAGCCGCCCGGAATGCGGTCGGTGGCCCAGGGGTTGCGCGCCAGCTGGTAGGCGGAATTTTCGTTGGCGCCGCCCATGGCGAACTCGTCGCAATTGAGCTTGCCCACGGTGACGGTGCCGGCCGCCTTCAGTTTGGCCACCACGGTGGCGTCAAACGGGCTGACGTAACCCTCCAGGATCTTGGAGGCGGCTGTGGTCGGCTGGTCCTTCGTGACGAAGATGTCCTTGTGTGCGATCGGGATGCCGTCCAGCGGGCCCAGCGCTTTACCTTCGGCGCGGCGGGTGTCGGCCGCGAAGGCCTGCGCCAGTGCGCCCTCGGCATCCACGTGCAGGAACGCCCCCAAACCGCTGTGCGCGGCGATGCGCTCCAGCGCGTGGCGGGTCAGGGCCACGCTGGTGGTTTGGCCGGCGGCCAACTGCTGGCCGGACTGGGCCAGTGTCAAGTCATGCAAAGACGGTGCACTCATTCGATCACCTTGGGCACGAGGAACAGGCCGTTTTCCTGGGCGGGGGCATTGCGCAGGTTGGCGTCGCGGTCGTTGGATTCGGTGACGGCATCCTCGCGCAGGCGCAAGGTGACGTCTTCGATGGCCGAGAGGGGCGTGTACAGGGGCGCCACGCCGGAGGTGTCCACGGCGCGCATTTTCTCGACGATGGCGAAAAAGTCATTCAATTGGGTCAGCATGGCGGTTTGCTCGTCATCGCGCAGTTCCAGGCGCGCGAGTTGGGCAATCCGGCTGACGTCAGCGGGGGTCAGGGCCATGGGTTCCATCCAAGGGTAGCAAAGGCGGCGCCCAGGGAGATTTCACCGGGGCTTGGGGTATTATCCTAGGTTATCCATCAGCGGCGAATGCACAACCGTTGGGCATGTGGCCGCTGTGGGGTTGAACGCCATTTCTGATCGTCGCCGGTGCCGTGTCGCCGCGCGGCGCATCTTGTTTGCAAAATTTGCACAAAGGCTTTTCTCGGGTTTGGGGCGATTCGGCGCGTGCGGTCATGCGGCACGGCGGGTGGTCTTTCACCTGATGAGGCTAGCCGGAGAGTTGTCGCATGTACGGAACGTTTCGCAAGTATTTCTCCACTGACCTGGCCATCGACCTGGGCACCGCCAACACGCTGATTTTCGTGCGTGACAAGGGCATCGTGCTCGATGAGCCTTCGGTGGTCGCCATCCGCCACGAGGGCGGGCCCAATGGCAAGAAAACCATCCAGGCGGTCGGCACCGAGGCCAAGGCCATGCTGGGCAAGGTGCCCGGCAACATCGAGGCCATCCGCCCGATGAAGGACGGCGTGATCGCCGACTTCACCGTCACCGAGCAGATGCTCAAGCAGTTCATCAAGATGGTGCACCCGCGCTCGGTCTTGAAGCCCTCGCCGCGGATCATCATCTGCGTGCCCTGTGGCTCCACCCAGGTCGAACGCCGCGCCATCCGCGAATCCGCACTGGGCGCTGGCGCCTCCGAGGTCTATTTGATCGAGGAACCCATGGCCGCGGCCATCGGCGCCGGTCTGCCGGTGTCCGAAGCCTCCGGCTCCATGGTGGTCGACATCGGCGGCGGCACCACCGAGGTCGGCGTGATCTCGCTGGGCGGCATGGTCTACAAGGGCAGCGTGCGGGTGGGCGGCGACAAGTTCGACGAGCACATCATCAATTACATCCGCCGCAACTACGGCATGCTGATCGGCGAGCCCACGGCCGAAGCCATCAAGAAGAGCATCGGCTCGGCCTTCCCAGGCTCCGAGGTCAAGGAAATGGAAGTCAAGGGCCGCAACCTGTCGGAAGGCGTGCCCCGCAGCTTCACCATTTCCAGCAACGAAATCCTCGAAGCCCTGACCGATCCGCTCAACCAGATCGTGTCGGCCGTCAAGAACGCGCTGGAGCAGACGCCGCCCGAGCTGGGCGCCGACATCGCCGAGCGCGGCATGATGCTGACCGGCGGTGGCGCCCTCTTGCGCGACCTGGACCGCCTGCTGGCCGAGGAAACTGGCCTGCCGGTGCTGGTCGCCGAAGACCCGCTGACCTGCGTGGTGCGCGGTTGTGGCATGGCCCTGGAGCGCATGGACCGCCTGGGCAGCATCTTTACATCGGAATAAGCTGGTGACACGGTGAGCGCCGCAGGCTGGCGGCGCCCGCCCTTTTGCGCGGGAACCGCTGCATGCCCCTGGTCACACTGGATCGTTCGCCACCGCCCTTCTTCAAGCAAGGGCCGTCGGCGTTCACACGGCTGATGTTTTTCTCGGCCCTGGCCATCTTTTTGATGGTGGCCGACACGCGCTGGAAGGTGACCCAGCCTTTGCGCGCCGTGGTGGCCACCATGCTGCAACCCATGCAAAGCGTGCTGTTGGCTCCGCAGGCCTGGTGGGCCGAAGCCGGGCATTACACCTCGGGCCTGGAGCAGGCCAGGCTGACTTTGCACGATTCCCAGAAAAAGGCCGCGGCCCAGGCCGAGCGCGTGATGCGCGTCGACCAACTGGAGCGCGAAAACGCCCGTTTGCGCGAACTGCTGGCCCTGCGTCCCCGGGTCAATGTGCAATCACAGGCTGCCGAGGTGTTGTACGACGCACCCGATCCCTTCACCCGCAAGGTCGTGATCGACCAGGGCAGCAGCCATGGCGTGGTGCTGGGCTCGCCCGTGATCGACGATGCCGGGGTGCTGGGCCAGGTCACAAGGGTCTACCCGCTCACCTCCGAGGTGACCCTGGTGACCGACAAGGACGCGGCCGTCCCGGTGGTCAACAGCCGCACGCGTCAGCGTGGCGTGGCCTACGGGACGCCGCAGGTGCTGGGCATGGAGTTGCGCTTCATGGCCGGCAATGCCGACGTGCAGGTGGGCGATGAATTGCAGACCTCCGGGTTGGATGGCGTCTATCCCGCGGGCCTGCCGGTGGCCAAGGTGGCGCAGGTGGACCGCCGCGCCGACTCGGCTTTTGCCCGCATCGTGCTGGTACCCCGGTCGCAGCCCGACAACTCGCGGCACGTGCTGTTGCTGCACCCTGTGTCCGACCAGCTGCCGGAGCGGCCTTCGGAAGCCGAAGCCGCCGCCATGGCCGCCGTGTCTTCCGCCGCGGCCAGCGGTGCGCACCACGCCAAGCCCGAATCCGCCGCGCACGCCGGCCGCAAGCCCAGCGCGGCCCATGCCGGCAGTTCGGCCACCTCGGGAGCCAAGCCATGATGCCGCGTGGCAGTCCGCTGCTGATGCCGGTCAATCCGGTGTTCATCTGGGTGTCACTGTTGCTGGCCTTTGCCTTCAACCTGATCCCGATGGGGCGCACGGGCGCCGTGCCCGACCTGCTGGCCGTGGCGCTGGTGTTCTGGAACGTGCACCAGCCGCGCCGCGTGGGCGTGGGCGTGGCCTTCGCTTTCGGGGTGTTCATGGACGTGCACCAGGGCGCCTTGCTGGGGCAGCATGCCCTGGCCTACACCCTGCTCAGCTACTCGGCCATCGCCGTGCACCGCCGCCTGCTGTGGTTCACGGTGGGCTCGCAGGCCGTGCAGATCCTGCCCTTGTTCATCGCGGCGCACATGGTGTCGCTGCTGGTGCGCCTGATCGCCGGCGCCGGCTTCCCGGGCTGGACCCTGATGGTGTCGCCCTTGCTGGAGTCCGCCTTGTGGCCCGTGGTGACCTTCCTGCTGCTGGCCCCGCAGCGCCGCGCGCCGGACCGCGACAAGAACCGTCCGCTGTGAGCGACCGGGGCATGGCCGTTTCATGACCGAGATCAAGAACCTTGAACAGGAACTGGGGCGTTTTCGCGCCCGTCTGTGGGCGGCGGTTGGCTTCGTGCTGTTCTGCTTCAGCCTCCTGATCGCGCGGCTGGTGGTGCTGCAGGTGGCCCGCCACGATGAGTTGTCCACCCAAGCCGAGAACAACCGCATCGCGGTCGTGCCCATCGTGCCCAACCGGGGCCTGATCGTCGACCGCAACGGCGTGGTGCTGGCCAACAACTACTCGGCCTACACCCTGGAAATCACCCCCTCCAAGGTCGAGGACGTCGAGGCCACCATCGAAGCCTTGTCCAAGATCGTGGAAGTGGCGCCGCGCGATCGGCGCCGTTTCAAGCGCCTGCGCGAAGAATCCAAGAGCTTCGAGTCCATCCCCATCCGCACGCGCCTGACCGACACCGAGGTGGCGCGCTTCACCGCGCAGCGCTTCCGCTTCCCGGGGGTCGACATCCAGGCGCGCCTGTTCCGCCACTACCCTTATGGCGAGCTGGCCAGCCACGTGCTGGGCTACATCGGCCGCATCAACCAGCGCGAAAAAGAAGCCATCGAGGAGTGGCCGGACGAAGACCAGGCCAACTACCGGGGCACCGATTACATCGGCAAGCTCGGCATCGAGCAGTACTACGAGCGCGAGCTGCATGGCCTGACCGGCGTGGAAGAGGTCGAGACCAGCGCGGGTGGCCGGGCCGTGCGCCGCCTGCGGTCCAAGCCGCCCACGCCGGGCAACACGCTCACCCTGTCGCTCGACATCAAGCTGCAGGACCTGATCGAGAAGCTCTTCGGCAGCCGCCGCGGTGCCCTGGTGGCCATCGACCCGCGCAATGGCGAGGTGCTGGCCTTCGTCAGCAAGCCCACTTTCGATCCCAACCTCTTTGTCGATGGCATCGACAGCGACAGCTGGCGCGACCTGAACGAATCACCCGACAAGCCCCTGCTGAACCGCGCGCTGCGTGGCACCTACCCGCCGGGCTCCACCTACAAGCCCTTCATGGCCCTGGCGGCATTGAGCACCGGCAAACGCCACCCCAGCACCATCATCATGGACAACGGCGTGTTCATGTTCGGCGGCCACCGTTTCCGCAGCCCGGAGAACGAACGCGGCGGCGCGATGGACATGCGCCGCGCCATCGTGGAGTCGAGCAACGTCTACTTCTATTCGCTGGCCAATGAGCTGGGCGTGGACACCATCCACGACCAGATGGAGCCGCTGGGCTTCGGCCGCCTGACCGGCATCGACCTCAAGGGCGAGGTCACCGGCATCCTGCCGTCCACCGAGTGGAAGCGCAAGGCTTACCGCCGGCCGGAACAGCGGCGCTGGTACGCGGGCGAAACCATCTCGCTGGGCATCGGCCAGGGCTACAACAGCTTCACCATGGTGCAGATGGCCTCGGCCCTGGCCACGCTTGTGTCCGACGGCCAACGCTTCCAGCCACGCATCGTGCGGGGCATCGAGGACGTGGTGACCCGGCACCGCGTGGACATCTCGGGCCACCCGATGCCGCCCGTGCCCATCAAGCCCGAGCACGCGGCCTTCATCCGGTCGGCCATGTCGGCGGTGGCGCAGGAGGGCACTTCATCGCGGGTGTTTTTGGGGGCGCCATACCAGAGCGGGGGCAAGACCGGCACGGCCCAGTCGGTCACGCTCAAGCAGAACGAGAAATACAAGGCCGCCAACATCGACGAATACCGGCGCGACCATTCGCTGTACGAGGCCTTTGCGCCGTCTGACGCGCCCCGCGTGGCCTTGACCCTGATCGTCGAGAACGCGGGCTTCGGCGCCGCCGCCGCCGCGCCCATCGCCCGGCGCGTGCTCGACTACCTGCTGGCCGGCGTCTACCCCAGCGAGGAAGACATCGAGGCCGTTCGCCAAGGCAAGGCCGGGGCGCCCATCGGCACGCCACGCAAGGCGTCCGAGGTGCCCTTGCCCCACGGGCTGGATGCCTTTGGGGGCGACGTGCCCTTGCCAGGTGCGGCTTCGGCCCCATCGGCTCCCGCGGCCGCCTCGGCCCCTGCCTCCCTTCCCAAACCCGCGAGTGCGCCATGACCGGATCGTTTGGACAACCTTCTCTGTGGCAGCGCGTCAAGCCCATTTTCCAGGGCTTCGACCCCTTCCTGCTGCTGGCCGTGCTCTTCCTGTGCGGCCTGGGCCTGTTCACCATGTATTCGGTGGGTTACGACCATGGCACGCGTTTCATCGACCAGTCGCGCAACATGGCGCTGGCCTTCGTCGTGCTGTTCGTGGCCGCGCAGGTGCCGCCCCAGCGCCTGATGGCCCTGGCCGTGCCCCTGTACGTGGTCGGGGTGCTGCTGCTCATCATCACTGCCTTGCCGCACGTGGGCATCACCAAGAAAGGCGCCACGCGCTGGCTCAACGTGGGCATGGTCATCCAGCCCAGCGAGATCCTCAAGATCGCCATGCCCTTGATGCTGGCCTGGTGGTTCCAGCGGCGCGAGGGCCAGTTGCGGGGCCTGGATTTCGCGGTGGCTGGGTTGCTGCTGGCCATCCCCGTCGGCTTGATCATGAAACAGCCCGACTTGGGCACCTCCCTGCTGGTCTTGTCGGGCGGCCTGTACGTGATCTTCTTCGCGGGCCTCAACTGGAAGCTCATCGTGCCGGTGGTCCTGGTGGCGGCGGCGGGCATCACCACGCTGGTCCTGTCCGAAGACAAGATCTGCCAGCCTGGCGTCGAATGGGTGGGCCTGCACGACTACCAGAAGAACCGCGTCTGCACCTTGCTCGATCCCACCACCGACCCGCTGGGCAAGGGCTTCCACATCATCCAGGGCATGATCGCCATCGGCTCGGGCGGCGTCACCGGCAAGGGCTTCATGAAGGGCACGCAGACCCACCTCGAGTTCATCCCCGAGCGCACCACCGACTTCGTCTTCGCGGCCTTCTCCGAAGAGCAGGGTTTGATCGGCGCGCTGTTGCTCATGGCGGGTTTCCTGGCCCTGATTTTCCGCGGCCTGGTGATCGCCTCGCAGGCGCCTTCGCTGTTCTCGCGGTTGCTGGCAGGCAGCATGTCGCTCAGCTTCTTCACCTATGCCTTCGTCAACATGGGCATGGTCAGCGGCATCCTGCCAGTGGTGGGGGTGCCCTTGCCCTTCATCAGCTACGGGGGCACGGCCATGGTCACCTTGGGCCTGGCGCTGGGCATGCTGATGTCCATTGCCAAGAGTCGGGGGCTGATGCGGCGCTAACATGTCCGGCATGACTTCACCCTCCGCTTCATCGGCCACCGTGGGCCGCGACCACTCTCCGGTCGACCACGTCTTGATCGCCCTGGATTCGGCCCTGCGCACGGTGTTCGCCGAACACAGTGCCTCCAAGCCCTGCCCGCAGTCCCTGACCGTGGACAGCACGCCCTTGACCGAGGCCGAAAAACGCCATGCCTCTGCGCTGATGCGTGTCAACCACGTGGGTGAGGTCTGCGCGCAAGCCCTGTACGCCTCTCAGGCACTGGGGGCCCGCGACGCGTCGGTGAAAGCCCAGTTCGACGCGGCCGCCCGCGAAGAAAACGATCACCTGGCCTGGACCGAACAGCGCCTGCGAGAACTCGGCGGTCGCACCAGCCTGCTCAACCCGCTGTGGTACGCCGGGGCCTTCGGCCTGGGTTGGCTGGCCGCGCGGGCCGGCGACTCGGTCAGCTTGGGCTTTGTGGTCGAGACCGAGCGGCAGGTGGCGCAGCACCTTGATGGGCACCTGACTTCATTGCCCGCGGGCGATCACCCTTCGCGGGCCATCGTTGCCCAGATGCGCGACGACGAGACCGCCCACGCCGACGCCGCCATGAAGGCCGGCGGTGCCGAGTTGCCGGCGCCCGTGCGCGGCCTGATGCGCCTGGCCGCCAAAGTCATGACGACCACGGCGCACTACCTCTGAGCAGAGAAGCGGCGCGTTTTTTTCAGGCCGCGACGAGCTCGAAGCTGGTCGTGATGTCGGCCGTCTTGCCCAACATGATGCTGGCCGAGCAGTATTTTTCGTGCGACATCTGGATTGCGCGCTGAACCGCGGCTTCGGTCAGGTTCACGCCGGTCACCACGAAGTGCATGTGGATCTTGGTGAAGACCTTGGGGTCGGTGTCGGCCCGCTCGCTGGTGAGCTTGAGCTGGCAACCGCGCACATCGTGGCGGCCCCGCTTGAGGATCAGCACCACGTCGTAGGCCGTGCAGCCGCCGGTGCCCGCCAACACGGTTTCCATGGGGCGGGGGGCCAGGTTGCGGCCGCCACCGTCTGGGGCGCCGTCCATGGTCAGCACGTGGCCGCTGCCGGTTTCAGCCAGAAAAGCCATGCCCGCCGAGGGTTGCCAATGAATGGTGCATTCCATGCTGTTAATTCCAGAAATCTTGAGAGGGGTTGAATTTTGCACAAGGAAACAATTTATCGGGAATCCCCTTGTGTCAGATTCTGGTAAAGAATACAATTTGATGCATGGGTGTGGAACTTTTTACCGGTTCCGTCATCAGACACCCAGCTTGTTTCATTTGTCTCCTCCACTCCTCCATTTTTTTGGCGGATTTCAAGCCCGGAATCTCTGGTTCCGGGCTTTTTCTTTGGCGGGTCTCGAAGTTTAAACGCGCTGTTTGCGCACACCCAGGCTCAGCCCAGCCAAACCCAGCAACATCATGGCGCAGGTGGAGGCTTCCGGCACGGCACCAGCGGGCGTCACCTGGGTCAGGTAGGCGCTGATCACCGAGGCTTCGTTTTTGGACACGCCGAAATGCAGTTGATTGGCGCGGGTGCCGCTCACGAAGCTTGAAAATTCGATGGAATAGCTGCCTGCGGCCAGGTTCTGGGCCAGCGTCACCCCTTGGTTGAAAAAGCACTGCGTGAAGGTGCAACCATTGCCATCCCTTTGCGCGAAGGTGCTGTCGAGGACCGAGGTGCCGATCAGGGTGTGGTTGCTGTCGAACAGGTTGAACGCCGGGTTGGACAGGTAGGAGGTGGCGCCGTCGTATTTGTAGCTTGAGCCCACCAGGCGGGCGTCGATCCGAATGTCTGCCGCGCTGCTGAGCGAAAAGGTCAGTTCCTTGCTGAACGTGCCGCTGCTGGTGGGCACGGCCACGGTGGCGAATGTCGAGACATTGCCGAAGTCGTAAGAAGGTTGCGTGAACGCGGCGGTGGCGTTGGTGGCGGCGGTGGTCACGCAAATGACGGCCAGTGCGGCGCCGATGTTTCGGACAGAAATCATGAGGACTCCCTTGGATTGTTGAATGAAAGCCGTTCATTCTCGCGTGCAAATTGCACGGCGGTCAATCGGCGGAGCCCCCCGTTCAGGCGTCAGGCAAGCGGGTGCTGGCCGATTTGGCCGCCATCTCCTCGCGCAGCCGCCGCAGTTTCTCCCGCGGGTTCTCCACGGGGCCACCCTCCCCCAGTTTCATTTCGGCGATGAAGCGGCTGGGAATGGCGACGACCAGCTCGCGCCCTTTCTTGCGGCGCTTGAGCGTGCTCACCGACAAGGTCAGCCGCGCGCGGGTGATGCCCACGTACATCAGGCGGCGTTCTTCCTCCAGCCGGTCAGGTGTGATCTCGTTTTCTTCGTTGTTGAACGGCAAAGAGCCTTCGTTCACGCCGGCCAGCACGACGTGCGGCCACTCCAGGCCTTTCGAAGCGTGCAGGGTCGACAGGGTGACCACATTGGTGTCGCCGCCACGTTCTGCCAGGCTGGTGATCAGGGAAATGGTCTGGGCCACCTCGATCACGCTTTTCTTCTCGGTCTCGACCGTCATGCCGCCGTCGTTCTCGATCTCGCCACCGCAGCGCTTGGCGATCCAATCGATGAAATCCAGGACGTTGGCCCAGCGGCTGGCGCCCACCTTTTCGGTCTCGGCCTCGTCGTACAGGTGCTGTTCGTAGCCGATGTCCTTGAGCCATTCCATCAGCAGCACCTTGGCATCTTCGCCGCCGGTGGTGGTGCGGGCGCGGTGGTCGAACTCGTTCACGAAGCGGCCGAACTCGTGCAATGAGGCGATCGCCCGCGCGTTCAGCGAGGCCGACAGCGATTCGGCGAACAGCGCCTCGTACAGGCTGACCTTCCATTTGCCGGCGAACTCGCCCAGCGCGCCCAGCGTCTGGTGGCCGATGCCGCGCTTGGGGGTCGTCACCGCGCGCAAGAACGCCGGGTCGTCGTCGTTGTTGACCAGCAGGCGCAGCCAGGCGCACAGGTCCTTGATCTCGGCGCGGTCGAAAAAGCTTTGGCCGCCGGACACCTTGTAAGGCACGTTGGCCTTGCGCAGTGCCTTCTCGAACGCCTTGGCCTGGAAGTTGGCGCGGTACAGGATGGCGAAGTCGCTCCAGGGGGCGGCGATGCCCTCCGCGGTTCCGGCATTGCCGGCCCGCAAGGCCAGGATGCGGCCCACCGCGCGCTCGGCCTCGTGCTCTTCGTTGTCGCACTCGACCACCTTGACCGGCTCGCCTTCGCCCAGGTCGCTCCACAAAGTTTTCGGGTACAGCTTGGGGTTGAGCTGGATGACGTTGTTGGCGGCGCGCAGGATCGCGCTGGTGGAGCGGTAGTTCTGCTCCAGCGGGATCACCTTCAGTTGCGGAAAGTCTTGTGGCAGGCGCTTGAGGTTCTCCAGCGTGGCGCCGCGCCAACCGTAGATGGACTGGTCGTCGTCGCCCACGGCGGTGAAGATGCCACGTTCGCCCACCAGCAGTTTCAGCAAGTCATATTGGGTGGCGTTGGTGTCCTGGTACTCGTCGACCAGCACGTGGCGCAGGTTGCGCTGCCATTTGGCACGCACGTGCTCGTGCTCGGCCAGCAGCTTCATGGCCAGGCCGATCAGGTCGTCGAAGTCGACCGCCTGGTAGGCCATCAAGCGCTCCTCGTACAGGCGCATGACGCGGGCGCAGACGCGTTCGTCGTCGTTCTCGGCCACAGCTTCCGCTTGGGCGCTGTTCAGGCCCTGGTTCTTCCAGCTGCTGATGGTCCACTGCCAGTGGCGGGCCTGCTTGGGGTCGGTGGTGCCGCCAGCGTCACGGATGATGCCCAGCACGTCGTCGCTGTCCAGGATCGAGAACTTGGGCTTGAGGCCCAGGGCCTCGCCATCTTCGCGCAGCAGGCGCACGCCCAGCGAGTGGAAGGTGCAAACCAGCAGCTTGCCCGCTGCCTTGGCGCCCACCAGGGCCTTGGCCCGCTCACGCATTTCCAGTGCGGCCTTGTTGGTGAAGGTGATGGCCGCGATCTGCGAGGGGGCCAGGTCGGCGCCGTCACCGGGTTGCAGCAGCCGCGCGATCTTCTGCGTGATCACCCGCGTCTTGCCCGATCCGGCGCCGGCCAGGACCAGGCAGGGGCCATGAAGGTGCAGCACGGCGGCCATCTGGGCCGGGTTGAGGGTGGAAACTGGGCTGGGAGATGCGGACACGAAAAACACTGATTCTCGGGGGACACGGGCCGCACAGCATAGTGCACAGTTGAACTTGTTGGACGCGCGAGTGACGACCAGAGGTCGGGGTGGCTGGGTGCCCATTTGGCGTGATCCCCCTTGATCAGGGGGTCGGCAAAACCCTCTTGGTCGTGCAGCGTTGCACAGCTAATATTTACATGGTCGGGGCTATACCACATGAAATCAACCCAGTCACCAAGCCCGACATCTTCCGCGAGGAGAGGAGCCTTTTTTATGACACAAAATCTGCGAAAAATAGCAGTGGCGGCGGGACTGGCGGCGATGGCAATTGCCTCTTCGGCCAATGCTGCTGTTGCGAACCTTGACAGCTACACCTACAGCTTCAAGACGTTCTACGACACCTCGACCATTGCCAACGTCTTCGACACCAAGACCTTGGACTATTCGGTGGCCTCCCTGACCATCACGAATAACAAGAACAGCAGTGGCGTGATCACGGGCGTGACCGTCAAGTTGACCGAGAACCTGACGGCGTTCCCGCAAAAGACCACGGCCGGCACTTTGGTGGATGGCCTGTGGCTGAACGGCACCTGGGGCAATGTGGCTGGCGGCGGTGTTTCCGGCGGCGCCACTTTCCTGAGCCTGCCCACCATTTTCCGTGATGGTGGCTACATCTACAACGGCAGCATCAACTTTGCGGGCACGGGCATCACCGAGGGCAATTCGGCCACGTTCACCATCACGGGCAATGGCGTGACGGCGTACAACTTCGCCAAGTCCAGCAACATTCCCATGATCGAACTGTCTGGCGTGGGTGGTGCGTACAACACCTTCCTGTCGGGTGGCAAAGTGTCCTTCATCGGCACGCTGCCCGCCGCCATCCCCGAACCCGGCACGTACGCGCTGATGGGTCTGGGCCTGGCCGGTGTGGCCTTGGTCAGCCGCCGCGCTCGCCGCGCTGCCTGATTGATCAGCACGAGCTGTTCTTCCTCGTTGAAAAGCCCCGCTCTGGCGGGGCTTTTTTCATGGGCCAGCGAAAGTCAAAGGCTGGCCACGAATTCGCCCACCACCTCTGAAAAAGCCAATGGGTTCTCCGCGGCACTGAGGTGCGCACATCCACTCAGGGTGACCAGCTGCGCCCGGGGGATGCCCCGCGCCAGCACCTGGGCCATGTCCAGCGGCGTGCTTTCGTCTTTCTCGCCCGCGATGACCAGGGTGGGCACGCGGATCTGGTTCAACTGCGTGGTCGTGTCGATCTCGCAGATGGCCACCGCGCAGGAAATGTAGCCTTCCGGGTCGGTGGCCTCCAGCAGGCGCTGGTGGCGTGCCACGGCAGCAGCCTGGTGCTGGCGGAAGTCTTCGCTGAAAAAACGGGCCATGGTGCCGGTGCTGATGGCGCTCAGGCCATGGGACTCGACCGTGGCGATGCGTTGGCCGATGGCGGCGCGGCCCGCTTCAGGGTAGGCACTGGTGGTGTTCGACAGCACCAAGGCCTTGACCTTGTCGGGGTGGCGGATGGCCAGTTCCTGGCCGATCATGCCGCCCATGGACAGTCCGACCCAGATGACGGGCTCCTGGGCGATTTCGTCGATCAAGCGCGCGGCATCGGCCGCGAGTTCGGCCAGGCTCAGCGGGTCGTTGGGGATCTGTGAACGGCCGTGGCCGCGGGTGTCGGGGCAGATGACCCGGCAGGTGGCGGCCAGGTCGTTGGCGACGGCGTCCCACATGCTGCCGTCTTGCCCCAGGGCGTGGCTCAGGACCACGGTGGGCGCGTCTTCGTGGCCATTGCGCGGTTCGCGCACGGTGGCGTGCAGCTTGGGCCGGGTGCTGGTGAAGACGCTTTTGCCGACGCCCGGGTGCCAGGCATCGGTGGCAGGGTGGGGTGGTGGCTCGATGCCCAATTCTTTCATGATGCCCAGGGCGCGGGCGAAGCCGGTGTTGGCGGCGGGTACCCCTGCGTAGATGGCGATCTGGATCAGGGCTTCGCGCACTTCTTCCACGCTCAGGGTGTGGGCGTTGCCAGGGGTGAGGGCGCCGCGCAGGTGGATCTCGAACTCGTCCCAGCGGCCCAAGGCGCTGGTCACGGCCAGCACGATGATGCGGCGGGTCTTCCAGTCCAGGCCGGGGCGGCCCCAGACGCCATGCCAGGCGTAGTCGGTGATGAAGTGCTGGAACTCGGCGTTGAACTCGTTGGCCTTGGCCACCGACCTGTCCACCCAGGCATCGCCCAGGGCGGCGCGGCGGTTGCGCATGCCTCTCTCAAAAGGGTGGTCGAAGGGGTGTTCGAGGGCGGAGGACATGGCAGCGCAGTTCAAAGTTCGATGCCTTCATTGTGCCGCGCTTGCGGGCGATTTCGCGCCTGATGAAAACCCGTTTGGCCGTTTCAAAGTGTTCGGCAAGGTCGTGTATGGTGCGGGCCATGCTTGCCTTCGCGTCCCGCTCGTTTTTTGCCGCCTCGGCCAGCCTGCTGGCTTTGCTGATCCTGGCGGGGTGCGCGTCCGGCCCGGGCCCTTCCGGCGCCCGTTCGCCTTCGACGCCCGGTGGGCGGGATGGCCCGCCCGCGGTGAGGCCGGCCGACCTGGCCAAGACGCCCGATCCGGAGCCCCGGGTCGAGCCCATTCGCCAGGGCGGGCCGAACAAGCCCTACACCGTGCTGGGCCAGAGCTACGAGCCCATGGTGGCCGACGTGCCTTGGAAGCAGCGCGGCCTGGCGTCCTGGTATGGCCAGAAGTTCCACGGGCGGCGCACGGCCAGTGGCGAGTTGTTCAGCCTGTATGGCCTGACCGCCGCGCACCGCACCCTGCCCATTCCCAGCTATGTGCGCGTGCGCCATGTGGCGTCGGGCAAGGAGGTGATCGTGCGGGTCAACGACCGCGGCCCCTTCCATTCCAACCGTGTGCTGGACCTGAGCTACGCGGCGGCGCTCAAGCTGGGCATCGTGTCCATGGGCAGTGCCGAGGTCGAACTGGAGCGCCTGACCTTCGACGACATCCGCACAGGCGCCTGGCGGCGCAACGCCACGCCTGGCACGGCGGAGGTGCCTGCCACGGGCGATGACCCCATCACGGCGCTGGCTTCTTCGAGCACCTCCACCGTGGTGACCCCCACGGCGGCCGTCGTGGCACTGGCCTCGCCCCCGTCCGACACGGGCCAGGCGGCGGCCGACACCACGCCCGTGGCGGCGTCCACTTCGCCCGACCGCGCTTACACCCCGGCGGCCCGTGGTTTCTGGGTGCAACTGGCCGCGCTCGGCCGGCGCGATGGCGTGGACAAGTTGCAGCAGCGGGTCAACGCCGAACTGGCGTCGCTGGTGCCGTTCATGGCGGTCTTCAAGGAAGCCGCCTTGTTCCGCCTGCAGGTGGGGCCTTACGAAAGCCGCGAGCAGGCGCAAGGCGTGGCGCGTGCCGTGCGTGAGGCGCTGGCCTTGACCCCGATGGTGATCGAGCGACGCTGATGCCTTACCTCGCGCTGGTGTGCAACGCCATGATCTGGGGGCTGTCTTGGTGGCCCTTGCGGCAGCTGCAGTCCATGGGGCTGCACCCTTTGTGGGCCACGGCCATCTTCTTCGTGATGAGCGTGTGCCTGATCCTGCTTTGGCGGCCATCGGCCCTGGGCGTGCTGATGCGCACGCCAGCGCTGTGGCTCCTGGCCTTGGCGGCGGGTGGCACCAACGCGGCCTTCAACTGGGGCGTGAGCATCGGCGAGGTGGTGCGCGTGGTGCTCTTGTTCTACCTGATGCCGGTGTGGGCGGTGTTGTTGGCCTGGCTCGCGCTGGGTGAGCGGCCCACGGCGGCGGCCCTGTGGCGCGTGGCCCTGGCCTTGCTGGGCGCCGTCCTGGTGCTCAAGCCCGCCGATGGTGCCTGGCCGGTCTTCACGGGGCTGCCCGATGTGCTGGGCATCGTGGGTGGTCTGGGCTTCGCGGTCAACAATGTGGTGCTGCGCCGCCAGGCGCACCAGGACACGTCGGCGCGGGCCTTGGCCATGTTCACGGGTGGTTTGCTGTTGCCGGGCACCCTGGCCATGGTTTTGTCGGCGCAAGGTGCCATTCCACCTTTGCCGTCTTTCGATCCGCATTGGCTGCTGGGCGCCCTGGCCCTGGGGCTGGCCATGTTCTGCGGCAACATGGCGCTGCAGTACGGCGCCTCGCGCGTGCCGGTCAGCATCAGCTCGGTGGTCATGCTGACCGAAATCGTCTTTGCCGCGGGCTCGGCCGTGTGGTGGGGCGGCGAGGTGCTCACCGCCACGGTGATGATCGGTGGAGGGTTGATCTTGCTGGCGGCCGTCCTGGCCACGCGCGAGAGCACCTCGGCCCACGCGGCGTGAAGCAGAAGAAGGCTGACCGGACTGGCTGGCCTCAGCCGCGCTGGCGGCGCGAGTGCTCGTGCACCGTGTCCACCAGCACCGACACGTGCTCGGGGGGGGTGAACTGGCTGATGCCGTGGCCCAGGTTGAAGATGTGACCACTGCCATGGCCGGGCACGCCGAAGCTGTCCAGCGTCTTGATGACTTCGGCCCGGATCTGATCCGGGTTGGCGAACAGCACATTGGGGTCGAGGTTGCCTTGCAGGGCCACGCGGTTGCCCACGCGGGCGCGGGCCTGGCCCAGGTTCACGGTCCAGTCCAAGCCGACGACATCGCTGCCGGCATCGGCGATCTGGTCGATCCACAGCCCGCCGCCCTTGGTGAACACGATGTGCGGGATTCGGTAGCCTTCGTGCTCTTTCTTGAGTTGCGCCAGCACCCGGCGCGTGTAGGCCAGGCTGAATTCCTGGAAGGCACCATCGGCCAGCACGCCGCCCCAGGAATCGAACACCATCACCGCTTGCGCGCCGGCCTCGATCTGCGTGTTGAGGTACAGGGCCACGGCGTCGGCGTTGATGGCCAGGATGCGGTGCATCAGGTCGGGGCGCTGGTACATCAGGGTCTTGACCAGTCGGTAGTCGTCCGAGCCGCCGCCTTCGACCATGTAGCAGGCCAGCGTCCAAGGGCTGCCCGAGAAGCCGATCAGCGGCACGCGGCCCACGCCGTTCTGGTCAGACAAGGCCTTGCGGATGGTGCCGACCGCGTCAAACACATATCGGAGCTTGTCCATGTCGGGCACGGCCAGCTTGGCGACAGCGGCTTCGTCGCGCACCACGTGGGCGAACTTGGGGCCTTCACCGGCCGCGAAACTCAGGCCCAGGCCCATGGCATCGGGCACGGTCAGGATGTCGCTGAAGAGGATGGCCGCGTCCAGGTCGTAGCGTGCCAGCGGTTGCAGCGTGACTTCGCAGGCGGCCTCTGGGTTGGTGGCCAGGCCCATGAAGCTGCCGGCCTGGTCGCGCGTGGCGCGGTACTCGGGGAGGTAGCGCCCCGCCTGGCGCATCAGCCACACGGGCGTGGCATCGGTGGGCAGGCGCAGGCAGGCCCGCAGGAAGCGGTCATTGGCCAGGGAGGGGAGCTTGGGCGTGGCGGTGGTCATCCCGCATTGTAGGCAGCGGCGTCCGTTGATCGAAAGCGGGCTTGCGCGGTAAATGTGCATTGATCTCCGCACAAGTCATAAGGTGGTGGCTGGCTGCCTTCTGGCAGGATCTCCCCATGGCCCACGCAGTCGATGACACCACTTACCCTCTCAACCGGACCGAGCATGGCTACGCGGCCATCGACGGCGCGGCCGGCACCATGGTCCAGCCCTACCTGCTCCGGCTGAACACGCCCGTGGCCGAAGCCGACGTCCGTCGTGCCATGCGCTCGCTGGTCACGCACCACCCGCGCCTGCGGGGCGTGGTGGCGCCGGGCAAATACTTTTGCCGCCTGCGCATCCTGCCGGACGACGAGTTGGTGGACCAGCTGTTCAGCGTGGCGTACCGGGTCGAGGCCCACATCGACGCCTTGGACGGCACGGCGCTGGAGGCCTACCAGAACCAGATGCTCAACGAGGTGATGCCGCTGGAGCGGGGCTTGAGCTTCCACATGCGCTTCATCCCGCACATGTCCACGCCGGTCATCTTCATCTGCCTGCACCACCTGTTCGGCGATGGCCGCACGTGCATGCAGCTGGTGGCCGATTTGCTCAAGCTGCTCAACGGCCAGGCGATCGACATGCAGCCGGTCGAGACCCCGTCGATGGTCGGCGCGGCGGCGCCCGCGCATGGGTGGCAATGGCCGGTGCAGATGTGGCGTTCACGCCAGCACAAGGTCAACGAAGCCAAGCGCCAGGCCGGCCTGCACATCCAGCAATTGCCGATGCGCGTCACGCCGCACTTCTCGGTCAACGCGATGCGCCACTACCGCGTCAGCGTGGGGTCGGCCGTGCTGAGGCAGGCCGCGCGCAAGCTGGGGGTGTCGCTCAACACCTTCATGGTGTCGGCCGTGGCGCAGAGCTTCCTGGACCTGGCCAAGGACGATCCCCAGGCCGCCGCCGTGATCCGCATCTCGGTGGACATGCGCAAGCACTATCCCGAGTCGCGCGGCTTCGGCCCGCTGTGGGGCAACCACGTCGGTGCCTTCCTCGTGACCGAAGACGACCCGCGCAAATCATTGCCCGAGCGGGTGAAGTCCGTGGGCGCCCACGTCAAGGAGGGCCTGGACCGCTTCACCCGGCGCGAGATGTTCTGGACCTACCTGCTCGAAGAGTCCATGCCCCTGCTGGGCCGCACGCTGATCGGCCACATCGCCCACCAGCTCAAGCGCAAGAACCGCTTCCCCAAGATCAGCTGCCATTGCACCAGCCTGGGCGACGTGAGCCACATCAACGCGCCGGGCGCGGCCATCAAGGTCACCGAGTTCATCCCCATCGTGACCAGCATCGCGCTGCTGATGGTGATGACCGAGTTGGACGGCGTCTTCTACATGCCCGTGTCCTGGCAGCGCAGCGACAACACGGTCGAAGAGATCGACGCCTACACCGCCCGCCTGGACCAGACCATCGTCCGGCTGGTGCGCGAGGCGGGCATCGATCCCGCCTGACCCGCTTCGATCAGAGGCGGCCCAGCTCCACGTACAGTGGCCGGTCGTCGATGCCGGGGCGCGGGTCTTCGCCATAGCTCAGCCAGAAGTGGCTGGAGAACAGCTTCTGGCGCTTGTAGCGGCGCGGCACCTCGGCCAGCGGATCGGTCTGTGTGATGCCGATGGCCAGCGCGTCGTACTTCTGGCCCTGGTTCGCCATGATCCAGTCGATCAGGCCTTGCAGCACCTCAGGGTCGTCCTTGGCCACCAGGATGTTGTACAGCGACAGGTAGTTCAGCGTGCCACCAATGGCGGGCAGCTTGAAGCCGCCAGTGACGCCCACGTACAGGTTGTACAGCGGGCGCAACAGCTTGACGATGGGCTTGAAGCCCACGATGCGCGTCTGCTTGTAGGCCTTCTGGTTCCATCCGGCCAGGAAGCCGATGATCTCGCCGTTGCGCGTGGCCAGGGCGAAGTCACCGATCGACAGGCCCGCATAGTAGGGATCGCCCGCCACCAGCTTGCTGAAGTCGTACACCGGGTAACCGTTGCGGCGCGGTGCCTCGCGGTCGAAGAAGGCTTGCATGGCCGGCACATCGGCCGTGGTGGCCGCGCGGATCTGCACGCCGTTGGGGATGCGCGGCTTGATCTTGCGCGTGAAGATGAAGCTGGTCTCGATCGCGTGGCTGATCCAGTAGCGGAACAGCACGCCATCGGCCGAGTTGGCGGCGGCGTCCAGCGGGGCGGTGTTCTCTTTCAGCACAATGCCCTGCAGCAGGTCCTCGGTCGAGCGGAACTTCTTCTGCTCGATGAACAGGTTGGACGCGATGCCGCGGCGGCGGTAGAACGGATCAACACGCGTGTCGCCCGAGTAGTACACGCGGCGCTTCTTGCCACTGATGAACAGCTCGCGGCCCGAGATCACCGTCAGGCCTGCCAGCACGTCGGGGCGCTCCGAATCGTCGGCCACCGTCAGGACGAACTCGTCGCCGATCACCTTGGCGCCCACGAAAAAGTCCGGGTCCCGCTGGAAGCACATCTGCGCCACACCCGGCATCGTGATCTTGGTGATCAGGTCCTGCATCTTGGCGTTGTCGGCGGGCGTGCCCAGTCTTACGGTGATGGCCATGGCTTGATGAGAATGAAGCTTGAGTTGAGTGGATTCTGAAGCAGATCAGCGCGTCGCAGCGCTCAGATGGTGACCGCGTCCAGCACGTCGCGCAGCACGGCCGGCACTTCTCCACGCCAATGGCGCAGCGGTTCGATCTTGATGTTGCCTTCGATCATGCCGCGCACACGGCACTGGTCGAGGTAGATCTCGCGCATGTGGGGCAGGGCGATGCAGGCGGCGGGTTGCAACTGGCCCAGCTCGCGCGCGAGCTTGTAATGGAAGTTGCCTTGCAGCGCCTTCTCAAGCTGGATGGACAGCGACTGCTGCAGCGCATCGCGGTCGACCTCGGGCGCGCATTCCACCAGCAGCACGTAGCCGGGCGACTGGTGCGTGCTGTGGTCCAGGGCCAGCAGGGTCACGGGCAAGGCATTGCCCATCAGCAGGCCGTCCTGCACCTGTTGCGCCGTGGTGGCGCTGATCTTCTCGCCCACCAGGTCCACGCCGTCGTTGCGGCCCAGGAAGGTGAAGCAGGGCACCTGGCCCAGGTGGCCATCGACCCGGATCACGTCGCTCATCTTGTAGCGCGAGAAACCGCTGCCAGTGGTCATGATGGGAATCACGTCCTGGCCTTCGCGCAGTTGCCATGGGGCCAGCACGCGGCCGTCCTGCGCGTCCTGGAACTCGTAGAAGTGGCTCAGGTAGGACAGCGGGTACCGGCCCTGGAAGGGAAAGGTCACGACGCCTTCGGTGGCCCACAAGCCCTTGCCCTGGAAGTTGGCGTGCGGCATCAGCGACTTGAGCTTCTGGGCCCAGGGAGCTGCGGCGGCCGTGTCCCACGCGCTGAGCACGGCCAGTTGCGGCCACAGCTTGGCGAAGAACTCGGCGTTCATCGCGCCATTCCACTCGCGCAGCAGTTGCGCGGCACGTGGCGACTGCGGGCACGGCAGGCCGGCCATGTGCGAAGTGCGTGCGCCCCAGTGGCCGCGCGACAAGGCATCGGCCAGCTCCTCGCGCCAGCGGCCCATCTGCTCCAGCAGGCCCAGGCCGAAGGTGGGGCTCCACACCGAGATGAAGCCCAGCGCCTCGTCGGCCACCAGGTAGGCCAGTGTGGCGAACAGCGAATCGTCCGAGGTCTCGGCCAGCGCAATCTCTTGCGGCGCGGCTTGCGTCAAGTAGGCCAGCAATCGCTTGCCCCAGGACAGCATCTTCATGTCGTCGTTGATGTCGCCAGCGGTCTGGCTGCGCATGTCGGTGGGGATCCACGACAGCGACCAATAGTGCGTGCCATTGGCCTGCCCGGGGAACTGGCGGTACAGGTCGCCCACCCAGGCCGTGATCACCTGGTCCAGCTCGTCCAGGAACATCTTGGTGTAGGGGATCCACTTCACCGCCGAGGTCGAGCCGCTGGTGGGCTGGTAGCGCATCACCGGCGAATCGATCAGCAAGCTCTGCTTGCGCTCGCGTTGCTGCAGCAGCAGGTCGGCGTAGTCGCTGTAGGCGGTGACCGGCTGCTGGCGCGCGAACTCTTCCCAGGACCAGTCCGCGCGGATGCCGCGCTTCTGGCCTTCAGGTGACCGCGAGGCGGCCGACAACCAACGCGACAGCCTGGCGCGCTGGATGGATTCCAGTTCGCCAAGATGCCGTTCAAAACGGCGCCGGCCTGGAGCGACCAGCAGTTTGAGAAGGTGGTGTCCTAGGGTATGACTGGCCCCCATGTCAGGAGGCCTTGGTCCGCTCGATCGCCTCGTCGGCGTCCACGTCCAGCCATGTGTTCCTGTCGCTGTTCGATGAGGCTCCGGCCTGGCGCTTGGCCAGTTCCAGACCTTCCGGGCGGTGCGTGCCCAGGATGTGCTTCTTGATCCACTTCCATGGCACGTCGACGATGGAGCGGAACAGGCTTTCGTAATCGCAGGCGGCCAGGCAAGGCACCTCGGTGCCACGGCGCCAGCTCGGGTTCACCTTCTCGAAGAAGGCGATGTGCGGGTTGGCGGCCACCAGTTCGGGCGTGATCGAGGCCACGTCGCCTTTCAGGCGCACATAGCTTTCGCCGAAGTCCAGCAGCATCTTCTCGCGGTCGAAGGCATCGGGGAACAGCTGCTGGCAATACGCCTCGGTGACGCGGCGGTACTGGTCGTCCTTGCCATTCACGTTCGGGTAGTAGTTGTAGAAGTTGTTCGTCATCAGCAAATAGGTCTTGTAACCCTTGGAGATGAGGAACCAGTAGAACGGCACGAAGGGGCGCTTCAGACGCTCGATGATCAGGCGGCGGTAGAAGGTGTTGGCCAGGGCGTTGTTGCCCCAGTAGGCTTGCTCGATGATCGTGTCGCCGCTGAAGATGCCGCGCACGCGCTTGCCGTCGACCTTCAGGTCGAAAAAAGTCTGGGTCGAGAAGCCCACGATCTGGTCGTCCACGGCGCGTGTCACGAGGATCACGCCAGACTTCTTGGACAAGTCGCTCAGGAAGACGTCGAGCGAGGTGTTCTCGTAGTACTTCGCGTACAGGTCGTACATCTGCTTGATGTTGGTGACCGTCACGGAGCTGATGGGCCTGAAGAAGGTGCTCACCTTCTCTTTTTTGATTGCTGCGGACATAAAAATCACTCCACCGGGGCGCCCAGGGTCAGGACAACAAACCCGGCAACCTCCCCGATGGCGGAGGTGTGTGGGGTCGGCTGGGAAACAAAATGTTGCAATTACTTGCCTGTTGATCAGGATGCCGCTCTTGTCCAAAATTCGGCATGGGGCTTGCCCGAGGAGACCCCCCAATCGAGGGGGTTGTCCGATATACACTGACCATCACACATGGATGCTTACACCCCCTCAATTTTCCTGTGCGCCGCGCAAACTCAACAAGACTGGGAGCACGCCGCCGACATCCTGGCCGAGTACGGCGCCTCCCTGGGGGTGGACCTCGCTTTCCAATCTTTCGAGGGCGAACTGGCCGACCTGGCGGGGAGCTATTCGGGCGCCGATGAAGTCTTCCTGCTTGCCACGGTCGATGACGCGGTGGCTGGGTGTTGCGCCCTTCGGGCCCTGGCCGATGTGGACGTGGCCAATGCCTGCGAAATGAAACGCCTGTACGTGCGTCCTGCCTTCCGCGGTTTCGGCTTGGGGCGGATGCTGGTGGAGACCTTGATGCACCGAGCGCGCGAGTCCGGCTTCGGCACCATGTTCGTGGACACCCTCAGCGACATGGAGGCGGCCCGGGAGCTCTACAGCAGCCTGGGCTTCGAGCCCACCGAGCCTTATTACTTCAACCCACTGCCCGGGGCGCACTACTTCCGCGTCGACCTGGATGGGGCGATCAGCCGCTACTGATCCAGTGTGGTTCGACCCGCGCTTGAGGGGTTCTTGTCTTGTGTATGACGTAAGACTGGATTCAACATAAGTAAGCGCGTATAATCTTTAGGTTTTGTCGACACCATGAACTCGTCAGCCTTGGATGACAGCCGAAAAATCGAGGAAGTCTTTGAAGACTCCAACGAGGATTCGGAACCTCCGATCAGGCCATGGACTCGCGATGAAGTCGCGGCCCTGAAGGCCCGGCAGCCGGTCGTGTCCTTGTGGCGGGTGCTTGGAATCCAGGTGCTGGCGGGCGTGTTGCTCGCTTTGGTGTCCTGGTGGCTTGGTGGGTACCGCAGCAATGTGGTTTGGTCAGCGTTATACGGTGCGGCCTGCGTGGTGGTGCCTGGTGCGCTGTTCGCCTACGGAATGGGCCGGCAGGTGTCTGCGATCAATCCCGGTGTGGCCGTCTTCGGCTTCATGCTGTGGGAGTTTGTGAAGATAGGTGTGGCAGTCATCATGCTGGTGGCCGCCATCAAAGTGGTGCCGCAATTGAGCTGGCCTGCCTTTCTGGTGGCCCTGGTTGTGTGCATCAAGCTGAATTGGCTGGCCTTGTTCATGCAAGGTCGGGTGAAGAAAAACGTCGCGAGCGACAACCGCTAACTGAGATCAACGATGGCAGCTGAAGGACAAGAAGAGCACGCCCTGACCGCCAGTGGTTACATCACGCACCACTTGCAGCACTTGCAAAAGAACTTCGACTGGGCAAATGTCAAGCAGGCCAAGATTGTCGACTTCACCGTCTTCAACATCGACTCCCTGTTCTGGTCGCTGCTCATCGGTGTGATCGGTTCGTTCCTGCTGTGGTCGATCGCGCGCCGCGCCACCTCCGGTGTGCCTGGCCGTGCGCAGGCCGCCATCGAGATGCTGTTCGAAATGGTCGACAACCAGGCCAAGGGCATCATCAAGAACGCCAACAGCCGCAAGATCGTCGCGCCCCTGGCCCTGACCGTGTTCGTCTGGATCTTCCTGATGAACTTCATGGACATGCTGCCGGTCGACCTGCTGCCGCAAGCCTGGCACCACGCAGGTCCTGCGCTGGGCTACGACCAGTATTTCCGCGTCGTGCCCACGGCCGACCTGTCCACCACCCTGGGCCTGTCGTCCAGCGTGCTGCTGATCTGCCTGTTCTACAACATCAAGATCAAGGGCGTCGGAGGCTGGTCCCACGAACTCGTGGCCGCGCCTTTCGGTGACCACTTCCTGCTGTACCCCATCAACTTCCTGATGCAGCTGATCGAATTCACCGCCAAGACCGTCTCGCACGGCATGCGGTTGTTCGGCAACATGTTCGCTGGCGAACTGGTGTTCATGCTGATCGCCTTGATGGGTGGCGTCTGGTCCTGGCAGTTCAACCCGACCGAAGGTTACTTCTGGCTGGGCATCGGCCACGTGGCCGCCGGCACCATCTGGACCCTGTTCCACATCCTCGTGATCACGCTGCAAGCCTTCATCTTCATGATGCTGACGCTGATCTACGTGGGTCAGGCACACGATCATCACTGATCGATCTGTCGTCGTTTTTCCGGTTTTCCCTTTCCCTTTCGTTCTCTTTCATTTTTCTACTTAGGAGTCATCATGGAACATGTTCTCGGTCTCGTGGCACTGGCATGCGGCATCATCGTTGGTCTGGGCGCTATCGGCGCTTCGATCGGTATCGCTTTGATGGGCGGCAAGTTCCTCGAGTCGTCGGCTCGTCAACCTGAGCTGATCAACGAACTGCAAACCAAGATGTTCATTTTGGCTGGTCTGATCGACGCTGCCTTCCTGATCGGCGTGGCCATTGCCCTGCTGTTTGCTTTCGCCAACCCGTTCGTGCTGGCTTGAGTCACCCCGAACCTTTCACGACTGAAAGGCTCGCGCCGTGAATATCAACGCAACACTCTTCCTCCAGGCCATCGTCTTTGCGATCCTGGTGTGGTTCACCACGCGCTTCATCTGGCCGCCTTTGACCAAGGCCCTGGACGAACGTGCTCGCAAGATCGCGGACGGTCTGGCTGCGGCTGACAAAGCCAAGTCCGAACTGGCCGTGACCAACAAGCGTGTCGAGGAGCAACTCGCCCAGACCCGCGAAGAGAGCACGAAGCGCATCGCCGACGCTGAAAAGCGTGCCCAGGCCATCGTCGACGACGCGAAAAAGCGCGCCGAAGACGAAGGCGCCAAGATCATCGCTGCTGCCAAGGCCGAGGCCGAGCAGCAAGTGATCCGGGCCCGTGAAGCGTTGCGCGAACAAGTGGCCACGCTGGCCGTCAAGGGCGCCGAGCAGATCCTGCAAAAGGAAGTCAACGTTGGCGTTCACGCCGACCTGTTGGCCCGCCTGCAGACGGAGCTCTGACCATGGCTGAGCTGGCAACCATCGCGCGCCCCTATGCCGAAGCCCTTTTTCAGGTCGCCCGCAAAGGTGATCTGAAAAGCTGGACTGGGCAGGTGGAGGCGCTGGCCAACGTCGCGGCTGATGCTCAGCTGCGTGCGTTCGCCGACAACCCCAAGACCCTGCCCACGCAGGTGTTCGATGTGTTGACGGCCGCCGCCAACCAGCCGCTTGATCCGCAACTGCAGAACTTCCTGCATGTGCTGATCGACAACGGCCGTCTGGCAGCGTTGCCTGAAATCATCGGGCAGTTTCACGCCTTGGTGAACGCCAGTTCCGGTGTATCTGACGCCAAGATCTTCAGCGCTTATCCGCTGGACCAGGCTCAGCTCACCAACGTGGTCAGCGCGCTCGAAAAGCGCTTTGGCCGCAAGCTGGTCGCCACCGTGGAAGTCGAGCCCGAATTGATCGGTGGCATCCGTGTGGTCGTCGGTGACGAAGCCCTGGACACCTCGGTCAAAGCCCGACTGGAACGCATGAAGGCCGCCTTGACCGCCTGATCGCGCCGCGCCGCATCGACACAACTGGATCGACCTTATCCGTCGGGTTGTCTCAGGTGTGCACTTGAGACAGATTGACCCAACTGGGAGCTAAGCATGCAATTGAATCCCGCCGAAATTTCTGAACTGATCAAAAGCCGCATCGAGGGCTTGAGCACCTCGACGGACCTCAGCAACCAAGGCACCGTTCTGTCGGTGACCGACGGTATCGTCCGTGTCCATGGCCTGTCCAATGTGATGCAGGGCGAAATGCTGGAATTCCCAGCCACCGCCAGCGGCACCCCGACCTTCGGCCTGGCCCTGAACCTCGAGCGCGACTCCGTCGGCGCCGTGATCCTGGGCGAGTACGAGCACATCTCCGAAGGCGACACCGTGAAGTGCACGGGCCGCATCCTGGAAGTGCCCGTGGGCCCCGAACTGATCGGCCGCGTGGTCAACGCCCTCGGTCAGCCGATCGACGGCAAGGGCCCCATCAACGCCAAGGTCACCTCGCCCATCGAGAAGATCGCCCCTGGCGTGATCGCCCGTGAATCCGTGTCGCAGCCTCTGCAGACCGGCCTGAAGTCCATCGACTCGATGGTGCCCGTGGGCCGTGGCCAGCGCGAGCTGATCATTGGCGACCGCCAGACCGGCAAGACCGCCGTCGCGATCGACGCCATCATCAGCCAGAAGGGCCAAGGCGTCACCTGCATCTACGTCGCGATCGGCCAGAAGGCTTCGTCGATCAAGAACGTGGTGCGCGCCCTGGAAAACGCCGGCGCCCTGGAATACACCATCATCGTGGCCGCTTCGGCTTCCGAATCTGCCGCCATGCAGTTCGTGTCTCCCTACTCGGGTTGCGCGATGGGCGAGTACTTCCGCGACCGCGGCGAAGACGCCCTGATCGTGTACGACGACCTGTCCAAGCAAGCCGTGGCTTACCGCCAAGTGTCGCTGCTGCTGCGCCGCCCCCCCGGTCGCGAAGCCTTCCCTGGCGACGTGTTCTACATCCACTCGCGCCTGCTGGAACGTGCAGCCCGCGTGAACGCCGACTACGTCGAAGCCTTCACCAAGGGTGAAGTCAAGGGCAAGACGGGTTCGCTGACGGCACTGCCCATCATCGAAACGCAAGCCGGTGACGTGTCGGCCTTCGTGCCCACCAACGTGATCTCGATCACCGATGGCCAGATCTTCCTGGAAACGTCGCTGTTCAATGCCGGTATCCGCCCCGCCATCAACGCCGGTATCTCGGTGTCGCGCGTCGGTGGTGCTGCCCAGACCAAGCTGATCAAGAACCTGTCCGGTGGTATCCGTACCGACTTGGCCCAGTACCGTGAACTGGCTGCCTTCGCGCAGTTCGCTTCCGACCTGGACGAAGCCACCCGCAAGCAACTGGACCGCGGTGCCCGCGTGACCGAACTGCTCAAGCAGGCTCAGTACTCGCCGCTGCCGATCTCCTTGATGGGCGCCACTCTGTTCGCCGTGAACAAGGGCTACATGGACAACGTCGACGTCAAGAAGATCCTGGCTTTTGAATCTGGCCTGCACCAGTTCCTCAAGACCAGCCACGCTGCCCTGTTGGCCAAACTCGAACAGACCAAGGCTCTCGACAAGGACGCTGAAGCCGAGCTTCAGTCTGCCATCGTCGCGTTCAAGAAGTCGTTCGCCTGATTAGGAGCACGCCATGGCGGCAGGCAAGGAAATACGCGGCAAGATCAAGAGCGTAGAGAACACCAAGAAGATCACCAAGGCCATGGAAATGGTCGCGGCTTCGAAGATGCGCAAGGCGCAGGAACGCATGCGTTCCGCCCGCCCTTACGCTGAAAAGGTGCGCAACATCGCAGCGCACTTGTCCAAGGCCAACCCCGAGTACATCCACCCCTTCCAAATCGCCAACACCGGCGCCAAGAAGGTCGGGTTGATCGTGGTGACCACGGACAAGGGCCTGTGCGGTGGCCTCAACACCAACGTGCTGCGTGGTGTGACGACGACGCTGAAAGAGCTGGACGCGCAAGGCAAGTCTGCCGAGATCGTGGCCATTGGCAACAAAGGCTTCGGCTTTGCCAACCGCATCGGCGCCAAGGTGGTGGCCCACGTGACCCAGTTGGGTGACACGCCTCACCTCGACAAGCTGATCGGTCCCGTCAAGGTGCTGCTCGACGCCTACGCGGCGGGCGAGCTGGCTTCGGTTCAGATCTGCTACACCCGCTTCATCAACACGATGAAGCAGGAAGCCCTGGTCGAACAGTTGCTGCCCTTGAAAGCCGAGACGTTGGCTTCCGAGCCTGCCCATCAGTGGGATTACATCTACGAACCCGATGCCAAGTCGGTGATCGATGACCTGCTGATTCGCTACGTCGAGGCGCTGATCTTCCAGGCCGTGGCCGAGAACATGGCGTCCGAGCAATCGGCGCGCATGGTGGCCATGAAGTCCGCAACCGACAACGCTGGTTCTGTGATCGCTGAGCTCAAGCTCATCTACAACAAGACCCGCCAGGCGGCGATCACCAAAGAATTGTCCGAAATCGTGGCCGGTGCGGCTGCGGTCTGACCCAGATTTAATTGATTGAAGGAACCAAAATGGCTGACACTCAAGCTGTAGGTAAGGTCGTTCAGTGCATTGGCGCCGTGGTGGACGTGGAGTTTCCCCGCGACCAGATGCCCAAGGTGTATGACGCCTTGAAGATGGACGGTTCGGCACTGACCCTGGAAGTCCAGCAACTGCTGGGCGACGGCGTGGTGCGTACCATTGCGCTGGGCTCGTCCGACGGCCTGCGCCGCGGCATCATGGTGTACAACACCAAGGCGGCGATCACCGTGCCCGTGGGTCCCGCGACCCTGGGCCGCATCATGGACGTGCTGGGCGCGCCCATCGACGAGCGTGGTCCCGTGGACCAGGCGCAAACCGCCTCCATCCACCGCAAGGCTCCCGCGTACGACGAGCTGTCGCCTTCGCAACAGCTGCTCGAAACCGGCATCAAGGTGATCGACCTGGTGTGCCCGTTCGCCAAGGGCGGCAAGGTGGGTCTGTTCGGTGGCGCCGGCGTCGGCAAGACCGTGAACATGATGGAACTCATCAACAACATCGCCAAGGCCCACAGCGGTCTGTCGGTGTTCGCTGGTGTGGGCGAGCGTACCCGTGAGGGCAACGACTTCTATCACGAGATGGCCGATTCCGGCGTCGTGAACCTGGAGAACCTGGGCGAGTCCAAGGTCGCCATGGTCTACGGCCAGATGAACGAACCCCCAGGCAACCGCCTGCGCGTGGCGCTGACCGGCCTGACGATCGCCGAGTCCTTCCGTGACGAAGGCAAGGACGTGCTGTTCTTCGTGGACAACATCTACCGCTACACCCTGGCCGGCACCGAAGTGTCCGCACTGCTGGGCCGCATGCCTTCCGCCGTGGGCTACCAACCGACGCTGGCCGAAGAAATGGGCCGCCTGCAAGAGCGCATCACCTCGACCAAGGTCGGTTCGATCACTTCCATCCAGGCCGTGTACGTCCCTGCGGATGACTTGACCGACCCGTCGCCTGCCACGACCTTCGCCCACTTGGATTCCACCGTGGTGCTGTCGCGTGACATCGCTTCGCTGGGCATCTACCCCGCCGTGGACCCGCTGGACTCGACCTCGCGTCAGCTGGACCCGAACGTGGTGGGCGAAGAGCACTACAACACGGCCCGCGCCGTGCAAGGCACGCTGCAACGCTACAAGGAACTGCGCGACATCATTGCCATTCTGGGCATGGACGAGCTGGCACCTGAAGACAAGCTGATCGTGTCGCGCGCTCGCAAGATCCAGCGCTTCCTGTCGCAGCCTTTCCACGTCGCTGAAGTGTTCACGGGTTCGCCCGGCAAGTACGTGCCCCTGTCTGAAACCATCCGTGGGTTCAAGGGCATCGTGGCTGGCGAATACGACAGCCTGCCGGAACAAGCGTTCTACATGGTCGGTACCATCGACGAAGCCGTTGAAAAGGCCAAGGGCATGCAATAAGCAGGGAGGGGGCAACCCCGTTCCCGCTTGTTGACGATCCCCGATCCGATTCACCCCTTCGAGAAAGCCCGTTATGTCCACCACCATTCACGTTGACGTTGTTTCGGCAGAAGAGTCGATCTTCTCCGGCGAAGCCACGTTGGTGTCGCTGCCCGGTGAGTCCGGCGAGCTTGGCATCCTGCCCCGTCACACGCCCCTGATCACCCGCATCAAGGCTGGCGCCGTGCGCATCCAGCGCGCCGACAACAACGAAGAAGAGTTCGTCTTCGTGGCTGGCGGCATCTTGGAAGTGCAGCCTGGCACCGTGACCGTGCTGGCCGACACGGCCATCCGCGGCAAGGACCTGGACGAGTCCAAGGCCAACGAAGCCAAGCGCCTGGCCCAAGAAGCCGTTCAGAACGCCAAAGGCGACCTGGACCTGGCCAAGGCCCAGAGCGAACTGCAGATCATGGTTGCCCAGTTGGCGGCCCTTCAACGCTTGCGCAAGAAGTGATTTGAGAAGATTCCTTCTCCTTCGAAAAGCCCGCCACCGTGCGGGCTTTTTTCATGGCGATGGCGCCCGGCCCATGCCGGCTTCGCGCACGGCCAGGGGCGTCATCCCGGTCCAGCGGCGCACGGCCCGGTGGAAAGAACTGGTCTCGGCGTAGCCGGCTTCGGCCGCGATCTGGGCCAGGGGCAAGCCGGTCAGCCGCAATTGCATCAAGGCGCGCTCTTTGCGGGCTGATTCAAGCAAGCCTTTGAAGTTCAGGCCTTGGGCCGCCAACTGGCGTTGCACATGACGGACCGGACCGCCACCGAAACCACGGCTGGTCAACTCCGCGCACACGACCTCCAGCGTGGGGCTCTCGCCCCGGTCCAATGCCAGCAGGATGGCTTGCTGGAGCTGGGCTTTCAAGGCGTCCGCGTCCTGGGCCCGGGCCTGCCATTGGCGCCGGGCCATGGCACTCATGAGGTCGTGGATGGGCGGGTCGGCATTCGGGTTGGTCCAGCCCAGCCAGTCGGCCGGCATCAACTCCCGGCATTGCGCGGCCCGGAAGTTCACCGGCCCACCCGTGAAAACCTGGAAAGGGCGCGTGTTCGCGGGCGGCTCGCAAGGCAGCTCGACCAGCGCGGGCACCAGGTCGCGGCCTGACACCCAACGTGCGAAACCCAGGCGCGATGCGGTGAAGAAAGACCAGAAATGGTAGTCGTCAGGCAAGGGGCTCAGGGCTTCGTGGCGGGCCTCCAGGTGCGGGCCCACCACGTTGAAGTGCCCGCGGATTTCGGTGCAGAGCAGGCTTTGCAACTGCGCGAACAAGGCCAGGCCATCGCCCCCCACGGTGCAGCTCATGAGGGCGTAGCCCAGCGAACCCAAATGGGTCGGGCGCACCAGGCCGGCCACGTGCAGGCCGATGTGCTCGTCCCCAAGGAGGTGGGCCGCCTTGGCCAAGGCCTGGCTCAAGCGCCGGGCCGAAACACGCCGATCCTCGTCATGGGCGGGTGAGGCCGGCAGGGCCAGGATGTCGAGGATGGGCTGGGCATCCTGGTCCTGTGCCTGCACGTAGTCGGCGACCACGCGGGCGAAAGAGGCGCTGAAGCCGGCGCTGGCCAAGGCGTCTGAAGGTGGTGGTGGAGAAGCTGCGTTGCTCATGGGTCACCGATGTTAGCGGCCTGGCGGTGGCTTGTGCGGCCACTCCGCGGGTGTCTGCGGTCAATGACGTGCCGGCGCCGGCGCGCCACCATCGACAAACCGTGTCGTGTCCGAAAGCGCTGTCGATGTTGTCTCAACCCTCCTTGTCCGCCGTGGCGTCCATGCCAGCCACGCCCCCCAGCCGCCATGGCGCCGACCTGGCCGTCAGCCGCCGCATGGCCGCGCGCCTGAAATGGATGATTCCAGGCCACTGCGAGCCCAACGAGGCCACCTGGGCCAGGATGGGCGCGGCCCTGTGGGAAGGCGACCCCCTGGCAGACGAGGTGGCCCGTTGGCTGCATGCGGAAGGCATGAGCGAAGCGCGCGGCCGCCTGCAGCGGGCCATGGCGGAGGGGGTGTCCGCGGGCGACGACACGCCGCCAGCCCTGCGCCGCCTCATCGAGCATGCCCAGACGGTTCCGGAGTGGGTGAATCCGGCCTTGATGGCGCATGGCGCGCGTTTCCTGCAAAGCACCGGTTTGCACGGCATGCGGGTCTTGCGCGATGCGGGTTTGATGGCGGGCTACCAAGCCTCGGCGATCAACCAGACCTTGGTGCAAACCGGGGCCTTGAGCCGGGGCGCGCAGCGGCGCGTGTCCGAGACCACCTCCTGGTGGCTCGATTGCACGGCCGATGGCGGCATGGTGCCCCATGGTCCAGGGTGGAAAGCCACGATGCACGTGCGCGTGATGCACGCGCTGGTGCGGCAAAACGTTCGCCAGCGCCCCAGCTGGGATGCGGCCAGCTTCGGCCTGCCCATCAACCAGCTCGACTTGCAGGCCACCTACCTGGCTTTCAGCGTGGTGCAGTTGCTGGCCCTGCGCACCACGGGTTTCGTGGTGACGTCGGCAGACGCCCGCGCCGTCATGCACCTGTGGCGCTACATCGGCTGGTTGATGGGCGTCGACAACGCCTGGCTGTGCGACGACGAGATGCAAGGCCGCGTCTCCCTTTACGGCAACCTCCTCAGCCAGGCGCCCCCCGACGACAGCAGCGCCGCTTTGGGGCAAGCCTTGATGGACGAGCCGCTGCACCGCCACTACCGGTGGGGCAAGGCATGGCGAGGGCGTTTCGACAAGGCGCGCCACCTCAGCCTGGTCCGCTGGTTCGTGGGCCGGGAGGGCATGGGCCACCTGGGCTTGCCTTTGGCCTGGCCCTGGTACCCGGTGCTGACCTTTTTGCCCCTGCTGATCAGGTCGGGCCTGCCACGGCTGATGCCCGGGGCGCTGGAAAAGCGGGCCATTCGCCTTCGACAAACCCAATCTGCTTATTGGCGCCAGGAGATGGGGGGTGGCGAGCCGCGCGGGCATTGCCCTAGACTGTAGGGCTATCCCACGGAGACCCCACGATGTCCACCGCGCGCGCCGCCGCCAAGCCCAACGTCAAGACCACCGCCCTGAGCGTGCAGGACTACCTTCAGAAGATCCTGACCAGCCGGGTCTACGACGTGGCGATTGAAAGCCCCCTGGACGAAGCGCGCAGCCTGTCCAGGCGACTGGGCCACCACGTCTTCTTCAAGCGAGAAGACAAGCAGCCCGTGTTCAGCTTCAAGCTGCGCGGCGCCTACAACAAGATGGCCAAGCTGCCGCCCAAGGCCCTGGCCAAGGGCGTGATCTGCGCTTCGGCAGGCAACCACGCGCAGGGCGTGGCCATGGGCGCGCGGCGCCTGGGCTGCCAGGCCATCATCGTGATGCCGGTGACCACGCCGCAGGTCAAGATCGACGCGGTGGCCAGTTTTGGCGGCGAGAACGTGCAGATCGTGCTGCACGGCGACAGCTATTCCGACGCGGCCTTGCACGCCAAGGCGCTGGAGCAGAAGAAAGGCCTGACCTTCGTCCACCCCTTCGACGATCCGGACGTGATCGCTGGCCAGGGCACCGTGGCCATGGAGATCCTGCGCCAGCATGCCGGTCCCATCGACGCCGTGTTCGTGGCCATCGGCGGCGGCGGCCTCATCAGCGGCGTGGCCGCCTACATCAAGGCGGTGCGCCCGGAGATCAAGGTCATCGGTGTGCAGACCAACGATTCCGATGCCATGGCCAAATCAGTCAAGGCCGGCAAGCGCATCACCCTGGCCGACGTCGGCCTGTTCGCCGATGGCACGGCGGTCAAGCTGGTCGGCGAAGAAACCCTGCGCCTGGCCCGCGAGCTGGTCGACGAGTTCGTGGTCGTGACCACCGACGAGGTCTGCGCCGCCATCAAGGACATCTACCAGGACACGCGCTCCATCGTCGAGCCCTCGGGCGCGATGGGCGTGGCGGGCTTGAAGCAGTACGCGGCCCGCCACGGCGGCGAAGGCCGCACCTACGTCGCCATCAACTGCGGCGCGAACATGAATTTCGACCGGCTGCGTTTCGTGGCCGAGCGCGCCGAGGTGGGCGAGCAGCGCGAGGCCCTCTTGGCCGTGACCATCCCGGAGGAGCGGGGCTCCTTCAAGCGCTTCTGCGAATTGATCGGCCCGCGCAGCGTCACCGAGTTCAACTACCGGATCTCGGACGAGCAGCAGGCGCACGTCTTCCTGGGCGTGAGCATCAAGGGCAAGGGCGAATCAGGCCGCCTGGCGCAGGAGTTCGAGGCGCACGGTTTCGCCGCGGTCGACCTGACCCAGGACGAGTTGGCCAAGACGCACATCCGCCACATGGTGGGTGGCCGTTCAGGCCTGGCCGAGGGCGAGCGGCTGTTCCGCTTCGAGTTCCCCGAGCGGCCTGGCGCCCTGATGAAGTTTCTGACCAGTTTGCCACCGGGGTGGAACATCAGCCTGTTCCACTACCGCAACCAGGGCGCCGACTTTGGCCGGATCCTGGTGGGTCTGCAAGTGCCCAAGCAGGACACCAAGGCCATCAAGCCTTTGCTGGATGCCCTGGGGTATGGGTACGTGGATGAAACGCGCAACCCGGTCTACCGCTTGTTCCTGCGCTGAGCGCGGACGCGTCGTTGGTCAGAGTGGGCGGTTGCCGCCCGGACGAACCGGCCGCTGAGGGCGGTTCGCGTTGTTGAACTGGCTGGGGGGCGGTTGCTGCTGGGGCATGCCTTCCGGAGAGCCGGCCATGCCCGAATTGATGTCGGGCACCGCGCCGGGCATTTGTTGAGGTGGGGCGGCCGGTTCGCCGGTGCTGAAACCCGATGGCGGGGGCAGCGAGCCCGTGGCAGCACCGGGCAGCAGTGGCAGGTCGAGCTTGACGGCGGCGGGGCCCGCGGCAGGGCCGATTTCGGCGCCGCGCTGGCTGACGGCCAGGAGCACCATCTCGCCATCCACGGTGGCGCCGGCGCGCACGGCGCGGGGCGGTTTGCCATCGACGGACAACAGCGCCAGACCACCCTGGTCGCCTTCGTGGCGGGGGGCCACCACGCCGACGAGCTTGATGCGTCCGGCCAACACCGAGGCGGCGCTCGGGTCGGGTTGCGCGGGGTCGGCCGTGGGCGGGCCGGTCAACAGCTTGCGCAGATCGCCCCGCGCGGCGCTGTCCAGGGACACCGCCGTGGCATTGGGGGGGACGGGCGTGGCCTGGGCAAGCCAGCGCAGGCCCCAATAGGCCAGGCTGGCCGCGACGGCGGCCCAAATCAGGAGGGCGAGGATGCGAGATGCCATGATCTGGCCATTATCATCCCTGTTGATCGCTCCGAAGCGTGAAAACAGGCCGCAACACCTCGGGTTGATCCCGCATAGCTTGTCCCCCAAGCTCGGGCATGCTTGCGACCTCGTTCGTGCCGGGGAACCTCTCTGGCGTTCCGGACTCTCTCTTTCAGTCAAGTCACCACACGGATCTGCGCATGATGAAGATGTTCGCTCGACCCACCCAGCACCGCCTCCAAGGCGCGGCCCGGGCCCTCTCTCGGGGCTTCACCCTGATCGAACTGATGGTCGTGCTGGTGATCATCGGTCTGCTGGCCGCCCTGATCGTGCCCAATGTTCTGGAGCGCGCCGACGATGCCCGCGTCACGGCGGCCAAAACCGACGTCAGCAACCTGATGCAGGCCCTCAAGCTTTACAGGCTGGACAACCAGCGCTACCCGACGGCGGAGCAAGGCCTGCAGGCCCTCGTGGCCAAGCCCACCGCTTCGCCGATTCCCCCCAACTGGAAGCCCTACCTTGAAAAGCTGCCCAACGACCCCTGGGGCGCGAACTACCAATACGTCAATCCAGGCGTGAAGGGCACGGTCGATGTTTTCAGCTTTGGCGCGGATGGCCAAAGCGGTGGTGAAGGCAAGGATGCCGACATCGGATCCTGGCAGTAAGTTGCCACTTTCCTGCGCTCATGGGCCGCGTCCTGCACGCGGCTTCACCCTGCTCGAACTCATGGTCGTGGTCGCCTTGATCGCGATCACCACGGCCGTCGTGGCTTTCGCGGTGCCCGATCCCTCTTCGACACGCCTGGAGCGTGAAGCCGCCCGCCTCACGGCCATCCTGGAATCGGCGCGGGTCCAGGCGCGGGCCGGGGCCATGACCATCCAGTGGTTGCCAGAACCCAACAGCCGGGGCGACCAATACCAATTCATTGGCTTGCCCGAAGCCTTCATGCCGCCCCTCAAATGGGATGCGCCCGAGATCAAGGCCGAGGTCGTCAACGGCATTGGCGGCATCGGCTCCCGAAAAACCATCGTGCTGGGCCCCGAGCCCGTGATCGGCGCGCAAAGCATCATCTTGCGTCTGGAAGACCGTCAGATCATCATTGGCACGGATGGACTCAGCCCGTTCCACGTGATCACGGGTGCGCCTGAGGACGATGACGACGGAGAACCGCGTGCGCCTGCTTGATCCCCGTCAGCTTGGCATGACCCTGATCGAGGTCCTGGTGGCCTTGGCCATCGTGGCGATCACCTTGTCGGCCGGCATCAAGGCGGCGGGTGGCCTGACCTTGAACGCTCAGCGGGTGGCCGATCTGACGATGGGCCAATGGTGCGTCGAGAACCAGTTTTTCGATTTGAAGGTCAATGCCAAATTCCCCAACATTGGTGAAAGCCAGTTCAACTGCCAGCAATTGGGCCGGGAGTTCAAAGGCAAGCAGGTCGTGCGGGCCAGCGCCAATCCCAATTTCAGGTCCGTCGAGGTGAAGGTGCTGGACGAAGAGGGCCAGATGGTGTCGCGCGTGGTCACGGTGGTGCCCAAGCCATGACCACCCAACGCAGGTCCAGGGGCTTCACGCTCATCGAGGTGCTGGTCGCTTTGGTGATCCTGTCGGTGATGGCCGCCACGGCGTTCAAGGGCATGGACGGCATCAGCCGCGCCCGCGAGATCGCCGAGGGCAAGCTGAAACGCACCTTGCGCCTGCAATCGGTGATGACCCAGTGGGATGCCGACATGACCGCCGCGATCGACATGCCGACCATCAACCCCAGCTCGGCCCAGGGCCAGCGGGCCTTCCTTTTCAGCGGCAACCGCCTTCGCCTGCTGCGTGAAGCGCCGGGCGGCGGCGTTCAGGTGATCGCCTGGAGCCTGCGGGACGGGCGCTGGGAGCGTTGGGCGGGGCGGGGTGTCCGGCTCGTCGGCGACCTTGAAGACCAGTGGAAACAGGCCGAGCAGCTGAAAGGCGACGAGGCCGGGACCCTGACGATGCTCAAAGGGGTCGAGCAATGGCAGCTTTACTTTTGCATCGGGATCGCGCCCCAGCCCTGCACCGTGGTCAATGCGCAAACCGTTGGCAATCAGCAACTGCCCGTGGGCGTCAGTTCGGTCTTGACCCTGGGCGCCGGCAGCGGTTTCGCGGGCGTGGCCACGCGCAACACCCTCCTGGGGGCGCATTGACATGGCGGCCTTGATCCCACAACGCCAAGGCCAGCGCGGCGCGGCTCTGCTGATGGCCATGGTCATCGTCACCGTGGTGGCCACGATCGCCTCGTCCATGGTGTGGCAACAATGGCGCGCGGTGCAGGTCGAATCGGCCGAGCGTGGGCGCCAGCAACTGGAATGGCTGCTGGTAGGCGCCCTGGATTTTTCGCGCCTGATCCTGAAGGATGATGGCTCTCTGATACGGACCGATGGGACGCCGGAGCCGACGAACCTGGGGCAGAACTGGGCGAAGTCTCTGAAGGAAACGCGCCTTTCGGCCTTCCTGTCGGTGGACAAGGACAACACCGACGATGCGCCCGATGCATTTTTGTCCGGCCAGGTGGCGGACATGAACGCGCGCTATAACCTGCGCAACGTGATCGACATGACGGCCACGCCAGCGCCCAAGGTGGACCCCGCCCAGGTGGTGATCCTGCAGACCCTGTTCACCAGCATCAGGGATGTGCCGCCGACCTTGGCGACCCAGATCGCCGATGCGCTGGAGAAAGCCACGCTGGCGGCGCTCAACACCAACGCGGCGTTCACGGCCCTGGGCGGTTCGGCGTCGAACCTGGCCAGCGCGCCGCTGATGCCCCAGAAGCTCGATCAATTGCGCTGGTTGCTGCCTTCGCTGGATGCTGCCACCATCGAAAGAATCCGGCCTTATGTGACGTTGCTGCCTTTTTCGCAAACCATCGGGGGCTCGTCAACGGTCAATCCCAACACGGCGCCCAAGGAAGTGCTGGCAGCGGTGCTGGGCATCGACCTGGCCACGGCGGAACGGCTGGTCCAGTATCGGCAACGCGAGTATTTCAAGGATTTGAACGTTGTGCAGCAGCAGGCCGCCTTGAGCACTGCCCCGGGCGGGCTGGAGGTGAACTCCCTGTATTTCGAGGTAACCGGCACTTTGCGCCTTGAAAATCAGATCATGAAGCAACGCAGTCTGGTCAAGCGGTCGGGCACGGGCAGGCAGATGGAGGTGGTGGTCATGAGTCAGGAACTCTTTTCCGGCGTGGATCCCGGCAAGTGACAAGCCAGTATCTATCCTTAAACGTGTCTTATTTCGCGGCTTCTACAATGCCGAGGCATCTATCCTTGATGTGCGGTTTCCTTTCGAACCCTTTTGACTGCCGGGCATGAGCATCCTCATCCTTCAACTCCCCGCGCGTTCGCGCCTGAATGCCGACCTGGCCGTGGCGGAGCCGACGTCGTCCGTGGCCCAGGCGACCAAGGACTACGCGTACGTGCTCAGCGTCGATGGCCAGACCGTGGCCCGGCAGGGGCGTTGCGCCTTGTCGATGGTGCCGCGCGCGGACACCGTGGTGGCCGTGATGGCGCCCACCGATGTCAGCTGGCACAAGCTGACCGTGCCCAAGGCCCCGGCCGGACGCCTGCGTGCCGCCCTGGCCAGCATGCTCGAAGACGCCTTGCTGACCGATCCCGAAGACATGCACCTGGCCCTGGCCCCCTCGGCCAAGGCGGGCCAGCCCGCGTGGGTGGCCGCTTGTGACCTGACTTGGTTGACCGGCCAGATGATGTTGCTCGAGAAGGCCAAGTTGCGCGTGGACCGCGTGGCGCCGGCCGTGTGGCCCGACGAACCGGCCACCGGTTACTTCCATGAAGTCCACGAAGCCGGCAGTGGCGCGGCCCCCGACCGTGGCCTGGAAATCGTGCTGACCTGGTCGACCCTGGATGGCGTGGCCAGTTGGCCTTTGACCGGCGGCCTGTCGCGCGCCTTGGTGCCCGAGGCGCTGCCGCCGCAAACCCGTTTCTTCGCCACGCCGCAAGTGGCCTCGCCCGCCGAGCGCTGGCTGGGCCAGGCCGTGACGGTGCAGACCCAGTCCGAGCATTTGCTGCAAGCGAACCGTTCGCTCTGGAATCTGTTGCAATTTGACCTCACGCCCAACAGCAAGGGCTTCAACGCGGTGTCCGACCGCTGGCGGCAGTTCCTGAGTCCCCAATGGCGACCTGTGCGCGTGGGTCTGGCCGCCCTGGTCGCGGCCCAGATCCTGGGGCTGAACCTGTGGGCCTGGAAGCAGGAGCACCAGCTCAAGCTCAAGAAGGCCGAGATGACCAGCGTGCTGAAGCAGGCCTACCCTCAGGTCACCGTGATCCTCGATCCGGCCGTGCAGATGCAGCGTGAGACCGAAGCCTTGCGCACCCTGGCCGGCCAGCCGAGCGACAACGACCTCGAAGGGTTGATGTCCCTGGTCGCCAGCGCCTGGCCCAACGAGACGCCCTCCGCCGCGCTGCAGTACGACGGCAACAGCCTGGTGCTGGCGCCGCCGCCGGCCTGGGGCCCCGCCGACATCGACCAATTCCGCAGCAAGCTGTCGGCCACCGGTGCCCAGGTCGAGGTGACCGACGGCCGCCTGACCGTGCGCCGCGCCTCGCGCAGTTGAGCGACCGCCCACCAGAAGCCATTCATGAGCACTGAATCAGAAGCCACCTCCTTCAACGTCCTGCGCCAGCAGATGCTGGCCCGTTGGGCCGCGATGGCCCCGCGTGAACGCCAGATGGCCCAGGTCGCGGGCGCCCTGGTGCTGCTGGCGGTGCTGGTACTGGTGTTCATCCGGCCCGCCTGGAAAAGCATGCAGCAGACCCCGGCGCAGTTGCGCGACATCACCACCCAGGTCGGGCGCATGCGGGCCCTGGCCGACGAGGCCCAGGCCTTGCGCCAGCAGTCGCCCGTTTCGCCCGTGCAGGCCGAGGCCGCCCTGAAAGCCGCCACCGACCGGCTCGGGACCGCGGCGCGGATGAACATCCAGGGCGACCGGGCCACGGTGGAGTTCACCAAGGTGTCCGGCGAATCCCTGGCCGACTGGCTGGGCGAGGTGCGCGCGGCCGCCCGCGTCCGGCCGCTGGAAGCCAATCTGACGCAATCCGAGCCCGCCCACTATTCGGGCACCGTGGTCCTGGGCCTGGCGCCCGGGCAGGCTTCGGCACGCTGAGCGGGAAAACACACGGCATGTCCATCCTTTCCAACCTGAAATCTCCCGCCGCCTGGTGGTCTGGCGGCATGGCCGCGACCACGCGTTGGATGGAGTCCACCCTCGAGGTGGCGCGTTGGGAGAACATGCGCAAGGCTGGCCGCCGCTGGGGTTGGTGGGGCGGGGCCTTGGGCGCACTGATGGGCCTGGTCCTTTACTCGCCCGCCAGCTGGCTGGCGCAGGGGCTGGTGGTTTTGAGCGACGGCCGCTTGTTGCTGGCCGAATCTCAAGGTACCGTGTGGAACGGCGATGCCGTGGTGGTGCTGACCGGTGGTCCTGGTAGTCGGGATGCCCGGGCCTTGCCGGGGCGGCTGAACTGGACTTTGCGCCCGCGCCTGACCGGCCTGAACCTCACGGTCCAACAAGATTGCTGCGTGCCCACGCCCGTGGTGATCGAGGTTCGGCCGGGATGGGGCCGCGCGCGCATCGCGGTGTCGCCCTCGGGCCCGGTCGGGCATTGGCCCGCGGCCTGGCTGACCGGCCTGGGCACCCCTTGGAACACCCTGCAACTGGGCGGTGTGGTGCGTCTGAGCACCAACGCCATGGCCGTCGAATGGGTCCACGGGCGCGTGCGCCTGGAAGGGCAAGCGCAAGTCGGGTTCGACGATGTGTCGTCCAGCGTCACCACCCTCGACCGGCTGGGTTCCTACCGGATCGACCTGGTGGGCGACCCGGAGGGCCGCGTGAATTTGTCGCTCATGACCGTGGACGGCGCTTTGCAGCTGTCGGGTCAAGGGCAAGTGGGTTTGAACGGCTTGCGCTTCCGGGGTGAAGCGCGGGCCAACGAAAGTGAGCGCGGTGCGCTCGACAGTTTCTTGAACATCATCGGTCGTCGCATGGGCGACCGTTCCGTAATCTCGATCGGATAAGTCATGACGACCCATCCTCTGTTGTCTCGTCCCCGCGCGCTCGCGCTGGCCACGGCCCTGGCCTTCACCTTTGGGCCAGGCTGCCTGATGCCCTCGGCTTTTGGCGCGGCGCAGGCCGCCCCGGTGAAAAAGGGCGGGCCCACGGTCACGCTCAATTTCGTCAATGCCGAGATCGAAGGCGTGGCGCGGGCCATGGCGGCCATCGTCGACCAGCAGATCCTGGTCGATCCACGCGTCAAGGGCACCATCACGCTGTACAGCGAACAACCGCTGACACCCCGCGAGGCTTACCTGAACTTCCTGGCGGCCTTGCGCGGCCAGGGTTTCGCCATGGTCGAGGTGGCGGGCCTGCTCAAGGTCGTGCCCGAGGCAGATGCCAAACTGCAGACCGGCACGGTCGAGGTGGGTTCTGGCGTCAAGCGGTCGGGTGACCAGATCCTGACGCAGATCTTTCGCCTGCAGTACGAAAACGTCAACAGCCTGGTGACGGTGCTGCGTCCGCTGATCAGCCCCAACAACACCATCAACGCGAACCCGAGCACCAACACCCTGGTGATCACGGACTACGCGGACAACCTCAAGCGCATCGGCCAGATGATCGCGGCGATGGATGTGCCTTCGTCCACGGACATGGAGGCCATGCCCCTGCAATACGCCATCGCCTCCGACCTGGCGCCCATGGTGCAGCGCATGGCCGATGGCGGTGCCGCCGGCATCCCGGGGGTGGCGGGTGGTCAGGCCACCTTGGTGATGGCCGACCCGCGCACCAACACCCTGATGGTGCGCGCGCCGAACCCGGCGCGCCTGGCACTGGTCCGCAACCTGGTCCAGCGCCTCGACCGGCCCGGCACGGCGGGCCTGGGCGGCAGCGGCATCCACGTGATCTACCTGAAGAACGCCGACGCGGTGAAGCTGGCCCAAGTGCTGCGGGCCTCATTCCCCAGCAGCGGCGGTTCATCGGGTGGTGCGTCGTCGGGTGGCGGTGCCTCCTCCTCGTCCACCAGTGCGCCGAGCCTGCCTTCGTCGAACAACCAGAGCAGCTCCAGCAGCGGCACCGCCTCGACGCAGTCCACGACGCCGGTGGCCAGTTCGGCCCAGCCGTCGACCGGGGGATTCATCCAGGCCGACCCCAGCACCAACTCGCTCATCATCACGGCGACGGACGCCCTGTACAAGCAGTTGCGCGCCGTGGTCGATCAACTGGACGGCCGCCGCGCGCAGATCTACATCGAATCGATGATCGTGAAGGTCGATGTCGAGAAGGCCGCGCAGCTTGGCGTGAATTGGGCGGGCGGCACGAACATCAGCAGCAGTGGCAACACGGTGCTGGGCATGGGCACCAGCCTGGGCTCCAACACCTTGTCTTCCGTGGTGAGCGGCGCGACCAAGAGCCTGGTCTTGCCCTCCGGGTTCACGGTGGGCCTGGCCCGCGCGATCGGTGACGGGAAGTACAGCCTGGGTGCCCTGGCCACCTTCCTGGAAACGAACGCGGGCGCCAATGTCTTGTCGACGCCCAACATGGTCGCGCTCGACAACGAAGAAGCCAAGATCGTGGTGGGCGAGAACGTGCCTTTCGTGACGGGTTCCTACTCGAACGCGCAGACCACCTCCAGTGGCACCGTGAATCCTTTCCAGACCGTGGACCGCAAGGACGTGGGTTTGACCCTGCGCGTCAGGCCCCAGGTGGGCGAAGGCGGCACCGTGCGCATGACGGTGTTCCAGGAAGACTCCGCCGTCAAGGCGGGCGCCGACACCGGCACGGGGCCGACCACCACCAAGAGCTCCATCGAAACCACCGTCGTGATCGACGATGGCCAGGTGCTGGTCCTGGGCGGGCTGCTCAAGGACGACTACCAGGACAACGACAACAAGGTGCCGCTGCTGGGCGACATTCCCTACCTGGGCAACCTGTTCAAGAGCCAGTCGCGTGCGCGCAAGAAAACCAACCTGATGGTGTTCCTGCGGCCCATCGTGATGCGCACCCAGGAGGCCGCCAATGCCTTCACCCTGGACCGCTACGAGTACATGCGCAACAAGCAGATCGAAAGCACCCCGCAGCACAGCACGGTCATGCGCGTCAACGAGGTGCCCGTGCTCGACCCGCTCAAACTGTCCAATGAGCTGACCATGCCTTCGGTGAAGCAGCCGCTGGACGATCCCAATGCGCCCGCGCCCACCGTGGTGATGCCGGCCGACTCCGGTTTCGCGCCCAAGCTGAGCCCCGTGGTGCCTGCCAAGCCCGCCGTGGAGAAGTAACATGGCCGTCCGCCACCCCTTGCCCTACGCCTTCGCCAAGGCCCACAGCTTGCTGCTGGAAAGCGATGGCGAACGCGCCACCTTGTGGGCCAGCGAGCAAGTGTCGCGCTCGGCCTTGTCCGAAGTGATGCGCATGTTCGTGATCGACACCCTGGAACGCGAACCGGCCGAATCGCTGGGGCAGCGCATCGCCGTGGCCTACGCGGGCGGTGAGGGCAGCGCCGCGGCGGTGGTCGGCGAGGTGGAAAACGCCGTCGACCTGTCGCGCATGATGCAGGACCTGCCCGCGGTCGAGGACCTGCTGGAAGCCTCGAACGACGCGCCCATCATCCGGATGCTGAACGCGCTGTTGACGCAGGCCGCCAAGGACGGCGCCTCCGACATCCACATCGAACCCTACGAGCGTTCATCGGCCGTGCGCTTCCGCGTGGACGGCACGCTGCGCGAAGTGGTCCAGCCCAACAAGGCCCTGCACGCCGCGCTCATCTCGCGCCTGAAGATCATGGCCGAGCTGGACATCTCCGAGAAGCGCATGCCGCAAGACGGCCGCATCTCGCTGCGCATCGGCGGCCGCGCGGTCGACGTGCGGGTGTCGACCTTGCCCTCGGCGCATGGCGAACGCGCCGTGCTGCGTCTGCTCGACAAGGGCGATGCCAACAAGTTCACGCTCGAATCCTTGGGCATGAGCGGTGAATCGCTCGACCGCTTCAAGCGCCTGCTGCGCCAGCCGCACGGCATCGTGCTGGTCACCGGCCCCACCGGTTCGGGCAAGACGACCACGCTGTACGCGGGCTTGAGCACGGTCGATTCAACGACCACCAATGTGCTGACCGTGGAAGACCCGGTCGAATACGAACTGCATGGCATCGGCCAGACGCAGGTCAATGCCAAGATCGACCTGACCTTCGCCAAGGCCCTGCGCGCCATCCTGCGGCAGGATCCTGACGTGATCATGATCGGTGAAATCCGCGACTTCGAAACCGCGCAGATCGCGGTGCAGGCATCGCTGACGGGTCACTTGGTGCTGGCCACGCTGCACACCAACGATGCCGCCAGTGCGGTCACGCGTTTGACCGACATGGGCATCGAGCCCTTCCTGCTCAGCTCCAGCTTGCTGGGGGTGATGGCGCAGCGTCTGGTGCGCAAGCTGTGCGTGCACTGCAAGCGCGAGGACGAATACCACCGCTGGCACCCCGTGGGTTGCGCCGCGTGCGGCATGACCGGCTACAAGGGCCGGACCGGCGTGTACGAACTGCTGGTGGCCGATGACAACATCCGCGCTTTGATCCACGCCCAGGCGTCCGAAGCCCAGCTGTTCGAGGCCGCGGCCAAGAACGGCATGAAGGTGATGCGCGAGGACGGCGACCGCCTGGTGGCCGAGGGCATCACCTCGCTGGAAGAAGTGTTGCGCGTCACGCGCGAATAAGTCGCGAAATAAGGCCGAAGACTCACCATGCCTGCCTTCCGTTTCGAAGCCCTGGAAACCAGTGGCAAGACCGTCACCGGTCTGGTCGACTCCGACAATCCAAAATCGGCGCGGGCGCAGTTGCGTTCGCAGCAATTGGTGCCCTTGAAGGTCGAACTGGTGATGGTCACCGAGGCGCAGGGCCAGCAGCGCAGCATGTTCACGCGCCGGGCCTTCAATTCGACCTCGCTGGCGATCTGGACGCGGCAATTGTCGGGGCTGGTGTCGGCGGGACTGCCGCTGGAGCGCGCGCTCACGGCCTTGGCCGACGAGGCCGAAGACCCCACGCAGCGCGAGTTGGTGGCCCACTTGCGCTCCGAGGTCAACGCCGGTTCGCCGTTCGCGCGCGCCTTGTCGGGCTCGCCGAAAGAGTTCGACGAGGTCTACCGCGGCGTGGTGGCGGCGGGCGAACAAAGTGGCCAGTTGGGCGCCGTGCTCGAAAAACTGGCCGATGACCTGGAAGAGCAGGGCGCCCTCAAGTCCAAGCTGATCGGTGCGACCCTGTACCCGGCCGTGGTGTCGGTGTTCGCCATCGTGGTGGTCGTGGCCTTGCTGGTGTTCGTGGTGCCGCAGGTGGCCCAGGTGTTTTCAAGCAGCAAGCGCGCCTTGCCGCTGCTCACGCGCGTGATGCTGGGCCTGAGCGGCTTCATGCGCGAATGGGGCTGGTTGCTGCTGCTGATGATCATCGGTGGCGTGACGTCGCTGGTGTTCGCCTTGCGCGGCGAGGCCTTCCGCCGCAAATTCGACGCCTTCACCCTGGGCTTGCCGGTCATTGGCCGCCTGGCCCGCGGCTACAACGCGGCGCGCTTCGCGGGCACGCTGGCCATGCTGGCCGGCTCCGGCGTGCCGATTTTGAAAGCTTTGCAAGCAGCGGCGGAAACTTTGTCCAATCGGGCGATGCGGGCCGATGCCATGGAAGCCCTGGTGCAGGTGCGCGAAGGCGCGCCGCTGGCCTCTGCTTTGGCGGCCAAGAAGCGCTTTCCGGGTTTGCTGTCGATGTTCGCCCGCCTGGGCGAGCAGACCGGTCAGCTGCCCGTGATGCTGCAACGCGCGGCCACGCAGCTCAGCGCCGAAGTGCAACGCAAGGCCCTGGCGATCGCCACCGTGCTCGAGCCCCTGTTGATCGTGTTCATGGGCCTGATGGTGATGCTGATCGTCATGTCCGTGATGATGCCGATCATGCAGATGAACACCTGGGTGAAGTAAGCACGATATAGGCGGAGGGAATCCCCTTGATCGGGGGCTCGCCGCCGGGTCTGTTTGTTGCATGATGGTTCAGCGTCTTCGTGGTATCGGAGGGTTGAGCATGAACACTGGTTGTGAACTGGTCACGGTGCAAAACGAGGGGTCGCGTCCGCGCATCCCCATCGCGCACATGCGGCACGTCTATCGGCTTGAAGAAGTCGAAAAGAAGCTCGGCAAGCTGCCGCCGCGCGAACACGAATCCCTGCGCGCCACCTACGAGCGCATGCTGGAAATGGGCCCGGACCGCTTCCAGGTCAAGCCCTCGGGCCTGCCGGCCATGGACTACCTTTACGACGAGCTGCCCAATTTCCACGAGGCCCTGGACGATCTGCGCCGCCAATTGGCCTTGTGCGCCGACAGCCGCGACGCGCTTGAGATCACGCCCATGCTGCTGCTGGGCCCTCCGGGTGTCGGCAAGACGCACTTCGCCCGCGAGGTGTCGCAATTGCTGGGCACGGGCATGGGCTTCGTGTCCATGAGTTCGATGACGGCGGGCTGGGTGCTGTCGGGCGCGTCCAGCCAATGGAAAGGCGCGCGTCCCGGCAAGGTGTTCGAGACGCTGGTCGAGGGCCAGTACGCCAACCCCGTGATGGTGGTCGATGAGATCGACAAGAGCGGGGGCGAGCACGCCTATGATCCCTTGGGCTCGCTTTACAGCCTGCTGGAGCACGACACCGCCGGCCATTTCACCGACGAGTTCGCCGAGGTGTCCATCGATGCCAGCCAGGTGATCTGGGTGGCCACGGCCAACGAGGCGCGGGGCATCCCCGATCCCATCCTGAACCGCATGAACGTGTTCGAAATCGAGATGCCCAGCGAAGAAGCTGCGCGCAAGATCGCGTCCAAGCTGTACCGCAGCATCCGCGCCGACCACGATTGGGGCCAGCGCTTCGACCCCGACCTGAGCGAGGCCGTGCTGGCCAACCTGAGTCACCTGGCCCCGCGCGAGATGCGCCGCGCCCTGATGACGGCCTTCGGCAATGCCAAGCTGGATGGCCGCCACAGCCTGGAACAGCGCGACCTGCCCGATGCGCAGGGGCGGCGCACGCCCATGGGTTTCACGCAATGACGAAACGGCGCTGACCGGCCATCGGCGATACTGGCCCTTTCTTCATCGAACAAGAAGGGGACGGTCAAGATGCCGGTCAGTCTGTCAGGGCAGTTGGTGGTGGCGATTTCGTCGCGGGCGCTGTTCGACTTCGAGGACGAGAACCGCCTGTTCGACCAGGGCCGGGACGACCGTGCCTACATGAAGCACCAGCTCAAGCGGCTGGACGAGCCGGCCAAGCCGGGCGTGGCCTTCTCGCTGGTGCGCAAGCTGCTGGCCTTCAATTCCCCCGACCAGCCGCGCGTCGAGGTGGTCATCCTGTCGCGCAACGACCCGGTGTCGGGCATGCGCGTGTTCCGCTCGGCGCGGCACTATGGCCTGCCGATCCAGCGCGGCGTGTTCACGCGGGGCGAATCGCCTTACCGTTATCTGCGGCCTTTGCAGGCGCACCTGTTCTTGTCGGCCAACGAGGCCGATGTGCGCTCGGCCTTGCTCGAAGGCGTGCCGGCCGCGCGGGTGCTGCCGCATTCGGCCCGGGCCGGTGAAGCGCATCCCTTCGAAGTGCGCATCGCTTTCGACGGCGACGCGGTCTTGTTTTCCGACGAGGCCGAGCAGATTTATCAGAGCGGTGGCCTGGACGCCTTCCAGTTGCACGAGCAGGAGCGCGCCGCCAAGCCCTTGCCGGCCGGGCCGTTCAAGCCCTTGCTGCAAGCGCTGCACGACCTGCAGCAGCGTGGCCATCAGCTGGCGAGCGCCGACGAGCAGCGCATGCGCATCCGCACCGCCCTGGTCACCGCGCGCAGCGCCCCGGCGCACGAACGCGCGATCCGCACCCTGATGGATTGGGACATCGAGGTCGACGAAGCCATGTTCCTGGGCGGCCTGCCCAAAGGCGAATTCCTGCGCGAGTTCGAGCCCGATTTTTTCTTCGACGACCAGACTGGTCACGTCGATGGCGCGGCGCCACACGTGCCGGCTGGCCACGTCATGAGCGGTGTGTCCAACCCCATCGTCGAAGTCCTGGGCTGAGCTGCCCAGGCGGGCCTGCTTACTTCTTGCGCATGTCGGACTTGAACAACTCGGCGATGTTGACCTCGCGGGCGCCGGGAATCAGCTCGTAGCTTTCGCCGGCCGCGATGGTGCCGGGCACGCGCACGGCCAGGTAGAAGCCGCAGTAGCCCGATTGCGCCATCATCTTCACCGCCTGGTTGAAGCCCATGACGGCGGCGAACTTGTAGCAGGGATGGCGCGGCTCGCTGATGGCCAGCGTGCAATCCGGGAACTTCAGCACGTCGCCGATCCAGGCGTCGCCTTCCAGCAGGCCGGTGAGGGTCAGGTTCTCGCCCAGCATGCCGTGGGGCAGGGGCTCGTCCCAGGCTTGTGCCTTGGCCTGCGAGCGCACCGTTTGCCAGAACGGGTAGTGCTCGTGCGGGTAGGCGTAGACGGCCTTGGAGAGTCCGCCGTGCACCGTGGGGTCGGCCTGCTCGTCCTGGTTCAGGCCCAGCAGCTTCACCCCGATGCGTTCGGGCGAGGGCAGCGAGCTGACGGGTTGCTTGCGGATGGCCGTCATCACCTGCTTGCCGTCGATGGTCATGGGCTGGACCAGCGCGGTGTTGACGGACAGCACACGGCGATCGGCGACGGTCATGAAGTACTCCTGGGCAATGGCAAGGTGAACGGCGGACCGTTCGAGCATAGCAACATCAACGCCAGCCCGAGACCGCCACCGACATGGCCTTGAAGCTGGCCACGCAAGGCTGGCCTGGCGCCAGGTCCATCTGCTGGATGGACTTGCGGGTGAGCAGGGCCCAGATCTGCACGCCCGGCTGGATGGAGAAGTCACCCGCATCGCGCAGGTGGTCCAACTCGATGCCCACCGCGCCATAAGAGCCGTTCTCGCCCGCCAGCATGATCTGCGTGATGCGCCCGCGCAGTTGGTTGCTGGCGCTGCTGCCTTCGATCAGGTCGCGGTGCAGGCTGATGTCGCGCGCGCGGACCTTGAGGCGCACTTTTCGCCCGACGGCATGCAAAGCGGCGGGCACGGTCACGCGCTGACCGGCCACGTCGACCTCGCTGAGCAGCCATTCGATGTCGTGGCGCTTGACTTCGCCCTCGATCACGCTGCCGGCGTTCGCGCCTTCCAGGAAAGTGGACAGGGACACGTCCGACAGGATCTGGGTGGCGATGCCGCCACTGGTCATGCGGCCTTCGTGCAGCACGATCACGTCGTCGGCCATGCGGATGACTTCGTTCATGCGCGGGCTGATCAGCACCACGGGCAGCTTGGACCGCGCAGGCACCTGGGCCAGCAGGTCGAGCAGGGGGGGCTGGTCGTGTTCGGGCACGCCGCCGAGGGGGTCGTCCAGCAGGATGGCCCGGGGTGCGGACAGCAGGGCCCGGCCCAGGGCGACCTTGAAGCGCTGGGCGGGCGTCAGGCGCGAAGGCCGGGCCTTGAACAGCGAACGCAGGTCCAGCCATTGCGTCACGGCATCGAAGCCGGGGCCGTGCACCGGCTTGGGCGCGCGCGCCAGCCCGTATTCGAGGTTGCTTTGAACGCTGAGGTGCGGGAACAGGTGGGCTTGGCTGTCCAGCCAGGCGAGCCGGCGCTGGTGCGGCGGCAGGTTGACGCGGGCCACCGAGTCGTAGATGGCCTGGTTGCCCAGAGCGACCCGGCCTCCCAGCGCCGGATGGAGTCCAGCTGCCGCCTTGAGCAGCGCCGACTTGCCAGCCCCGCCACGCCCCACGATGGCGCACACGCGCCCCGGCAGGACGCGGAACTGCGCCTGGATGTCCAGGCCAGGTTGCTGCAGGCGCAGCTCCACGCTCAGGGGGAGGGGCAGCACCTTGACCGGCTTGGGACTGGCGCTCATGCGCCCGCCCCCGATTGCCGGATCGCGGCCCAGCGGCCTTGCCAGTGGCGCCGTCCGGCCTCGCTCAGCAGCACCGCCACGAAAGCCACTCCCACCGAGACCAGGGCCAGGCGCGTCGCGGCGGGCAGGTTGTCCGGCGTCCGCAAGGCCTGCATCAGGGCCAGGGGCACGGTGGAGGTGGCGTGCCCGACGCGCGGATTGGGCTGCAGCGCGGAGGCTAGCACCAAGGTGGCGCCGGTTTCGCCCCAGGCGGCGGCCAGGCCCAGGGCCATGGCCGACAGCACCGCCGGTGCCGCCAGCGGCAGGGTGATGCTCCACCAAGCGCTCCAGGGCGTGGCCCCCAGTGTCTGTGCCAGTGGCGCCATCATCGGGTCGATCGCTTCGAAGGCGGGGCGCAGCACGCGCACCATCAAGGGCAGGGTCACCAGGCTGGCGGCCAGCACCGCCCCGCTGGGGAAGAAGCTCAGGGTCCAGCCCGTCAGGTGGCCGAGCCACTGTCCAAGCTGGCCTTCGTCGCTCAGGCCCATGAGCAGCGCGAAGCCGATCACCGCTGGCGGCAAGGCCATGGGCAGCAGCACCACCGCGTCCACCAGCCAATGGCCGTGCCAGCGGGCCTTGGCCATCAACCAGGCCAGCGCCACGGCGGGCGGCGTGCTCAGCAGCAGTGTCAGCATGGCGACCTGCGCGCTCAAGCAGAGGGCGTCGACTTCCCAGGCGCTCATCGCCTCACCCCTGCGCTTTTTGCCACGCCGATCCCTGGGTGGCCACGGCTTGACGCCCCAGCGGTCCCTGCAGCCATTTCACCAGCAGCTTGCCAGCGGGATGGGCCGTCTTGAACGAGCGCGCCACCTGGCAGTTCAGCCACAGGCGAGGGTCCTGGTGGACCAGGACCTTGAGGACCTTGCGTTCAGCTTGGGGCATTTTTTGCCAATCAGCCTGGGTCAACAATCGGTAAGGCGGCAGCGCACTGCCCGGGGCGGGCCTGGTGGTCAGCTTCTGCGCACCCAAGGTGCTGGTGAGGGTGTCGCTCAAGCCCTCCAAGGCCGAATCCTTGGGGGCTGGCAGCCACTGGCAGGCGCCTGCCGCCTGGCCGGCCAGGATCTGATGCAAGGCCCGGACCACGTCGTTTTCGCCGCGCAGGCCGGCCGGGTCGGATGCCGGGCCCACCAGCAGCACTTGCATGCGCGCCAGCGTCTGGCGATCGTGGATCAGGCCCTGCTGTTCCAGCCGGTCGGCCAAGGGGTGACTCAGGAAGAGGCCGATGGAGAGCTCGCCCGACTCCAGTTGCCGCAAGATGGTGCCCGAGGGTTCGCGCACCCACTGGGCCGCCAGGCCCAGGTCGCGGCCCATCGCGGCTTTCCAGCGTCCGCCCAGCCCCGTGTCCTGGATCAGGCCATCGACCCCCAGGCGAAGGACCTCCTGGCCTTGCGCGCCGGCCCAGCCGGGCAGGCCCAACAGGCCAGCGGTCCATCCCATCCAATCCCGTCGATTCATCGCGCGCACCCTTTGCGTTCAAGCTGTTCGGCCTGTTTGCTTGTATCAAGGCCGAGGGGCATTGTCGCGTAGTGGAATCCAGGGCTTGCCAAGACCTGGCGCGGTGCTTGCTGTGTGACAGAGTTGGCACCCCCTCGGAAACCCCTCGGAAAGGGGGGGAACTCAAACAAGAAGGGGTGGACTAAACTACGAGGTTTCGCTGTTTGGTATTTCACCCGGCGGGGTGTCGAGAGCGCAGCCCAGGCTGTAGCCGCGCTGTCGAGACCCTGTTTTTTACTTTTTGGAGCCATCGTCATGAACCAAACCGTCTCGCAGGGGGTGCCTGTGAATGCCCCCGCCTACGTCAAGAATGCCAAGCTGATCGCCTGGGTGGCCGAAATCGCCGCCCTGACGCAAGCCAAGGACATCTACTGGTGCGATGGCACTGAAGAAGAATACAACCGCTTCTGCAACCAGTTGGTCGCCGCTGGCAGCTTCAAGAAGCTGAACCCCGAACTGCGTCCCAACAGCTACCTGGCCGTGACCGACCCGTCCGACGTGGCCCGCGTGGAAGACCGCACGTTCATCTGCACCGACCGCAAGGAAGACGCCGGCCCCACCAACAACTGGTGCGAGCCCGCTGAAATGCGCGCCAAGCTGCAAACCGGCGAGCAAGCCCTGTTCAAAGGCAGCATGAAGGGCCGCACGATGTACGTCGTGCCCTTCAGCATGGGCCCCCTGGGCTCGCCGATCGCCCACATCGGGGTCGAACTCTCCGACAGCCCTTACGTGGCCGTCAACATGAAGCTCATGACCCGCATGGGCAAGGGCGTGATCGACGTGCTGGGCACCGATGGCGAGTTCGTGCCCTGCGTGCACACCGTGGGTGCTCCGCTGGAAGCCGGCCAGAAAGACGTGGCCTGGCCTTGCAACCCCACCGTCAAATACATCGTCCACTACCCTTCCACCCGCGAAATCTGGTCCTACGGCTCCGGCTACGGCGGCAATGCGCTGCTGGGCAAGAAGTGCTTTGCCTTGCGCATCGCCTCCACCATGGGCCGCGACCAAGGCTGGCTGGCCGAACACATGCTGCTGCTGGGCGTGACCGACCCGCAAGGCAAGAAGTCGCACATCGCGGCGGCTTTCCCCAGCGCCTGTGGCAAGACCAATTTCTCGATGCTGATCCCGCCCGAGGGCTACAACGGCTGGAAGGTCACCACCATCGGTGACGACATCGCCTGGATCAAGCCCGGAGCCGATGGCCGTCTGTACGCCATCAACCCCGAAGCCGGTTACTTCGGCGTGGCCCCTGGCACCAACGACCTGACCAACCACAACTGCATGCAGTCGGTGCTGCGCGACACCATCTTCACCAACGTCGCCCTGACCGACGACGGCGACGTGTGGTGGGAAGGCATGACCGACACGCCCCCGGCCCACCTGATCGACTGGCAAGGCAAGGACTGGACGCCCCAGATCGCCAAGGAAACCGGCGCCAAGGCCGCCCACCCCAACGCCCGCTTCACCGTGGCCGCGACCAACAACCCGGCGCTCGACCCCGAGTGGGACAACCCCGCCGGCGTGGCGATCGATGCCTTCATCTTCGGTGGCCGCCGCTCCACCACCGTGCCCCTGGTGACCGAGGCCCGCGACTGGACCGAAGGCGTCTACATGGCCGCGACCATGGGCTCCGAAACCACCGCCGCTGCCTTTGGCCAGCAAGGCGTGGTTCGCCGCGATCCTTTCGCCATGCTGCCCTTCATGGGCTACAACATGAGCGACTACTTCCAGCACTGGCTGGACGTGGGTGCCAAGCTGCAAAAGGCTGGCCACAAGACGCCGCCCGTGTACTGCGTGAACTGGTTCCGCAAGGGCGCCGACGGCAAGTTCGTGTGGCCTGGCTACGGCGAAAACATGCGCGTCCTGGAATGGATCCTGGGCCGCATCGCCGGCACGACCAAGGGCGTGGAAAACGCCTTTGGCCTGAGCCCCACGTACGAAGACATCAACTGGACTGGCCTGAACTTCACCAAGGAACAGTTCCAGTCGGTGATCGGCATCGACACGGCCGCCTGGACGCAAGAGCTGAAGTTGCACGACGAGCTCTTCCAGCAACTGGCCTATCACTTGCCCGCTGAAATGCCCGCCACCAAGGCCAAGATCGAGCAGCGCCTCGCCGCTTGATTTTTCACAGCGCAAGAAAAAGGCCCTTCGGGGCCTTTTTTATTTTGCAGGGCGCAATTGTCACCTCTCTGCCATACATGTAACTAAAAAAGCCTAGGGTTGTTACCTCATTCCCCTAGAACAGGGGGTATGAGTGCTGGGGGGCTGTGGCTATAACCGAGTTGTCGCATGGCCCCAAGGCTCTGGGGCCAAGTGATGTGTTTTGATAATTATTGGAGGTTACTCATGAAACTTAAAATGTTGGTTGCTGCCGCCTCTTTGGTGGCCGCGGGTTCGGCATTGGCCGGTGCTCCCGCCCTGCCGGGCGGCGATCTGGGCGCCCTGACGCCCACGCCTGCGCTGTTCTTTGGTCAAGGTGCGGCCGCGGCCGGCGGCACCATCGCTGATCTGTTCACCTTCTCGGTGGGCGGCAACAGCGATTTGATCGGTTCGATCGGTGGCTATGGCGCCACGTTCAGCTCCGTGCTGATCGACGGTGTGGCCACGTCCCTGACGTCGACCACCACGGGCTACGGCTTCAGCTTCAGCGGCCTGTCCGCTGGTTCGCACACGCTGAAGGTCGAAGGCGCTTTCCCCACGCTGTACACCTACATCGGTGCGGTGTACGCCACGCCTTCCGCGGTTCCTGAGCCAGAGTCCCTGGCCTTGATCTTCGCGGGTCTGGGTGTGGTCGGCATGGTGGCTCGCCGCCGCCAAGCAGCTTGATCCTCGGGTCAGCCTGCCATTGAAAAAGCGCCCCTCGGGGCGCTTTTTTTTGGTCCAACCGCCCGGGCACGATCAGGGGATCAGCGGGGCCAGCCAATCGGCGAACATGTCGCTCAGCAGCACGCGCTGGGTGGTCGGCTTGGTTTCATAGGCGCGCATCACGGGGCCCTTGCCGTCCAGCAGGTTGTCGATGAACTCGCCCACGTGGTTCAGCTTCTTCTCGACGATGCTGGTGCCCCCGAAGGTGACGATCGTGGTGCAGTGCGAACCGTTGATGTCACGCTTGTTGGGGATGTAGTAGCCGACGTTGGCAGGCGTCATCGAAGCGATCCAGGGGGTGATTTCCTGGCGCCACTTCACGTTGAGCATTTTCAGGCGCTCTTCGTTGGTGGCGGCATTGGCGATGTCAGGGTAGAACTTCTGGTACGAGAAGGCCGAGAAGTTGGTGTCTTCCTGGAACATCGTGTAGCCGATGCGGTCGTTCGGGAAAATCTTGCCCACGCCGGCCGTGATCGATCCCATGTTGTTGGCATCGCCCGCGCCGGGGTACTTGGTGATCAACTGCGTGACCAGTCCGTCAGGGCCATCCAGGCCCCAGACTTCGCGGATCTTGTTGTGCAGCAGCACGGAGGGAGCTTGCTCGGGCGTGGCGGTGCGGGGCACGTCGAACAGGGGGCCGGAGTCGGCGGCCAGGGCCATCTTTTTGGGCTTGAGCGTGGTACGGAAGGAGGCGTAGTTGGCCGTGGAGCCTACGCCGCCGGCCGAGAAGCCAGTCAGCAACAGGTGGTCCGGTTGGGGCAGGTTCTTGGCCATCCAGTTCGCCACGGCCTGCGCGTTGATGGCGCCGCGGTGGTAATAGGTCATGGGGTTGGCCGGGTCGGTGTTGTTGTACACGTTGACCTTGTTGCCGGTGTGCACGTCGCCGGTGCAGTACGTCAGGTAGACGATGTTCCAGCTCTGGGTCTGCACGGCCTGCAAGGGGTGAAGGCGGGCGGTGAAGGGCGTGACCAGGCCCAGGTGCGCCTGGCGGTTCCAGTCACTCATGTAGTTGGTGGGGATGCCATCGGGGTTGACGGCGTTGAGCAGCGAGCCGCCCTTGCACGCGGCCTGGTCCCAGCAGGCGCCGCCGCCTTCGAACATGACCACGGTCTTGCTGGTCAGCGGGGTGCGGTTGACGAAGAAGCGATAAGGCGTGCCATTGCCGCAGGTGGCGCCGGTGGAGGCTGGCAACTCGACCATCTCCCATTTGAAATAGGCGGCGTGCGCGGCCAGGCTGGTCAGCAGGGTGGCGCCGACGGCTTTGGCCGTGGCCACCATCAGTGATTTCATGTTCATCTCATCGCTCCAGGGGTGAATGTGTTCTGTCAATGACATGAAGTTTGAAACACGGTGTTTTTGCAAGGCCCTGGGCATTCCCCTGGGTGGGCAATGCCCCCCTGGAGTCAGGGGGCGTCAACTGTCAGTCGCTTGACGGTTGGCGTTCGGGCGAGAAAGGGTTATCCCGGTTTGGCATGGGCAGTGCCAGAGCCAGGCACGCTGGGGCTGGCCGGCTTCAGGCCAGCCACTCGATGCCGGGCAGCTTCGCACACTGCTGGCGCATGATCTCGGCCATGTCCTGCATGTAGGGTTGCGTGGCCAGGGTCTTGGGGCAGATGGCGTGCAACTCGCTCCACAGGCCCTTGGGGCCGATGGGCACGGCCTTGACATAGTCGTGCTCCAGGTAGCTTTGCAGGCCCCAGCTGGGCAGGGCGGCGATGCCCCGGCGGCTGGCCACCAGTTGCACGATGGCCACGGTGAGTTCGGCCGTGCGGCGCGCGGGCTCGATGCCGGCGGGCTTGAGCACTTCGCGGATCAGGTCGATGCGCTGCTCGGGCACCGGGTAGGTGATGAGGGTTTCGCCGTCGAAGTCCTGCGCATTGAGGTGGCGCTTGTGGCGCAGCTTGTGCTCGTTGGCGACCACGGCCAGGATCTCGAAGCGGAACAGGGGCGAGACCGACCAGGGGCGCTGGGCCTTGGGTCTGGAGCCGATGACCAGGTCGGCGCGGCCTTCTTTCAGCAAAGCCAGCGGGTCGGCGTGGAAGCCGGCCACCAGGTCGACCTCGACCTCGGGCCAGCGCTGGCGGAACTCGTGCATGACGGGCATCAGCCAGTCGAAGCAGGTGTGGCATTCGAGCACGATGCGCAGCTCGCCCTTGGCGCCGCCTTGCAGGCGCTGCAGGTCGCGCTCGGCGGCGCCGATGTCGGCCAACACGGTGCGGGCCAGGGCCAGCAGCCGATCGCCCGCGGGCGTGAAGCGCAGGCCCTGGCGGGTGCGCTCGAAGAGGGCCAGGCCGTGGTGCTCTTCAAGCGCGCGGATCTGGTGCGACAGGGCGGATTGGCTGAGGTGCACGCGCTCGGCGGCGGTGGCGAGCTTGCCGGTGTCGGCGATGGCGACCAGGGACTTGAGGTGGCGGACTTCGATCATCGCGGTGTGGTCGAAGCCTGCGGACGCAGGATGCGCATGGGTTTGGGCTGGTTGAGCAGGGCTGCCGCATCGCGGGCACGCAGTTGTCCGCAGCCGGCGTCCACGTCCTGCCCGGCCGACTGGCGCAGCTTGGTCAGGATGCCGCGGCGGTGCAGGCTGCGCGCGATCTCGGTGGCGCGCTCCCACGATGGGCGCTTGAAGTCGAGCTCGTCGACCGTGTTGTACGGGATCATGTTCATCAGCGCGTACTTGCCCTTGAGCAGGCGCACGATGCCGTCGAGCTCTTCCTCGCTGTCGTTCAGGCCGTCGATCAAGGTCCACTGGTACTGGATGGGGTAGCCGGTGGTGCGGGCATAGTGCTCGCCCATCTCGACCAGATCGGCCGGGTCGATGCGCGGGGCGCGGGGCAGCAGTTGGGCGCGCAGCTCGGGCTTGGTGGAATGCAGCGACAGGGCCAGGGCCGGCTTGACCTGGCCGAGCGGCAGGCGCTCGAAGGCGCGCGGGTCGCCCACGGTCGAGAAGACCAGGTTCTTGTGGCCGATGCCGCCGCAGGTGCCGAGCAGATCGATGGCTTCGAGCACGTTGTCCAGGTTGTGCGAGGGCTCGCCCATGCCCATGAACACCACCTTGGTGACACGGCGGCGGGCTCTGGCCAGGGCCACTTGCGCGACGATTTCGGCGCTGCCGACCTGGCGCAGCAAACCGTCCTTGCCGGTCATGCAGAAGACGCAGCCCACAGCGCACCCCACCTGAGACGACACGCACAGGCCATCGCGGGGCAGCAGCACGCTTTCCACCGTCTGGCCATCCTGCAGGCCGATCAGCAGGCGGGAGGAGCCGTCTTCGCCAGGGTGTTCGGAACGCACGTGGGCCAGGGCGCTCAGGTCGGCCAGCAGCGCCGGCAGGGCGTTGCGCACACCCAGCGGCAGGAAGTCTTCCGGGCGGCGTTTGCCGCTGTCCATGGGCAAGGACTGCGACCACAGCCGCAGGATCTTGTCTTCGTGGCAGGGCTTGGCGCCGTGGGCGCGCAAACGCTGGCGGATGTCGTCAATGCGCATGGGGTGGCAGTGTAGGCGCCGCCTGGCGCCAGGTGCTGGGCGATGAGCCTGTCCAGCGCTTGAAGGCGCGGGTGAAGGCGCTGACCTCCGAGAAGCCCAGGAGAAAGGAGACCTCGCTGACAGAGTACTGCGCGGCGGTGAGGTGGTCGAGCGCCAGTTGGTGGCGCGTCTGGTTGAGCACGTCGCGGTAGCTGGTGCCTTGCTCGGCCAGGCGGCGTTGCAGCGTGCGCAGGGTCATGGCCAGGCGCCGGGCGACGTCGTCCTGGCGGGGTTCGCCGCTGGGCAGCATTTCTTTCAGCACGGCGGCGAGTTGCTGCGGCAGGCCGCGGTCGGGCCAGTGCGAGCGGTAGCGGTCCATGGCCTCTTCGCTGGCCTTGACGACTTCGAGGTTGGCGAAGGACAGCGGCTTGTGCAGGGTGGCGTGGTCGACCACGAGGGCGTTGTCGTCGCAGCCGTAAATGGGTGTGCAGCGGAAGACCTTTTCGAACTTGGCGTGGTCTTGGGGACGCTGGCGTTGCAGGCGCAATTCGAGTGGCATGAAGTCGCGGCCGTACAGGATGCGCGAGCCCCGCATCAGGGTGAGCATGGCGTAATCGAAGATGCTCCAGACGGTCGCCGGCTCGGCGGTGCCCAGCAGGGCCTGGTCGCCGGTGATGGTGATGCGGCTGGCGCCGTCGCCCTGGTGGAAGCGCACATCGGCCGCGTCGGTGACCACGTGGGCGTAGCGGGCCAGGCGCAGGTACATCTGGGCCAGGTTCTCGGAGGCCATCAGGGCGTAGCCCAGGGCGCTGAAATTCAGCGGCATGAACTGCAGGGCGAGGTCCACGCCCAGCAACTCTTCGCCCGTGGCTTGCAGGGCTTTCTGCCAGAAGGCCAGGCCCAGGTGGGCGGGGTAGCGCGCCATGGGATCGCTCAGGGTCGACAGGTCCAGGCCCACTTCGCGCAGCAGCGCGTCGGCGTCCACGCCGCGTTGCTCGACCGCGCTTTTGGCGGCCAGCAGCCAGCTTCTCAGGGCCGAAGCGTCAGAGGCGGGCGGGATCGGGCGCGGCGGGGAACTCATGCGGGCTTGGGAATGGAGCGGAGCGAGGCAGACCGGGTCAAGTCGATTGGCGCAAAAGGGCAAGTATCGGCGACGGCGGAGGCGCAAGATCAGGGGATTCCTCTTTTCACGCTCACTTCACGGCTTCACATGACATCGCTCACACGAATTGGACTGCGCACCCTCAGCCGCATGGCGGGCTCGACCAAGCTGGACGCCTTGAACCTGCGCAAACCCACCGAACAGGTGCTGTACCACGGCACCAAGGTGGGTTTCAAGGCCGTGACGGCGGCCAACCGGGCCTTCAAATCGGTGAAGAACCTGGGCTCGCCGCAGCGCTTGCCCAAGCGCGGCACCGGCGACCTGTTCGACCTGGCCCCCACCGATGAACAGCAGATGCTGCAGGACGCCGCGCGCACCTTCGCGATGGAGCAATTGCGCGAGGCCGCGGGCAAGGCCGACATGGCATGCGCCGCGCCGCCCGAGCTGCTGGCGCAGTGCGCCGAACTGGGCATCACCTCGCTGGGCATCCCCGAGGCCTTGGGCGGCATGGGCACGGAGCGTTCCGCCGTGACCAATGTGCTGATCGCCGAAGCCATGGCCCAAGGGGACATGGGCCTGGCCTTCGCGGCGCTGGCGCCGTCGGCCGTGAGCACGGCGCTGGTGCTGTGGGGCAATGCCGAGCAGCAGGCGGCCTACCTGGGCGCTTTCACCGGCGAGAACGTGCCGGCCGCGGCCCTGGCCATCCAGGAGCCCACGCCCTTGTTCGACCCGTTTGAATTGAAGACGCGCGCGGTGGCGCAAAGCGGTGGTGGCCATGTGCTCAACGGTGTGAAGTCGATGGTGCCGCTGGCCGCCAGTGCCGAGCTGTTCATCGTGGCCGCGCACATCGAGGGCAAGGGCCCGGCCTTGTTCGTGATCGAGTCGTCCACCAAAGGTTTGTCGGTCGAGGAAGACCGCGCGATGGGCTTGCGTGCCGCTGGCACCGCGCGCTTGCGGCTTGATGCGGTGGCGGTGCCTGCCCAGGCCGTGCTGGCGGAGGGCGCCTTTGATGCCTACCGCGAATGCATCCAGTTGTCGCGCCTGGCCTGGTGTGCTTTGGGCACCGGCTGTGCGCAAGGGGTGCTCGATTTCATCGTGCCGTATGTGAACGAACGCCAGGCCTTTGGCGAGCCCATCAGCCACCGGCAATCGGTGGCCTTCGCCGTGTCCAACATGTCGATCGAACTGAACGCGATGCGCTTGTTGACGTGGCGCGCGGCCAGCCTGGTCGATGCCGACGTGGACTTCTTCGAGGCCGCCGCTTTGGCACGCCGTTTGTGCGCCGACAAAGGCATGCAGATCGGCAGCGATGGCGTGCAACTGCTGGGCGGGCATGGCTTTGTCACCGAGTACCCGGTGGAGCGGTGGTACCGCGACTTGCGCGCGGTCGGTGTGATGGAGGGTGGCTTGTTGATCTGACATCCGCCTTGCCCAAGACATCCACCGCCTTCAGGAAACGACGACCATGATCAACCTCGAAATCCCCCGCAAGTTCAAGCCCCTGGTGCGCCAGGCCCACGAGACCGCCGCCGAAGTGCTGCGCCCCATCTCGCGCAAATACGACCGCGCCGAGCACAGCCGCCCGGTCGAGCTCGACATGATGGCCGCCGTGATCGATGGCATGAACGAAGGCAACAGCGACGTGGGCGGCACGGGCGCCACCGGTGTGCGCCGCGATGCCAGCGATGCGTCGCAGGGCAACCGCAACGGCACCAACATCTCCACCTGCCTGTCCATCATGGAGCTGTGCTGGGGCGATGTCGGCATGCTGCTGTCGATGCCGCGCCAAGGCCTGGGCAACGCCGCCATCGCGTCCGTGGCCAACGACGAACAGCTCAAGCGCTTCAAGGGCCGCTGGGCCGCCATGGCCATCACCGAACCCGGCTGTGGCTCCGATTCGGCCGCCATCAAGACCAGCGCCAAGCTTGATGGCGACCACTATGTGCTCAATGGCGAAAAAATCTACGTGACCGCTGGCGACCGCGCCGACTTGGTGGTGGTGTGGGCCACGCTGGACAAGAGCCTGGGCCGCGCCGCCATCAAGTCCTTCGTGGTCGAGAAAGGCACGCCCGGCTTCGAGCTGGTGCGCCTGGAGCACAAGCTGGGCATCCGCGCTTCTGACACCGCGCACTTCATGATCACCAACTGCCGGGTGCCCAAGGAGAACCTGCTGGGCGACCCCGAGGTGAACCCCGAGAAGAGCTTCGCGGGCGTGATGCAGACCTTCGACAACACGCGCCCCCTGGTCGCCTCGATGGCCGTGGGCCTGACGCGTGCCTGCATCGAAGAGATGGGCCAGATCCTGAAGGACTGCGGCTTGACCGTGGACTACAGCCGCCCGTTGCACCGCCAGCCCTCGGCCGTGGCCGACTTCGTGCGCATGCAGGCCGATTACGAAGCCGCGCGCCTGCTGACCTTGCAGGCCGCCTGGATGGCCGACAACGCGCGGCCCAATTCGCTGGAAGCCTCATTGGCCAAGGCCAAGGCCGGCCGCACTTGCGTGGACGTGGCCTTGAAGTGCGTGGAGCTGGCCGGCAGCATCGGCTACACCGAGACTTCGCTGCTGGAGAAGTGGTCGCGCGATGCGAAGATCCTCGACATCTTCGAAGGCACGCAGCAGATCCAGTTGTTGATCATCGCGCGGCGCTTGCTGGGCAAGAGTTCGGCGGAACTCAAGTAAACCGGTGGCGCCTAGAATGGCGCCCCGCCTTGCTTTATTCCGCAGTACCCGCCCCGATGAACATCACGGTCAAAGAAGAATTGCGCGTCTACATCGACCCGCTCACGCCCGACGAACACGATGCGCTGGAACGCAGCATCCTGGCCGAAGGCTGCCGCGATGCGTTGGTTTTGTGGGGCGATGTGCTCGTCGACGGCCACAACCGCCACGGCATCTGCCAGAAGCATGGCATCCCCTTCAACACCGTGCAGAACGCCACTTTCAAATCGATGGACGACGTGCACCTGTGGATGATCGACCAGCACCTGGGCCGGCGCAGCGTGTCCGATTTCCAGCGCGGCGTGCTGGCTTTGCGCAAGAAAGAAATCATGTTGGCCCGCGTGCAGGCTGCCAAGGCTGCGGCCCCCACCACGGCCGCCGATGAGCCGGTTGAGGAAGGAGGCCAAGCCTCCACGCCGCCCTGGGATGTGGACCCCTTGCCCACCCGCGAAGCCATCGCCAGGGCCGCCCGCATCAGCAGCAGCACCGTCAGCCAGATCGAGAAGATCCAGAAGGAAGCCACGCCTGAACTGGTCGCGGCCGTGAAGGCGGGCGATATTTCCATCAACGCGGCGGCGGCCGTGGCTTCGCTGCCGGTGGAAGAGCAGGTGGCGGCCGTGGCGGGGGGCAGGAAGGAACTGCGGCAGGCCGCACGGCAGGTGCGCGAGGCCAAGGCCCAATCCAAGGCGGCCAATGCCCCAGCCTCCACGGGCGATGACCCTGCCGAGCCCGCATCCCCTGAAGCCGAAATCGCCCGCCTGAAGAAAACCGTGGCCGAGCTCACCGCCGAGAACGCCATGCTCAAGGCGCAGATCGCCGAACTGATGGTCTGAGCCCCAGGCGCCATGAACCTCCAATACCTGGATTTCGAGCACAGCGAAGACACCGAAGGCATCGGCACTTTCGAGGCCATGGCCTCGGTCTCGCCGGATCAGGTGCCGCAGGTGCACGCCGAGATCCGCGACGTGTTGAACTGGGCGTTCCGGGCTTTTCCGGAGGGCCATGGCCCCGTCAGCGAAGGCGGTGTCTGGGACCACGACCTGCAAAGCCAACGCGAATACTCGGCCAGCGACGCCATCGAGTTCGATGAGCGCAGTGGCCAGCTGCGGGTGCAGGCCGGAGAGGCCGGGCTGGCGCGCCACACCCTCACGCTGTCCATCAGTGGCACCGCCGATTTCTGCGCGGCTTTCCTGGATCGTTTCAAGCTGGCGCTTTGATCCATACTCGGACTTCACCCTTGGAGTCCCACATGTCGCAGTCCCCGTTCTTTCACGAAGCCACCGGGGCTGTCCGCTTCTGGGTGATGGTGGACGACAAACCGATTGGCGCCAGTGTCAGCCGCGAGGCCCTGCACCACCGTTACCGCCCCGACGCCCGTGGCGAAGACCCGCTTGAAACCTACAAATCGCATGCGAGCGACCTGGAGGCGGTGGTGCGCCGCCGAGTGGCCCAGGGTTCCATCGAGCCGGTGATGCTGCGCGAGTTCGATCTGCGCGTGGTCGTGCCGCCGAAGGCATAGCCGCTAGGATGCTGGATTCGCCGGTGCGCCCGGCAAATTCAAGCGTTTCGCCATGCCATCACCCGTCCCGCCGGTTCTCCTGATCGCCAACCGTGGCGAGATCGCCATCCGCATCGCCCGTGCCGCCAGCGAACTGGGCTGGCGCACCGTGGGCCTGGTGTCCGAAGACGACCAGCAGGCGCAGCACGCCTGCCACGTCGACGCATCGCAGGTCTTGCCGGGCAAGGGCGTGCCCGCCTACCTGAACATCGCCAACGTGGTGGCCGCGGCCCAAGCCGAAGGCTGCACGCACGTGCACCCCGGTTATGGCCTGTTGAGCGAGAACGCCGATTTCGCCCGCGCTTGCGCTGCGGCAGGCTTGACCTTCGTCGGCCCCACGCCCGAGGTGCTGGACCTGCTGGGCGACAAGGCACAAGCCCGCGCTTTGGCCCAGCGCTGCGGCGTGCCGGTGACCGACGGCATCGACCACGGCGTGTCCCTGGCCGAGGCGCAGGCCTTCTTCGCGAAACTGGGGCCGGGCGGCGCCATGATGGTCAAGGCGCTGGCGGGCGGCGGTGGCCGCGGCATGCGGGTGGTTGAAGCCGAGCAAGACATCGCGGCCGCCTTCGAGCGTTGCCAGTCCGAAGCCCTGGCCGCCTTTGGCCGAGGCGATGTCTACGTCGAGCAACTGGTGCGCCGCGCGCGCCACATCGAAGTGCAGGTGCTGGGCGATGGCAGCGGCGACGCGGTCCACGCCTGGGAGCGCGACTGCACCGTGCAGCGCAACCACCAGAAGCTGGTCGAGGTCGCGCCCGCGCCGAACCTGGATGCCAGCTTGCGCCAGCGCCTGCTGGACGACGCGGTCACGCTGGCCCGGGCCGTGAAGCTGCGCGGCCTGTGCACCTTCGAGTTCCTGGTCGACCTGGACCACGCTGGGGCCCATTGCTTCATGGAGGCCAACCCGCGCCTGCAGGTCGAGCACACCGTGACCGAAGCGGTGACGGGGCTGGACCTGGTGCAACTGCAGTTGCGCCTGTCGCAAGGGGCCACCCTGGCCGAGCTGTCGCTGTCGCAGCCGGCCATCGCGCCCCCGTTCGGCACCGCCATCCAGTCGCGCGTCAACGTCGAGCGCATGGGCCCGGATGGCCGGGCATTGCCGTCGGGCGGCACGCTGCGCGCTTACGAGCCGCCCAGTGGCCCGGGCGTGCGCGTCGATGGCCATGGCCACGCCGGCATGCAGCCCCACCCCGGTTTCGACACGCTGCTGGCCAAGGTCATCGTGCACCACCCCTCGGGATTCGAGGCTGCTTTGAACCGAAGCCGCCGTGCCTTGGCCGAGTTCAGGCTCGAAGGCGTGGACAGCAACATCGCCTTCCTGCAGGCTTTGCTGGCGCACCCCGATGTGCCTCGTTACCAGCTCAGCACGCGCTGGCTGCAAGGGCAGGTGGTGCCGCTGTTGGCCGCGGCCCGGCACCAACCGAGACCACGCACTTCGGCGGTCCACAGCCAGCCGCACCCAGCCACTGCGGGCGAGCGCGCTGGCGTGGGCGAAGGCTGCGTCGCTGTCACGGCCAACGTGCCCGGCTCACTGGTGACTGTCCTCGTCCACCCCGGCGACACGGTGCGGGTGGGCCAGCGCATCGCGGTCATCGAAGCCATGAAGATGGAGTTCGAGATTGTCGCCACGCAAGGCGGCCGCGTCGAATCGGTGCTGGCCGAGGTGGGTCATGTGGTCGAGGAAGGCCAGGCCCTGATCGCGCTCGACCCCGCTGGCGACGACGGCCAGGCCCATGCCACGCCAGACCAGGCGCTGGACCCGGACCACCTCCGCCCCGACCTGGCCGAGGTGATCGAGCGCCACGCCGTGACGCGCGACGACCGACGCGCCGAGGCCGTTGCCAAGCGCCACGCCAAAGGCCACCGCACCGCCCGAGAGAATGTCGATGATTTCCTCGACGAAGGCAGCTTCCTCGAGTATGGCGCGCTGGCCCTGGCCTCTCAGCGCATCCGCCTGAAAGAACCCGAGCTCATCGCCCGCAGCCCCGCCGATGGCCTGGTCGCGGGACTGGGCACTGTCAACGCTGCGTTGTTCGGCGAACAGGCCGCGCGCTGCATGGTGCTGGCCTATGACTACACCGTGTTCGCGGGCACACAGGGCGTCATCAACCACAAGAAGACCGACCGCATGCTGCACCTGGCCCTGCAACGCCAGTTGCCGCTGGTGCTGTGGGCCGAAGGCGGCGGCGGCCGGCCCAACGACGAGTACCCCGGCGTGAGCCTGCTCGACAACATGACCTTCCTGGGCATGGCGCGCCTGAGCGGCCTGGTGCCGCTGGTGGCCATCGTCAACGGCCGTTGCTTCGCGGGCAATGCCTCGCTGGCCGGTTGCTGCGACGTCATCATCGCCACGAAGGACAGCACGATCGGCATGGCCGGCCCCGCCATGATCGAAGGGGGCGGCCTGGGCAAGTTCTCACCCGAAGAGGTCGGCCCCGTCAGCATGCAGGCGCCCAACGGCGTCATCGACATCGTGGTGGTCGACGAGTTGCAAGCCGTGCAGGTGGCCCAGCAATACATGGGGTATTTCCAGGGCACGACCTCCGCCTGGCAGTGCGCCGATCAGCGAATGTTGCGCCACGTGGTGCCTGAAAAGCGCACGCGCGTCTACGACATGCGCGCGGCCATCGATACCCTGTTCGACACGGGCTCGGTGCTCGAACTGCGCCGCGATTTCGCGCCTGGCATGGTCACGGCGCTGGCCCGCCTCGAAGGCCGGCCGGTGGGCGTGATCGCCAATGACCCGCGCCACCTGGGCGGCGCCATCGACGCCAACGGTGCCGACAAGGCCGCGCGCTTCATGCAGCTGTGCGATGCTTTCGACCTGCCGATCGTGTCCTTGTGCGACACACCCGGCTTCATGGTCGGCCCCGACGCCGAGCAAACGGCCACGGTGCGCCATTTCTCGCGCATGTTCCTGGCGGCGGCCAGCGTCACCGTGCCTTACTTCACGGTGGTGTTGCGCAAGGGCTATGGTCTGGGCGCACAGGCCATGACGGCCGGCAGCCTGCTGGCGCCCGACTTCACGATCGCCTGGCCCACGGGCGAGTTCGGTCCCATGGGCATCGAAGGCGCGGTGCACCTGGGTTTCGGCAAACAACTGGCCAGCATCGAAGATACCGCGCAACGCCAGCAGATGTTCGACCAGTTGGTGGGCGCCGCCTACCAGCGCGGCAAAGGCCTGAACATGGCCAGCCACCTTGAACTCGACGACGTGATCGACCCGGCCGACACGCGCCGCTGCCTGGTGCGCGGATTGGCCGCCATGCCACGGGTCGTGCACCGCGGTGGGCGCAAACGCCCATTTGTGGACGCTTGGTGAGCATTTATAAGGAAGCAAGTGGTGTCATTGATTTCGAGAGGTAACGCAGGTTGAGTTATGGGCATTGCTCCCGATACAGTACTTTTCTGCATTTGATCGAAGACAGCGATGTTGGACACGGAACAAGACTTGGCAAGGGAGGTGGTCGGCTCACAGGATGAGTCCACCACGAGGCATCACCATCTGAGTTTGGCCTTGGGCGCCGTGGCGTCGGCCACGCTCAGTGCTTGTGGCGGAGGCGCCCAGCCTTTCGAGGCCATGACCGACGCCCGCGCGGCCCGCTTCCTCAACCAAGCCGCCTTGGGTTCCACGCCCGCCCAGGTCGCCGTGGTGGTCCGGGATGGCGCCGATGCCTGGTTCAATGCCCAACTGGCCATGCCCGTGTCGCCATCCGTCTGGGATTGGGCCATCGCCCAGGGCTATGGCAACCGCATGTACGCCAAGGGTGACTACGGCCTGGACCAGGCCCTGTGGTGGCGCCTGTGCACCGCCCAGGACGTGCTGCGCCAACGCATGGTGCTGGCACTCAGCGAAATCTTCGTGGTCTCGCCGCTCAACATGGTGGCTTATTACAAGCAGTTCGCCTGCCTGGCCTGGTGGGAGCTGCTCGAACAGCATTGCTTCGGCAACTTCCGCGACCTGCTCACGCACATCACCCTGTCGCCCGCCATGGGCGTGTACCTCAGCATGCGTGGCAGTGCCAAAGAAGACGGCGGCGGGCGCCACCCCGACGAGAACTACGCGCGCGAGTTGCTGCAGCTCTTCACCATCGGGCTGACCCAGCTCCAGCCCGACGGCTCGCCCACCTCGCCGCCGGTCGACACCTACGATGGCCACACCGTGTCTCAACTGGCCAAGGTGTTCACCGGTTGGGAAGTCGATGGCTTCAACCCATTCGACCCCGAGGGCCCGTTCGACTACCTGCGCGCCCCCATGGGGTTCCACCCCGAGCGCCATGCGGACACCGACAAGAGCGTGCTGGGCGTCAATATTCCTGGCCAGACGCCTGGTCCCGAGGCCATGCGCCTGGCCCTCGACGCCATCTTCAACCACCCCAATGTCGGCTTCTTCATCGGGCGCCAGCTCATCCAGCGCCTGGTGACCAGCAATCCCAGCAAGGACTACGTCTGGCGCGTGGCCACCGCCTTCAACGGCAATGGTGCGACACCACCGGTGCGAGGCGACATGGGGGCTGTGCTGCGGGCGGTGCTGTCCGATCCAGAAGCCCGCCCGGAGATCACGCTGCCCGCGGCCAACCAGCCTGCGCCGGCCCAGCCCACCGTGAGCGATGGCAAGCTGCGCGAGCCCGTGTTGCGCCTCTTGCAGTGGCTGCGCCTGGTCAACGTCAGCTCGACCGACGGCGCGTGGCGCTTCCCCGACCTGTCCAGCAGCGACCAACTGGGCCAGGCCCCTTTGCGTTCTCCCTCGGTCTTCAATTTCTTCCGGCCCGGCTATGTGCCCCCCAACACGGCCATCGCCAAAATGGGCCTGGTCGCCCCCGAGTTCCAGGTCACCAACGAGTCCAGCGTGATGGGCTACGCCAACTTCCTGTTGCGCATCATGCCCTTCGGGGGCAACGGCATCATGCCCAACTACGAGGCCTGGCTGGCCATGGCCGACCAGCCCGCGCGCCTGGTGGACCAGCTCAACCTGCACCTGACCGGGCGCGTGTTGTCGCCGGCCACGGTGGACACCGTGGTGGCGGGTGTCGCCTCCATCCTCGGCACCTCGCCCAACGAACGCCTCAACCGCGTGGTGGCGGCGTTCTTCCTCATCATGTGCTGCCCCGAATACCTCGTGCAGCGCTGAACCGGCCTTGCTTGACCATGACTTCCGACTCCCTCAGCCGCCGCGCTTTCCTGCAACGGGGCGCCGCCCTGTCCCTGGCCGGTGCCGCCGCGCCCTTTGCCCTCAACCTGGCCACCATGGCCGAAGCCGCCGCGCAATCAACCGGCGCGGACGACTACAAGGCCCTGGTTTGCGTCTTCCTGCAAGGCGGCAATGACCACGGCAACACCTTGATCCCTTACGACGATGCCAGCCATGCCAGCTATGCCGCAGCCCGTGGGAGCGTGGCCCTGGGGCGCGACGCCCTGGCCCCCACCGTGCTGTCGACCAGCCTTGGCGGTCGCCAGCTTGCCATGGCCCCCAGCCTGGCACCGCTCAAGCCCTTGTTCGACGCAGGGCGGATGGCCTGGTTGCTCAACGTCGGCACCCTGGTGCAGCCCACCACCCTGGCGCAATACACGGCCCGCTCCGTGCCCTTGCCGGCCAAGCTTTTCTCGCACAACGACCAGCAATCGGCCTGGCAGTCCTACGGGCCGGAGGGCACGCTGGCGGGCTGGGGCGGCCTGGCGGCCGATGCCGTCATGTCGGGCAATGGCAAGGCTTCGCTGACCTGCATCAACACCGCAGGCAACGCCGTCTACCTGTCAGGGCGCAACGCCGTGCCCTGCATGATCAATCCCTCGGGCGTGCCATCGCTGTACGCGCTCAATGGCGGCCTGTTCGGTTCGGCGGGCTGCGAAGCCGCTTTCCGTCAACTGGTCACGCAGACCTCGCAGGCGCACGTGCTGGCCAGCGAACACGCCCGCGTCATGGCCCGTGCCATCGATGTCAACGCCCAGCTTCAGGCGGCGATGGCCGCCACGCCCGCGCTCGCCACGGGCTTCGATGGCGCCAATGCGCTGGCCAACCAGCTGCGCATGGTGGCGCAGTTGATCGCGGCGCGCGGTCGCCTGGGCATGCGCCGCCAGGTGTTCTTCGTGTCGCTGCCCGGCTTCGACCTGCACGACAACCTGCTCAGCCGCCACCCCTTGCTGCTGGGGCAGTTGGCCTCGGCCCTGGTGAGTTTCCAGGCCGCGCTCGACGAGTTGAACGTCGCCCGCCAGGTCACCACCTTCACCGCCAGCGACTTCGGCCGCACGCTGAGCAGCAATGGCGATGGGTCCGACCATGGCTGGGGTGGCCACCACCTGGTCATGGGCGGCGCGGTGCGCGGCAATGCCTTGTATGGGCAACTGCCCGATGCCGGGCTCGGAGGCGACACCGACACGGGCCAGGGCCGCCTGCTGCCGACCATGGGCGTGCAGCAATTGGCCGGTGCGCTGGGTCGCTGGATGGGCGTGTCCCCCACCGACCTCAACGCGGTCAATCCCGGTCTGGGTTACTTCAACGCCGGGACCTTGTCGGGGCTGCTCACGGTCTGATCGCCGGTGAGGCCTCAATGCGGCTACCATGCGGCCTCGTGTCCACCTGGAGTCCGCATGAGCAGCAGCAAGCCCAATCAACTCAGCCGCAACGTTGCCCGTTTTCAGGGCCTGCCTGCCGGTTTGAGCCCCTGGTTGACCAGTTTCATGCTGGGCAATGTGGTGCCCATGGTGGGGTCGGCCGGTCTGCGTTTCGAAGAGCTCTCGAATGAACGCGTGGTCGTCAGCCTCCGCAATCGGCGCAAGGTGCAGAACCACATCAAGGGCCTGCACGCGGCCGCCATGGCCCTGCTGGCCGAGACCGCCACGGGCTTTTGCGTGGGCATGAACGTGCCCGACGACAAGCTGCCCCTGATCAAGACGCTCAAGGTCGATTACCTCAAGCGCGCGCAGGGCGACATGAAGGCGGTGGCGCAGCTGCGTCCCGAACAGATCCAGCAGATCCGCACGCAGGACAAGGGCGAGGTGACCGTGCCCGTCAGCATCACCGACGAATCGGGCGGCGAGCCCATCCAGTGCGAGATGGTCTGGGCCTGGGTGCCCAAGAAGCGCGGCTGATCGGTCAGTGCGGCGCGTGCCGCCGCAGCGTGCTCACCAGGTCTTCCAGGTTGATCGGCTTGACCACCAGGTCGACCATGCCGGCGGCCAGGCATTTGCTGCGTTCCTCGGCCATGGCGTGCGCGGTCTGGCCGATCACGGGCAGTTGCGGCGCGATGGCCTGGATGCGCCGGGTGGCTTCGTAACCGTCCATGGCGGGCATCTGGATGTCCATCAGGACCAGGTCGAAATTCGAGGCCCCGCCGGACGCCAGCTGGGCAAGGGCTTCGGCCCCGCCATCGACCATGGTCACCCGCACACCCTCGATCTGCAGCAGCTCGTTGAGCACCCATTGGTTGACCTGGTTGTCCTCGGCGGCCAGCACGCGCAGGCCTGCCAGCCGTTGCCCCACCTGGGCTTCGGTTTTCAGGGAGTCGTCTTGGTCCATGGTGTGATCCGTGCAGGGGGTTGAGGGGGCGGCTGGCGGAACGGCCACCAGCGGCAGCACGACCTCGAACCGCGTGCCTTGGCCAAACTCGCTGCGGGCGCGGATCTCGCCCCCCAGCATTTCCACCAGCCTTTTGGTGATCGACAGGCCCAGGCCAGTGCCACCGAACTGCCGCGTCGTCGAGCCATCGGCCTGCTCGAAAGGCCGGAACAGCTCGTTCACCTGCTGAGGGCTCATGCCGATGCCGGTGTCGGCCACGGTCAGCACCAGCCGCCCATCGCGCGACGCGGCCGACACGCTCACCTCGCCCCGCATCGTGAACTTCACGGCGTTGGACAGCAGGTTCAACAGGATCTGTTCCAGCCGCAGGGGGTCGCTTTCGCACAGGGCAGGCAGGTCGGGGCTGAGGTGGCTGTGCAGGCCGATGCCCTTGACCAGGGCGCGGTCGTGGAATTGGGCGGTGGCGCGGGCCAGCACGTCGGCCAGGTTCACGGGCAGGGCCTCGATGTGCAGCTTGCCCGCCTCGATTTTCGAGAAATCGAGGATGTCGTTGATGATGCCCAGGAGCAGGCGCCCCGAGTCCAGGATCTGCGCGAAGATCTGGTGGGCGGAACCCGTGTGGTCCCGGTGGCCGATCTGGGCCAGGCCCAACACGCCATTGAGCGGGGTGCGGATTTCGTGGCTCATGTTGGCCAGGAATTCGCTCTTGATCTGACTGAGGCGCTCGGCCTCCTGGCGCGCGGCGTCCAGTTCGGCGGTGCGTTGCCGCACGGTCTGCTCCAGGTGTTCCTGGTGCGTTTGCAGGGCATGGCGCGCTTGCTGCACTTCGCTGATGTCCTGGATGGCGCCTTCGATGCGGACCACCTTGCCGTCCTGCCAGATGGGCTCGCCCTGGGTGCGGATCCATTTGCGCACCCCGAGGTGGCTGGTCAGCTCCAGCTCCATGGCGAAGGGCTTGCCATGCTCGACGGCTTCCAGCAGGGCTTGCGTGATCAAGCTTCGTTCATGGTCCGCGAAATACTCCATGCCGCTGGTGAACGTCAGGGAGCTTGGCAGTTTGGGATCCAGGTCGAGGATGCGCGCGGCCCCGTCGGTGCGGCTGCCTTGCCGGGTGCCCATGTCGATGCTCCACCCGCCGACCTTGGCCAGGATGCTCATGCGGTCGAGCAGCACTTGCTTGTCCCGCAGCGCTTCCTGTGCTGACATGGTGGCGGTCATGTCCCGCGCCATGCCGAACATGCCGGCCATCTCGCCCTGGGTGTCGAAGATCGGGCCCTTGGTGACCAGGAAGGTCAGCTGCTGGCCATTGCGCATGGTCAAGCGGTCTTCGGTGGTGCAGGTGGCGCGCGTCTGTTTGAGGCGTTCGTCGCCCGCCTGGATCAGGGCGGCGGACTCCGGGGGAAACAGGTCGTGGTCGTCATGGCCGACGATCTGGTCGATGGGGCGCCCCAGGAAGTTCGAGGCCGACTGGTTGACCATCAGGTAGCGGCCGTCCCGGTCTTTCACGAAAATGGCATCCGTCGTGCCTTCGATCACGGCGCGCAGCAGTTGCTCGCTGCGCTGCAGGGCCGCCTCGGTGCGGTGCCGCTCGCTCACGTCCAGCACCAGGCCGATCACCACATCGCCGCGCTGGGTGGGCACGACGCGCCCATGCACTTCCAGTTGCACGGCCGAGCCATCTCGGCGCCGGCCGGTGAAAGCTTGGCGGAGCTCCTGGTCGAGCTTGTCGAAGCGCCGTTGCAACTGCCTGGCCACCTCGGCCTGGTCCTGTGGCATCACCAGGTCCATGATGGGCACGCGTTGGACGATCTGCTCGGGGTTGTCGTAACCCAGCATGTGGGCGAACTGGGGGTTGGCGTAGAGCAGGTGCTCACCCTGGACGATGTAGATGCCGGCCAGCGATTGCTCGACCAGCGCCTTGAAGCGGGTGTTGCCGGCCTCGTGTTCGGCCTGGCGCAGCCATTCAAGGACCAGGCTCATCAGCAGGCCCATGGTGCAAAACACGCCGATGGCCACCACCGAGCTGGCCTGCCCCGGCATGAACAGCGACCAGGCGAAAACGGCCGACAGCGCCGTGGCCACCACGCCCGACAGCCAGCCGCCCAGCCAGGAGGCCGCGAAGACCGCCGGATAGAACAGCAGCAAGGCGATGGGGCTGATGGTGGACCAGAAGGCCCATTGGATGGCCGCCGCCGCGATGGGAAAGCCCAGGCCCCAGAGCAGGCTCTTCAGCGAGGCCTTGGGTCGGCCGTCATCGACCATGGGGCCGGGCTCGGCTTCCTCGGGCACATGCTGGAGCGTGAACCACAGCATGACCGCGGTCGCCAGGATGAAAAGCAGCCCTTTGAGCGTCGAAAAATTCGTGATCGAGCCGAGGTTGCTGAAAGTGGCCAGAACGCGGTCGGACAAGAAAATCCACAGCGCCGCGAACACGGCGTACAGCAGTGTGGCCCGAAGGCTGAATCGCTTCCGACGGGAGATCGGCATCAAGGCACTCCTGCGCCACCCGGGGTGGCTCAGGCGATTATGGTGCAGCGCTCAACGTGATGCGTGAACATGTCGGTCTGGCGAATCGGCGTGTCGCCCGGGCGCATCAGGTGGCTTCAACACGCGCCGTGACGGCCTTGCCGCTGCGCAGGCCCAGCTTGCTCAGCAGGGCACGGTCGCGGTCGACCTCGGGGTTGCCGGTGGTCAGCAGCTTGTCGCCATAGAAGATGGAATTGGCGCCGGCCAGGAAGCACATGGCCTGCACGGCTTCGCTCATCTGCTGGCGGCCGGCCGACAGGCGCACCCGTGCCGTGGGCATGGTGATGCGGGCCACGGCGATGGTGCGCACGAACTCGAGCGGGTCGAGTTGGGGCGTGTCGGCCAGGGGCGTGCCGGGCACGCGCACGAGGTCGTTGATGGGCACGGACTCGGGGTGCGTGGGCAGGTTGGCCAACTGGGCGATCAGGCCGGCGCGGCCCTCGCGCGTTTCGCCCATGCCGACGATGCCGCCGCTGCAGACCTTGATGCTGGCCGAGCGCACGTGCGAGAGCGTGTCCAGGCGGTCCTGCTGGTCGCGCGTGGTGATGATGTCGCCGTACAGTTCGGGCGCCGTGTCCAGGTTGTGGTTGTAGTAGTCGAGGCCGGCGTCTTTCAGGGCCTGGGCTTGTGGTTCGGTGAGCATGCCCAGGGTGCAGCAGGCTTCCAGGCCTTCGTCCTTGATGACGCCAATCAGTTCGGCCACTTTCTCGATGTCGCGGTCCTTGGGGGCGCGCCAGGCGGCGCCCATGCAGAAACGGCTGGCGCCGGCTTCCTTCGCGGCCACCACGGCTTCGCGCACCTGCTCGGGCGACATCAGCTTGCTGGCCTTGACGCCGGTGTCGTAGCGGGCGGCTTGGGGACAGTAGCCGCAGTCTTCTTCGCAGCCGCCAGTCTTGACCGACAGCAGCGTGGCGTGCTCGACCTCGTTGGGGTCCCAGTGTGCGCGGTGCACCTGCTGGGCGCGCCACATCAGGTCGTTGAAGGGCAGGTTGAACAGGGCCAGCACCTCGGCGCGGGGCCAGCGGGCGTTGGCCTCGTCCGGCACCGTGCAGTCGCCGCCGCAGCCATGGGCGTTGAGCACGGCCTTGGGCAGCCATTGAACCGCCTGGGGCGTCGTCTGGTTGGAAATCGGGGCCGGGCTGGCAAGGGTGCTCTGGGACATGGGCTGGACTGCGGGCAAACGCAGGTCATGAACGGTCGATACAGGTGCCAGTGTAGGCCACCCGGCGTGGCCGCGCCAAGCGGTCCACCGCAGGCGGCTGCCCTGGAAAACCAGCGCGGGCAAGGGCTGACGCGAGGAAGAATCGCGTCAGCGTCGATTTTTGAAGAAGGTGCCATTGCGCTAAGCTCAAGGTCATGCGCTTTGAACACCTGATCGAGATCAACTCCCCCAGCGTGGCGGCCCAGACCGTGGTGCCGCCTTTCACGCGCGAGCAAATCTGGCGTGGACTCATGGCCCGCGTGCAGACGCCCCAGCGCTTTCCCCTGGGGCCCGACACCTGCGAGTGGCGCGAAATCGAGCCTGGCGTGATCCGGCGCACGGTGAGCTTCGGCGCCAACGCCATGGAGGACGAGGTGCTGGCCGACCCGTTCAAGCGCCTGGAGTTCACGCCCCAGCCACACGGTGACACCACCCCCATCCGCCTGACCATCACCATCGAGGAGCCGCAAGCCGGCCAGATGGTGCTGCGCTTCGTCTACGAAAGCGTGAGCGAGCTGTCGGCCGAAGAGGCTTATTTCAACGACTACCGCCACAACGCCTGGCTGCACAACGACCGCGACATGGTCCGCACGCTGCGCCAGTGGTTGTCCGACGAGGGACTTTGACCGATGCGGAACGATGCCTTCATCTGCGATGGCCTGCGCACGCCGTTCGGGCGCTATGGCGGGGCCTTGTCCTCGGTGCGCACGGACGACCTGGCGGCGATCCCGCTGCGGGCTTTGCTGGCGCGCCACCCCGGCCTGGACCCGGCCCTGATCGACGACGTGCTTTATGGCTGTGCCAACCAGGCCGGTGAAGACAACCGCAACGTGGCCCGCATGGCCGCGTTGCTGGCGGGTTTGCCGCTGGATGTGCCGGGCGCCACCGTCAACCGCCTGTGCGGCTCGGGCCTGGATGCCCTGGGCACGGCGGCGCGCGCCATCAAGTCGGGCGAGGCCCACCTGGTGATCGCGGGCGGCGTCGAAAGCATGAGCCGCGCGCCTTTCGTCACGGCCAAGGCCGACACCGCCTTCAGCCGCAACGTGGCCACCTTCGACACCACCATCGGCTGGCGTTTCGTCAATCCTTTGATGAAGGCGCTGCACGGCATCGATGCCATGCCCGAGACGGCCGAGAACGTGGCACGCGAGTTCGCCATCAGCCGCGAGGACCAGGATGCTTTCGCGCTGGCCTCGCAACGCAAAGCCGTGGCGGCGCAGCGGGCCGGCTTCTTCGACGCCGAGATCACCCCGGTGAGCATCGCGCCAAAGAAGGGCGATGCGGTGACCGTGAGCGCCGACGAGCACCCGCGCGAGACCACGCTGGCCTCGCTGGCCAAACTCAAGCCTGTGGTCATGCCCGAGGGCACGGTCACGGCGGGCAATGCCTCGGGCATCAACGATGGCGCCTGCGCCTTGCTGGTGGCCTCGGAAGTGGCCGCGCGCGAACACCAGTTGACGCCGCTGGCGCGTGTGGTGGGCATGGGCGTGGCGGGTGTGCCGCCGCGCATCATGGGCATCGGCCCGGCGCCGGCTTCGCTCAAGCTGTTGGCGCGCCTGGGCATGACGATCGACCAGATGGACGTCATCGAATTGAACGAGGCCTTTGCAGCACAAGGCCTGGCCGTGATGCGCCAGTGGGGCTTGCACGATGGCGATCCGCGCGTGAATCCGAACGGCGGTGCCATTGCGCTGGGGCATCCCTTGGGCGCATCGGGGGCGCGCCTGGCGCTGACGGCGGTGCACCAATTGCACCGCACGGGCGGCCGCTATGCGCTGGTCACCATGTGCATTGGCGTGGGTCAGGGCATCGCGGTGGTGCTCGAGCGCGTCTGATCCTTGAGGTTCAGAGCACAGGGTGCGGCAGGGTGGCGGGCTGTGTCGGATTCGCCTTCGATCGTCCTGCCAGCACAGCTTGGCGCAGTCCGGCGAGGGTGGTGGCCGTGTTGTGTGCATCACCTTCGATGCCCATGCCCCTGACCACGCACAGGGCGGCAGGCCCGGCGGTGGCAAAGCGCTGAACATCGGCGGGCGCCAACAGGCCGCCGATGGCGACCACGGGCTCGGGGCTGTGGGCGGTCCACCAACGCAGGTTGTCCAGACCTTGGGGATGCCAGGGCATGTCCTTGGTGGTGGTGGCCTGCACCGGTCCGCAAGCGATGTAACTGGCGCCCAAGCCGGCCGCACGCGCCAGTTCCCACAAGCTGTGCGAGCTGATGCCGAGCATGAGCCGGTGGCGGGCCGAGCGCAGCACCGCGTGGTCTTCGGCGCTCATGGCCAGCAGGTCTTCCTGGCCCAGGTGGATGCCGAGCTGGCTTTGCCCCGAGGTGCTCAGCGCCAGGGCTTCGCGCCAGTGGTCGTTGATGAACAGCTGGGCGCTCACGTCGGCACAGGCCTGGAGGCTGTCCTGCAGATGCGGGGACAAGCTTTCTTGGCACTTGTGCCGCAGTTGCAGGCAACGCCAACCCGCCTGCAGCGCGGCACCCATCCCCTGGGCGTGGGCCACGATGCCGTACAGGCCGTCGGCGGGGGGCGTGAATCGCTGGAACAGCGGTGCTGAACCGTCCACGGCCGACGCCGTGAGCCGCCAGGGCAAGGCTTCGCCCAAGCCCAGCCAGGGCAAGGGCGCGCCGCCATGCGCAGGCCCAGCCGCGAAACCATTGCGGGCGATCACTGGCCCCGGGCCTTGGCCCGCCGCACGGCTGTGGCTCAGGGCATGGTGGGTCAGCATCTTGGCCAGCACCACGGCATCGGCCTCCACATGGCCCAAGGCCCAGGCCGAGGCCACGCCGGTGGCGAAGGTGCAGCCCGTGCCATGGTGATCACGCGTGTCCACGCGGGGTGAGGTGAGCCAGCCACGCGCGTGCGGCGTGTCCAGCCAGTCCAGCGCCTGCTGGTGTGCTTCGGTCGGGTCATCACCCCCGGTGATCACGATGCCGCGGGTGCCCAGAGCACGCAGGGCCTCGGCCAAAGCGGGGATGCTCAGCTCCTCGCTGCCTGGGCCCAGGAGCCTGAAGGCCTCGCCGCGGTTGGGGGTGATGACCGTGGCGCGCGGCAGCAGTACATCGCGGTAGGCCAATTGGATGCGCTCGTCGGTGAAGCGCACCCCACCAGCCGAGGCGCCCAGCACCGGGTCCACGATCAGGGCCAGGTGGCGGTGCGGGTCCATCCCAGGGGGCGTGCTGGCCCGCAGATGGTCGACCCAACGCGCCACGGTCTGGATGGCGCCCACGCTGCCCAGCAAGCCGGTCTTGATGGCGGCGGGCGGCATGTCACGCGACAGCGCGTTCAATTGCGCGTCGAGTTGGGCGGCGTCCACCGCGAACACGGCCTCGACGCCTTGCGAGTTCTGAGCCGTGATCGCAGACACCACGGGGCACAGGTGCACGCCCATGGCGTCGGCCGCGCGTTGGTCGGCGCTCAGGCCGGCACCACCGCCACTGTCGTGGCCGGCGATGCTCCAGAGGATGGGGGGCGTCTTCTTGTTGATCACAGCAGCACGAAAGGTTGACCGCCCACGGGCGTGGTGGCCACGGCCACATCGCTGGTGGGCATGAGGCCCGCGTCGAAGCCGGCGCGGCCTGCTTCGACCGCGTGGCGAAAGGCCGTGGCCATGCGCACCGGGTCGCCCGATTGCGACACGGCCGAGTTCAGCAGCACGGCGTCCATGCCCAGCTCCATGGCCGCGGTCGCGTGCGATGGGGCGCCCAGGCCCGCGTCGACGATCAAGGTGGTGTCGGGCAAGCGCGCACGCAAGGTCCGCAAGGCCCAGGGGTTGAGCAGGCCCAGGCCCGAGCCGATGGGGGCACCCCAAGGCATCAGCACCGCGCACCCGGCATCGACCAGGCGTTGGCAGGTGACCAGGTCGTCGGTGCAATAGGGCAGCACCTCGAAGCCATCTTTCACCAGTTGACGCGCGGCATCGACCAGCTCGAAGGGGTCGGGCTGCAAGGTCTGTTCGTCGCCCACCACTTCCAGCTTGACCCAGTGCGTGCCGAGCAGCTCACGCGCCATGTGGGCCAGGGTGATGGCCTCGCGGGCGCTGCGGCAGCCAGCGGTGTTGGGCAGCAAGTGGGCGCCTTGTTCGCGGGCGGTGCTGCGGATGATGTCGACGAAGCCGTTGTCGCCGCCACCTGGCACGGCCAGCGTGCGCTTGAGGCCCAGCGTCAGCACCTGGCTGCCCGAGGCGACGATGGCCTCGCGCAGCACCTGCGGCGAGGGATAGCCCGCGGTGCCGAGCAAGAAGCGGCTGCTCAACCGCGTGTCACCGATGCACCAGGCAGCATCCATCTTCAGCCTCCGGTGATGGCGGTGAAGCACAGCAGGGTGTCGCCGTCGTGCAGCACGTGGCGCTCGCGTTCACCGCGGGACACGAACTCGCCATTGACGGCGGTGGCCAGGGACTCGGGGTCTTCGGTTTGCAACTGGGTCAGCAACTGGGCGACCGTGCTGCCGGCGGGCAATTGCCGAGGCCCCCGGTCGGTGTGCACGGTGATGGGTGCGCTGGTCTTCATGGTGGTGTCTTGGGGTTTCAATGAGGGGCGGTGGGCAGCAAGCCGGTCTGGCCCAGGGCTTCGTCCACCAACGATGGGCCGAGCAGCCAGCCGTGGCGGTACAGGCCATTGATGCGCACGAGGCCAGCTTCAACGTGGCACAGCGGACGGTGGTCGGGCAAAGCAGGGCGCAGGTTGACGTCCATGCGCAGGATGCGGCTTTCGGCCAGGGCCGGCAGCACGCTGTGCGCGGCGGCCATGAGTTCGACCGCGCTGCGCAGCGACATCGGTGAACGGTCCTCGGTCTCGATCTCGCTGGCGCCCACCAGCACCACATCACCGGGCCGTGGCACCACGTAGACGCGGTGGCGCGGGTGCAGGAGGCGCACCGGGCGCTTCAGCCCCAGGCCTGGCGCGTGCAGCCAGACCATCTCGCCCCGCACGCCACGCACCGCGCACGTGGCCTTGGCGCCCACGCCGCGCAGGTCGAAGACCCAATCGAAGCGGTGCTGGTCGAGGTGGCCGGCCCGCACCTCCTGCACGGGCCGGCCCCAGTGCCACTGCACCGAAGGCGCGTCGTCGTGCAGGTGCTGCAGGGTGCGCACCGTGTCGATGTGGGCTTCGCCCGCCAGCATCCAGGCGTGCAGGCGGCCCATGGTGCTGTGCAGCGAAGGCTCCAGTTCGGTCAGGGTGGCCGCGTCCAGCATTTGAGGTTGCGTGCCGGAGGTGGAGGCGTCCCCGCCCTCGCCCAGTCGCGCCAGCACGCGGCGCGCGGCGCCCTGGTCGCTGCCATGGGCCACCAGCAGGCTGCCTTGGCGTTCAAACAGCCTGGGCGTGCCGGGGCGCGATTGGCCCAGCGTTTCGGCGATCTGCTGCCAGCGGGCGATGGACTGCCAGCCGCGTTGCGCCAGGTCGTCGTCGGCGGTTTCGCGTTCGGCGGTGGGGCTGAGCATGCCGGCCGCGGTGAAGCCCGCGGCCCCCTGTCCGTCGAAGGTGGGTTCGGGGCCGCCAGCGGGGTCGAAGACGCTGACCCGGTGGCCAGCGTGGGCCAGGGTCCACGCCACCAGGCGGCCCAGCAAGCCCGCGCCTGCGATGCCGATGTTCAAGCCTTGCACAGCTGCTTGCATGTCGCGCTGCTCAGGCCTTGGGTGCTTCGGATTTGATCGGGATGTACAGCTCACCGCCGACTTGCTTGAACTCCGCCGACTTGTCCTGCATGCCCTGCGCGGCGAACTCGCGCACTTCCTGCGTGATCTTCATCGAGCAGAACTTGGGGCCGCACATCGAGCAGAAGTGCGCCACCTTGGAAGCGTCCTTGGGCAGGGTCTCGTCGTGGAAGTCGCGCGCGGTTTCCGGGTCCAGGCCCAGGTTGAACTGGTCCTGCCAGCGGAAGTCGAAGCGCGCTTGCGACAAGGCATCGTCGCGGGCCCGCGAGCCCGGGTGCCCCTTGGCCACGTCGGCCGCGTGCGCCGCGATCTTGTAGGCGATCAGGCCCTGCTTGACGTCGTCGCGGTTGGGCAGGCCCAGGTGTTCCTTAGGCGTCACGTAGCAGAGCATGGCCGTGCCCATCCACCCGATCATCGCCGCGCCAATGGCCGAGGCGATGTGGTCGTAGCCCGGCGCGATGTCGATGGTCAACGGGCCCAGGGTGTAGAAGGGCGCCTCGTGGCAGGTCTTGAGTTGTTCATCCATGTTGGCCTGGATCAGGTGCATGGGCACGTGGCCAGGGCCTTCGATCATGGTCTGCACATCGTGCTTCCAGGCGATCTGCGTCAGCTCGCCCAGCGTGCGCAGCTCGGCGAATTGCGCTTCGTCGTTGGCATCGCTCAAGGAGCCTGGACGCAGGCCGTCGCCCAGCGAGAAGCTCACGTCGTACGCCTTCATGATCTCGCAGATCTCTTCGAAGTGCGTGTACAGGAAGTTTTCCTTGTGGTGCGAGATGCACCACTTGGCCAGGATCGAGCCCCCGCGTGACACGATGCCCGTGCGGCGCCCCGCCGTCAGATGAATGAAGGGAAGCCTCACGCCCGCGTGGATGGTGAAATAGTCCACCCCCTGTTCGGCCTGCTCGATCAGCGTGTCGCGGTAAATGGCCCAGCTCAGGTCTTCGGCCACGCCGCCGACTTTTTCGAGCGCTTGGTAGATGGGCACGGTGCCAATGGGCACGGGGCTGTTGCGCACGATCCAGTCGCGCGTGGTGTGGATGTGCTTGCCGGTGGACAGGTCCATCACGTTGTCGGCGCCCCAGCGGATCGCCCACACCAGCTTTTCGACTTCTTCCTCGATGCTTGACGTGACCGCCGAGTTGCCGATGTTGGCGTTGATCTTGACCAGGAAGTTGCGGCCGATGGCCATCGGCTCCAGCTCGGTGTGGTTGATGTTGGCTGGGATGATGGCGCGGCCGCGCGCCACTTCCGAACGCACGAACTCGGGCGTGATCTCGCGCGGGATCATGGCGCCCAGGGGGTTGCCGCGCAGGCGGGTTTCGCGCTCGGCGTCCTGGCTGTAAGCCGTGCGCCAATCGCCCACGCCATCGGCCAGTTCAAGGCGACGCTGGTTCTCGCGGATGGCCACGTACTCCATCTCGGGCGTGATGATGCCTTGGCGGGCGTAGTGCATCTGGGTCACGTTGTGGCCAGACTTGGCGCGGCGCGGGGTGCGCTGCAAGGCAGCGGCCGCCTGGCGCAGGGCGGCCATGCGCTCGTCGTGGCGCTCGTCGGGCTTCAAACCATCGTCGACCGCCTGGATGCGGCGGCCTTCGTAGGCTTCGGTGTCGCCGCGCGCCAGGATGATGGCTTCGCGAACCGGCGGCAGTCCGCGCGTCACGTCGATCTCGACCGTGGGGTCGGAGTAGGGGCCGGAGCAGTCGTACAGGGAGACCGCTTCACCATTGGTCAGCGACACCTCGCGCATGGGCACGCGCACCCCGGCCTGGCTGCCCTCCACGTAGACCTTGCGGGATGCGGGCAAAGGTTCGCGCGTCAGGCGCGCGAGTTCGCTCAAGCTGGCCAGGGCGGCGGCGGGATCGGGTGCGTTCATGGGCGGTGTCCTTCGGATGGCAGTGGTGGCAACACATGCTCCGAGGGTGCCTGGGCCCAAGCCGGGACCCTTCGCCATTGACAGGCGGAGGTCCACACAGGTACAGCTCTTCTTTCGCCGGTATGAGCCGGATCAAGTTCAGCGGGTTCGGAAGATTTCCATCTCAGCGCAGCACGACGAAGCTTGGTTCATCGCGAGGCACACCCCGGAGCAGTGGCTAGTGTAGTGCCAAGCCGGGGATTGTCCAGAACGGACTGCGCGTGTCAGCGGTTCAGGGCCGAGGCTTCGGTCAGGCTGCTGGCTGGCTTGACCTGCGAAGGGCTGGTGCCGCCACTGCCGTCACGGTCGAACACCAGGTGCCACACCTTCGCGGCCAACGACGGACTGGCGGCGGAGGTCGCGTCCGTGGTGGTGGGGCCTAAAAGCACGAATGCCAGGGCCAGGGGTGCGATGGCGAAAAGTGGGCGCATGGGATTGGTAGAAAACCTGATATTAAGTGGTTGCAGACCAGTGTATATCCCACTTGGCCCAGTTTGGCACCCCCAGTGCGGGGGATTTTCACCCCTGAACCGAGGGGTTGCCATGCGCCGTCAGTGGCTATTTGCTGCGCTGCCGCACGATCGTGATGCGGTGGTCACGCTGAGGCGTGTCGCCGGAGGAGCCACACTGCTTGCAGGCGCCTCCTGGCTGGCCGCAGGCGGCCTTGTTGGCAGCGTTCTGTGCCGATTTCAGGCCCAGCAACGAGGCCAGGGCCGGCCACCAGCGCCGCGCCAGGTAAATGGCCGCCAGCACCACGATGCCCAGCGCCACCAGGTCCTGCCAGAGCGGGCTGCCGTTCATCGCTTCAGGCTCCCAGCCAGGCCAAGGCCGAGTGGTAGACCACCCAGGACGCCGCGTAAGCCAGCAGGAACAGGTAGGCCGTCATGATCAAGGGCATGGTCCAGCCATTGGTTTCGCGCTTGACCACGATCATGGTGGACAGGCACTGCGGCGCGAACACATACCAGGTCATCAGGGAGAGGGCGGTGGGCAGGGACCAGGCCTGCCCGATCACGGTGGTGAGCGCGCCGGTCAGTTCATCGCCGGTCTGGGACATGGCGTACACCGTGCCCAGGGCGCTGACCGCCACTTCGCGCGCCGCCAGGCCAGGGACCAGGGCGATGCAGATCTGCCAGTTGAAACCGATGGGGGCGAAGATCACTTCGAGCGCGCGGCCAGCCAGGCCGGCCAGGCTGTAGTCGATGGCCGGCCCCGTGGCCCCAGGGGGGGGCGCAGGGTAGTTCGACAGGAACCACAGGATGACCATCAGCGCCAGGATGATGGTGCCCACGCGCGACACGAAGATCTGGGCGCGCTCCCACAAGCCCAGCAGCAGGTTGCGCGCATGAGGCCAGTGGTAGTCGGGCAATTCCATCAGCAGCGGTTGCGCGTGCGACTGCTTCATGAACAGCTTGAGCACCAGCGCCACGACCAGCCCTGCCAGGATGCCGGCCGCGTACAGGGCGAACAGCACCAGCCCTTGCAGGTTGAAGATGCCGCCCACGGTCCGGCTGGGGATGAAGGCGGCGATCAACAGCGCGTAGACCGGCAAGCGGGCCGAGCAGGTCATCAGCGGCGCGATCAGGATAGTGACCAGGCGGTCGCGCGGGTTGGCGATGGTGCGCGTGGCCATGATGCCCGGGATGGCGCAGGCGAAGCTGGAGAGCAGCGGGATGAAGGCGCGGCCCGACAGGCCCACGCTGCCCATGACGCGGTCCAGCAAAAAAGCCGCGCGCGGCAGGTAGCCGGAGTCTTCAAGCGCCAGGATGAAGAAGAAGAGGATCAGGATCTGCGGCAAGAACACCAGCACGCTGCCCGCGCCGCTGATGATGCCGTCGACCAGCAGGCCGCGCAGCATGCCCGCGCCCATGTGGGAACCGACCCAGGTGCCCAGCTCGCCCACGGAGGTGTCGATCAGTTCCATGGGGGCGGCGGCCCAACTGAACACGGCCTGGAACACCAGGAACATCAGCACGGCCAGGATCACCGGCCCGAGCAGCGGGTGCAGGGCGTACTGGTCGATCTTGGCGGTGAGGCTGGGGCCGGCGGCGGGCATGACCACGCAGCGCGCCAGCAGTTCGCTCACGCGCTGGTGGGTGGTTTCGACCGGGATGTCGGCGATGCGCTCGACGGGGCGGGTGGCGGTCTGGCCGGGCCGGCGCGACCAGTCCAGCTTGTCCAGTTGGGCCAGCAGGGCTTTCTCGCCGCCGGCTTTCACGGCCACGGCCTCGATCACGGGCACGCCCAGCGCCTGCTGCAGTTTGGCCAAGTCGATCTGGATGCCGCGCTTCTTGGCCAGGTCCATCATGTTGATGACCACCACCATGGGCACGTCCAGCGATTTCAGCTCCAGCACCATGCGCAGGTTCAGGCGCAGGTTGGTGGCATCGACCACGCAAACCAGGCCGACCGGGCTGGCCTCGCCGGCGCGCGTGCCCGCGATCACGTCGCGGGTGATGGTTTCATCGGGCGTGGCGGGCAGCAGGCTGTAAGCGCCTGGCAGGTCGAGCACGCGCCAGGCCTGGCCAGCGGGCGACACGAACTGGCCTTCCTTGCGCTCGACCGTCACGCCGGCATAGTTGCCCACCTTCTGGCGGGCGCCGGTCAGGCGATTGAACAGCGCCGTCTTGCCGCAGTTGGGGTTGCCCACCAGGGCGATCAGCGGCGAAGTGGGGATTGGCGCGAAGGCCGCATCGGACATGGCGGAAACTGCTGTTCGGAGGAAGAGGTCAGGCGTGGACGACTTCGATCAAGGAGGATTCCAGGGGGCGCATGGCGAAGGTGCTGGTGCCGACGCGCACGGCCATGGGGCCATGGCCGACGAGCACGCGGCGCAAGACCTCGACGCGTTCGCCAGGCACGAAGCCCAGCTCCATGAGGCGGCGCTTGAGTGCAGCGCCGTCTTTCGTGGCGGTGCGGATGCCCTGGATGGTGGCCACCACGTGCACCGGCAGCGTGTCGAGGGTGATGGACGACGACGAGGGTGCTGTGGGATGGGTGGGGTTCATTGCCCCATTCTAAGTTCGAATACGAACGATTCGCAACTTCTTTGTTCTGCCGGCCCATCAGGCACGGATTCGGTCAGAAGTGCAGTGCCAGTCCTGCGGTCCGAGCAGGCTGCCGGCTGGGTTTGGCCAATGGCGCAGCTGCTTGGGCTGGCTGGTGCTGGCCGCAGCCGCACCGGTGTGCAAAAGCCGGAATCCTGGCGTCGTCTTCATCGATGGCCCGGGTGGTGGGCTCTGCCAAGGTGCAGGCCGGGTCCGTTTCTCCGGGGCCAGGGGTGCCGCCAAAAAACCAGACGTCAAAACCATCCATGGACTGTGCGTTGGCAGTGTGATTGTTCATGGGTCCTCCCTGTCATGGCAACGCCACGCCGAACAGAGCTGAGGCAACTGTTTCGGCGTGGCGCCACATTTCTGTGTCTTTCAGAAAGTCAGCTCATGCCTCAGGGGCGGACGGCGACTTCGTTCTTGACCGACTTCACGCCCTTGACTTCGCGGGCAATCGCGGCGGCAGAATCCTTCTCGTTCTGGCTCTTGGCGAAGCCCGACAGCAGCACGGTGCCGTTCAAGGTTTCGACGTGGATGGACGCGGCGTCCACCGACTTGGCGTCCACGAACTTGGCCTTGATCTTGGTGGTGATCGTGGCGTCGTCAACGTACTCGCCCACGGTCGATTGATCACGGGTCACGGCGCAGCCGGGAATGATGATCAAGGAAGAGGCGGCCAGGGCCAGGACAGCGGCGGTGCGTTTGTTGAAGATCATGGAAATTCTCCTTTTTGGGAACTGATTGACTAACTGAATGAATGAAACCGGACGACTCACTTCTTGATGGCGCCGATGCCCAGCAAGGCCAGGCCGACCACCACGATGAAGAGGACGAGGAACAGCACGAACAGGAACTTGGAGATGCTGGCCGCGCCAGCCGCGATGCCTGTGAAGCCGAACACGCCGGCCACCAAGGCGATCAGAGCGAATATCAGGGCCCACTTCAGCATGTCGATCTCCAGGTCGTTGTTTGTCTGTCGATGTGCTCACTTTAGGTTTTGTCCCTGTCGCCAGGCATCAGCGTTCCGCGCATTCCCATGTAGGACGACGCCCCGTCCAACTGTCGTCGAACGGGGCGTTCAGCCCATAGAAACAGGGGGGGCTGACTCAGCTGCTTTGCGGCACGGTGGCGCCGATGCGCGTGCCCTGGCCCGGGGCAGACCGCAGGGTCAGTTCGCCCCCTTCGGCCTCGACCCGGTAACGCATGCCCAGCAAGCCGTGCGCGGAGCTGGGTTGTTGCGAGGGGTCGAAGCCCGTGCCGTCGTCCTGCACGGTGATGCAGGCCAGGCCGTCCTGCGTGCCCAACTCCACGGTCACCGTTTTGGCCTTGGCGTACTTGGCGATGTTCGTGAAGGCCTCTTGCACCAGGCGGTAGACGGTCAGCGACGCGGCCGGGCTCAGGTTGACGGGATTCAGGTGGCAATCGACCTGCAATCCCGTGCGGGTGGCGAATTCGCGCGACTGGATCTCCAGGGCGGCCACCAAGCCCAGGGTGCTGAGGGAGGAGGGGCACAGGTCTTCGACGATGCGGCGCTTGAGGGCGATCACCTCATTGAGGTTCTCATTGAGGTGGCTCAGGCGTTCGGCCAGTTCGGGGGTGAGCGCGCCCAATCGCGATTTGATGCGGGCGGCGTCGAGCTTGGCCGCGGTGAGCAGGGCGCCCAGCTCGTCGTGCAGTTCCCTGGCCAGCCGGCCACGCTCGTCCTCGCGGATGGTCTGCAGGTAGCGCGTCAGGTCGGTGAGGTGGGTGGTGCGCCGCTTGACCTCGAACTCCAGTTGGTCGCGCTCGGCCTGGATGGCCTCGCTCTGCGCCAGGCGCTGCGCGTTGAGGGCATTGGTTTGCGCCAGGAACATGGTCAGGGCCAGGAAACTGATCGCGGTCATGGCGGCCACGCCGATGCGGTTGAGCATCAGGGTGTTGTGCACGTCTTCGCGGGCGGTGTTGACCTTGACGGTCTCACCCTGGAGCAATTGCGTGGCCACGGTGCGCACGGATTCCATGTCCTGCTGGCCGATGTTGGACAGCACCATGGCCCGCCAGGCTTCCTCCTTGCCTTCGTCGTGCAGGCGGATGGTGATGGCCACTTCGCCCAGCTTGCGTTGCGTCAGGAGCTGCAATTCCTGGGCGCCTTTTTGGCTGGCGCCATCCTTGGCGTAATACTGCATCAGCCACTTCAGGGCGGCATTGCTGTCGTCGATGGCGCCGTTGAGGGGCGTGAGGTATTCCTTGCGGCTGGTCAGCAGGTAGCCGCGCTGGCTGGTTTCGGCGTCGACCAGGCGGCGCATCAGTGTGTTGATCTGCGTGCGCGCCTGCGCCATCATGCTCATGTCGTCGAGCGAGTCGGTGGCCTGCCAGTACGAGGTCTCGCTGATGAACAGCATCGCCAACGCCGCCAATGCTGCCAAAGGGAAAGCATAGGCGCTGCGTTTGATCTGTGACAGACTTATCATCATGTCATCCTACTTCCAACTGATCGACCGTCGACCATGATCCGAATTGCCATCATTGACGACCACGCCATCGTGCGCGCCGGACTGCGTCAGTTTTTCTCCGACCAGGTGGACCTGAAGGTCACCGGCGAGGCCTCCACCGGGCGCGAAGCCTTGGAACTGGTGCGTGCCGGTGATGTCGATGTCCTGGTGATGGACTTGTCCATGCCCGACCAGAGCGGTGTCGATGCCTTGGCGGCCATCCGAGCCCGCGCGCCCGACCTGCCGGTGCTGATCCTGAGCGGCTTCCCCGAAGAACATTACGCGCTCACCTTGTTGCGCCAGGGCGCCAGTGGTTACCTGAACAAGGAGTGCGATCCCGAAGAAATCGTCAAGGCGATCCGCACCGTGTTCCGAGGCCGCAAGTACATCACCGCCGGCGTGGCAGAGATGCTGGCCGATGGCCTGGGCGGCGATCCTGAAAAGTCTTTGCACGAACAGCTGTCAGAGCGCGAGTTCCAGGTTTTCCTGCGGCTGGCCAAGGGTGAGACCATCGGCCACATGGCCGACAGCATGTCCTTGAGCGTCAAGACCGTGAGCACCTACCGCTCGCGGGTGATGGAGAAGATGAACCTGGCCTCGAACAGCGACCTGACTTATTACGCGCTGAAGAACGGCCTGATTCAGTGAGCATCGGTGGGGACGCCTGAGGCTCCCCCGTTGACCAGCGCCACGCAATAGTCGATGAGGCTGTCGATCTCGTTGGACTTGTCGAAGACCTGGTCGGCGCCCAATTCCAGGCAGCGGCGGCGCATGTCGGGCGTGGCGTAATTGCTGAGCACGACGTGCTTGCGCAACGAAGGCGCCTGCTGGGTTTTTTGCAACACACCCAGCCCCGAACCACGCTTGATGAAGATGTCGACGATGACCAGATCGCAAACGTTGTCGCCATCGTTGAGCCAGGCCACGGCGTGCGCTTCGTCTTCCGCGGTGCCAACCACCTGCAGAGACACCATCTCTTCCAGCGTCGCGATGAGGTTCTCTCGAATCACCGGGCTGTCTTCAACGATGAAGGCTTTGAGGGGGGTCATTGACTGCTCGGTTCGCGGCTGTGGGGCGGTTTGGGTAGCTTGAATTATCACTGCGGCCATGGGCCCGTGCCAATTGGAATAAGGCTTGGCTGTTTGTAGGAGGGCACCTACAGTTCGGGCATGGGCTGTGGTTTTTGTTTTGCGTAGGACAAAAACTACGCGCGCTTGCGGCACCGTCCGGTTGGGTTGGCGGCGTGGATCTGGACACTGGAGGTCAACCTGTCAGCGATGGCAGGTCACAAAACCTAACTACTCGCAAGGAAACACCATGTCCAAGACCACCACCATCCAAGCAGCTGTCCTGGCCGCCTGTCTGAGCGCCGTGTCGTTTGCCAACGCCGCCGGCACGATCAACAAAGCCGACTACCGTGCTGGCAAGGACGCCGCCACCGCCACCTACAAGGCAGACAAGGAAGCTTGCGACAAGCTGGCCGACAACGCCAAGGACATCTGCCAAGCAGAAGCCAAGGCCAAAGAAAAGGTCACCAAGGCCGAACTGGAATACAACTACACCGGCAAGGTGGGCGACCGCAAGCACCTGGCCGACGTGAAGGCTGAAACGGCTTACGACGTGGCCAAGGAAAAGTGCGACGACAAGACCGGCAATGACAAGGATGTCTGCGTGAAGGAAGCCAAGGCCGCCGAGACCAAGGCCAAGGCCGAAGCCAAGCTGAACAAGGAAGTGACCAACGCTTCCAAGGACGCCGTGGAAGACAAGGTCAGCGCCGAATACAAGGTGGCCAAGGAGAAGTGCGATGCCCTGTCGGGCGATGCCAAGTCCAGCTGCATGGACAGCGCCAAGATGCACTACAAGAAGTAAGTTGAAGAGCCCCCTGGGTGGGGCTTCTTCACCAAGCAAAGGGCCTGCACCACGGTGCAGGCCCTTTGCATTGGGCGCTCTTGGCGCCTCCTGGGCGGTTCAACCTTGCATCAACCTGGCCAATCCCTTGCCGGAAGGACTGTGTTCCGCCGCCACTTTGAAGAGCACCACCAGCACTGGGCCGAGGAACAAGCCCCACACTCCCCAAAGCCCGCCCCAGAATACCAGGCCGATGAACACGGCCGCCGAGTTCATCTTGGCGGCGCGGCCCTGAAGCCAGGCGGTCACGATGGTGCCGATGACGGTGGACAGCACGACGATGAAGCCGGCCATGCCCAGGCCTGCTGCCCAGCTGCCATGGGCCAGGAAGCTTTCGGCTGCGCTCAGGCAGGTCAGCAATGCCATGCCCATGTAAGGCACCACGTGCAGCACCGCCGCCGTGACCCCCCAACCGGCCGCGTCGGGCATGCTGGTCAGCGAAAAAACGGCCCACACGGCCAAGCCGATGATGGCGTTGGTCAACAGGAGCACGCCCGCGTAGATGCGAACCTGGCGCGCGCACTCGTGCATGCCGTGATCGACCCGCAGCTTGGCGTTGGATTGTTCATCCCATTGGTCGATGAAGCGCTTGACCAGCGTTTGCCCGCCGATCAGGATGAAGAAGGCCACAAAGAGGATGATGGCGAAGTCGCTCATGAAGTGCAGCAAGGCGCTGGAGCCCGTGACGGCGGTCTGCTTCAAGGCCAGGGTCGCGCTGTCGATCAGGGGCGAGTCCGCGCTAGGGCCTGTGGGCGGCGGCATGGTGAGCTTCTGCGGTGCCAATGGGACGGTGGGCCGAGGTGAGGTCACGCCGGTGAGGCGGCTGGCGGCGCGGTCCAGCCGTTCCAGCGCTTCGCGCGAGCGGGACACGATGGAGTCGGGCGCAGGGTCGGCATCGGCAATGCGTTCGGCTGCCAGCGAAATCATGCCGGGCAGGCGGTCGGTGACGCGCAGCATCTGGCTGCCGAAGACCAAGGCGGCGCCGCTGATCAAGCCCACCACCAGGATGAGCGCGATCACCGTGCCCGCGACTCGGCTGCGGATCAGGCGTTCCAGCGCGTCCACGATCGGGGCCACCAGCACCGAGAGGATCAGGCCGGCGACCAGCGGGATGATGAACTGCTGGCCCGACCACAGCGCCATGATGATGGCCAGCGTGGCCAGGACCGTGCCAGCCACGCTGCTGCGTGGAAGGGGCCGCCTCATGTCGAGGACCGTGGGCGTGGTGTGGACAGTTGGTGGATCCAGGTGATGAAGTTGTTGGCCAGTGTGCCCACGAAGGGCTGCTTGATGAGGCCCAGCACCGATTGCGAGACCACACCCTTCAAAAGCAGCGACTTGACCAAGCCGCGGCCCGGGCGGAACCAGACCAGCGAGCCGCCAATGGCGGCAGCCACCAGCACCAGTGCCAGCGGATGCTTCATGGCCACGGGTTGCAGCGCTTCTCGGAACAGGCCGCCCGCCAGGTGGGTGGCGGGGCGCCAGGGGTGGCTCTCCCACCAGCCTTGCACGGCATTGAAGGCGGAGGACAGCATCGGGTGGTCCCGAAGGTCTTTCATCCAGGCCTGAAATTGATCGCTGATGGGGTGGTCCGGCGAGCCGTCCTCGTCAGACTCTTCGTCTTCATGGCTCAGCCATTGCCGGATGCGTTCACGCGATTGCTGAAGGCGGAGCTCGGCGGGCCGCGGTGCGCGGGGCTTGCTCATGAGGCGGTCGCTTGCTTGAGCATGGCGATGTCGGCGGCGATTTGTTGGCGAAGCACCAGGAAGCCCGGCGTGCGCTCTTCTTGTTTCATGACGATGGCCAGTGCGGTGCAGACGGCCGCCATGCTGGCGGGCACCAGCCACAAGGCCCAGGGCAGCTGCAGTTGCCGCAATTGCGCCTCGGGCGTGATCAGCCACAGCATCAGGCAGACACCCGTCAGGATCACGGTCACGGTGAGCAGCAAGGCCAGCACCGCGAACATGACCCAATGGCGTCTGAACTGACCCTGGAAGTGACCCACTTCGTCCCCCAACAACTCCGCATAGGATTGCAGGTGGTTGGCCAGCAGCTCTGGCTCGGTGGCCATCAGTTGCAGCAGCGGACGAATCATGTGGGCACCTCCCGGTCAGGCCTGAAAGCGTGGTTTACACGCGGTCGCGGTTGCGCGTCACGAGGCGTGCGATCGCGAACAGGGCGGCACCAGCGGCTGCGGCGATCAGCACCGACTTGACGGGCTCTTCCTTGATGTAGCCCACGGTGGAGTTGGCCGCGTTGGTGGCCTGCAGGCGTGCACGCTTGGAGCCATCGCGCAGGGTGTCGACGGTCTTGCGGGTCAGGGCTTCGGCCTGGGCCGCCAGGCGGCTGATGACCGGGGCGGCGTGGTCGCCAGCTTCATGCACCTTGTCAGACAGCTTGTCCAGCGTGCTGTTGGCAGCGCGTTGGGTCGACTTGATGGCGTCGTCGGCGTTCTGGGTGGCGTCGTCGGCGAGTTGCGAAGCGGTTTGTTGCACGGACTTGATGGTAGTCATGAGGATTCCTTTCGGTGAGTTATCAACAGCTATCGAAGAGCAGGACTGACGGGCGTCAGGCTTTCTTGATCAGGCTGACGAGGAAGCTGGCGACGGCCAGCACGGCAAAAACCACGAACAACAATTTGGCGATGCCAGCGGCGCTGGCGGCAATGCCACCAAAGCCGAACAGGGCCGCGATGATCGCGATCACGAAAAAGACAACGGCGTAGTGCAGCATGGTGTGCTCCTGTGTGTGAGGGTTAGGACTTCTTCTCGACCTTCAATTGGTTGTCAACGGTGACCACGCCGCTCACGGCCGAGGCCATGGTGGTGGCCCGGTCACGGGCTTCGCTGTCAGGCGCGGTGCCGCTCAGGCGCACGCGGCCGTTGTCGGTGTCCACGTTGATCTTGATGGCGCTGAGCTTGGGGTCGGCCGCCAACTGCGCATTCACGCGGGTGGTGATGGCCGCGTCGTTCAGGGCCGCGGACGAATCCTGCTTGGCCTCGGCGGCGTTGACCTTGGCTTCAGCTTGAAGCTGGTCTGTTTTCCGCTCGGTCTTGGCGATGGCGCTGTCCAGCTTTTGGCCAGCGGTTTCATGGTCAGTCGTCGGCGTTTTGTGGTTGTCGCAGGCGGCCAGTGCCAACAGGCTGGCGGCCAGGGGTGCGATCAGCAAGGTGCGGTGTTTCATGTGGTCTTCCTTCCGTGTTCATGGGTTGTCAACCTGTGATTTCAGAATAGGCGCGGCCTGGGTGGGCCGGCATCAGTCAAAGCCACGGCGTGGTGTCAGACAACGCCGACAGACTGGGTATTCAAAGCCGACTAAGCTGGGTCGGCATCCCGCTTCCACCCTCACAGGACATCAACATGTTGCTCAAAGACAAGACGGCCTTCATCACCGGATCGGCCAGTGGCATTGGCAAGGAAATCGCGACCTTGTTCGCCAAGGAAGGCGCCAGGATCGTGATCGCGGACATGAACAAGGCAGCGGCCGATGCCACCGCCGCGGAATTGGTGGCCACGGGCGCGCAGGCCATCGGCGTGGTCGTGGACGTGACCCAGGAAGACCAGGTCAACCAGGCGGTGCAGGCCACCGTGGACCGCTTTGGATCGGTGGATATTCTGGTCAGCAACGCGGGGGTGCAGATCGTGCACCCTGTCGAGGAATTCGAGTTCGCCGACTGGAAAAAGATGCTGGCCATTCACCTGGACGGTGCATTCCTCACCACCAAGGCTTGCCTGAAGCACATGTACAGCGGCGGCAAGGGAGGCACCGTCATCTACATGGGATCGGTGCACTCCAAGGAAGCATCCTTGTTGAAGGCCCCTTACGTGACCGCCAAACACGGCCTGATCGGCCTGGCCAAGACCGTGGCCAAGGAGGGCGCCAAGCACAAGGTGCGCGCCAATGTGATTTGCCCCGGTTTCGTGCGCACCCCTTTGGTGGACAAGCAGATCCCCGAGCAGGCCAAGACGCTGGGCATCACCGAAGACGAGGTGATCAAGAACGTGATGCTCAAGGAAACGGTGGATGGCGAGTTCACCACGACGGAGGACGTGGCACAGGTGGCCCTGCTGTTCGCGGCTTTCCCGACCAATGCCTTGACCGGCCAGTCGCTGGTGGTCAGCCATGGTTGGTTCATGCAGTGAGGCCGCACCGCCAGCCATCGGCATCGGCCGACAGCAATATCGGCGGTGTCCTACAGGCTTCTAGGGCATGCCCGACAGATCGTGCCTGCCCCTGTCTTCACAATGGATTTCAACGAGAAGCGTGAAGCTTCCGAACTACCCCAGCTTTTATTGTGTTGAAAGGAATGATCATGAATCGCAAATTGATGGCGGCTGCACTTGTGGTGTGTGCTGCGTTTGGTGTGTCGAACAGTGTGCGTGCGCAGAGTCTGCCGTCGATCACCGTGCCGCCTTCGTCGACGAACACCCCCTACGTTCTCGATTCGCAGCGCATGATCGTCCGCAATTCGACCGGCGAATGCTGGCGCACCGGCTACTGGTCGGTGGAACTGGCCCAGAGCACCCCGGTGGTCGGCAGCGACTTTCCCGCGGGCTGCATTTGCGACAAGCCTCTGATGCCCAAGGCGGTGTGCGAACCCAAGCCCGTGGCCGTGGTGACGCCGCCACCCGAACCCATGGCACCGCCTCCTGCTCCGGTGCCCACCTCGCAAAAGGTGACGATCCCGGCCGATGCGCTGTTCGCCTTTGACAAGTCGGTGCTGTCGTCCACTGGCAAGGACACCCTGACGGCCTTCGCCGACAAGCTCAAGACCTTGAACCTGGAAGCCGTGGTGGCCGTGGGCCACACCGACCGCATCGGGTCCGAAGCCTACAACCAGAAGCTGTCCGAGCGCCGCGCCCAATCGGTCAAGGATTTCCTGGTGGGCCAGGGTGTGCCGGCTGAACGCATCTACATCGAAGGCCGCGGCGAGAGCCAACCGGTGACCACCGATTGCGACGCCAAGAAGGGCGCCGACAACGCGAAGAACAAGAAGCTGGTCGAGTGCCTGGCACCTGACCGCCGCGTGATCATCGAGGCGGTTGGTTCCCCTCGCTGACCGGCCCGGGCTGAACAAGCCCGGACAGGACAAGACCCGGCCAGGGTGACCTGGCCGGGTTTTTTTTTGCGCTGATCGGCAGGCACAATGGACGACAGGCAGACAAGGAAGCAGCATGGGGATCACATTGACATTGACCGGACACCAGACCGATTTGGGCGGTGGCTTCGTGGTGCGCCGCATGCTGCCGGCAGGGGTGCGTCAATCGGTCGGTCCCTTCATCTTCTTCGACCATTTCGGGCCAGTGGTGCAGCCGCCCAGCATGAACACCGATGTGCGGCCACACCCGCACATCGGGCTGGCCACGGTGACCTACCTCTACGAGGGCGCGATGATGCACCGCGACAACCTGGGCACGGTGCAGCGCATCGAGCCCGGCGCCATCAACTGGATGAGCGCAGGCCGCGGCATCGTGCATTCGGAGCGCACGCCCGAGGACCTGAAGCGGGCCGATCGCCGCACGCATGGATTGCAGTTGTGGGTGGCCTTGCCACAGTCGCAGGAGGAATCGGCCCCAACCTTCGCGCACACCCCGGCCGACCTCATCCCCGAGCTGACACAGGAAGGCGCACGCGTCCGCGTGCTGGTGGGCACCGCCTGGGGCTTGACTTCGCCAGTGCAGGCGCTGTCACCCACCTTGTACCTGGACATCCAACTGGCTGCGGGGCAGAGTCTGACCTTGCCCAAGCTGGCCGAGGAAGCCGCCATCTACGCCATCGACCAGCCCCTGAGCCTGGATGGCGAGGCCGTGGCGCCGCACACGATGGTGGTGCTGAACGACGAGGGGGCGGGGCTGCTGAGCAATCCGTCCGACACCGAGGCCCGCCTGGTCATCATTGGTGGGGCGCCGCTGGATGGGCACCGCTTCATCTGGTGGAACTTCGTGTCGACCCAGAAGGAGCGCATCGTGCAGGCCGCGCAGGATTGGGAGGCCGGCTTGTTCAAGAGCGTGCCCGGGGACGACCAGGAGCGCATCGAGTTGCCGCCCAAGCGGCCTTATCAGCAGGCGTAAGACGTCTGGAAATGGGGGGCTGCGGGCGGCAGGCCGTGCACCGCCCCGGCCGACAAGGCCAGCGTGGTGCCCGACTTGAAGTTGAATTCGGCGCGGACATCGCCCAGGGCCTCGAACGGCACGGGGATGTGCCGGTGCCGGACGCCGTTGATGGTCAGCAGGCTGTCGGACAGCGCGCCAAGGCACAGTGCAGGATCGCCCGCCGCCGCGGTGACCCCGGAAAAGCGCAGTTCAAGGCCTTTGACATGGCCTTCTTCCAGGGCCCCGTCTACTCTCCGCCGCACCGCCGCGGCTGAAAATCGCAAGCAGGCCTGGCCGTCGGTCACTTCAGTCCATTGCACTTCCGAGCCGTGGAATTCAAGGGTCCAGTCCATTCACCAGCTCAGCGGGTTGACGCGGTAGAAATCGCACAGTTCATGGTACAGGGTGGGGTACCGCTCGGCCAAAGGGCCTGGCCGCTCGAAGAAGGTCTCGGAGGCCACGGCGAAGAACTCGGCGGGGTCGGTGGCGCCGTAGTGATCGAACAGGGATTCTTCGTCGCCGTGCGCGGCTTCGTCCTGCAGTTGCTCGAAGGCTTCGTGCATCACGCGCGACCAGCGCCGGTAACGTTCCGGCCCGGGCAGGTTGGGGGCGCCATTGGCCAGGCCGGTTTCCTGGTCCAACTGGTGCGCGAACTCGTGGATGACCACGTTGTAGGCGTCGTCCGGGGTGGCCGCGCCCTCCAGGGCGTCCTGCCAGGACAGGATCACCTGACCTTGCGACCAGGACTCACCGGTCAAGACTTGGCGCTGGTGGTCTTGCAGCACGCCGGTTTCGTCGGTGTGTACCTTGTCCACGATGAAGGCGCCTGGGTAGACCAGGATCTGGCGCAGGCCGGGGTAGTAATCCGTGTGCGGTCGGTTGAGGATGAGCAGGCAGGCCTGCGCGGCGATGGTGACGCGGATCTCGTCGGTGATGGCCAGGCCAGCGCAGCCAATGAAAGCCTTCTCGGCCAGGAAGACCTGGATGTGTTTTTTGAGCTGCAGTTGCAGGTCGGCGGGCAGGGCGCGCAGGTAAGGCACGCGTTTTTTCAGGATCTGGCGCCAAGCCTCGGGGAAGGGCTGTGCTCGCCAGCGCCGCCGCCGCCATTCCTGCAGGTGCGGTTGGCCGAGCAGCCACGCGACCAGCAGCAGGGCCAGGGCGGTGACGATGAGCATGGGCAAGGTGGACTCCTGAAGCGTGCTGGCCTGCTCCTGCTACCTGGGGTCGTGCCCCGGGGATTCAAGCCGGCCAATGTGATTGTGAAGGCATGGTTGACACCGCATGTTGCCTACCTTACAGTAGGTAGGCATGAGCACCACCACCCTCCAAGCTGACATCAGCACCCGCGACCACATCTTGAAGGTCGCGCGCGAGTTGATGCAGACGCGCTCTTACCTGGGTTTCAGTTTCCAGGACATCGCCGAGCGCGTGGGCATCCGCAAGGCCAGCCTGTACCACCACTTCCCCTCGAAGGAATCCCTGGGTGTGGCGGTGTTGAACGAGGCCGCGGGCCAGTTTCAGGATTGGGCGGCCACCCGCACCGGCACGCCCGAAAGCCAGCTGCGCTCCTACTTTCGGATGCTGCGCAATGCCCTGGGCGCTGGCAGGCGAGTCTGCCCCGCGGGTTCGGTGGTGCCAGGTTGGGACTGCATGAACGAAGACCTGCGCGAGGCGGTGCGCCACCTGCGTGCCGGCCAGGTGCGCTGGTTGACCGCTGTGCTGCGGCAAATGCCCAAAGTGGCATCGCCCGACAGCACGGCGGCCCATGTCTTTGCCCTGGGCCAGGGGGCTTTGCTCGCGGCGCGTGCCACGGGGCAGGCCCAAGATTTCGATGAAGCGGTGGCGCCCGCCTATGCGCTGTTGGGCTTGCCTGAGTGAGCCCTTTTTTTGACCGCAAAAACTACCTACTGGATGGTAGAAGGAGATTGTCATGAAAGCCGTCATCGCTGGCTATGCCCGCTCACCTTTCCATTTCGCCAACAAAGGCGCCCTGGCCAAGACCCGGCCCGACGACCTGGCGGCCCAGGTGGTCAAGGGCCTGCTGCAGCGCACCGACCTGGACCCGGCCTTGCTGGAAGACGTGATCCTGGGCTGCGCCTACCCGGAGTCGTCGCAAGGCAACAACCTGGGGCGCGTCGTCGGGCTGCTGGCCGGCCTGCCGCACGCCGTGCCGGGCATGACGGTGAACCGCTTCTGCGGCTCGTCCATGCAGGCCATCCACATCGCCGCCGCGCAGATCGAGGCTGGCATGGGCGAGGCCTTCCTGTGCGTGGGCGTCGAGTCGATGACCATGGTGCCGCAGGGCGGTTTCAACTTCTCGCCCAGCCCGGAACTGTTCGAGCACACCGATGCCTACATCACCATGGGCGAGACCGCCGAGAACGTGGCCGAGCGCTGGAATGTGGCCCGGGCCGACCAGGAACTGCTGGCCATGCAGTCGCACCAGAAAGCCGCGGCCGCGCGTGAAGCCGGGCGCCTGAAGGACGAGATCATCCCGATCCGCACCCCGGCGGGTGAATTGATCGAGGCCGATGGTTGCATCCGGCCCAGCACCTCGCTGGAAGCGCTGGCCGCCTTGAAGCCCGTGTTCCGCCCGACGGGCGTGGTCACGGCCGGCACCTCGTCGCCGCTGACCGATGGCGCCTCGGTGGTGCTGGTGACCAGCGATGCCTTCGCCGCGCGCCATGGACTGAAGGCCACCGCCCGCATCAAATCCTTCGCCTCGGTGGGGGTGGACCCGGCCGTCATGGGCATCGGCCCGATCCCGGCCACGCGCAAAGCCTTGGCCCGCGCCGGTTTGCAAGTGGCCGACCTGGACGTGGTCGAGATCAACGAGGCCTTTGGCTCGCAAGCCTTGGCCTGCATCCGCGACCTGGGCCTGAACCCGGCCACGGTGAACCTGGACGGCGGCGGCCTGGCCATTGGCCACCCGCTGGGCGCCACGGGGGCGCGCATCACGGGCAAGGCCGCGGCGCTCTTGGTGCGCGAGAACGGGCGCTATGCCTTGTCCACCCAGTGCATTGGCGGTGGTCAGGGCATCGCCACCATCCTGGAACGCGTTTGACTGAAAGACGATGACGATGAGCGCGCAAAAACTCTTCCTGGACGACTTCACCGTGGGCCAGCGCTTCGTGAGCGGCGAACATGCGCTCGACGAGGCGCAGATCAAGGCCTTCGCGGGCCAATTCGATCCGCAGCCTTTTCACCTGGACGATGAGGCCGCCAAGGCCACGCTTTTTCGTGGCCTGGCGGCCAGCGGCTGGCACACGGCGGCCCTCACCATGCGCCTGATGGTGCAGGGCGGCTTCCCTGTCGAGGGGGGGATCGTCGGGGCGGGAGGCGAGATCAGCTGGCCCAAGCCCACGCGCGCGGGCGATGTGCTGCACGTCGAGAGCGAAGTGCTGTCGTTGACGCCGTCGAAGTCCAAGCCTCACCAGGGCATGGTCAGCGTGCGCAGCGAGACGCGCAACCAGCAGGGCGATATCTTGCAGGTGCTGGTGGCGAAGCTGGTGGTGCCCAGGCGGGTGTCGGGCAGCTGACACGCGGAGACGGTAGGATGGCGGGCTGTTCAGGTGGCTTGGTCAGTGCCATGAGTCCTCGCAAGTTGTCTTCCCCTCCTTCTCGTTTTCCTTCGGTCAACCTTCAACGTCGCCAGTGGCTGTCGTCCGCTTCCGGGCTGGGCCTGGCGGTGGCTGGCGGCGGCCTGCTGTCAGGGTTGTCGGGCTGTGCCAGCCGGCCGGTGGCGCCAGCGGGCGCGGTGGGCCGCACCCAGGTGCCCGCCTTCTCGCGTGTGGGCGCGGGCCAGATGCCCGAAGGCTGGATCCCTTACATCGTGCGGCGCGACCGCGAACCGACGCAGTACGACACGGCGGTGGTCGATGGCCGCAACGTGCTGCACGCGGTGGCCGACAGCGCACGGTCCGGTTTGCACTGCCCTGTCGACATCCGCCCCGAAACCACGCCTTGGGTGCGGTGGCAATGGCGGGTCGATGCCCCATGCCCTGAAGCCTCGGTGGGCGACGACGACACCGAGGACACCGCCGTGCGCCTCGTGGTGGCTTTCGACGGCGACCTGTCCAAGCTGTCCTTGCGCGACCAGTTGTTTCACGACCAGGTGCAGTTGTTCACCGGCAATGTGCTGCCTTACGCCACCCTCACGTATGTGTGGGACGGCCAGCTGCCGGTGGGCCAGGTGCTGCCTTATGCACGCACCAGCCGCATCCGCTACCAGGTGGTGGAGAGCGGGGTGGCCCGGCAAGGGCAGTGGCTGACCTATGAGCGCAATGTGGCCGATGACTTCAAGGCCATCTTTGGCGAAGCGCCAGGCCGCATCATCGACGTGGGCGTGCTCACCGACAGCGACGACTTGCAGAACCGCATCGAGGCCTGGTACGGCGACATCGTCTTTCACGGCGCGCCGCTGGCCGCCAGCTGAGCTGGCTTGGCGGAAGCCGGCGCGGGAGGCAGACTTTTCACGAAACCGCTGACCTCGCGCAAGGCCGGTGACAGCCAGCGGAAGGGTTGCGCGAACGAGACCACCAGCGAGATGTGGCCGACGTGGTCGTAGCGCTTGAACTCCACGGGCACGCCTGCCGCCGTGAGGCGCTCGGCCAGTTGCGCGCTGTTGCGTTCAGGGTTGACCTGCTTGTCTTCCTTGGCCACGCCCAGGAAGGTGCGCGGCGCTTTGGCGCCGACATGCCGGATGGGTTGTGATTCGGGCGGCACATCGGGGTGGTGGAAGGTTTCGCGGGTTTCGGGGTCTTCGATGGGGATGAAGTCGTAGGGGCCGGCCAAGCCCACCCACCCTGCCAGTTCGGACACCTGGTGGCCTTGCTGCTTCAACCAGCGCGGGTCGAGCGCGATCATGGCGGCGTTGTAGGCGCCAGCACTGTGGCCCATGACGACAACGCGACGCGGATTGCCGTTGTACCTGGCGGATTCGGTCAAGGCATAACCCACGGCCCTCGCGCAGTCGGGCAGGAAGTCCGGGTAGGTGACCTGCGGATAAAGCCGGTAGTCCGCGACCATGGCGACCATGCCGTGTGCGGCCAGGGCTTCGCCCATGAAGCGGTATTGCGCGCGCTCGCCCATGTGCCAGGTGCCGCCGTAGAAGAACACCACCACCGGGAAACCGCCATCGGGCGGTTCGCCCTTGGGCTGGTACACGTCCATCAGCTGCCGGGCTTGCGGGCCATAGGCCACGTCGGGCGTGAGGCGGTAGGTGTCGCCAGGCACCAGGGCATTGAGGGCCTGGGTGGCCGAGCAACCCGCCAGGGCGGCCAGCACGCCCAGCAGGGCCCCCAGCTTGATCCAATGTTTGAACATGGTATTTCCGATGCACTGCCTGGAAGACCTGCAGTGTTGAGGAAACCTGAGCGGGTGTCCATCGGCCGAGCGGATGGTGGGGCGTAGGCTCAGGCCTACACCGCGTGGGTCACGGGCCTTGGCCGTGCTCCGGAAAGATCGCCTTGCGGATGATGGCGTGGATGCCCAGGTTGCCATCGACCACCTGCGTGATGCCGAAATCCACCGCCACGGAGATCAATGAGATGGCCTCGTCCTCGCTGAGCCGGTGCGCCGTCATCAGGTAATGCCGGGCCTTGCGGAAGGCATCGCGCATGGCGGCTTCCAGCGACGACTTCTGGTAGACCTGCGTCTGCGCGTTGGGGCCGAGTTCGGCCAGGTGGTTGGGAAAGCTCAGGCCCTGCAGCACCCACTCGTCGTCCGTTTCCAGGAAAGGATAGTTGAGGTCGGCCATGAAGCTGCCGGCCATGTCGGCCTTCTTGTGCAGCACCAGTTGGAACACGCCGGTGAGCGAGCATTCGATGGCGGTGCCGCACAGCTCGGAGTCGCCTTGCGAGGCGTGCGGGTCGCCGACCGAGAACAGCGCGCCATCGACCGAGACGGGCAAGTAGACCTTGCTGCCTTTGCCGGCACGCCAGTTGTCGAGGTTGCCGCCGAAGTAGCCGGGCGGCACGGAGTCGACGAAGCCCAGCTCCTTGGGGGCCGTGGCCAGCACGCCGAAGTGCGGCCTGATGGGCACCACGGCCTTTGAGAGGATGCCGAACTGCTTGTCGATGGTGGCCTCATCGACCGGCACACCGGGGTAGTCGATGGTGTCGTGGCGCACGCCGAAGGGGTCGGTCTGTGGCGTCCAGCGGTAGTTGTAGACGGCCTTGGCGTGGGGCTGGGCGGCGGTGTCGTGGACCTCGTAGACGGTGACGACTTCGCGCTCTTTCGGCTCGGTCAGCAGGTCCTTGTACTGGAAGCCCCACCAGGTGGCGGCGTTGCTGCCGAAGAGCTTGCCTTGGTGCTTGGGGTGGCAGCTGGGGCGGGGCAGGATGTCGAGGATGCGGATTTCGAGCACGTCACCGGGCTCGGCGCTCTGCACGTAGACCGGGCCGGTGCAAATGTGCACGCCAAAGCCTTCGCCTGCGCCGCGGCCGAAGATGGAGGCGTCCATGGGGCCGGCGCCGCGGCGCTCCACGTTCTTGCGGTCGGCGGTCCAATGGAAGACGCTCTCGGCGCCGGGGTCGCCATCGATCATGCGCTCGCGGTCATCGCTGGCGTGCTGCGTTAGCGTCTCGATGGTGACGATGTCGCCCGAGCGCACCGACAGCGCGGGCTTGAGCGTGCGGCTGAAGTAGCCCCAGTGCACGGTCTTGTCGGAGGCGGGAATGTAGTAGTGCTGGGCCAGCGCTTCAACAGGCGTGGCCGGCGCGGTGGCGGGCGCGGCACGCTTGGGCGTCAAGGCCAGGGCGAGGGCGTAACGGGCGTGGTCGCTCAGCAGGCTCTCGAACTGGCGTTGGCGTGCGTCGCCGCTTTCCTCGCGCTGCTCCTGCGCCTGGGCACTGAGCCGGGCGTGTTCGCGGGCGCCGGCCGGTGGCACACTGCCCGGGGTGGGGCGACCGCGTTGCAGCACCTGTTGGGCGTCGAGGTGCTTCGGTGGCTCGGCGCGGTAGGCCTTGGGCGACAGGCCGAAGCGGCCCGTGAAGGCGCGGCTGAAATTGGCCGCGTCGTTGAAGCCCCAGCGGAAGCACAACTCGGCGATGGTGAAGTGCGCCAGCGCGGGGTTGGCCAGGTCGAGCCGGCAGCGCTCCAGGCGGCGCGCTTTCAGGTAGTCGCTGAAGGTGGTCGAGCCCACCTTGAACAGCTTCTGGATGTAGCGGGTGCTCAAGCCTTCGAGCCGGCCGATGTCGTCGATCACCAGGTCGGGGTCGCCCAGGCGCGCTTCCATCGAGCGGCACACGCGCCGCAGGTGGCCCAGTTGCACGGAGGTCGAATCCTCCTTGTCGTCCTCGTTCAGTTGGGACAGGCAGGCCACCAGCAGCTCGGTCAAGGTGGCTTCGATGGGCGGCAGTTCGTGGCGGCCCAGGTGGTCGAGTTCGTCGGCGATGGACTGGATGAGGTTCAAACACACGGCGCCCACGCCGGTGCGCGCCGAGACCTTGTTGAGGTTTTGCCGGCTGGTGCGCACCAGGCGCAGCACGAAGCTGGCCGATTCGAGCTTGACGACCACGGCGCGGAAATCGGTGTTCAGTTCGATGCGCCAAGTTCGGGTCGGCTCCAGCACGACGATGTCGCCGGCCGAGAGGGCCACCGTCTCATCGCCTTCGATGACCAGGCCGCTGCCGGCCAGCAAGGTGAACACCAGCACGGCCTGCCCATAGCGGTGCGCGTTGCCGGCGTGCGGCACCAGCACCTGCGGTGATGAGGACAGTTTGATGAAGACCGAGTCGAGCGCCGAGCTGCAGGACGACACGTGGCCATCGAGTGGTGGCATGGCGCGGCCTGGCGTGCCATTGCCCATCAGCACTTTTTCAAGCACCTCGGTCCAGGCGGACTGGCGCAGCTCTTCGGGGAAGGCGTTGGTGGAAAAACGCCGCAGGTCGTTCAGCATGGGACAAGGCCTTCGTGGCGGGCGTGGTCAAGGCGCATTGGTGGACACACGCGCAAGAACGGTGCCCGCCTGCGTTCGGCTCACGGCTTCAAAGCGCCCCTCAAACGCCGCGCGCCGGGAAGATGCTCTTCTTCACCACCGCGTGCACGCCCCAGTTGCCATCGACCACCTGCGTGATGCCGAAGTCCACCGCGATCGACATCAGCGAGATGGCCTCGTCCTCGTCCAGGCGCTGCGTGGTCATCAGGAAGTGGCGCATCTTGTGGTACGCGTCGCGCAGGGCCAGGTCGACGGACGACTTGCTGTAGATGGCGTTCTGCGCATCGGGGCCCAGCTCGGCCAGGTAGTTGGCGTAGCTGAAGCCATGCAGCACCCAGTCGTCCTGCGTCTCCAACAGGGGGTAGTTCAGTTCGGCCAGCGGCGTGCCAGGCAGGCTGGCCTTCTTGTGCAGGATGAGCTGGAAGGTGCCGGTGAGCGAGCACTCGATGGCGGTGCCGCACAGTTCCGAATCGCCTTGCGATGCGTGCGGGTCGCCCACCGAGAACATGGCCCCGGCCACGGCCACCGGGTAGTAGACCGTGGCGCCCTTGCCGATGCGCCAGTTGTCGATGTTGCCGCCGGTGTAGTTGGGCGGGATGGACGTGACCATGTCGAACTCGGGCGGGGCCACGCCCATGGTGCCGAAGTGCGGCCGCACGGGGATGCGGATGTTTTGCAGCACCTTGTTGTTCTTGGTGATGGTGCTGTGGTTGACGGGCACGCCGGGGTAGTCGATGGTGGGGTGGACCACGCCGAAGGGATCGGTCTGCGGTGTCCACTTGTAGTTGTAGACGGCGCGGGCCCAGTTGCGCTCGCCGGTGGCGTCCACTTCATAGATGGTGACGACTTCGCGCTTCTTGGGCTCGGTGAGCGTGTCGCCGTAATGGAAGCCCCAGTTGGCGGCGGCATTGCTGCCAAAGGCGCGGCCTTTGTACAGCGGGTTGGCGCTGGGGCGTGGTGCGACGTCGATGATGCGCACCTCGAGGATGTCGCCAGGCTCGGCGCCTTTCACGTGAACCGGGCCGGTGCAGATGTGCACGCCCTGGCCGCCACCGGCGCCGTTCTTGGCGTCCATGGGGCCGGCGCCGCGGCGGTTCACGCCTTTCTTCTGGCTGTCCCAGTGGAAGACGCTTTCGGCGCCGGCATCGCCCTTGACCATGCGCTCGGCATCGTCGTTGGCGTGGTGGGTGAGCGTTTCGATGGTGACGAAATCACCCGATTCGACCGTGACCACGGGCTTGGCCGATTTGCTGAAGTAGCCCCAGAGCACGGTGTTGGCGCTGGCGGGGATGTAGTAGTGGCTGGTCATGCCCGAGCCGGGTTTGGCGCTGGCCGCGAAGGCGCTGGGCGCCATCGACACGCTGAGCGCGCTGGCCGACACGGCCGTGCCGCTGGCCACCATGGCGTCGCGCAAGAACGACCGGCGCGCGACCTTGAACTCTTCCTTGACGTCCTTTTCAGCCTCGGGTGAGACGCCGTGGGTGCACGTGGGGCTGCAGATGTGTTTGAGCATGGGAGGCTTTCCTGTCGAATGGAATGAACGCGGGGTGCTGCGTTTCATTATTCGAGGCAGGGGCCGTTTTGCCCTTGTCGGGCGACGCACAAAAGCTTGTCACCGCGAGGCTTCGCTCAGGTGTTGCCGCTCAAGCGGGGATGTGCTCCGTGGCTTGGCGCAGGTCGGCCAGCCATTGCGTGTAGGCGGCGGCGCGAGCGTCGTCTTGGGCGCGCAGCAATGCCGAAGGGTGAGTGGTGATCAGCACGGGCAGGCCATCTGATTCCCGCTTCAGCCACTGGCCGTGGGTTTTGGTGATGGGCACGGGGCGGCCCAGCAACTGGCGTGCGGCGGTGGCGCCCAGGGCGATGATGGCTTTGGGCCGCACCTGCGCAATCTCTGCTTCCAGCCAGGGCAGGCAGGCGTCGGCCTCGGCCTGGGACGCGGTCTTGTGCATGCGGCGCTTGCCGCGCACTTCGTACTTGAAATGCTTGACGGCGTTGGTGACGTAGAACTGCTGGCGGTCCCAGCCGAGTTGGGCCACGGCGCGGTTGAACAACTGGCCGGCCGGGCCAACGAAGGGGTGGCCGCGCAGGTCTTCCTGGTCGCCGGGTTGTTCGCCGACCACCATCAGGGCGGCGTGTGCCGGACCTTCGCCAAAGACGGCTTGCGTGGCGTGCTCGCCAATGGGGCAATCGCGGCAATGCTGGCAGGCGCTGCTCAACTGCGCCAGGTTCATCGATGCGCGCGCGTCGTGCGCGCTGGCGGCGGTGCTCACCTTCAGGGGCATGGACTTGGGCAGGCGTTTGACCATGTCTTGCGGACCTCGTTCGATCATCCCGCCGCTGCGTTGGTGGGCCGAAGCCACCAGCGGCGCGATCAAGGCGGCTTCGGGCAAATTGTGCCAATAGCGCCGGGGCATCTCGCGCTCCATCATCTTCACCTTGAGGCGGGCGGGGTTGAAGATGTGCTCGTAGTAGGTGAGCCAGAGTTGCTCACCGGCATCTGCCGCGGGTGCGTCTTCGCGGCGCGCGCCAGGCTGAAAGCTGAGCTGGGCGCCATCCCATTGCACGCAGCGTTCGGGCGTGAGGATGGCCCAGCGCATGTGGGTAAAACGGCGCTGGAAGAAGGGGGCGGTGGCCTCGACGATGTGGTGATCGGGTTCGAACCAGGCGATGTGCAGGGGTTCGGGCGAGGTGCCCTCGTCGACGGTGCGAAAGCGCACGAAAGCGGTCATCTTGTGCATGTCACGGCGCACGACGCGCGCCAGGTCCTCAAGCTGGCCGCGGTCTTCGTCCAAGGTGTCGTGGCGCAAGGCGGGTTGGTGCTGCAGCCGCCACAGCAGGCGGTACATCAGCGCGAAGCGGCGGGGCTCGCGGTGCAGGATGGCGGTCTGGCACAGGGGCAAGAAGAAGGCGGGTACCAGCGGTGGTGGTGCCTGCGGTGGCGCTGCCCATGTTGATTCAGCGGGGGCCGTGGTTGGCGCATGGGGGGCCTCGGCGAACAAATCACCGAGGCCTTGGTAAGACAAGGTCCAGGTGACGGCTTCGGGGGGCACTTGTTCAACGATCAGGCGCCTTGCGGCCTGGCGAAAGCCCGCCAGGTCGGTGGCGCTGGCCATTTCAATGGTGCGGCTCAGCATGGGTGGGCGCCGAACAGATCGGCCTGCGCGGGTTGGGCCGGGCGCAGTTGGCGGCCGAGGTCGGCGGCGTCGAGGCGGCGGCCAGGGTGGTGGTCGGCCACGATGACGAACGGCAGCACTTTTTTGAGCGAGACCCGCAGCACCGACAAATCGCTGCAGCGCAGGCGGCGAACGCGGCGGGTCTGCAGCAGGCGCTCGATGGTCTTGACGCCCAGGCCGGGCACGCGCAGCAGCATTTCGCGCGGGGCGCGGTTCAAGTCGACCGGGAAGCGTTCGCGGTGCGCCAAGGCCCAGGCCAGCTTGGGGTCGAACTCGAGCGACAGCATGCCTTGCCCATCCGCGGGCACGATTTCATCGTGCGCGAAACCGTAGAAGCGCATCAGCCAGTCGGCCTGGTACAGGCGGTGTTCGCGCATCAGGGGCGGGGCTTGCGATGGCAGGGCGCGCGGCGAATCGGGGATGGGGCTGAAGGCCGAGTAGTAGACACGCCGCAGCTGGAACGAGCCATACAAGCTGGCGCTGGCGCCCAGGATGGTGCGGTCGCTGGTGGCGTCGGCGCCGACGATCATCTGCGTGCTTTGGCCACCGGGTGCGAAGCGAGGCGGGGCGGCCACCAGGGGCGCGGCACGGGGCCGCGAAATGATGGGCGAAGGCTGGGCGGCTTCCTTGGCCTCGTCGATGTGCAGTCGCAGGCGGGCCATCGATCGGCGGATGGCGGCGCCGTCTTTTTCAGGGGCCAGGGCTTGCAAGCTCTCGACCGTGGGCAATTCGACATTGATGCTCAAGCGGTCGGCGAAACGGCCGGCGCGGGTCAGCAGTTCCGGGCTGGCATCGGGGATGGTCTTGAGGTGGATGTAGCCGCGAAAGTCGTGCACTTCCCGCAGCACGCGCGCCACCTCGACCACCTGCTCCATCGTGTAGTCGGGGTTGCGGATGATGCCGGAGCTGAGGAAGAGTCCTTCGATGCAATTGCGGCGGTAGAAATCCAGCGTCAGCGTCACGACCTCGTCGACCGTGAACCGCGCGCGGGGCACGTTGCTGGTGACGCGGTTGACGCAGTACTGGCAGTCGTACTGGCAGTAGTTGGTCAGCAGGATCTTGAGCAGCGAGATGCAGCGGCCATCGGGCGCGTAGCTGTGGCAGATGCCGGCGCCTTCGGTCGAGCCGATGCCGCGCCCTTGCAGCGAATCGCGCGTGCTGGTGCCACTGGACGCGCAAGAGGCATCGTACTTGGCGGCATCGGCCAGGATGGCCAGTTTTTGCTGGATGTTCACTGTATAAATATACAGTGAACATCCAGGCGATTCAAGTGCCTGCTTTCAGGGCTTGACGGGTTCGGGCGGTCGATCGGGGGGCGTGATGGCCGGGCGGTTGTCGCTGGACCGGCCCAGGCGGTTCATCAACTGGTCGAGTTCGTCGGAAGTTTTGGGCGGCTCGTCGCCATCGTCGCCGTCCATGGCCGGGTTGCGGGGCTGCTCTCCGGCGGGGTCGGTGGTGATGGGGTTGCCTTCCGCGTCGAGCAAAGGCGCGCTTTCGTCGATGTCGTCGCTGGTGGGGTTCCATTCACCGCTGCCGGTGATGGGGGGGCGGCGCGGGCTGGCGAAACTGGCTTGCGAGTCCACCAGCTTCTGCTTGAAGGCCGTGCGCAGGAAATCGCCGACCAGCAGCAGCGCGCTGTGGCCACCCTGGCCCCAATAGCTGCCGCGCATGGTCACGTGCTGGTCGTTGAAGCCCACCCACGCGCCGGTCACCAATTGCGGGTGCATCACCATGAACCACCCATCGGTGTTGTTCTGCGTGGTGCCGGTCTTGCCGGCCAGGTCGCCCTCGGGCACGAAGCGCGTGCGCAAGGTGGTGCCAGTGCCGTAGGTGACCACGCCACGCATCATGTCGACCAGGTTGTTGACGGTGTCCGCGGTCAGGGCGCGGTCCACCGGGTTGGGCCCGAACACGGCGACCTCGTGGCCCTGCTTGTCGGTGATGCGCTCCACGAAGTACGGCTGCTTGTGCTCGCCGCCACTGGCGATGGTGGCGTACACCGTGGCCATCTCCAGCAGGGTGACGGGGCTGGTGCCCAGGGCCATCGAAGGCACCGGGTCCAGCTTGCTGTCGGTGATGCCCATGGCCTTGGCCAGCGCCGTGATGCGCGGCAGGCCGGCGTCCTGCATCACCTGGGTAGTGATGGTGTTCTTGGACAGCACCAGGCCTTGCCACATGGTCATGGATTCGCCGGTGCTGCCCGACATGTCGGTGGGGCGCCAGACCTTGCCATTGCCCAGGCGCACTTCGATGGGCGTGTCCATGTAGGTGCGCGTGGGCAGGATGCCCGACTCGAGCGCGGCCGCGTACACGATGGGCTTGAAGGTGGAGCCGGGCTGGCGTGCGGCCTGGGCCACGTGGTCGAACTGTTCGTCGTCGAAGTCGCGGCTGCCAACCCAGGCCTTGACGGCGCCGCTGCGCGGGTCGACGGCCACGAAGCCGGCCTCGAGCCGGGTCTTGCTGGCGCGCAGTTTGGCCATCAGTTCGGCGTCTTCCCGAACAGCGGCCAGGGCGGCGGCCGGGGTCTTGCCTGACTTGATCAATTGGCGGTACTCGGGTGTGCGGCGGGTGGCGTCGAGCAGCAGCGCTGGGTGCTGCCGCCAGAAATGTGCGAAGGCCTTGTCGGGCGCCACCGGCCCATAGCTTTCCAGCGAGCGCGACATCACCGGCATGTTCGCGGCGCTCCACTCCGAGTCGGCCACGCGTTGCAGCGCTTCGGTCTGCCGCTCCACCGCCTTGGTCGCGGCTTCCTGCAGGCGCGAGTCCAGCGTGGTGTGGATGACCAAGCCTTCGCGCGACAGGTCGCGGTCGTTCTTGTCGGCCCAATCGTCCAGCCATTTGCGCACGTGGGCAGCGAAGTGCGGTGCCATGTCCAGGTCCACGGACTGGTGGGTCAGGGTGACCTGCAATTCCTCGGCGCGGGCCAGGTCGTGGGCTTCTTGCGAGAGCACGCCGCGCTTGAGCATTTGCGCCAGCACCAGGTTGCGCCGGGCCTTGGCGCGTTTGGGGTGCAGCACAGGGTTGTAGTAATTGGTGCCCTTGAGCATGCCGACCAGGGTGGCGCTTTCAGCCGCGTCCAGTGCCTTGGCGGATTTGTCGAAATAGGTGCGGGCCGCGGCCTCGATGCCCACCGCGTTGTACAGGAAGGGCACCGTGTTGAGGTAGGCCTCCAGGATCTGGTCCTTGGTGTAGATGCGCTCGATGCGCAGGGCCGTGGCAATTTCCTTGACCTTGCGGCCCAGGTTGCGCGAGCGGCCGATGTCTTCCGGAAAGAGGTTGCGCACCAGTTGCTGCGTGAGTGTCGAGCCGCCTTCCATGCGGCCGGTGGCGGTGCGCAGGATGGCCTTGAGGCTGCGCAACCAATCGACGCCGTTGTGTTCGCGGAAGCGGTGGTCTTCGGTGGCGATCAGGGCCTGGGTCACGAAGGGCGAGACCTCGGCCAGGGTGACGGGTTGCGAGCGTTGTTCCTGGAAGCGCCCGATGGTCTTGCCATCGGCCGACAGGATCACGCTGGGTTCGGGCACCTTGGTGGTCTTGAGTTCAGTGATGGCGGGGGCTTGCGAGATCTGATAGCCCACGTAGACGGCGGTCGCGATGAGCAGAGCGGCGGTGGCGAGCATCAGCCAGATCAGGCTCTGGCGCAGTGTTGAAGTCATGTCAGGGTTGATTCCACAGGGGGAGTGCCTCGGTCAGCAATTGGAGTGCCCGTGGTGCATTGTGGTTCAGTATCATGTGTGCAACCGTTGTGACCACATCCTGATGTCCTCTTCCATGCCCGCGGCCGACCTGGCCCGCCGCGTTCCCTTGCGACGCCGCCTGTTCCTGCTGGCCCTGGGCGCCATCCTGCCCCTGGCCGTGGCCTCGGGCATCGGCCTGCAAGCCTTGGTGACCCAGCAACGCCTGCAAGCCGAGCGCGCCAGCATTGACCTGGCGCGGGCACTCAGCATCGCCGTGGGTGGCGAATTGCGCCTGAGCATTTCAGCCCTTGAAACCCTGGCCACGGCCGCGAGCGTGGGCCAGGAAAAAGACGTGTCGGGTTTCGAGGCCTTGGCCCGGGATGTCCTGCGCACTCGCCCGGAATGGTTCCAGATCATGCTGGCCAGGCCGGACGGGACCGTGGTCGCCGTGGGCAGGCCGCTCGAAAACGGCCAGTCCCCATCCACGCTGCGCACCGTCGAGCCAGAGAGTTTCCGCTGGCTGGTCCAACACCAGCGGCCCGTGGTGGGCTCACTGGCTCAGGGCGTCCGGGGTGTCTGGGGCGTGCCGGTGCGCGTGCCCGTGGTGCGCGACGGGCAATTGCGCTTCGTGCTGACGGCCGTGCTCAAGCCCGAAACCCTGCGCGCCCTCATCCAGCGCCAGCAGGTGCCCGAGAACTGGCTGGTGTCGGTCTGGGATGCCAAAACCCGGCGCGTGGCCCGATCTCGCGCGCATGAGAAATTCCTGGGTTCGGCCCCTTCGGTGACCTTGCAGGCCCTGTTCGACAAGGGGGCGCGCGAAGGCATCGGCCGCACGAACACGCTGGAAAGCGAAGACGTGTACACCGCCTTCATCCACCAGCAGGAGTTTGGCTGGTCGGTGTCGGTGGCCGTGCCCGCCACCGAGATGACCATCGGCTCGCGCCAATCGCTGATGGCCTATGGCGGTGGTGTCCTTTTATCGGTGGTCATTGGTCTGCTGGCGGCGATGACCATGGCCCGCCGCATCAACGGACCGATGGGGCAATTGCGCCACGCCGCGCAGGCCTTGGGCCAGGGGCAATCCGTGCAAGTGCCCGAAGGCGACATCAGCGAGATCCAGGAAGTGGGCGACGCCTTGTTCGACGCTTCCCAACGCCGTGCCCAAGGCGAGGCCGAGCGCGAGCGCCTGCTGGCCGCCGAACGCGCCGCGCACGCCGAGGTCGAATCCGCCATGCGCCAGGCCCAGACCGCCAACCAGGCCAAGGACGAGTTCCTGGCCATGCTGGGCCACGAGCTGCGCAACCCCTTGTCGCCCATCGTCACGGCTTTGCATTTGATGTCGCGCCGCGATGCCCACGCGCACGAGTTCGAGCGGCGCATCATCGAGCGCCAGGTCAAGCACATGGTCCGCCTGGTCGATGACCTGCTGGACGTGTCGCGCATCACCCAGGGCAAGATCGAGCTGCGCCGCGAGCCGGTGGACATGAAGGCCGTGGTCGACCAGGCGATGGAATTGACCAAGCCCCTGCTGGACTCGCGTTCCAGGCCCGTGAAGCTGGACCTGCCGGACCAGCCCGTGATGGTCTGGGGCGACTGGATCCGCCTGGTACAGGTGGTGGGCAACCTGCTCAGCAACGCGGCCAAGTTCACACCGCCGGAGGGCCTGATCGAGGTGAGCTTGCGCCAAAGCTTCGACACCGTCGAGTTGTCGGTGCGTGACGAAGGCAATGGCATCGCGCCCGAACTGTTGCCGCACGTGTTCGACCTCTTCATGCAGGGCAAGCAGGCCATCCACCGCGGGTCAGGCGGTCTGGGCCTGGGGCTGGCCATCGTCAAGACCATGGTGCAGTTGCATGGCGGGCGCGTGAGTGCCCACAGCGACGGGCCGGGCAAGGGCAGCCGCTTTTCGATCACGCTCATGCCCATGGATTCCATCGTGGCCTGGATGGACATCGACGAGCGCCTGGATCCAGGCTTGCAAGGCTTGGAACGCCTGCTGGTGGTCGATGACAACCAGGACGCGGCCGAGACCGCCGCCATGGTGCTGCGCGACCTGGGTTACGAGGTTCGCACCGCGCACGATGGCCTGGCCGCCCTGGCCGTGCTCGACGACTTCGTGCCTGACCTGGCCATGCTGGACATCGGCCTGCCGTCCATGGACGGCCACGAGTTGGCCAGGCGCTTGCGCGCCGATGAACGCACCCGCCGCATTCCCTTGGTTGCGGTGACGGGCTATGGCGCCGAGTCCGACCTGGCGCGTGCCATTGAGGCGGGCTTTGACGAGCGCCTGGTCAAACCGGTGGACACCAAGCACCTTCTGCAAACCATCCGGCGGCTGTTGAGCCGCTCGCCGCGCCAGGTTTAGGCCACCCCTTCCTTGACGCGGTTGCGGCCTTCGCGCTTGGCGTCGTAAAGCGCTTCATCGGCGCGCGAGAGCATGTCCTGCGGGCCGGCGGGGCGCGCTTCGGCGCGCACCGTCACCACGCCCACGCTCACCGTCACCCACTCCGTGGTGCTGGACCGAGCGTGGGGCAACCGCAGGGCGGCCACGGCGTCGCACACGCGGGTGGCGGTCGCGCGCGCGCTGTCGGGGTCGGTGTTCTGCAACAGCACGCCGAACTCCTCGCCACCCAGGCGTGCCGCGAGGTCATCCGGGCGCCGCGTGCTGGCCAGCAGGGCCTGGGCCACGGCTTTCAGGCAGGCGTCGCCCGCCTGGTGACCATAGAAATCGTTGTAGGCCTTGAAGTGGTCCACGTCGACCATCAACATCGACAAAGCCTGGCCATCCAGGCTGGCCCGTGCCCAGGCGTGCTGCAGGTGTTCGTCGAAGTGGCGGCGGTTGGCCAGGCCTGTCAGCGCATCGCTGCGCGACAGGCTTTGCAGTTCTTCCTGGGCTTCCTTCAGCTCGCTCAAGATGAGCTGGTCCTGCAGTCCCAGCAGGTAGCGGCGCCGGTGGCGTTTTTCCGCCAGGTAGTTGGCCATCAGGCTCACGCCCATCGCGAAGAGGATCATGTCCAGCATGGGCCACTTGGTGGCCTCGGGCACGGGCGGCGCGAAGAGGGCGGCCACCAGGTGCATCAGCAGGATGCCGCTGACCGTGACGACGGCCACCTTGAAGCGCGTTGACTGGACCAGGCAGGCGTACAGCAGCACGACCATCAGCCCCGCGTGGTAGAAGTAAGCCCGCGGGCTGTGGCTGGACAGGAGCAAAACCAGCAAGGTGCCCCCGGCGGCCAGACCGCTGACGGCCGCGGTCCAATCCGCGAATGAGGGGCCGAACAGCGCCACCAGCCTGGCCATGTGCCGGGACACCAGGTAGATCGTCAGCAAGCCCAGGGGGGTGATCACCGCCAGCCTCAACACCAGTGCCAGCTGGAACACGTCCGGCACCACCAGCCAGTCAACGACCAGGAAGGCCACGTACAGGATCAGCCCGAAGCCGCCGCTGAACAGCGCCGCCTTCGCGCGTTGAGGCGCGACGTGCTGGTTGAACAGTTTTTCAAGCTGCGGGGGAAAGCGCAGGCTGACGCGCCTGGCCCTCAGGGCCTGCGTCAACTCGGCCTTCAACGCCGGGTTCATGCGGCGGCCTTGCCCTGCAGGATGCTGGCCTGGCGGACCTGGTTTCGCCCCTGGCGTTTCGCGTCATACAAGGCCTGGTCGGCCGCGGCCACCCAGGCCTGCAAAGAGAGGTCGTGCTCGGCGACGCGGTCGCAGCACAGCCCCACGCTGATCGTCACCTGCTGGCCTGGTGAGCCTTCGTGCACCAGGTTCAGGTCCCGGATGGCCTGGGTGATGCGTTCGGCGGTCTTCAAGGCCTCGTCCGGCGGCACGCCATGCAACACCGCGATGAATTCTTCGCCGCCATAGCGTGCCAGCAGGTCACCGGCGCGGCGCAGGTCCAGCATCAGCGCCTGCGCCACCGCGCGAAGGCAGGCGTCGCCGGCGGGGTGGCCGTAACGGTCGTTGTAGGCCTTGAAATGATCGATGTCGATCATCATCACGGCCAGGTGGTCCTGGCCGTGATGCCGGCGTTGCCAGAGCTGGCCCAGGTGCTCGTCGGCATGGCGGCGGTTGGCCACCAGGGTGAGCGGGTCCAGTCGGGCCAACTGGTCCAGTTCGGCATTCACGGTGGCCAGGCGGGCGCTCAGCAGGCGGTGCCGCAGGCTCATGAGGTGGTTGTGGCGCTCTTCCCGTTCCAGCTGGTAAAGAAAGTACAGGCTGCAGCTGGCCGTGGCGGCGATGGCCACCAGCACGGGCAGCAACTGCTTCAGGTCGCGCAGGGGTTCGGGCAGGGTGAGCCCAACCCAGGCAGGGCCAGCGAGCATCGCGGCCGTGGCCCACGCCGCCAACTGGAAGCGCGGGCGCAGGATCACGTTGTTGTACAGGATCACCATGGCACAGCCCAGCAGGTGCAGTTGGCCCAGCGGGCTGTTGCTCTGACCGAGCAGGTGAAGGTTGGTGCCCACCGCCAGCAGCCCGATGGCAATCGCCCACCATTCCGGCGCCCGTTCGTCCGAGATCAGCTTGAAGGCCAGGATGGACAGCAGCAGGGTCACCCCCACGCAGGTCAGCCGCAGCCACAGGGCCTGCGAGAAGACGTCGGGAATGAGGAAGTAATCCGCCAACAGCATCAGCAGCGGAAAGGTGTTCATCAGCACGCCGGCGACCTGCATGGACCGACGCCGGGCGCGGTGGGTCTGGGTCCGGAAGCGCCGCTCCAGCTGAGGCTTGAACCCGAGCAGCACATGCGGTGCGCGCAAGGCTTCGTCGACCTGCTCGAGCAGTCGAGGCTCATGGGTGGACGGGTCCGAGATGGGCAGCATGGAATGCAACTCGTGAACGACAGGGAATGGGGCAAGCCAATGATCGGCGAAGGCGTGTGGCCTGGGGTCGTTGCGCGATGGTGGCGTGGTTTTGGACTGCCAACTATCTCACGCTGCGCCGGCCCACCTCCCCTGTTCAAGGGGCGGGCCTTTCCTAGTCGAGCACCCGGACGCCCATGAAAAAAGGCCCCTCCTTGCGGAGAGGCCTCGAAATCACGGAAAGGTCAGGCGTGGATCAGTACTTCGTGGGCGCCGGGGGCGTCACGGTGAACGAGTAGGTCTGGCCTGCGCCGGACATCACCGACGACAGGATCGCCGAGATCGAGCAACCCTTGAGCTGCGGGAAGGTCGTGGTGCCGGTGAAGGTCAGGCTGCCATTGCCCAGCGACGAGACGGGGCCGTCGAAGTTGATGGGGAACTCGACCGGCGTGACCGTCTTGCACTCGCCGAAGTTGATGCCCGAGACCGAGGTCACGGTGATGTCGGCCTTGGCCATGCCATGCACGTGCAGTTGGCCCTTGGTGTCGAGCACCGCCGTGCCGGTGGCATCGCCCACGGGGGTGATGCGCAGGCCGATGGCCGATCCGATGCCGATGATCTTGACCGAGGACTTGAACTCGGGGATCGACAGCTGGCCCGTCAGGCGTTGGGCCGTGATGTCGGTGTTGGCCGAGAAGGTCGACGTGGTCGGCAGGTTCACCGTCTGACCCAGGGTCTTCAGGCCCACGTTGGCGATCAGTGGCCACTTGTCCAGCGTGACCACGAAGTTGCCGCCGCCGGGGTTGGCCGTCGACTTGGGTTCGGCCGACAGCGTGATGCAGCTGCTGGTGGCGCTCTTGCCGTTGAAGCGGTCACCCAGCCAGGTCAGCACGGTGGGCGCGGCCTGGAATTGGGTCACGATGTGCTCGCTGGGGAACACGTCGAAGTAGACATTGCTGAACTTGGCGCAGTACTGCTTCTTCAGGGCCACGGCCTGGTCGATCGGGATGAACTCGTCGGCCTTGCCATGGTACTGGTACAGGGGCACGGCCACCTTGTCGGCGCCCAGATCCTGGGCCTTCAGCGTGGCGTTGATCGCCGGGATGGCGGTCAGCTGATCCAGCGTCTGGTTGTTCACCGTGAACTCGGACAGCTTGTGGTTCATCAACTCGAACAGCGATTCGAACACGCACTGCGACTTGCCCTTGGCGATCGCGGCCTGGCCCGTGGCGTTGGCCAGCGTGTCCAGCGGGATCGCGGTGGGGTATTGCTCGGCCAGGCCGATCACGCCACCGAACAGGAAAGAAGCGCCAGCGCTGCCATCCAGGTACTTGGCCACGCTCAGGAAGTTGGCGGGCACGCCACCGGCGGCCACGCCGACCAGGTTCACGCCGGGCGCATAGCCGGCGTGGCGTTGGGCGGCCCAGGCGGCGCTCTGGCCACCTTGCGAGTAGCCCCAGACGGCGGTCTTGGCGGTGGCGCTGATGCCGACCGACGGGATCTGCGATGCGGCCTTGACGATGTCCAGCACCGCATTGCCTTGCGACGCGCCGGCCAGGTAGGTGGGGGTGCTGCCCGTGGTGTAGCCGGCGTAATCGGTGATCAGCACGGCGTAGCCGGCCTTCAGGGCGGCGTTGATGTTGGCGGTTTCGTAGTCTGTGCCGCCGGCCAGTTGCAGCGAAGGCGCGCAAGGCTGGGCCAGGCCATGGGTGCCCACGGCGTAGGACACGATCGGACGTGGGGCGGTGCCCGTCCAGGCGGCGGTGGGGACCAGCACGGTGCCGGTGACCACATTGGCCGCGCCGACCGAATCGGTCGACTGGTACTGCACGTTCCAGGCCTTGACGGCGGGGGCGCCAGTGCCCAGGTTGACGGTGGTGGTGCGGTAGGAAATCAGGTCGCCGTGGGCGCCGTTGGGCGTGGCGGCGTTGTAGAACGCGATGCCCGAGGGGCCTTGGGTGGGGGCGGCGTAAGCGGCGCTCACGGCCAGGGTCAGGGCGGCCAGCGGCAGGGTCAGCGCGGGCTGGCGCAGGAAGGTACGGATCATGGTGTCTCCAGCTACATCAGGAAATTCGGTCAATGAACGTTGACCGATTACCAGCAATCGATAAATCGCATGGCCTGGATTCTGACAAGTGGACAAAGCAGTTTCTCAAAGGGTTTTCCGCCAAAAAGTCACGGGATCGACCCTGATCCCGTGAACATGGGGTTGGAAAACACCGACCCGTGTCAGCGTGTCTTGGCGGGCACGAAGGGCAAGTAGAACTGTTTGGCGACCAACTGCTGGCCTTGGCCGGCGGGGCCTGTGATGGTTTTGTGGCCACCGGCCGCCAGCACGCCCGTGCTGCCGAGCGCCTGCAGGCCTGCTGCCACCTGGGCCGGTTTGGCCCCCGAGGCGGCCAGGTCCAGGCCATGGATGTTCCGGCTGATGGGGTAGTTCAGCGTCGTTTCGCTGATGGACGGGCACGGCGTGGTGATGCAGGCGATGCCGTTGTTCTTCAATTGGTAGAACACGCCCAGGGCCTTGCTGTCGGCCTGCGCCACCCACCCTTCCGTGATCACCAGGGTGTCGGCCTTGAGGCCGGTGCTGCTTTTGAGCGCCACCAGCTTGCCGCGCACCAGGCCCTGACCCGGGGTGAATGATTGCTCGAACGCGGCCAGGTCGGCGTCGGACCATGGCAGCGCATTGGCGTTCAGGGTGGCGACATGGCATTCCTTCTGCAAGCTGCCATCGGCGCAACGCGTCAGGGCGCGGTTCACGGCCTTGACGAAATAACCACCACAGGTCGGGAAGGCGCATTTGCGCAGGTCTGGCCTGGTGGCGATGTAGTGGCTGGAAAACGGCGCCGGACTGATGACGTCCGAGGTTTGGGCCAAAGCGGTGCTGCTCAGCACCAGGCAGGCCACGGCGGATGAAGCGAGTTGTTTCAGCATGGCGATTCCTCAGGTTATTGTGATCAACCCCCAGCGGGCGGGGTCGGCGCATCTTAGGAACGATCCATGCCACTGACAAGACCAGTTGCATCCGCTTAACTCTGGCTTAAGCTGTCCAGCCGGACATTCGGCGCCCATTCCTCGCGTGCGCAAAACCCTGAACACCTCATGCGCATACTGCTCATCGAAGACGACGCCATGATTGGCAACGCAGTCAGCCGAGGCCTGGGCCAGGCGGGATTCGCGGTCGACTGGGTCACCGATGGCCGGGCAGCCGACGTCGCCCTGGCGCACCGCAGCCATGACCTGGCCATCCTGGACCTGGGGCTGCCCAAGCAAGACGGGATGGCGGTCCTGGCCACCCTGCGAAGCCGAGGAGATTCGATGCCGGTCCTGATCGCGTCGGCCCGCGACACGGTGCGCGACCGCATCGCCGGCCTGGATGCCGGTGCGGACGATTACCTCCTCAAACCCTTCGACCTGGATGAACTCGTGGCCCGGGTGCGGGCCCTGCTGCGCCGCCACGCGGGCAGCGCCACGCCCATCCTCAGCTTTGGCGGCGTGGACTTGGACCCGGTGCGTCGCCGCGTGACCCGCCATGGCGAGCCCGTGGCGCTGTCCGCCCGCGAATTTTCGATCCTGGAGGCGCTCATGCAGCGTCCCGGCGCCGTGCTGTCGAGGGAAAAGCTGGAAGAGTCCGTCTACGGCTGGGCGGATGAAATCGGCAGCAATGCCATCGAGGTGCACCTGCACCATCTCCGGAAAAAGCTCGGCCCGGGGTTCATCAAGAACGTTCGCGGGGTCGGCTACCGTGTCGCCGAGGCATGATGAAATCGATCGAACGGACCTTGCTGGCCTGGATCTTGGGGGCCTTGGCGCTGGGCGCGGTGCTGGTGGCGTTGGTCACCTACCTGGTCACCCTCGAAGAGATGAACGAGGTGTTCGACAACGACCTCCAGAACGTGGCCCGGGCCGTGGCGAGCTACCACCACTCCGCGCATGGACCGCGGTCGCCCGGCGAGGTCGCGCTGCAGGACCGAACCGACGAACCCGACGATTCCGAAATCGTCACCTTGACCTGGACACCGGCGGGGGAGCGCATCTACGCGTCCGACCCGCGTGTGCGGGTGCCGTTCTCCCGCACCGAGGGCCTGGCCCGGCCCGTGGTGGATGGCGAGTCGTGGATCGTCTACTCGAGTGTCGGCGCCGTGGGGACGGCGCAGGCAGCGCAGCGCACCTCGGCGCGCCAGGAAATGGCCCGCGAGTCCGCCGTGGAAGTCTTGCTGCCGCTGACCGGCCTGGTCGCCGTGGTGGGTGGGCTGCTGCTGTTCGGGCTGCGAAACGGCTTCCGGTCGCTGGACCTGACGGCGCGCGACATCGCCTCGCGCAGTGCGCGAACGCTCGACGCGATCGAGCTCGGCGGCGTGCCCAAGGAGGTGGTGCCGATCGTGGCCTCGATCAATGGGCTGATGGAGCGCCTGGGCCTGGCCTTCACGGCCCAGCGGCGATTCCTGGCCGATGCGGCCCACGAGTTGCGCACGCCCATGACGGCCTTGCGCTTGCAATTGCAGCTCCTGGAACGCGCCAGCGACGAAGCCGATCGACGCGCCAGCATGGCCGCCTTGTCGGCCGGGATCGACCGATCACAGCATTTGATCGAGCAGTTGCTGCAGGTGGCGCGGACGGAGCCCGACGGCGAACCAGCGCGCCGCGAAGCGGTGGATTTGGCGGCGCTGGCCCGGTCGGTGGTGGCCAGCTTCAGCGTCAAGGCGGACCACGCCGGTCTGGACCTCGGGGCGTCGGCATCCGGCAGCGTGGTGGTCCAGGGCGATGCCGCTCAATTGACGGTGCTGCTGAACAACCTGGTCGAGAATGCCTTGCGCTACACCCCGGCCGGCGGGGTGGTCGACGTGGCGGCGTCCATCGAGCAAGGGCGTGCCCAGCTTCGGGTCTCGGACACCGGCCCGGGCATCCCGGAGGCTGACCGCGAGCGGGTGTTCGACCGTTTCTACCGCTGTGAAAACGCCCAGGCCCAGTCCCGCGACGGCAGTGGCAGTGGGCTGGGTCTGGCCATCGTGAAGTCGATCGCCGATCGTCATGGCGCCAAGGTGGTTTTGGCCACGGCGGCCGGGGGCCATGGACTGGATGCGCGTGTCACCTTCGCTTAATGCGCCCTTAATGATGCGCGGTGCACGATCCCGGCATGGACTCCATGCTGACCGACGCTTGCCCTCCGGCAGGCGCCACGACCTTCCATTGGCTTGGCCGCACCGCGCGCCTGGGCCTGCGCTGGGCGGGTGGGTTGTTGCTGGCGGGCTTGATGCTCGCGGGCGGGGCCTACCTCTTCGTCCGGCATGGCGGTAATTTCCACGCGGTGGAGCCCGGCCTGGTCTACCGGTCGGCCCAACCCAGCGGCGAGGCCTTGCGCCACTTGGTGGCCAGCCATGGCATCAAGACCGTGCTGAACCTGCGTGGCGAGAACACGGGCCGGCCTTGGTACGACGATGAAATGCGCGCGGTTCGCGCCATTGGCGTCCAGCACCTGGATTGGCGCATGTCGGCCTACCAGGAGCTCTCGGTCCCACAAATGGACGAGGTCGTCAAATTGATCGAACGGGCCCCCAAGCCCCTGTTGATCCATTGCGAGTCGGGCGCGGACCGAACCGGCCTCGTGTCGGCCTTGTACCGGTTGTCACGTGGGCAATCCGCGGCGACGGCGTCACAGGAACTCGCACCACAATATGGGCATGTCACCGCCTTGGTGCCGCGCTCCGCCGCCATGGACCGGAGCCTGGAGGCTTACCTCCAAAGCGGACGGGTGACGAACCTGGCCGCCCGCTGACGCGGTGTTCGATCGCCCGCGCAGGGCCTGATCAACCTCGATCGCCAGCATCAGGAGGGCCTTTACCCTCCTGCCCCTCCGAGGTGGAAACCCCACCCATCCTGGGGAAATTCTTCATTTTTCACTTCCAGACCCTTTTGCAAGTCCTTATTTCATAAGGACTTTTTTTCTGGAATTCTTCTTGGAAAACCTTCGTAAGTCTTTGATTTCATTGAAGATTTTTTCACTTTTCCCCTTGTTTCGGGGGAGGTGATCGGTTAAAGTGGGATTTAGTGCACTTTTGTGGAGTTTTGTGTGAGTCTGGTCTTTCAGGGTGCCTCGGCGTTGGCGTTGGATGCGAAGGGACGGTTGGCCGTGCCTGCGCGGCATCGCGACGTCCTGCAAGCCCTGTGCGAAGGACAGCTCACGCTCACGAAGCATCCCGAAGGCTGTTTGATGGTGTTTCCGCGCCCCGCGTGGGAAACCTTCCGCGACAAGGTTGCCGCGCTGCCCATGTCGGCGGCCGGCTGGAAGCGCATCTTCCTGGGCAATGCCATGGACGTCGAGATCGACGGCGCCTCGCGCTTCCTGGTCTCGCCGGAGCTGCGCACGGCCGCAGGTTTGAACAAGGAAGTCATGTTGCTGGGCATGGGCAGCCATTTTGAACTGTGGGATGCCCAGCGCTACGCCGCGCACGAGGCCGAAGTCATGGCCCAGGCCATGCCCGACGCCCTGCAAGACTTCACCTTCTGACCGCGATGCACCAGGAGCAAACACCTTGGCAGCACACCACCGTCCTGCTGACCGAGGCGGTCGAGGCCTTGTGGGAGTCCGAAACGGGCCCGCATCCGCAAGGCCTGTATGTGGATGCCACCTTCGGGCGGGGCGGCCACTCGCGGCTGCTGTTGTCGCACCTGGGTCCGCAAGCGCAGCTGCTGGCGCTGGACCGCGACCCGGATGCGATCGCGCACGCGACCATGGGCCCGCAAGCCATCACCGACCCGCGCTTCCGCATCGAGCACGCGGCCTTCTCCCATTGGGCGGATGTGGTCAACGACCTGGGCCTGGGGCCGGTGCAAGGTCTGCTGATGGACATCGGTGTGTCGTCGCCGCAGATCGACAACCCGGAGCGCGGGTTCAGTTTCCGCTTCGATGCGCCGCTGGACATGCGCATGGACACCACCCAGGGCGAGAGCGTGGCCGACTACCTGGCCCACGCCTCCATCGATGAACTGGCGGAGGTGATACAGACCTATGGAGAAGAACGGTTTGCTCGCCCGATTGCAAAGGCGCTTGTGGCTCGCCGCGAGGCAGGACAGCCCGTGCGAACCACGGCCGAGCTGTCCAACGTCGTGGCTGGTGCGGTCAAAACGCGTGAAGCCGGCCAAAACCCCGCCACACGCACCTTTCAAGCTCTACGGATTCACGTCAACCGCGAGCTTGGGGAATTGCAAGACGCGCTGGAGGCAGCCTTGAAGATGCTGGCCCCTGGCGGTCGCCTCGCGGTCATCAGCTTCCATTCGCTGGAAGACCGCATCGTCAAAACCTTCATCGCCAAGCACAGCCGGGATGAGGTGGACCGCCGTGCGCCCTTCGCGCCACCCAAGGCCAAATTGCTGCACTCGCTGGGCCGCGTCAAGCCTTCCGATGGCGAGGTGCTGGACAATCCGCGCGCACGCTCCGCGGTGCTGCGCGTGGCCGAGCGCACCGACGTGCCTTGGTCTGCCGAGTTGGCGCAGCCTGAAGGTGCCGGCGCCGGCAAGGGGCGTGGCAAGCGCGACAAGGGGGCTCGTCGGTGATGACGCGCCTCAACCTGCTCCTCGTCGCGATGCTGCTGTTCAGCTGCGTCTGGTTGATCCGTTCCAGCTACGAATCGCGCCACCTGTTCGTCGAGCTGGAGCGCGCGCAGAGTCGCGAACACGAATTGCAAAGCGAGCGCGAGCGCCTGCAGCTGGACAAGCGCGCGCAGGCCACGCCGCTGCGCGTTGAAAAGCTCGCGCGCGAAAAGCTGCGCATGTTCAGTGCCACGCCCGCCGTCACGCACTACGTGACCGAAGCCGGTGCGGCGTCCGCCCCCACGGAGGCCATGCCATGAGCCGCGTGGGTGACCTGATCCGCAAGCTGCGCCGCCTGCCGCGCCGCCAGAACGCCACGGCCATGCCGACGGTGCGCTACGCGACCAGCCCGCTGCTGGCCTCACGCACGCCGCCCTGGCGCGTCAAGTTCCTGATCGGTGCCATCGGCCTGGGCTTCGCCGTGCTGATCGGTCGCGCCGCCTGGATCCAGATCATCCACAACGACTTCTATTTGCAGCAAGGTGCCAGCCGCTACGAGCGCCGCATCGAGCTGCCGGCCAACCGCGGCCGCATCCTGGACCGCAATGGCGAACTGCTCGCGTCCAGCGTGCCTTCGCCTTCGCTGTGGGTCATCCCCAAGGATTTCGACGCCACGCCCACGCAGTTCAAGGCCCTGGCCAAGCTGCTGGACATGAAGCAGAGCGAACTGAAAAAGCGCCTGGACGGCAACCAGAACTTTGCCTGGCTGCGTCGTCAGGTCGATGAAAGCGTGGCCCAGCAAGTGGCTGCGCTCGACATCAAGGGCGTGCACGAGATCAAGGAAAGCAAGCGGCAGTACCCCGAGGGCGAGGCGGCCGCGCACATCGTGGGTTTCACCAACATCGAGGACGAAGGCCAGGAAGGCATCGAGCTGGCCTACCAGAAACAACTGGTGGGCCGCGATGGCGTGCGCCACGTCATCAAGGACCGCCTGGGCCGCGTGGTCGAATCGGTCGGTGACCTGATCCCGGCGGATGACGGCCGCGAGATCCGCCTGTCCATCGACGCCAAGATCCAGTTCTACGCCTACCAGCGCATCCGCGATGCGGTGGCCTTCCACAAGGCCAAGGCCGGCAGCGTGGTGGTGCTGGATGCGCAAACGGGCGAAGTGCTGGCCCTGGCCAACGTGCCCAGCTACACGCCGGCCGACCGCCGCAACCTGACCGGCGCGCAACTGCGCAACCGCGCGCTGACCGACACTTTCGAGCCAGGCTCGACGATGAAGCCTTTCATCATCTCGTGGGCGCTGGAAACCAAGCGCGTCAAGCCCGACACCATCATCTCGACCGGCAATGGGCGCATGACCATCGACGGCGCCACCATCACCGATTCGCATCCCCATGGCGACCTGACGGTGGAGCAGGTCATCCAGAAGTCCAGCAACATCGGCACCGCCAAGCTGGCTTTGCAGTTCCAGCCCAAAGAAATGTGGGAGCTGTTCACCTCGGTGGGCCTGGGGCAGAAACCGCAGATCGGTTTCCCGGGCGTGGTGACGGGGCGCTTGCGCCCGTACAAGAGCTGGCGGCGCATCGAGCAGGTCACGATGAGCTACGGCTATGGCCTCTCGGCCAGCCTGTTGCAACTGGCGCAGGCCTACACCGTGTTCGCGCGCGATGGCGAGCTGATCCCGATCAGCCTGCTCAAGCGCGATGGCTCGGACGAGACCGCCACACCCAAGAACCTGGCCTTGCGCACCGACTACAAGCCGGGTTTGAATGCCTCGAACAACAACGATGTCGTGCCCATCCGAGGCGCGCGCGTGTTTTCGCCCGAGGTGACGCGCGAAGTGCGCAAGATGCTGGCCATGGTGACGGCCAACGGCGGCACCGCGCCCAAGGCCCAGGCCATGGGCTACAGCGTGGGTGGCAAGACCGGCACCGCGCACAAGCAGGAAGGCAAGGGCTACTCGGGCAACAAGTACCGTTCCTGGTTCGTGGGCATCGCGCCCATCAGCAACCCCCGCATCGTCGTCGCGGTGATGGTGGACGAACCCGGCAACGGGGTTTACTTTGGCGGTGACGTGGCCGCGCCCGTGTTCAGCCAGGTGGTCGAGCAAACGCTCAACCGCCTGGGTGTGATGCCCGACCTGAACGTGCGGCCAGACATCACGGCCATGCAAAGCGTGGAGGAAAGCTTCTGATGGGCGCCTCTTTGTTGACCCTGACTTCGGTCGATGACGCCTTGGCCTGGTTGCGCCAGCAGGGCGTCAAGTCGCTCACGGTGAACAGCCGCGTGGTGGCATCGCAAGCCGGTGAAGGCGTGGGCTTCATCGCCTGGCCCGGTGCCGCGCGCGATGGCCGCGCCTTTGTCGCGCAGGCTTTGCAAGAGGGCGCGCGCGCCTGCCTGGTCGAGGCCGAGGGTGCCGAGGCCTTTGCCTTCAGCGATGCCCGGGTGGCTGCTTTCAAGGGTCTCAAGAAGGCCAGCGCCGAGATCGCACACGGCTTCTTCGACGAGCCCAGCGCGCACCTCGACGTGGTGGCTGTGACCGGCACCAATGGCAAGACCTCGACCTCGTGGTGGACCGCGCAGGCCTTGGCCGCCGTGGGCCGGCCTTGCGGTGTCATTGGCACCTTGGGCGTCGGCCAACCAGGCTCGGGCAATTTCTTGCCGACCGGTTTGACCACGCCCGACCCGATCACCTTGCACGCCACCTTCCGCCAGTTCGTGGACCAAGGCTGCCAGGCAGCCGCCATCGAGGCCTCGTCCATTGGCATCGAAGAGCAGCGCCTGGGCGCCACCCGCATCAGCGTGGCCCAGTTCACCAACTTCACCCAAGACCACCTGGATTACCACGGCAGCATGGCCGCCTATTGGGAAGCCAAGCGTGGCCTGTTCGACTGGCCCGGCCTGCGCGCGGCCGTGGTCAACCTGGACGACCCCGCTGGCGAGTCCTTGGCCGATGGCGTGAGCGCGCGCGGCCTGGACCTGTGGAGCTATGGCCTGGTGCACACCGCCCGCCTGCAGGCCACCGGCCTCACGCACCACGCCGAAGGCATGGGCTTCACCCTGGTCGAGCGCGATGCCGAACTGGACGCCACGCTCGACCATGTCGAGGTGCACACGCACTTGGTGGGGGATTTCAATGCCTCGAACCTGCTGGCCGTGATCGGTGCCCTGCGTGCGCTGGGCGTGTCCTTGAGCCAGGCCGTGGCCGCCTGCGCGAACCTCACACCCGTGCCCGGCCGCATGCAGCGCGTGGCATCGCCTCGCGTGGCGCCCGATGCCCAGCCCGCTGTGGTGGTGGACTACGCCCACACGCCCGATGCCTTGAAGAAGGCGCTGTGCGCCTTGATTCCTTTGGCCAAGGCGCGCGGCGGCCAGCTGTGGTGCATCTTCGGTTGCGGCGGCAACCGCGACCCGATCAAGCGGCCCTTGATGGGCGCCATCGCCGAACAGTTCGCCGACCGCGTGGTGCTGACCAGCGACAACCCGCGTGACGAAAAGCCCTGTTTCATCCTCTCGCAGATCATGGCCGGCATCGCGCGCCACGACGGCATCGAGGTGCTGGACGACCGCGCCGAAGCCATCGCCGACGTGATCGCGCGCTGTGGCCCGAAGGACGTGGTGCTGATCGCCGGCAAGGGCCACGAGACCACGCAGGAAGTGGCGGGCGTCAAGACGCCGTTTTCGGACACCGAGCAGGCCCTTCTGGCGTTGCAGGGCCGATTCCCTGCTGCTTCTGTTGTTGAAAGCAAAAAACCCATGATGACCCTGGGCCTGGCCCACCAACTGCTGCCGGGCTCGACCTTGTCGGGCGACCCTGCCACGCCTTTGCTTCGTGCCCACACCGATACCCGCACCTTGCAGCAAGGCGACCTGTTCGTGGCCCTGCGCGGTGAACGCTTCGATGCGCACGATTTTCTGCCGCAGGCCCGCGGGGCCGGCGCCGTGGCGGCCTTGGTGCAACGTGGCCTGGACAGCTCCGGTCTGCCGGGCCTGACCGTCAGCGACACGCGCGCAGCCTTGGGCTGGCTGGCTTCGGGCTGGCGCGCGCGTTTCGACATCCCGCTGATCGGCGTCACCGGCAGCAATGGCAAGACCACCGTCACGCAAATGATTGCCTCGATCCTGCGGGCCTGGGTGAAAGAGCAGGGCACGCCGGACGCGGCCTTGTCCACGCAGGGCAATTACAACAACGAGATCGGCGTGCCGCTGACCCTGCTGCGCCTGCGCGAAGGCCAGCACCGCTGCGCCGTGGTCGAACTGGGCATGAACCACCCAGGCGAGATCGCCCAGTTGTCGGCCATCGCGGCGCCCACCGTGGCCCTGGTCAACAACGCCCAGCGCGAACACCAGGAGTTCATGCACACGGTCGAAGCCGTGGCCCGCGAGAACGGCGCCGTGCTGCAAGCCTTGTCGCGTGGCGGCGTGGCGGTGTTCCCCGCCGATGACGAGCATGCACCCATCTGGCGTGAGCTGGCCAATGGCTGCCGCGTGATCGACTTCGCCACAGAAGGCCAGGCCGCGGTCACGGGCCAGGCCACCTGGCAGGCCCAGCCCTCGCCGCATTGGGTGATCGCCCTGAACACGCCAGCGGGCCAGGCCAGCGTCAAGCTGCCCATGGCGGGTGCCCACAACGTGCGCAACGCCTTGGCCTCGGCCGCCTCGGCCATGGCGGCTGGCGCCACACTGAGCGCGGTGGTGGCGGGCCTGGAAAGCTTCGAGCCCGTCAAGGGCCGTTCGCAATTGCACGGCTTCAAACAGCGAGGCCGCGAGGTCACCCTGGTCGACGACAGCTACAACGCCAACCCCGACTCCGTGCGCGCCGCCATCGACATGCTGGCCGGCCTGCCGGGACCGCACTGGCTGGTGCTGGGTGACATGGGCGAGGTGGGCAACCAAGGCCCGGCTTTCCACGAAGAAGTCGGCCGCCATGCGCGCGAACGCGGCATCGCACAGTTCTGGACAGCGGGGGCCTTGTGCGCGCACGCGGCCCAGGCTTTTGGCCCATCGGCCCGGCATTTCAACAGCGCCGCCGACATCGTGGCCGCGCTCAACACACAAACCGGGGTGCCTGAAGCCGCCGCGGTCCTGGTCAAGGGGTCTCGCTTCATGAAAATGGAACAAGTGGTCGCCACGCTGCTGGGGGATGCCCATGCTGCTTAGCCTGACCGAATGGTTGCAGATCCTGCACCCCGAATGGGGCTTCCTGCGCGTGTTCCAGTACCTGACCTTCCGCGCGGTGATGGCGGCCATGACGGCCCTGCTGATCGGCCTGGCCCTGGGACCGACCCTGATCCGCAAGCTCACCGAACTGAAGATCGGCCAGCCCATCCGCGACTACGCGATGCAAAGCCACCTGACCAAGCGCGGCACGCCCACCATGGGCGGCGCCTTGATCTTGCTGGCCATCGGCGTGTCGACCCTGCTGTGGTTTGACTGGTCCAACCGCTTCGTGTGGATCGTGATGATCGTGACCACGGGCTTCGGCGCCATTGGCTGGGCCGACGACTGGCGCAAGGTGGTCCACAAGGATCCCGAGGGCATGCCTTCGCGCGAGAAGTATTTCTGGCAGTCCATCATCGGCCTGATCGCGGCGCTGTACCTGGCCTTCAGCGTGTCCGAGACCAACAACCTGCGCGTGCTGGAGTTGTTCTTCCGCTGGATCGGTTCGGGCTTCTCGAACGACTTGCCGCCCAAGGCCGATTTGATCGTGCCTTTCTTCAAGACCGTGAGCTACCCGCTGGGCGTGTGGGGCTTCATCGTGCTGAGCTACATCGTGATCGTGGGCACCAGCAACGCGGTCAACCTGACCGACGGCCTGGACGGCCTGGCCATCATGCCGGTGGTGATGGTGGGCTCGGTGATGGGCATCTTCTGCTACGTCACCGGCAATGCCGTGTTCTCGAAGTACCTGCTGCTGCCGCACATCCCGGGGGCGGGCGAGTTGATGGTGTTCTGCGCCGCGATGGCGGGGGCGGGCTTGGCCTTCCTGTGGTTCAACGCCTACCCGGCCGAGGTCTTCATGGGCGACGTGGGGGCCCTGGCCCTGGGTGGCGCGCTGGGCACCATCGCCGTCATCGTGCGGCAAGAGATCGTGCTGGCCGTGATGGGCGGCGTCTTCGTGCTCGAGGCCCTGTCCGTGATGATCCAGGTCGGCTACTTCAAGTACACCAAGAAGAAATACGGCGAGGGCCGCCGCATCCTGCTGATGGCGCCCCTGCACCACCACTTCGAAAAATCCGGCTGGAAAGAAACGCAGGTCGTGGTCCGCTTCTGGATCATCACCATGCTCTTGTGCCTGCTGGGCCTGTCCTCTTTGAAGCTGCGCTGAGCCGCACCGACACGAACACATGCACTACCTCCGCGACCTCACCGTGCTGATCCTGGGTCTGGGCGACTCCGGCCTGGCCATGGCGCGCTGGTGTGTGCGTTGCGGGGCCACCGTGCGCGTGGCCGACACGCGCGAGGCACCGCCGCAGGCCGCGACCTTGGCGCAGGATGTGCCGGGCGCGACCTTGCACGTCGGCCTGGACCTGGGCTTGCTGGAGGGTGTCAACCTGGTGCTCAAGAGCCCGGGTTTGGCCCCCACCTCGGCCGAGGTGGCTGCACTGGTCGACAAGGCCGATGACCTGGGCATCCCTGTGCGCGGCGAGCTGTCGCTGTTCGCGTCCGCCTTGGCCGACCTGAAGCTTGACCGTGGCTACGCGCCCAAGGTGATCGCCATCACTGGCACCAATGGCAAGACCACGACGACCTCGCTGACGGCGCAGCTGATCGAGCGCGCTGGCAAGCGCGTGGGCCTGGCCGGCAACATCGGCCCGACCTTGCTCGACACCTTGAGCACCGCGCTGGACCAGGAGCCAGCGCCTGCGCCCGAAGCTCCAGCGGAGATTCCCGCCAGCGAAGTGACGGCCGAGGTCACCGAAATCGCCACTGACGTGGTCGAGTCCGATGTGCTGGTCGGACCAGCGGGCGAGGACGCCGATGCCTCGGCTGAAGAGGCCGTGCCCGCCGCCTTGGCGGATGACGCCGACGCGCCTTTGATTGCCCTGACCCCGCCACCCCCCGCCGCGCCCGTTTTCGAGGTGCTGCCCGAAGTCTGGGTGCTGGAGCTGTCCAGCTTCCAACTCGACGGCGTGAGCAACTTCGAACCCAGTGCGGCCGTGGTGCTCAACGTCACGCAGGACCACCTGGACTGGCACGGCACGATGAAAGCCTACGCCGCCGCCAAGGCCCGCATCTACGGCAAGACCGCCACCATGGTCATCAACCGCGATGACCCGGCCGTGGTGGCCATGGTGCCCGAGCCCGAGGTGATCAAGTCGGGTGTGCGCGGCCGCCCCGCCAAGGTCGTGCACCGTGACCTGGTGTACTTCGGCCTGGACGCACCGCAACGTCCGGGCGATTTCGGCCTGGTCACTGAAAGCGGCATGGCCTGGTTGGTGCGCGCCCTGGAGGCCGACCCCACCATCAAGCGCAAGAAGGGCGATGAAGAAGAGATCATCCTGCAGCGCCTGATGCCCGCCGATGCCCTGCGCATCCGCGGTCGCCACAACGCGTCGAACGCGCTGGCCGCGCTGGCCTTGGCGACGGCCGTGGGCTGCCCATTGGCACCCATGCTGCATGGCTTGCGCGAATACCGCGGCGAGCCGCACCGCGTCGAGCACGTGGCCACCGTGGCGGGCATCGATGCCATCGACGACAGCAAGGGCACCAATGTGGGCGCCACCGTCGCGGCCTTGCAGGGCCTGGGCTCGGACCTGTCGCCCGGCAAGCTCGTGCTCATTTTGGGTGGCGATGGCAAGGGCCAGGACTTCGCGCCGCTGGTCGAGCCCGTCGGCCGCTTCGCCCGCGCCGTGGCCTTGATCGGCCGCGATGGCCCCGCCTTGCACGAAGTCCTGTCGGGCTTGAACGCCCCGAACGGCGAGCCGCTGGCGCTGCAAGGCCACGACAGCCTGGAAGCCGCCACGCGCTGGGCCTTCGACCAAGCCCAAGCGGGCGACGCGGTGCTGTTGAGCCCCGCTTGCGCCAGCCTGGACATGTTCCGCAACTACGGCCACCGGGCCCAGGTGTTCACCGACACCGTGCGCGAATTGGCCATCGAACGGGGGGAGGTTGCATGAACATCGCCGCCTTGAATCCCCTGTCGTGGTGGACCGCCTGGCGTGCCAAGTCGGCCGATGGCATGGGCGCCTTGCCCGTGCGCGACCGCATCAACATCCTGGCCCAGCCTTCCAAGGTGATGGGCTTCGACCAGTCGCTGGTGTGGGTGGTGCTGGCCTTGCTGGCGCTGGGTTTGATCATGGTCTATTCGGCCTCGATCGCCTTGCCCGACAGCCCCAAGTTCGCCAAGTACACGCCCACTTATTTTTTCAACCGGCACATGTTCTTCCTGATCCTGTCGATCATGGTGGGCGCGGTGGTCACGCAAATCCCGCTGTCCACCTGGGAGCGCGTGGCGCCGTGGTTGTTCGTGGTGTCGCTGTTGATGCTCATGCTGGTGCTGATCCCGCACGTGGGCAAAGGCGTGAATGGCGCGCGCCGCTGGTTGCCTTTGGGGGTCATGAACTTCCAACCTTCGGAACTCGCCAAGCTGGCCATCACGCTGTACGCGGCCGACTACATGGTCCGCAAGATGGAAGTGAAGGAGCGCTTCTTCCGCGCCGTGGCGCCGATGGCCGTGGCCGTGGCCGTGGTGGGCCTGCTGCTGCTGGCCGAGCCCGACATGGGCGCTTTCATGGTGATCGCCGTGATCGCCATGAGCATCCTGTTCCTGGGGGGCGTCAATGGCCGCATGTTCTTCCTGATCACGGCGGTGCTGGTGGGCGCCTTCGTGCTGATGGTGACGCTGAGCCCTTGGCGGCGCGAGCGCATCTTCGCCTACCTGGATCCCTGGACCGAGAAGAACGCCCTGGGCAAGGCCTACCAGCTGACCCATTCGCTGATTGCCTTCGGTCGGGGCGAGATCTTCGGCGAAGGCCTGGGTTCCAGTCTCGAAAAACTGCACTACTTGCCCGAGGCGCACACCGACTTCCTGCTGGCCGTGATCGGCGAAGAACTCGGCTTCATCGGCGTCGCCATCGTCATCGCCGCTTTCTTCTGGCTGGTGCGCCGCACCTTCCACATCGGCCGCCAGGCCATCGCGCTGGACCGGGTCTTTTCTGGCCTGGTCGCACAGGGCGTGGGTGTGTGGATGGGCGGCCAGGCCTTCATCAACATGGGCGTGAACCTGGGTGTGCTGCCCACCAAGGGCCTGACCTTGCCGTTGATGAGCTACGGTGGTTCAGGTGTGATGTTGAATTGCATCGCCTTGGCCATCGTGCTGCGCGTGGACATCGAGAACCGACAGCTCATGAGAGGGGGGCGCGCATGAGCCACCTCGTGGTGATGGCAGCGGGCACCGGCGGGCACATCATGCCCGGCCTGGCCGTGGCCAAGGAACTGCAGCAGCGCGGCTGGACCGTCAGTTGGCTGGGCACGGACACCGGCATGGAAAACCGCCTGGTGCCGCCCACCGGCATCCCGCTGGACACCATCGCCTTCAACGGCCTGCGCGGCAAGGGCATGCTGCACACCATGACCGGTGGCATGCGCCTGCTCAAGGCCTTCGCCGAATGTTTCAACATCCTGGGCAAGCGCAAAGCCGATGCCGTGCTGGGCATGGGCGGCTATGTGTGCTTTCCCGGCGGCATGATGGCGTCGGCGCGCGGCCTGCCGTTGGTGCTGGTCAACGCCGACGCGGCCATGTTGATGAGCAACCGTGCCTTGCTGCCTGTGGCCGATGCCGTGGCTTTTGGCTTCGACGGCCCGGCCGCGAACTCGACCAAGCTGGCGCGCGTCACCGGCAACCCCGTGCGCGCCGAGATCGAAGCCATCGCGCCGCCGACAGAACGCTTCCAGGGCCGCATGGGCCCGCTGCGCGTGCTGATGGTCGGCGGGAGCCTGGGCGCGGTCACACTCAACAAGGTCCTGCCGCAAGCCTTGGCCAAGATCCCCGCCGGCCAGCGCCCCAAGGTCACGCACCAGACTGGCATGGCCAATTTCGACGACGTCAAGGCCGACTACGCCGCGTTGGGCATCGATACCGTGCGCGATGTCGAGGTCGTGCCCTTCATCAACAACATGGCGCAGCGCCTGGCCGAATGCGACGTGCTGGTGTGCCGCGCCGGTGCCATCACCGTGAGCGAGCTGTGCGCGGCCGGCGTGGCCAGCATCCTGGTGCCACTGGTGGTGTCGACCACCTCGCACCAACGCGACAACGCCGCCTACATGGCCGAGCATGGCGCCGCCGTGCACCTGCCCCAAACATCCTTGACAGCGGACTCGCTGGCGCAGCGCCTGCAGGCCCTGACGCGCGATGGCCTGCTGGACATGGCGACCAAGGCCCGTGCCCTGGCCCGCCCCAACGCCGCCGCCGCTGTCGCCCATGAAATCGAGCAACTCGTGAACCGTCGTTCCAGAAAGGCGTCCGCATGAAGCACGCCGTCAAGCACATCCACTTCGTCGGCGTCGGTGGCGCCGGCATGAGCGGCATCGCCGAGATCCTGCACAACCTGGGCTACACCGTCTCGGGCTCGGACCAGAGCGACAGCGCCACCTCGCGCCGCCTGGCCACGCTGGGCATCAGGGTCTTCATCGGCCACGATGCCGAGCACGTGAACGGCGCCGAAGCCGTGGTCACGTCGACCGCCGTGAAGGGCGACAACCCCGAGGTGATCGCCGCGCGCGCCAAGCGCATCCCCGTGGTGCCGCGCGCCGTGATGCTGGCCGAACTGATGCGCCTCAAGCGCGGCATCGCCATCGCCGGCACGCACGGCAAGACCACGACCACCTCGTTGGTCACCTGCATCCTGGCCGAGGCGGGCGTCGACCCGACCTTCGTGATCGGCGGCAAGCTCAACAGCGCCGGTGCCAACTCGGCTTTGGGCAAGGGCGACTACATCGTGGTCGAGGCCGACGAATCGGACGCCTCTTTCCTGAACCTGCTGCCCATCTTGTCCGTCGTCACCAACATCGACGCCGACCACATGGACACGTATGGCCATGACTTCGCCAAGCTCAAGCAGGCCTTCGTCGATTTCCTGCACCGCATGCCTTTCTACGGCGCCGCCATTTTGTGTGCCGATGATCCCGGCGTGCGTTCGATCATCCCGCTGATCTCGCGCCCCGTCATCAGCTATGGCTTCGGCGAAGACGCGCAAGTGCGGGCGGTGGATGTCGAAGCCTTGCCCGGCGGTCAGATGCGCTTCACTGTGCAGCGCCGCAACGGCACCGTCATGCCCGACCTGCCGGTGACCCTGAACCTGCCCGGCGTGCACAACGTGCTCAATGCCCTGGCGGCGATCGCCGTGGCCACCGAGATCGAGCTGCCCGACGCGCCCATCGCCAAGGCCTTGTCCGAGTTCACCGGCGTGGGCCGCCGCTTCCAGCGCTATGGCGACTGGCGCGCCGCCGATGGTGGCCAGTTCACCCTGATCGACGACTATGGCCACCACCCGGTCGAGATGGCCGCCGTGATCAGCGCCGCGCGCGGCGCCTTCCCCGGCCAGCGTTTGGTGCTGGCCTTCCAGCCGCACCGCTACACCCGCACGCGCGATTGCTTCGAGGACTTTGTCAAGGTGCTGGGCACGGCCGACGCCGTCCTGCTGACCGAGGTCTATGCCGCTGGAGAGCAACCCATCGTGGCCGCCGATGGCCGCGCCCTGACCCGCGCCGTGCGCGTGGCCGGCAAGGTCGAGCCCCAGTTCATCGACGACATGGCCGAGCTGCCCGCCGCCATCGCACAAAGCACACGCGGTGGTGATGTGGTGATCTGCATGGGCGCCGGCTCCATGGGCGGCGTGCCGGCCAAGGTTGTCGAACTGTTGAAGGATTGAGGAAGAAGACATGAGCACCCCCCACCTGACCGCCCCCACCATCGATGTCCAGTCGCTGGGCAAGGTCGCCGTGCTCTTCGGTGGCACCTCGGCCGAGCGCGAAGTCTCGATCATGTCGGGCTCCGGCGTGCTGGCCGCCCTGCAATCGCAGGGGGTGGATGCGCACGCGTTTGATCCTGGCGAACGCCCTTTGCAAGACCTGAAGGCCGAGGGCTTCGACCGCTGTTTCATCGCCCTGCATGGCCGGGGTGGTGAAGACGGCACAGTGCAAGGCGCACTCGAACTGCTGGGCATTCCCTACACAGGCTCCGGCGTGATGGCCTCCAGCATCGCGATGGACAAGATCATGACCAAGCGCATCTGGCGCTTCGAAGGCTTGCCCACGCCCGATTGGCGCATGGTGGCAAGCAGCGAAGAATGCGCACAGGCCCTGGCCATCCTGGGCGCGCCCATGTTCGTCAAGCCTTCGCGCGAAGGATCGTCCATCGGCCTGACCAAGGTGACCGACCCGGCCCAGTGCGCCGCTGCCTATGCCGCCGCCGCGCAGCATGACCCCGAAGTGCTGTGCGAGCAGTTCATCGATGGCGAGGAAACCACCTGCCCGCTGCTTTTCGTCCAGGGCCAGGTCCGGGCCTTGCCGGTGATCAAGATCGTCGCGCCCGATGGCAACTACGACTACCAGAACAAGTACTTCACCGACACCGTGAAGTACCTCTGCCCCAGCCAGCTGGATGCCGATGAAGAGGCCGAGATCCAGCGCCAGGTGCTGCGCGCCTTCAACACGCTCAAGTGCCGTGGCTGGGCCCGCGCCGATGTGATGATCCGAAAGTCCGATCGCCAGCCCTTCCTGCTCGAGATCAACACCTCGCCCGGCATGACCGGCCATTCGCTGGTGCCGATGTCGGCCAAGGCGGCGGGCCTGAGCTACGAACAACTCTGCGTCACCCTGCTGGCTTCGGCCACGCTGGACTCTTCCACCAACCCGTAAGCAAGCACCCCAAGACCATGCTGGCCAACGCCGCCCTCAACACCCCAGACAGCGAGATGCCGCAAGACATCCGCTGGATGAACGCCGCGTCTGCCGCGCTGGTGGGCTTGGCGCTGGCCGTGGTGTTGGCCTCGGGCCTGGTGAAGCTGTCGCGCTTGCCTTTCTTCAACATCAGCCGCCTGCAGATCGAAGGCGAGCTGCAACGCAACAACCTGGCCACTGTGCGCGCCAACGCCGTGCCGCACCTGAGCGGCGGTTTTTTCAACCAGGACCTGTTCAAGGCCCGCGATGCCTTCGAGGCCGTGCCTTGGGTGCGCCGCGCCGTCGTGCGCCGTGTGTGGCCCAACCAGTTGCGCGTCACGCTTGAAGAGCACCGCCCCGCCGCCTACTGGCGCCATGAAGACCGCGACGACCAACTGGTCAACACCTTCGGCGAAGTCTTCGATGCCAACCTGGGCGATGTGGAGGACGAGCCCCTGCCCACCTTGGCCGCGCCCGCCCATCCTTCGCCCGACCAATCGCGCGTGATGCTGGCCATGCTGCACCGACTGCAACCGCTGGTCGGGCCCCTGCAGGCCGAGATCGACACCCTGCGCCTGACCGACCGCGGCTCCTGGAGCCTGGAGCTGGACACCGGTGCCGACATCGAACTGGGCCGTGGCACCGAGGACGAGGTGGCCGAGCGCCTGGAGCGTTTCGTGCGCACCGTGCCTGAACTGCACCGCCAATATCCTGCGCCGCTGGTGCAGGCCGATCTTCGTTATCCCGAAGGCTACGCCGTCAAGCTGCGCGGCGTGTCCACCCTGCAGGAAGCGGCGAGCAAGGCGGCGCTCAAGGCCAAGCTGGCGGCGCAGAACGCGGCCTGGGCCGCCCGCCAACGTCAACAGCAGCAACAACGTTAACCGAACCCAACAGCACACACACCATGCCCAAGGAATACAAGGATCTGGTTGTCGGACTCGACATCGGCACCGCCAAAGTGATGGCGGTGGTGGCCGAAGTCATGCCCGGTGGCGACTTGCGCCTGGCCGGTCTGGGCGTGGCGCCCAGCCACGGCCTCAAGCGCGGCGTGGTCGTCAACATCGACGCCACGGTGCAGTCCATCCAGCAGGCTTTGAAAGAAGCCGAGTTGATGGCCGACTGCAAGATCAGCCGCGTCTGGACCGGCATCACCGGCAGCCACATCCGCGGCCAGAACTCGACCGGCATGGTCATCGTGCGCGACAAGGAAGTGGCGCCCATCGACGTGCAGCGCGTGGTCGAAACCGCCAAGGCCATCAACATCCCGAACGACCAGCGCCTGCTGCTGGTCGAGCCGCAAGAGTTCATCATCGACGGCCACGAGGTCAAAGAGCCCATCGGCATGAGCGGTGGCCGGCTGGAGGTCAAGGTCCACATCGTGACCGGGGCGCAAAGCGCGGCCGAGAACATCGTCAAGTGCGTGCGCCGCTGCGGCCTGGAAGCCGAGCAACTGGTGCTCAACCCCAGCGCATCGAGTGCGGCCGTGCTGACCGAAGACGAAAAATCGCTGGGCGTGGCCCTGATCGACATCGGCGCCGGCACCACCGACGTGTCCATCTTCACCGATGGCTCGGTGCGCCACACGGCCGTCATCCCCATCGCTGGCGACCTGATCACGAGCGACATCGCGATGGCCTTGCGCACGCCCACGAAGGACGCTGAAGACATCAAGGTCGACCACGGCGTGGCCAAGCAGATGCTGGCCGACCCGAACGAACAGGTCGAGGTGCCCGGCCTGGGTGACCGCGCCCCGCGCATGCTCTCGCGCCAGGCTTTGGCCGGCGTGATCGAGCCGCGGGTGGAAGAGATTTTCTCGCTGGTCCACCAGGTGATCCGCGAGTCTGGATACGAGGAGCTGCTGTCATCGGGCATCGTGCTCACCGGCGGCTCGGCGGTCATGCCGGGCATGGTGGAGCTGGCCGAAGACATCTTCCTCAAACCCGTGCGCAAGGGCATCCCCTTGTACTCGGGTGCACTGCACGACATGGTGGCCAGCCCGCGCTCGGCCACCGTCATGGGCTTGCTCGAAGAGGCAAGACTCGCGCGAACGCGCGGGATGAAGGCGGCGCAGAAGGCAGGGTCGGTCACGACCTTGTTCGGACGCGTGCGTGATTGGTTCATTGGTAATTTCTGAAGAGCTTCACTGGCTCGACTTTTCTTATTCACTGGCAACTGCTTGAAATATTTGGAGGTACGACATGGCAATCGAAATGATTGAAAACTTCGACCTGGGAACCCAGATCAAGGTGATCGGGGTGGGTGGCGGCGGCGGCAACGCGGTCGACCACATGATCGCCCAGGGTGTGCAGGGTGTGCAGTTCATCTGCGCCAACACGGATGCCCAGGCATTGAACCGCTCCAGCGCGGACATGCAGATGCAGCTGGGCAACAGCGGCCTGGGCGCGGGGTCCAAGCCCGAAGCCGGGCGCGTGGCGGCCGAAGAGGCTGTGGAGCAAATCAAGGCCGCCCTGGACGGCGCGCACATGGTCTTTATCACCGCCGGCATGGGCGGTGGCACGGGCACGGGCGCTGCGCCCGTGATCGCGCGCGTGGCCAAAGAGATGGGCATCCTCACCGTCGGTGTGGTGACCAAGCCTTTCGAGTTCGAAGGTGGCCGCCGCATGAAGCAGGCCGACGCTGGCCTGGCCGAGCTGGAAGCCAACGTCGACTCGTTGATCGTGGTGCTGAACGAGAAGCTGCTGGAAGTCCTGGGCGACGACATCACCCAGGAAGAGGCCTTCAAGCAGGCCAACGATGTGCTGAAGAACGCCGTCGGCGGCATCAGCGACATCATCCACATCCCGGGCTTGGTCAACGTCGACTTCGAAGACGTCAAGACCGTGATGAGCGAGCCTGGCAAGGCGATGATGGGCACGGCCACCGCGTCGGGCCCGGACCGCGCCACCAAGGCGGCTGAATCGGCCGTGGCCTGCCCGCTGCTGGAAGGCATCGACCTGTCGGGCGCGCGTGGCGTGCTGGTGCTGATTGCCGCGGGCAAGAGCAACTTCAAGCTGAGCGAGTCGCGCAATGCCATGAACACCATCCGCCGCTATGCCGCGGAAGAGGCGCATGTCATCTACGGCACGGCCTACGACGAAAGCCTGGGCGACCAGCTGCGCGTGACCGTGATCGCCACGGGCCTGAGCGCTGGCCGCCGTGCGCAAGCGCCGATGTCGGTGGTGCACAGCGCCGCGCAAGCGCATGGCCAGGTCTTTGCCCGCACGGGCACGGACAACCTGCCGGTGCTGAACCACCAGGTGGGTGGGGCGTCCACGGGCTTGGGCATGGGCGCCACCTCGGGCCACAACGACTTCAACAACCTGAACACGCCCAGCGTCTGGCGTTCGGGCCGCACCCAGGCCAGCGCCCGGGTCGATGCCCTGGCCAGCAATGGCATGGACGAGATCGAGATCCCCGCTTTTCTGCGCAAGCAGGCGGACTGATCTCTAAAGCGTCAGTCGTACCGAAGTCCAGTGAACTCCAAGGGGCCTTGCGAATGTGCAAGGCCCCTTGAGTCCATGGTTCACCGCATCATTTCTTGTCGCCTTCAGCCCGGGATTTCGCCCAAGCGATCTCGATGGCCTTGACGCGCGCATCCTGGATCGCCTTGCCCACGGCCGGTCCCTGCTTGCCCGCCTCCATGCACTTTTTAGCGACCTTGGCCGTGTCCACGCCCAAGGCGATGTCCAATGCCGCCTGCAATTGCACGGCCTGGGGGTAGGGCTGCTCGTCCATGCCCAGCCGACCGCGCGCATCGCACTCGCAGGCCAGCAAGACCTGCTTGAAGCGCCCCGGCTTGCGGATGGCGTCACAACGCTCCAACAGCCGAAGAGTCGGTGCCGCTTTCAGATCGCCACTGCGGTGGATGTTGCCGTGCTCGCGCGCCACCACGTCGGCCAACTCGCGGCAATCGACCGGTGCGCGCAGGCGTTCGCTCACGTCCTTGAGCAGGCGGGCGCTGCGTTCTTCGTGCCCGATGTGGCGCGGCAAGACGTGTTCAGGCGTCGTGCCCTTGCCCAGGTCGTGGCACAGGCAGGCGTAGCGCACGGCCAGGTCGGCGTTCAGGCGGGCGCTCATGTCCAGCACCATCATCAGGTGCACGCCGGTGTCGACCTCGGGGTGGTAGTCGGCGCGCTGCGGCACGCCCCACAGGCGCTCGACCTCGGGCAGCAGGCGGGCCAAGGCGCCGCACTCGCGCAGCACCTCGAACATGCGCGAAGGCTTGCTCTCCATCAGCCCACGCGACAGTTCCTGCCAGACGCGTTCGGGCACAAGGTGGTCCACTTCGCCTTGCTCGACCATGTCGCGCATCAGGGCCAGGGTTTCGGGCGCCACGGTGAAACCGTCGAAGCGCGCGGCGAAGCGGGCCAGGCGCAGGATGCGCACCGGGTCTTCCGAAAACGCGGGTGAGACGTGGCGCAAAACCTGGGCAGCCAGGTCGCGCTGCCCGCCGTGGGGATCGATCAACTGGCCTGATTCGTCTTCGGCGATGGCGTTGATGGTCAGGTCGCGCCGGGCCAGGTCTTCCTCCAGCGTCACGTCGGGCGCCGCGTGGACCACGAAGCCTCGGTAGCCGGGCGCGGTCTTGCGCTCGGTGCGGGCCAGGGCGCATTCCTCTTTGGTGTCAGGGTGCAGGAAAACCGGGAAATCGCGGCCCACCGGGGTGTAGCCCAAGGCCACCAGCTCATCGGGCGTGGCGCCCACGAGCACCCAGTCCCGGTCGCTGCCAGGACGGCCAAGGAGTCGATCGCGGACAGCGCCGCCCACCAAAAAACGCTTCATGCCCGAAGTGTATCGGGGTGGGGCGTGCACTTCTTTGGCGACAGGCGGCAACGCATCATGGTGCAAATTCACCCCTCGTTCGAAGGGGAACCACGGGGCGCCGTGTGCCATCGGTGTGCATGACTGGCCGATTTACCGAGCTTGGTGGCCTGTTGACGCTTGGCATGCTTCATGCCTAAGGGTTAGCACTGCATTTGGTTCGTTGTCATCTTCAAGGGGTCAGCCATGAAAACAAGTTTCCAAGTTCCTGTCCGAATCCGATCGACCGTGGTGGGTGCCATCGCGGCCCTGGCGGTTTGCTCGTCCGCGAACGCGTTCACCAAGAGCATCGGTGACCTGAGCGTGGCGCCCTCGCCCGGCAGCGCCATCTTCCTGGGGCTGGCCTCGATCGACGACACGATCCTGTTCTCGCTGTCATCGTCCTCGCTGGCCTCGTTCACGATCACGCCGCAATCGCTGGACCTGGGCTTCGTCATCCCTGGCGCCACGGGCGTGAGCTTCTCGCTGTACAAGGGCATTGACCTGCTGGCCGGCCCCGGCACCAGCTTCGCCGGCCTGAGCCTGGACGCCGGCACGGACTACAGCTTCAAGGTGACGGGACCCACCTCGGGCTTGTACTCGGTGAACTGGTATGTGTCGCCTGTGCCGGAGCCCGAAAGCTATGCCTTGGCCTTGGCCGGCATGGGCGCCGTCATCAGCTTGATGCGCCGCCGCCGTGACACCGACCGCAACGGCTGAGCATTTTTCTGCACCTGCCAGCGGCCTGAACGCCATTCAGGCCTGACAGCGGCGGGCCAGTTCCAGGTACTCGGCCACGGGCACTTCCTCGGCGCGCCGGGTCACGTTGAAGTCGAAGTCAACGCCGCGCGCGTTCAGCCACGCGCCCAGGGTGTGCCGCAGTAATTTGCGGCGCTGTGAAAAGGCCACCGTCACGATCTCGCCCAGCAGCTTCTGATCGATGAGGCTGGTCTGCGGCAGGGGCACCATGCGCACCACCGCCGAATCCACCCGGGGCGGTGGGTCGAAGGCCTCGGGCGGCACGTCCACCACCGATTCCATGTGGTAGCGCCACTGCAGCATCACGCTCAGGCGGCCGTAGTCCTTGTTGCCTGGCCCGGACACCATGCGATCGACCACTTCCTTCTGCAACATGAAGTGCTGGTCTTCGACCTGGTCGGCCCAAGGCAGCAGGTGGAACAGGATGGGCGTGGAGATGTTGTACGGCAGGTTGCCGATGACCCGCAACTTCTTCGGGGCGTGCTCTTGCGCGAGGGCGCCGAAATCCACCTTGAGCACGTCGGACTCGATCACCGTCAGTTCGGGGCGCTGGCGCAGGCGTTGCACCAGGTCGCGGTCCAGCTCGATCACGGTGAGGTGTTCGCTTTCCGCGACCACCGGGTCGGTCATGGCGCCCAGGCCAGGGCCGATCTCGACCAGGGCCTGGCCCGGCTTGGGCCGGATGGCGCGCACGATGTCCTCGATGACACCGACATCGGCCAGGAAATGCTGGCCAAAACGCTTGCGGGCGAAATGCCCCTTGTGGCTCTTGCGGTCAGGGGGCATCGCGCAATTCCACGTACGCGGCGGCGCGGAGTTCCTTGGACCATTCGTCGTAGGCGGCCTCGAAGCGCTGCTCGCGCAGCACATTGCGGGCGGCTTCGTTCTTCTGCGCGTCGCTCAGTTCGACTTCCTTGCGCTCGATCAGTTGGATCAGGTGCACGCCGAATCGGGTGGTCACGGGCTCGGAGACCTGGCCGGGTTGCAAGGCCAGCAAAGCCTTTTCGAACTCGGGCACGAACTGGCCGGGGGCCGTCCAGCCCAGGTCGCCGCCCCGCATGGCGCTGCCGTCCTCGGAGTACTGGCGGGCCATCTGCGCGAAGCTCGCCTGTCCACCGACGATCTGCTTGCGGATGTCGTCCATGCGCTTGACGGCTGCCTTGGCGTCCAGCTGGGGTGTGGTGCGGATCAGGATGTGGCGGGCGCGTTGCTGCGTGTAGGTGGCCTTGCCCGAGTTCTCGCGCTCGATCAGCTTGACCACGTGGAAGCCCGCGCCCGAGCGGACCAGGGGCGCGACCTTGCCCACTTCCACACCCTTGACCGCTTCGACGAAGAGGTCGGGCAGGCGGCTGGCCGGGCGCATGCCGACGGTGCCGCCCTGATCGCGCGTGTTGGTGTCGGCGGAATTGGCCTTGGCCAACTGGGTGAAGTTCTCGCCGCGGCTGGCGCGTTCCTGCAGCGCCTGGGCCTTGGCTTGCAGGGCCTGGACCTGGGCCGGGCTGCTGCCTTCGGGCACGACGATCAGGATGTGCGCGATGTTGTAGGAAGTCTCGCCCAGGCCTTCGGCGCCTTGCGCGTAGAAGGCGGCCACGTCGGCATCGCTGACCTGGATGCGCGAGTTGACCTCGCGGGCACGCACGCGCTCCAGCAGGATCTGCTCGCGCAGGCTGTCGCGGTAGCGCTGGAAGTCCAGGCCATCGGCGCGCATGCGGGCCTTGAGTTCGTCCACGGTGATCTTGTTCTGGGTGGCGATGTTGTCGATCGCGGCGTCCAGTTCGGCCTCGGGCACGTCCATGCCGGCCTGCCTGGCGAAGGCCAGTTGCACTTTCTCGTTGATCAGGGCGTCCAGCACCTGCTGGCGCAAGGCGTCGCCGTTGGGCATCCGGGCGCCGGAGGGGGCCGACTCGAGCACACGGCTGACACGCCGTTCGACCTCCATGTGGGTGATGGGCTCCTGGTTGACGACGGCCACGATGTAGTCGGCGGTGCTTTGCACGCCCGACAACTGCAGTTCGGTGCTCAGGCCGCGGTTGCCCGTGATGCGGGGCGCCACCGAAGGCGCGTCGGGGCGTTTGAACCCCTGCGCCTGGGGCGCGGACGCGGCCGTCAGCAGGGCCAGGCCCAGACACAGTGCCGAAGCAAGCCTGTGGTGGCGGGGCTGGCGGGACACGGTGGTGAAGTGGGGCTTGGAGTGATCAGTCATCGGAGGAGGTGGGCAAGGTGCTCGGGGCCGTCAGCACGCTGTGGTCTTCGCGCAGCAGCCGGTAGCCAGGGATATTGTCCCTCAAGGCGCGCAGGGGGCTGGAACCCAGGCGGGACAGGCCGACCAGTTCGAGTTGGAACATGAAGCGGGTGCTGGCCTGGTCGCGGCCCACGGACAGGCGCTCGGCCACGATCCGGCCGATCCAGCAGCCGGCGTCGTATTCGAAGCCATACAGGGTGTCGGCGAAGCGGCTGTCACGCAGGCTGTAGTTCAGGCGGCCAACGCTGTACCAGGTGCCTTTGCAACTCGATCCGCCCGACGCGGGCTTGTCGAAGTTCATGGCGTTGACCTCGGCGACGGCCTGCTTGGCCATGTCGTTCATGGGCGGCTTCTTGCCAAAGATCGGCCATTGCCAGCCCAGGGCGAGCTGTTCGTTGCTGTCTCGGGTGTAGCGGTAGTCGGCGCTGATGGTGCGCCAGGCGCCCGGCGAGTAGCGCACGCCGATCACCGAACGCTCGTTGCGGTGGCCTTGCGCGCTGAACTGGGCGGTGCCGTTCAGGGTCCAGTGGGGCGCCACGGTGGTGGAGCCCAGCACCAGCAGGTCGGACAACCTTTGCTTGGAGGGGGCCTCGTTGTTGGGCGTGATGCGTTGCGGCGAGAACAGCACGCCTTGCACCACGCCCAGGCGCAGGGCTTCCTCGCCCGTCAGCGGGTTCAACAGGCGCGTGGTCAGCCCCAGGTTGATCTTGTTGGCGTCGGAGATGCGGTCCACCCCGGTGAAGGCGTTTTCGTCGAAGCTGGAGTACTGGTTGAAGTCTCGTGGCGCGCTGTCGAACAGGGGCAGGTCCGACTGGTTGCGGTAGGGCGTGTAGACGTATTCCGCGCGGGGTTCGAGCGTCTGGATCAGGTCCTGGCCAAAGAAGTTGGCCTGGCGTTCCAGGGTGGCGCTGCTGTCGATGCTGAAGGTCGGGATGAAGCGGCTGGCTTCGCGCTGGCCATTGGCCAGGGGGCGGTCCAGCGAGTAGCTGACCGCGTGCAGGGTCATGCGGGGCGTGATGGCGATGCCGCTGTCGCCCATCGGGCGTTCCAGCCGGGCAATGGCGTGCAGGCGGTCCCCGCTGAGGCGGGTCCGGTCTTCATTGGTGAATCGGTTGAACTCACCCGTCAGGTTCCAGGCCCAGCCGGCCTCGGACGTGCTGCGGCTGTGCACGCCGAGCTGCGGTTCGCGCCGGTAGGGCGAGATGACCTGGGTGTCGGCGTCGGCCGTGGGCGACAGGTCGCGCAGCGTCTGCCAGGTCTGCACATTGGCGTACAGCGAGGTCTGGCTGTTGCCCAGGCCCCAGTTGCGGGTGTTGAGCTGGCGTTCGATGCTGGCGTGGCTGTCGTACAGGCGCGGCGTCAGCGAAGGCAGGTTGCGCGGGAAGTCCTTCCAGTAGTCGTCGTCGGAAAGGCGCCGCCAGCGCAGGTCGTAGTTGGTCACCGTGGGGTCGCCGCTGGTGTTCAGATCGCCTTGGTGCTTGAAGTCGACCAGGCCGCGGGACCGGTTCGCCACCTGGTCGTCGGGCAGGGCATAGAAATGCAGGGTGCCGGAGTCGCTGGGCAGCAGGTAGCGGTATTCCGCGTCCAGCCCCGCGCCGCGCCGGGTGGACACGGTGGGCGTGAAGGTGGCGTCCTGGTTGGGCGCGATGTTCCAGTAGTAGGGAACGGCCAGCTCGAAGCCGCTCTTGTTGTCGACGTCGAAGCTGGGCGGCAGCCAGCCGGACTTGCGCGCATCGGTCAGGGGGAAGGTCAGCACCGGGGCGCCCAGGATGGGCACACCCAGGAAACGGATCACGGCACCTTCGGCGCGGCCCTCGTTCGCATCGATGTCCATCGTCACCTTGCGCGTGACCAGCACCCAGTCAGGCTCGCCAGGGCTGCCATCGGCGGTGTTTTCAGGCGTGCAGCTGCTGTAGGTGGAATTGGTGGCGCGCAGGCGGTTGTTGCCCAGGAACTCGACCAGGTCGGCGTGTCCGCCAGCGTTGGTGCGGGCGAAGCGGTAGTTGGGCTTGACGAACTCGCCCTCCAGGGTGTCCAGCTTGAGCGTGAGTTCCGGCCCGCTGTAGAAGTCGCCACGCCGGCTGATGCGCACATTGCCCACCGCCCTGGCGGTGTTGTCCTGGTAGGTGTGGGTGACCTCGTCGGCGCGCACGCTCAGGTCGCCCTGCTTGAGCCGCACGGAGCCGGTGGCCCGCAAGCGGTCGTCGGGCTGGCCTTCCAGGTGGTCGGCTTCAAAGAAAAGGGGCAGTGCCTGGTTGCCCTTGCCGGCCAGGGGCACGTCCAGGTTGAAGGAAAAGCGCGATGGATCGACCAGCGCGCCATTGGGTGAAGCCGGTGCCTGGCCGGGCGACGAGGCCGCCGACGTGGCCGCGGCGGGCGGGGTGTCGTCCGCGGCCTGGGCGGTTGAACAAGCCAGCGGGCCCGCCGCCAGGGCGGCGGCCAAGGCGATCGGGGTCCAGCGGGCGGACAGGGGGCGGGCGGTGGATCGGGTCACGGTGTGGAGCGGGCGCTGTCCTGGATGGAAGGGGCGCCGCTTCGGCAGCGGCCTTGCCTACAATCGGTGGATTATTTCATGCGCCCACACCCATGCCTTCTTTCGATGCCATCGCCTGGTCGGATGCCGACCGCCACGCCTCGTTCCAACAGTGGCTGAACCAGCTGGCGCCGGCCCATGGCCTCTTGCCCGATACGCTGCGGTCGGCCAGCGCCGACGCGAGTTTCCGCCGCTATTTCCGGATCGATGCGCAGGGGGCTGCCCAGGCTTCCTTCATCATCATGGACGCGCCGCCCGCCAAGGAGGACTGCCGCCCCTTCGTGGCCATCGACCGCCTGCTGCACGCTGGTGGCGTGAACGTGCCCCAGGTGCTGGCCTGGGACGAGGCGCAAGGCTTCATGCTGCTGACCGACCTGGGCGAGCACACTTTGCTGTCCACCCTGGATGCCGGCGTGGAAGTGGGCAACCTTGAAACGCCCGACAGCCGTGCCCGTTACAACGCCGCGATTGAAGAGCTGCTGCGGCTGCAATCGGTGACCCCGCCGCCCGGCACGCCGCTGTACGACGACGCCCTGCTGCAGCGCGAGATGGACCTGTTCCCCGATTGGTACCTCACCAAGCTGCGTGGCCAAGCGCTCGACGAGGTCCAGCAAGCCATGCTGGCCAAGACCTTCGGCCTGATCAAGTCGCAGGTGCTGTCGCAGGCCACCGTGCTGGTCCACCGCGATTACCACAGCCGCAACCTGATGGTGTCCCTGGGCGACACCCAGGCCCGCCCCGGGGTCATCGATTTCCAGGACGCCGTGGTTGGCCCCTTGACCTACGACCTGGTGTCTTTGCTGCGCGATGCCTACGTCTTCTGGGACGAGGAAACCCAGCTGGACCACGCCGTGCGCTACTGGGAGCGCGCCCGCAAGCAGGGCCTGCCCGTGCCGGCCGATTTCGGCGATTTCTGGCGCGATCTGGACTGGATGGGCTTGCAGCGCCACCTCAAGGTGCTGGGCATCTTTGCCCGTTTGGCGCTGCGTGACGGCAAGGAGGGTTATCTGAAGGACATCCCCCGTGTCTGGACGCACGCTCACAAAGTGTGCACTCGCTATCAAGGGCTGGGGCCGCTGGCCAAGATTCTGGAGGCCGCCGAGGCCAGCACCATGGGGGTGCAACGCACCGTGGGTTACACCTTCTAGGCGCTCGCTTGCGCCTGGGGGGCGCAGAGGGGATAATGTTCGACTTGATGAATCAGAACACCCCCCTCGCGGCAGAGTTGCCGCCCACGCCCTCGACCGTCGACCAGACCGTTTCCGCAGAGGCCGCTTCCATCCCCAGCGCATTGCCCGCCGATGTGGTGCCCGAAGAGCCCAAGCGCTTCGACACGCTGCCGCTCGATCCCAAGCTGCTGCGCGCCATCGACTACCCGACGATGTCGCCCATCCAGGCCAAGGCGATTCCCCTGGTGCTGGAGGGCCGCGACGTCATGGGCGCCGCGCAGACCGGCACCGGCAAGACCGCCGCCTTCTCGATCCCGCTGCTTCAGAAGATGATGAAGCACGAGAACCCCAGCATGTCGCCCGCCCGCCACCCGGTGCGCGCGCTCGTGCTGACGCCCACCCGCGAGCTGGCCGACCAGGTCGCCGTCAACATCAAGAAGTACGCCAGCAAGACCAATCTGCGCTCGGCCGTGGTGTTCGGCGGCATGAACATGAAAGAGCAGACGGTCGAGTTGAAGGCCGGCGTCGAAGTGCTGATCGCCACCCCAGGCCGCCTGCTGGACCACATCGAAGCCAAGAACTGCATCCTGTCGCAGGTCGAGTACGTCGTGCTCGACGAAGCCGACCGCATGCTGGACATCGGTTTCCTGCCCGACCTGCAGCGCATCCTGAGCTACCTGCCCAAGCAGCGCCAGACGCTGCTGTTCTCGGCCACCTTCTCGCCCGAGATCAAAAAGCTCGCGCAGAGCTATTTGCAAGACCCGATCCTGGTCGAGACGGCCCGCCCCAACCAGACCGCCACCAACGTCGAGCAGCGCTTCTACCGCACCACCGACGACGACAAGCGCAACGTGATCCTCCAGATCCTGCGCCAGCGCAGCATCACGCAGAGCATCGTGTTCGTGAACTCCAAGCTGGGGGCTTCGCGCCTGGCGCGTTCCTTCGAGCGCGATGGCCTGAAGACCTCGGCCCTGCACGGCGACAAGTCGCAAGAAGAGCGCCTGAAGGCCCTGGCCGCCTTCAAGGCCGGCGAGATCGAGCTGCTGGTCGCCACCGACGTGGCTGCCCGAGGCATCGACATCGCGGCCTTGCCGGCGGTGTTCAACTTCGACATCCCCTTCGGCGCCGAAGACTACGTGCACCGCATCGGCCGCACCGGCCGCGCGGGCGCTTCGGGCCTGGCCGTGTCCCTGGTGACGTCGTCCGACGCGCGCCTGATGGCCGACATCGAGAAGCTGATCAAGAAGAAGATCGAGGTCGAGCCCTTCGAGCTGCAAGACGATCGCCGTCCGCGCCGCGAATCGCGCTACAGCGAAGACCGCGAAGAGCGTCCCGCCGAGTCGTCGGCTTCGGCTGGCGGTGACCGTGAGCCATCATCGCGTGACCGTGATCGCGATGCCAGCCGTCCCGCCCGCCCTGCGCGTCCGGCCTACCGCCGCTCCGAGCCGGTGGACCCGTTCTTCAACCAGCCTTACGAGCCCGCCGCCGGTGCCGATCCTGTCTGGGAAGACAAGAGCGCCACGCCGGCCAGCAGCACCAGCAGCGTTTCGCGCTTCATCAAGCCCAAGCGCAAGGTCGCGGCCTTGCTGGGCGGCCCCGGTTCACTCTGCCGTTGAGTCTTCGGGCGACAGGGCGCGTGCGCGCTGCTGTCGCCACACCGAAGGCGACACCCCGTATTCGCGCTTGAAGGCCTGGCTGAAGGCCGCCTCCGACGCGTAACCTACCTGGTCCGCCACCCGGCTCACGGCTTGGCCACCGCTGCTCAGCTGGCGCGCCGCCAGGCGCATGCGGTGCCGTGTCAGGTAAGTCAGGGGCGGCTCGCCCAGGGCCTGGCCGAAGCGGTCGGCGAAGGCCGAACGTGACAGGCAGGCGTGCTGCGCCAGTTCGGGCACCGTCCAGTTGTGGCGCGGGTTCTCGTGCATGCGCGACAGGGCCGCCGACAAGGCCCGGTCCTTCAGCGCGGCCAGCCAGTTGCCCGAGCCTTCGGGGATCGATTCGACGTGGTCGCGCAGGCATTCCATGAACAGGATGTCGCCCAGGCGGTTGATGATGGCCTGCTGCGCGGGACGGCGCGCCGAAACTTCTTGCGCCAGGAACTGCAGGCCAATGCCCAACCACAGCGGGGGCGCTTCGCCCAGGCCGCGCAGGTGCATCAGCGGGGGCAGGGCGGCGACCAAGGGGGCGGCCATGTCGATGTCGAAGCGGGCATGGCCGCTGATCAAATGGCACACCGCGCCGCCGCCGCCCAGCTTGAGCGCACTCAGGTTGGAGCTGCTCAAGTGGGGTCGCAGGTCTTCAGGCTGGGCCGTGGTGTGGGGCTTGTCCTGCACGATGTGCGCGGTGCCGGCCGGCAACACCAGCAGGTCGCCGGTCTGCATCAGCAAAGGCTCTTCACCCTCGCGGATCAGCCAGCATTGCCCGGCGGCCACGGTGTGGAAAGAAGCCAGGCCGGGCGTGTGCAGCCTCAGCGACCAGGGCGCGGTCATTTCGGTGTACGCAAAAACGACACCATTGAAATGCATGTCGTCCAGGATCAAACTGAGAGGGTCCATGGGCCGTGAGCATGCCATGTTCTGCAAGGCGTGATTCGCCGGATTTCTGGTGTGATCCGCCAGCGTTGCATGGGCCCAGGGTTAACGCCAATGGGTGGGCGGCGGATCGATGAAGCGCGCCGGCTTTCCGCCTATTCACGCCAGGGCCTCCGCGCGGGACACTGGCGCCAGTTGAAAGGAACCGTCATGCAACAAGCCGCTACCGCACCCAGCCGCTGGGTCGATTCAAAACGCTACCTGTGGCTGCTCAGCCCGACGGTGACCCTGGTCGCCGGCGCGGGTCTGCTGGGATTCTGGAAGTTCGAACAAACCTGGCTCCTGTGGGTGGGTTTCGCCATCCTGTACGGCGCCATCCCCGCGCTGGACTGGCTCTTTGGTGAAGACAGCAGCAACCCGCCCAACGAGGCCCTGGCCGAACTGGAAGCCGATACCTACTACAGCTGGGTGCTGTACGCCTTCGTGCCGCTGCAATTGGCGGTGCTGGTCTTCGGTGGCTGGCTGGCCGTGACGCACGACTTGCCCTGGTACCACCAGGTGGGCCTGGCCCTGAGCGTGGGCATCATCAATGGCATCGGCATCAACACCGCGCACGAACTGGGCCACAAGAAGCTGAAGTTCGACCGCTGGCTGGCCCGCATCGCGCTGGCGCCGACGTTCTATGGCCACTTCTTCGTCGAGCACAACCGCGGTCACCACAAGAACGTGGCCACCCCGCACGACCCGGCAAGCTCGCGCTTTGGCGAGTCGTTCTATGCCTTCCTGCCGCGCACCATCATCGGCAGCTTCCGTTCGGCTTGGAGCCTGGAGGCTGAACGCTTGCAGCGCCTGGGCAAGGGCGTGTGGAGCCTGCAGAACGAGAACCTGCAATCGTGGGCCATGTCGGTCGTGCTGTTCGCCGCGATGGTCGCCTTGCTGGGCTGGGCCGTGCTGCCCTTCCTGATCATCCAGGCCATCTATGGTTTCTCGCTGCTGGAAGTGGTGAACTACCTGGAGCACTACGGCCTGCTGCGCCAGAAGGGCCAGGATGGCCGCTTCGTGCGCTGCGAGCCCGAGCATTCGTGGAACAGCAACCACGTGGTGAGCAACCTGTTCCTGTACCAGTTGCAGCGCCACTCCGACCACCACGCCAACCCCACCCGCCACTACCAGTCGCTGCGCCACTTCGACCACAGCCCGCAGTTGCCATCGGGCTACGCCGGCATGATCGTGCTGGCCTACATCCCGCCCCTCTGGTATGCCGTGATGAACAAGCGGGTGCTGGCGCATTACAAGGGCGACATGAGCCTGGTCAACCTGCAGCCATCCCGGCGTGCCGAGCTGCTGGCCCGCCATCGGTCATGATGAGCCATGAGCAAGGATGAAATGCCGATGCGATACCGTTGCCCCAACTGCGAGCATGTCTACGACGAAGCCCAAGGCGAGCCCCATGATGGTTTCGCCGCCGGCACGGCCTGGTCCCTGATCCCCGAGGACTGGTCCTGTCCCGGGTGTGCGGTGCGCGACAAGGTGGACTTCGAGGCCCTGGACGACTGATCTGCTTGTACAGTCGCGGGTGACACCACCCCGGGGTCTCCTGCCGACCCGTGACCACCCATGAGCACCGCTGCTGCTGCCGCTTCGGACGACGACCTGCTCGATGCAGGCTACCTCGGCACCTTGAGGCTGCAAATGGTGAAGTTCGCGCAGCTTCACCTGAACGATGCGCACCAGGCCGAAGACGCCGTGCAGGAAGCCCTGGCCGGCGCCTTGGTGGGCGCCCAGCGCTTCGCGGGCCGAGCGGCCCTCAAGACCTGGGTCTTCGCCATCCTCAAGAACAAGGTGGCCGATGTGCTGCGCCACAAGCAGCGCATGGTGGACGCCAGCAGCCTCTGTAAGGAAAACGAGGAAACCGCGACCAACGATTTGTTCGACCAGCGTGGTCACTGGCTGGCGGACAGCCGCCCCGCGGGCTGGGACAATCCGCAGGCGAGCCTGGAACAGCAGCAGTTCTGGCTGATCTTCGAGGCCTGCCTGGAAGGGGTGCCCGCCCAGCACTCGCGTGTTTTCATGATGCGCGAGTTCATGGGTTTCGAGACCGACGAGATCTGCGTGACCGTGGGCATTACCTCGGCCAACCTGTTCGTGATGCTGCACCGGGCCCGCTTGCGTCTGCAGGAGTGCCTGGGGCAGCGCTGGTTCGGGACTGCCGAGGCACCGAAGAAGAAAGGCCGCCGATGAATTGCGTTCGAGCCACCCGGCTGATGTCCGAGTCGCAGGACCGGCCGCTGACCAACGGCGAGCGCACCATGCTGGAAGTGCACACCTGGACCTGTGTGGGTTGCCGCAATTTCAGGAAGCAGGTGGGCTTTCTGCGCCAGGCAATGCAGGCTTTCTCCCAGCGCCAGGACGACGATGATGGGCCGTCCGCCGGACGCCTGTAAGAAGTCGCTTCCTTGTGCGACTCATGGCAAGAGAAACCCCAACGGAGCTTTGCCATGAACACACCTTCACCCCTCGAGCGCTGGATCGAACCCCTGGTGCAACTCGCCCGGCGCATCGAGCCCTGGGCGCAATCGCTGGTCTTGCTGGCCGCGCGCCTCTACCTGCTGGACGTGTTCTTCAAGTCGGGCCTGACCAAGGTTCACGACTGGGAAGCCACCTTGTTCCTGTTCACCGAGGAGTACCACGTGCCGGTGCTGCCGCCAGTGTTGGCCGCGTGGATGGGCACGGGGGGCGAACTGGTGTTCTCGTCCTTGCTGGCCATCGGCTTGTTCAGCCGGCCGGCCGCGGTGGGGGTGTTCATGCTCAATGCCGTGGCGGCCTTCAGTTACCCCGACATCAGCCCGGCGGGCCTGAAGGACCACGTGCTGTGGGCGGTGCTCAGCTTCGCCCTGGTGGTGTTCGGCCCTGGCCGGCTGGCGCTGGATGCCTGGTTGATGCCGCGCCTGTTTCCTTCGCTGCTGCGCATGCGCTGAGCGCGGTCATCAGGGCAGCTCGACTCCCAGCAGGCGTGCCGCGATGGTGGCGCCCCGGCCCGCCACATAGCCCGACTGCGGATTTTTCTCGAAGCGCTTGGGGGCGGGCAGCATCACCGCCAGGCGGCCCGCTGGCGTGGCGCTGAGCTGGCTGGCATCGACGTGGAAGTAATGGCGGGCGGCGGCTTGCGCACCGAAGACGCCCTCGCCCCATTCCACGTTGTTGAGGTAGATGCCCAGGATGCGCTCCTTGCCCAACAGGCCTTCCAGCATGAAGGTGATGGCGAACTCCTGACCCTTGCGCAGGAAGTTGCGTTCACCGCTCAGGAAGAGGTTTTTGGCCAGTTGCTGCGTGATGGTCGAGCCGCCGATGACCTTGGGTGTGGCGGCCAGGGCGCGGGCCGGAGGCTCGGGCATTTTGCGGCCACGCGCCTTGGCGCGCTCCAGGGCGCGTTCATGGCGGGCCTGTGCCTGAGCGCGCGCCCTGTCGACCTTGACCTGGGCTTGGTTGTTGCGTTTCCAGGCATTGCGCAGGGCCTCCCATTCGACCCCGCTGTGGTCCACGAAATTGGCGTCCTCGGAAGCGATGACCGCGCGCTTGAGGTTGTCGGAAATCTCGTTGTAGGGCCGCCATTCCTGGCTCCACAGCACCTGGTGCTTGTCGCGGGCCAGCCTGAACATCTCGCTGCGCTGGAAGGTGGTGGATTGCGGATTGACCACGGTCATCAGGGCGATGCGGGCCACGAAGTACAGCTGCAGGGCGATGCCGCCGAGCACGATCAGGACGAAGAGCCGCCAGGCGCTGCGCATCATCGGCTTGATTCCTGGGGGGCGTCGATCTGGGCGCGCAGAACGGCCAGCACGGGGGCGGTGTCGGGACGGGTGCCGCGCCACAGGGTGAAGCTTTCGGCGGCTTGTTCCACCAGCATGCCCAGGCCGTCGCGGGCCACGGCGTGGTGCTCTCGTGCCCATTGCAGGAAGGGCTGGGCGGCGGGACCGTACATCATGTCCAAGGCCAGGGTGCCAGGGCGCAGCACGCCCGAGCCCACCGGCACGCCGCCGCCCGACAGGCTGGCCGCCGTGCCGTTGATGAACACATCGTAGGCCTGGCCGGCATTGTCCAGGGCCCGGCTGGTCAGGCGCACGCCGTGTTCAGCGGCCCAGTCGGCGTGGCGGGCGACGAGGGCCTGGGCTTTGTCCAGGCTGCGGTTGGCCAGCACGATCTCTTCGGGCCGCGTTTCGATCAGCGGGCCCAGCACGCCAGCGCTGGCGCCGCCCGCGCCCAGCAGCAGCACGCGCTGGCCAGCCAGGGCCACGCCCGCGTTGGCCGTGATGTCGCGCACCAGGCCGACGCCGTCGGTGTTGTCGGCCAGCCAGCCGCCTTCGCTGAAGGGGTCGAATCGCAAGGTGTTGGCGGCCTGGGCCAGCTCGGCGCGCGGAGTGCGGCGCGCGGCCATTTCAAAAGCCTCGAACTTGAAGGGCACGGTCACGTTGCAACCCAGCGCGCCACTGTTGGCGAAGGCCTGCAAGGTGCTCTTGAATGCATCGAGTGGGCAGAGCAGTCGGCCATAGTCCACGGCTTGCCCGGTCTGCTGGGCGAACTGCTGGTGGATGGCGGGCGAGCGGCTGTGCTCGACCGGGTTGCCGGCCACGGCATAGCGGGCGCTCATGGGGCATTGCCTCCGTTGGGTATCGCCTGGGTGGTGGTGGCTTCCAGGGCAGCATCGCGCGTGAAGCGGAAGCGCGACGAAATCAACAACAGATCGCGGCCCTGGCTCACTTCCAGGGGCACGGCGCCAAAGGGGCCGGCTTTCTTGACGATGGACTGGGCGCGCTTGTCCAGTTGCTTGTTGCCCGAGCTTTGCGTCACGATGGCCTCGATCACCTCGCCCTTGCGGTCGATCCACACCTCCATGACCAGCTCGCCATACAGCTTCTTGCCGTTGTTGCCAGTGGGGAAGTGCTCGGTGCCGGCCCGCTCGATGATCGTGCGGAAATGGCTGTAATACATCGCGTCGCTCGACTTCAGCGTGGCCGGGCTGAGGTAGCGCTTTTTGGGCCGCGAGTTCTCGGCGCGGATGCGCTTGTCGATCTCGGCCAGCAGTTCGGTCAACTGGCGGCGGCGCTCTTCGTCGGCGCGGTTTTGCGCGGTTTCCTGCTTCTGGCGCGGTTGCGGCGGTGGCAGGCTGGAGAGCTCGTTCTGGATCTGCGTCAGCAACTGCTGCTGTTCGACCTGCATCAGTTCGACCATGCGCTGGGATTCGTCCAGCGACTCGCCGACCTCGGTCTGGAAAGCCGGGGGCAGGGGCGAGGTGGCGCGGCCTTCGCCTTCGCCGCCACCCTGCAGGTTGTGCTGCGCCAGGGCCTGCGCCTTCTCAGGCCGCTGTTCGCTGCCGGCGTTGACCAAGATCACCTCCAGCGGCGTGTCCTTGAAGACGCGGTTGAAGCCTTCGGGGTCGACGAAGCGCACGGTGATCAACACCACGTGGATCGCCACAGAGACGATCAGCGTCTTGTGCAGCAGGGTGAGGTGGCTCAGGGCCGCGCGCAGGCGTTGCAGCATGGGATGGGTTGAAGGAAGTGATCAGGCCTCGGGGCTGGCCGGGGGCGGCGCATCGGCGTCGGTCACGTCGATGGCCAGGGTCAGCGGTCCCGCATTGTCCAGTGCTTCATCGGCCTCATCACCCTCGGCATCACCCTGATCCGTGGCCGCGCTGGCGGTTTCATCGATGCGGGCGACAACGCTGGCGTGCACGTCCAGGGTCAGCTCATCGACGCCAGTGACGCGCACCCGAACCCGGGCGTTGCGCGGCAGGCTGTCGGCGCCGATGGCGCGGAACACCAGCGGCAAATTGTCAGCGCGGACCAAGCCGTTGATCATCACGGCGCAGTCGAGCTCGGTGATGTTCTGCTGGCCCAGGTAGCGCAGGGTCCAGTAGCGTTCCAGGCTGGACTGGAAGCCGTTGTAGGTGCTGTAGGCCGCGTCGAAGTTCGAGATGATCGAGAACAGGTCGGCGTCCTTCGGTTTGAAGGGCGCGACCAGGGCGGCGGTGCGGCCATGCTTGGCCACGGCGATGATCTGCCACTGGTTGACCAGGTCGACATAGCGGCGCAGCGGCGAGGTGGCCCAGGTGTACTGCGCCACGCCCATGCCGGCGTGCGGCAGGGCCTTGGTGCCCATGCGCACCTTGATGCCGGGTTGCAGGCTGGCCTGGCTGCGGTAGATGCCGGGCAGGCCGAAGTCGTTGAGCCAGCCGCCCCAGGTGCTGTTGGCCAGGATCATGGCCTCGGCCACGATCAGGTCGAGCGGCGAGCCGCGCTGGCGCGTGCCGATGACGACCTGCTCGGTGCCGGTGGGCTCCAGGCGGTCTTCCGTGGTGTTCTCGCTGCCATCGGCTTCGACCAGCTTGAAGGTGTAGTCGGGGCGGTTGAAGTTCTCGGGCTTGCCGCGCACGATTTCGCGCTGGGCTTTCAAATGCTTGGCCAGGCGGAAGGCGAAGGTCAGCTCTGCGCCGAAGGCGTAGTCGGCCGTGGCCTCGCCGTTCAAGGTGGCTTCGGTGACGGTGCCATCGAGCTTGTCGTGGCGCAAGTTGGCGGCGATCGGCACGGTTTCCAGGCGCGTTTCGCTGCCCTTGACTTCCAGCGTGGCTTCGTCGTACGTGACGTACAGCGACACGGCGGGGCAGTGGCGGCCCTCTTGCAGGGTGTAGCGCTGCACCACCTCGTCGGGCAGCATGGTCAGCTTGTGGCCGGGCATGTAGACGGTGGACATGCGGTTGCGCGCGACCACGTCCACGGGCGTGCCGGGCGCGATGGCCAGGCCTGGCGCGGCGATGTGGATGCCGTAGATGACCGTGCCCGTGCCCAGGCCTTGCACCGACAGGGCATCGTCGATTTCGGTGGTGCTGGAATCGTCGATCGAGAAGGCCTGCACGGGCGCCAGGGGCAGCTCGTCCTTGATGGGCGGCGCCTCCAAAGCGGGGAAGCCCGTGCCTTTGGGGAAGTTCTCGAACAAGAAACGCCGCCAGTGGAACTGGTAGGGGCTGTCGATGGCGCCGGCGTCTTTCAGCAGGTCCAAAGGCGCGCGTTGCGAGCGCTTGGATGCTTCGACCACGGCCTTGTACTCGGCGCCGTTCTTGTCGGGCTTGAAGAGGATCTTGTAGAGCTGTTCGCGGATGGCTTGGGGGCAACTGCCCTTGACCAGGTCTTCCGTCCAGGATTCGATCTGGGCGGCGACCTGTTTTTTGCGCTCGATGGCCAGCAGGGCCTGCTTGAGGATGTCTTCCGGCGCCTTGCGGAAGCGGCCCTTGCCACGGCGGTGGAAATAGTGCGGCGCGTCGTAGAGGCGGAACAGCATGGCGGCCTGCTGGGTGGCGTCGGCCTTGTCGCTGAAGTATTCCTTGGCCAGGTCTTCGAAACCGAACTCTTCTTCCGGCGCGACTTCCCAGATCAGGTCCAAATCGATGTCGGCGGCCTGGGCGGCGCCCTGGGCGAGCACCTCGGCCGGGTTCGGTTTGGCGAACTTGATCAGCACGTTGGCGTTTTTCGCCTTCACGCGCTTGCCCGAATCAAGCTCGATCTGCATGGAGCTGTCGGCTTCGGACATCACACGGCCGGCCTGGAATTTACCGGCGTCGTCAAAAAGGGCAAACATTCAGAAGGTGTCGCTAGGAAGGAGCTGGGAAGAAAAGGCAGCGCGTATTGTCCTACGGCTGCTGGCCCAGGCCCAGAAAACGCAAAACGGCGGGCAAATGGGGGGCGAAATCGGTCAGGGCGTGGTCGCCGCCGTCCAACAGCCGCATGGGCGTGCCAGGGTAATGAGCCACCATTTCGCGCCAATCCAGCACCTCGTCGCCCTTGGCGATGATGGGCAAATAGCGCTCGGGGCCGCTGATCGGGTAAGGCTCGATGGCCTTGAATTCGTCGATGAATTCGGGTCGGAAGAAGAACTTGGCGTCCGGGTCGTGGAAGTGGCTGAGTTCACCGATGTGGCGGGCCAGGTCGCGGGCCGGGGCCACGGCGGGATTGACCAGCACGGCGCGGCAGCCGAGCCGTTCCGCCAGCACCGTGGCATAGAAGCCACCGAGGGACGAGCCCATGACCGCCATGGTGTCGCGCGGCCAGTCGGCCACGATCTGCTGGATGTCGGCCCAGGCCTGGGCGGGCGAAGGGGGCAGCTGGGGGCAGGCCCAGCTCAGCGCGTGGCCTTGCTGGCGCAGCTCCTGGACGGCGGACGTCATCTGCTGCGCCTTGGTGGAGCGTGGCGATGATCGGAAGCCGTGCAGGTAGATCAGGTGGGTGGTGGCGCTCATGGTGCGCCACTATGACACCCCGCCCGTGGTCTTGGGCTACCTGGGCTTCCTGTCGGTCTTGGCGGGTTGCACCATCACCGGTTGGATGACCTGGCCGGGGGGCAGCTTCTGCGGCCCGCTGCTGGCGAAGGCGGGTGGCTTGGCGTCATCGGGGGCTTTCAGGCAGCTTCGCATGAAGGTGGCATGGTCATCCCCGGTGAAGGACTGGTCGCGTGATTGCTGGGCGCAGGACCGCAGCACATCCTGGCGGGCTTCCTTGGTCGCTGCCTGCGTTGGCAGGGAGGCGGCCAGCAGGACCACCCATCCCCAGAATTTCAGCTTCATTCTCGCTCTCCCTTTTGCATTTGATGGCGCATTCGAGCATGGCGGGATGACAGGACCAAGACGGTTGTCCGCGCCGCTGTTCGGATCATGGGCTTGTCGCACGCGTGACTTACCGGGCCCTTAGATTGGGCGGCATAAATTCAATTTTCAGGGAATGTCATGCGCAAGCTCACACTGTGTTTGCTGGTGTCCATTGCTCCAGCGTGGGCTCATGCGGCCACCCAGGCGGAACTGGACGTGGTTCGGGACAAGGCGGTGGCCTGGCTCGTCAAGACACAGCAAGCCGATGGACGGTGGTCAGCCGGCGGTGAGGGCTTGGATGTCCAGGCCACATCTGCCGTCATCGAGGCACTGGTCGCTTCCTCGCACACCAAGCTGCCTCAGTTCGCCGCCGCGGTGTCGTGGTTGCAGAACGCCGAGGCCGGCAGCACCGATGCCTTGGCCCGACAGGTGATCGCGCTCAAGAAAGCCGGGGCCGATGCGACGGCCCTGCGCCTGGCCAAGGCACTTCAGGATCGGCGCAATGCCGACGACAAAGGCTGGGGCGCCTATCCCGGGTACCGATCGAGCATCCCTGACACGCCCTTGGCCATGCTGGCCCTGCAGACGGCGGGCGTGGCGGTCACTGACACCGCGGCCCTGGCCACGCAGTTCGAAACCTCCAGCACGGCACCGGCCACCGGGCAGCGCTACTGGCTGCACCGTCTGGACGCCATGGGCTCGTCGCCGGGCGAGGCCAAAGGCGAGCCGGTGCTGCCCACGGCGCTCAGCGCCCTGGCGCTGAAGACATTGAACCTGTCGCCCACGGCCTTGGCCGAGTCGGTGGCCTACCTGAAGGCCAGGCAGGGAACGGCTGGCAGCGGGCAAGGTGCCTTCACTGGGGTGGATGGCCTGTACACACCGCTGGACACCGCCCTGGCCGGCTCGGCGCTCATGGCCAATGGTGCCCGCGCCGACGCGCCCGTCCAGGCGGCCTTGGATTACCTCAAGCGCAGCCAAAGTGCGAACGGGGACTGGGGCGATGCGCTCTCGACCGCCCTGGCGCTGCAACTGGTCGGCACGTCGTCCACGCCTGTGGTGGACACGGATGGCGATGGCACGCCCGATTCGATCGAAGCCTACCTGGGCACCGATGCCACCAAGGCCGATGGCAAGCAATTGGCTTCGCCCAACACGGGGATCGACACCCCGGCCAATCAAAATGCCGTGGTCTACGCCTATTCAGGCTTGCGTGGCAAGGCGCTGCTCTTCAAGCTGCCGGTGACCGATGCCACCACTTGCTGCACCACGACGTCCGGTGCTCTGCCGCCTGGTGTGAGCCTGGCAGCGACGGGCTCTCCTTTGACGCTGCAACTGAGTGGCTCGCCCACGGATGTCGGAAGTTTCTACCATCGCTTCACCTACAAGACCGCGGCGGGCCTTGAGAAGGCCGTGCAGCTTCGCGTTGACGTTGAGCCGACCTTGTTCCGTGCCGATGCCGACCCTTACGATCTGCCGACCCTGTTCGCCTCGGATGCGGGTTTGAACAAGCTGAAGGCCGGCTGGCAGGCCGTGGTCGATGACTTCAACAACGATGGCCGCCAGGATGTCGTGGCTTACTTCAGCGGCGCCAACGAAGCCTTCAATCGGCTCAACTGCTCACCCTGCACGCCGTATGCCGGTCCCGATTGGGGGCAGATCACCGCCTTCCAGAACTTTGGAGGTTCCCTGGCCTACGTGAACCAGCTGCTGACGAGCGTCAAGTTCACGGGTGACCTGAAGAGCATCCAGGTGGTCGATTTCAACAACGACGGCAAGAAAGACCTGGTGCTGAACCTCAACAAGGTCGTCACGAGCAGCACCGATGCCGCCGACAAGTCGACCTTGCCATTCAGGCCGGTCGTGCTGTTGCGCAACGACACGCCCGCGGGCGGTGTCCTGCTGTTCACCGATGTGACCGTGGCCCTGAAGCTGGATGTGGCCCCCGAAGGTGACGTGGTCGTCCTGGATGCAAACAAGGATGGCGTGCCCGACTTCGTGGTCAGCAATGGCAGCGCCGCGGCCAAGCTCTACGTCTACAACAGCACCCTCCTGACCTATGAGGACAAAAGCGCCAGCTCCGGCCTGGGCGCGGTCAAGGCGCCCGTGGGCTTCAATGTTGACGGGGATGCCTCGCAGACCATCGACTTGGTGTCGCTGGACGCGACCACGGGCATCAAGTTCTTCCGCAACAACGGCAACAGCACGTTCACGGCGGTGGCCAATGAAACCAGCTTGCCGGCCTTGGCCAGCAAGCGCATCAACCGCATCGTGCCGGCCGATGTGGATGGCGATGGCAACCTGGATCTGGTCCTGTTCGAAACCGCCACGCAGGGCACCGGTGCCACCGAAGCTTACGCGGGCAGCCGGGTCACCATCCTCAACCATGGTGGCCTCAATGCCAGCCTGCAGCCCAAGTTCGTGATCCGCACCGATGCGGTCCTGTCCGCCGTCAGCAACCTGCCGGATGCCGTCAACCGCGGTGGCTTGGTGGCCGACGTCGATGACGACGGTCGGCCCGACATCGTGGTGTCGGCAAGGGATGTGTCCGCCACCCAGTTGGAAAACGCCATCTTCAGGCAGCAACTGGACGGCAGCTTCGTCAAGGCAGTGGCTGAAACGGGTTTCCCGACCGCGGTCGCGGCGCATGACTCGCCGGTGTATGTCGACCTGAACGATGACGGCAAGGCCGACCTGTTCTGGCCCAACTCGGCCAACACGGGCTACCGCCTGCTGAACGAAGGCAATGTGCACCATGCGATCGACGTGGTCGTGAAGGGCAAGGCCGGCAACCGCGGTGCCCTGGGCGCGCAGGTTCAGGTCACCGCGGCCGGACAGACGCAGACCCGGCAGGTGCTGGCGCAGCACGCAGGGAGCGGTGCGCTGCACTTCGGCCTGGGCAACGCCATGGCGGCTTCGGTCGTCGTGAAGTGGCCCGATGGCACGCAGAAGACGCTGGACGTGAGCGCGGTGGACCGCGCCGTGACCATCGTCCAGCCGTGACCCCATTCATTCCATAAATAACCGATACATCAGGGGATCTCCATGCAACAGCGATACCTTGCCAGGTTCGTCGGCAGCGCTTTGGCCGCGGCCGTTGTGCAGATGACTGGCGTGCAGGCCCTGGCGGCCCACCGAGACGTCGCGCCCATCCCGGCCGATGTGATCGAACGGGTCGTCAACGCGCCCATGTCGCCCAAGGCCGTGCTGGCCGACCAGGTCAGCCAGTTGCTCTGGCAGATGAGCGCGGTGCTTGAGCGCTATGCCGGGCCGCCCAAGGACACCTTGAGCGCGGTGCAGTTGCGGGCCTATCTGCAAACTGCCAGGACGGACCTGCAAAGCCAGCAGACCCTGTTGGGATCGGTGAGGACGGTGGTTCAGCAAGGCTTCCAGGACCAGGCCAAGGGCGGACGCGCCCTGCGTGAATTGGACCAGTTGAGCCGCCTGCTGTCAGCGGGGGCCAAGGCCGAGAAGTCGGCCGAACTGATCCAGGCCGCGGCCCAGGCCCAGGCCCTGGTGAAGCGCTACCAGGGCACGAATGGCGAAGGTGTGGCGGAACCCTTGCTGGCGCCGGCCACGCCCACCCTGTCCCGTGGGACGGAGACCTTCCTGACCACGCCACTGGGGCAGCCCGATCGGCCACCCGCCTATGCCCAGTACAACCAGGACGGTTACCCCGTTTTGGCGCTGGCGGCCGCGGGGGGCTCAGCCGTCCTGCTGCCGACGCCCGCGGAAGCGAACTCCTGTTCATACAACGCGACCACCGACCTGGGCAAGGCACAGGAAGAGGTCAACAGCAGCAAGTACCCGGAACTGGCCGACCTGGCCAAGAGCCTGGACTACAGCCCCGTCAAGATCTTCGAGTACGTCAACAAGAACATCAAGTACCAGTCCAACTACTTCGGCTCGATGAAGGGGGCCTATGGCACCTACCTGAGCCAGGCTGGCAATGACTACGACCACGCGTCCTTGTTGGTCGCCCTGCTGCGGGCTTCCAATGTCCCGGCCCGCTACGTGTTCGGGCAGATCGATGTGGTGGACCCGCAACCCATGGGCGCCGATGGCCAGATCAACCGGTGGCTGTCGGTGAAGGACTATGCGGCGGTGAAAAGTGCCAACCAGGCTGGCTTGCAGCAAGAGGTGCTCAAGAACGCGGGCGGGCAGGCCATTGGCGTCAGAACCTTGCACGTGTGGGTGCAGGCCTGCCTGCCCTACGCGAGCTACCGAGGCGTCAAGCTCACGAACCGTGGGCACCGCTGGTTGCCGCTGGACGCCAGCTACAAGGACAAGGTCCACCAGCCAGGCATCCAGCACAACGTCAACTTCGACTTGAACGCCTACCTGGCCAAGCGGACCAATGGCCCCGACAGCCTGCCGCACGAGAAGTACCTCAAGGATGTCGAGGCCGCGATCCGGGCCTCCAACCCCGGTGCGGGCCTGGCCGATGTGCCCTACCGGGGCGCGGTGCGCGCCGGGAACTTCGACGTCCTGCCGGCTTCGCTGCCCTACAAGGTCAACCAGTTCGTGACCTTCGTGGGTGGTGCAGGCGATGTGGCCGTCTTGCCGGACGCCCAGCGCAATGTGCTCAAGGTGGTGGTCAAGAACCAGGCGGGCACCGCGATCCTGGCCGAGAAATCGCTGCCCATGGTCGAGGCCATCTTCAAGCGGATGACGGTGTCCTTCAAGGGCATCGACGCCACCCACCAGGCCCGCATTGATGCATGGCGCAACGCCGGCACCATGGACTCGCCAGAGCCCAGTTGCACCGCGGCGGACATGACGCGCGTGGTGCCGACCATCAAAGCGGATGGCGTGGAGCAAGCGGCCGGCGCGGTGAGCAGTCCCGTTGATTTCTGCGCCAAGAACGTGAAGATGGACCTGTTCGTGTCCTTGCCCGCGCTGTCGTGCACGGTCAACTCCGTGACGACGAGCGAAGGCTGCGTCAACAAGGCATTTTTCTCCAACATCGAAGCCCCCAACATCTATGCGCTGCTGGCGTCAGGCTTCCACGCGTCGGACGCCTTCCTGCAAAAGCGCATCGCCAAGCTCCAGGCCGCGATCAAGGCTTCGGCCTCGGCGCCCAACGGCAACGTCGAAGAGATCGAGGGTGAGTTCCTCAACGTGGTGGCGCAGAAGTACGGGCGCTACCTGTCGGACACCGTTGCGAAAATCAGCCAGAACTCAGGCCACTTCGGATGGGAGGGACCGCACCTGGGCGTGACCACGGCCAAGTCGAAGATCTCCTATGTGTTCGACCAGCCTTTCGCGATCACCCGCAAGGGCTTCCTGGTGGACGTGCCGGGTGGGCTCAGTGACTTCCGCAACCTGAGCACCGGGGTGTCCAACACGGAGCTGTTCTTCCTGGGCGGCCGCAGCATGTCCGCGATGGAGTCCTACATCTGGCAGGAGAACGCCAAGGTGGACGCCGTGTCCACCATCCGCGGCTTGCAGTTCGCCAACGAGAACGGCAACACCGTGCTCAAGCTCACGAGCGCCAACTGGGCGACGGACAGCGCGCAGCTGGCCTACACCGCCGCCGAGAAGGTGCCCTTGAAGGCCGAGATCGATGCCGGGGCCACCCTCTACATCCCCAAGGCCAAGATCACCTACGAGAACTGGGTGGGCACCGTCTACATCTCGGAGAACGCCACCAAGGGATCGGGCCTGTACGCCATCTCTGGCGGCTACAGCGGCGGCTACTCGCTGTCCAACCCCATCTCCTACAACTACAACCAATACTTGCAGACGGGCTACAACTACTACACCCCGCCCATCGCGCCGGTGTCGTTCAACAGCGTCGTCCAGACCTACACGCCACCACCGGTCGTCAACTCTTACATCAACTACGGTAGCTCGCTGGGCAACACATATTCGGGTGACCCCGTGAACATGGTGACCGGCAACATGTACCACAACGAGACCGATGTGGACCTGACCGTTCGGGGTGGGCAGCGTTTGGTGTTCCAGCGCGCCTACAACAGCCGCAAGGGTGTGGACGGCCCGCTGGGCTTCGGCTGGACGCACAGCTTCAACCAGTTCATCACCTTCCGCGACGACAACGTCAACGGCAGCACGGAGGCAGCCGACACGGACGGCCTCACCTCGTCGGTGACTTGGACCGAAGGCACTGGCAGCGAGAAGTACATCGCCGTCACGGCGGGCGCCAGCGCCGCCGGCCTGGCCACCACGGCCACCTTCAAGACACCCGATGGCTACTACTTCAGCTTCAAGAAGAATGCCGACAACACCTACACCCTGACCGACAAGGGCGGTGTGTCGTACACCTTCGAGGCGGTGGCAGGGACCAAGGACCAGCGTGCCAACCTGGCCAGCATCAAGGACCGCAATGGCAACACCATCACGCTGAACTACGACGGCAGCAAACGCCTGAGCACGGTGACCGATGGCAGCCGCACCCTGACCTTCGGCTACGACGGCGCGTCCACGCGCATCAAGGACGTGACCGATCCGCTTTCGCGCAAGCACAGCTTTGCCTACGATGGCAGTGGCAACCTCGTCAAGGTCTGGAAGCCAGGCTTGACCGTGGCGTCAGACACGCCCACAGTGAGCTACAGCTACTACGCCACCGCCGATGGTCCCAACCTGGACCATGCCATGAAGCGCTACACCCTGGCGCGTGGCAACTACATGGAGTTCGTCTATTACCCGAATGGCCGGGTGCTGAGCCACACCAACTCCAAGGGCGAGTCGATGTCCTTCTCGTACAACGACTTCCGCCGTGAGACGGTGCAGGTCAATGAACGCGGCTTCGAGCGCCGCTTTTTCTTCGACAAGAACGGCATGCCGCTCAAGACAGTGGAAGAGAACCTGGCGGGCCGCGAATTCACCTATGGCGGTGAAGATTCGCCGCAGCGCTTCAACCTCACGGAATCCGTGGATCCGCGTGGCGCACGTGTGAAGTACACCTACGATGCCACGACCGGCAACCTGTTGACCACCACTTACGCCTCGGGCCGCATCGAAGAGCGCAGCCACTACAACAGCTTCTCGCAGCCAGGCCGCATCAAGGATGTGCGGGGGCTGTACACGCTGCTGAAGTACGACGCCAAGGGCAACGTGCTGGAGACCATCCAGCTCAAGAGCGGTTTCGGCGCCAGCATTGACCCGACCACCTACGCACCTTCCGCCACCGACGCCGTGGCCCAGATCGCCGCGTGGACCGTCAACACCTACGACAGCTATGGCAACCTGCTGACCAGCAAGAAGGTGCGGGACATGGCCACCAAGGTCGGTCCCACGGTCGAGTATGGCTACGAGGCCACCAACACCTACCGCAACAAGGTCACCCGCCGCGGCGACAAGAATGGCGATGGCACCATCGCCGCCGACGAGTTCGACACCGCCACCCTGGTGCCGGACGCCGTGGGCCAGACCAAGACGGGCGTGGATGGCCGCTGGTCGACCGTGAACTACGCTTACGATGACCAAGGCCGCGTGAAGTCGGTGACCAATGCCGCCAACGTGACCTCGCGGGTTGAGTACGATGCCAACGGCAACGTGAAGCTGGAGAAGCTCGAAGCCACGGTGGCGGGCGTGGTCCGCCAACTGCAGGTCACGGCCCATGAGTACGACGATGCCGACCGCAAGGTGCGCGTCATGGCCAATGGCCTGACCGCGGCCTTCGAGTACGACGCCTCGGGCAACCTCATTGCCCAGACCGATCCTGACGGCCGGACCCTGCGTTACACCTACGACGAAATGAACCGCGTGGTGAGCGCGCGGGACAAGGAAGGCAATGCTGTCAGCAAGACGCTGGACATCGATGGCCGACCCCTGACGGTGATCGACCCCAATGGCCTGAGCGTCAACTACAGCTATTGGGACGCCAGCCGCGATTTCCGCCTCAAGCGGCTCACCCAGCCCAAGGCCTCTGGCTTTGCCAACGCGCGTGCGGTCGAATACGACTATGACGAGGTGGGCAACGTCAAGAGCACCAAGGTGATCCCGGCCGATGGAAGCGCCGAGCGCGAAACCCTGAGCACCTACGATGAACTCAACCGCCCGGTGCGCGTGGTGGGCCCTGTGGTCAATGACCCGGCCAACGGCAACATCCGGCGCGTCACCAAGTACACCTACGACAACCTGGGACGCCTGACCCAGGTGCACGCCGGCCGCACCGATGCCACCGGCACCAATGCGGCCAACGACAACGTCACCCTGCAGGCCAGCTACACCTATGACGACTTCGGCCGCAAGCTCCAGGACAAGGACGGCGCGGGCCGTGCATGGGTGTACACCTACAGCATGGCGGGCGATGTCCTGACCGTGACCGACCCGCGTGCCAAGATCACCACGCAAACCTGGAACACGGACGGCACGCTCAAAACGCGCAGCAACGAAGTGGGCACGGTGACCTTCACGCGCGATGTGCTGGGCCTGCCCACCAAGGTGGTCAACACCAACCCCGCGTACACGCAGAACTTCACCTATGACGGCCAACGCCGCCTTGAAAGCGTGAACGACAGCCGCGGCAACAAGACGCTTTACTACGAGTACAGCCCGGCCGGCCAGCTCAACGCCATGCGCGACAGCGAAGGCGGCGAGACCAACTACCTGTACGACGCCTTGGGTCGCCTGTCCGGCATCTGGGCCGCCAACTACGACTACCTGACCTTTGCCTACGACAAGGGCGGACGTCTGAGCGAGAAGTGGTCGCCCAATGGTGTGAAGGCCGAGTACGTCTACAACGACGACGGCAGCCTGGCCAGCATCCGCCACCTGGTGGCTGGTGCCGAGAAGGCCAAGCACAGCTATGTGTACGACGCCTGGGGCAACCGCAAGGAGCACGCCGAGAACCTGGCCGGCACCGAGCTGAAGTACGGCTACGAGTACGACGAGCTGAACCGCCTGATCAAGGCGCAGTACAGCCAGACCGTGAGCGGCGCCACGACGACGACGCTGATCGGTCAGTACCGCTACGACATCCTGAACAACCGCACGCGCCAGACCGACAAGGACGGCAACTACCTGGACTACGTGTACGACAAGGTCAACGGGGTGCCCACCAACGTCGGCGCGCAGCAGCTCAACCAGATCGACCTGTACAACCTGGCGGGCGTGAAGCAGTCGACGCAGGCCACCCTGGGGTATGACGCGGCGGGCAACTTGACCAGCAAGACGGCCGGCAACACCGTGCAGGCACTGGGCTGGGACGCCAACAACGACCTGCGCCAGGTGATCAGCCAGGTCAGCAGCGTGGTGGGCGGCACGACCACCACCACGTCTTACAACGAGATCTACAACTACGACCACGAAGGCCGCCGCATCGCACGGCAGATGCAGACGGGCAGCTCGCTGTACCAGAGCCTGTACCTCTACAACGGGCAGGACATCCACAAGGAATACGCCCTCCAGTGGCTGACGCCAGTGGCGGCCTACACGCAAGGCCCTGGCGAAGATGACCCACTGATCCACCAGAGCAGTGCGGGCAACCGGTACTACCACGCCGATGGTCTGGGCAGTCCTTCATTGCTGACCGATGTGGCGGGCAATCTGCAGGCCTACCGACGCTTCGACCCCTGGGGCCGGGTGATCGGCACGGGCGGCACGATGCCGACCTACGGCTACTCGGGCCGCGAGCCGGACCTGAGCACGGGCTACATGTACTACAGAGCGCGGTACTACGACCCGACGCTGGGGCGCTTCCTGGGGCGTGACCCGATTGGGCTAGAGGGCGGGATCAATGCCTATGCCTACGTTGACAACAACCCAGTGAACTTCACGGATCCAAGTGGCCTGTATGCCAAGAGCATTTCGAACACCTTGAGTGGTGTTGGTAGCACGATCAGCAATTACTACGACACCACAGTGTCCGGCACCAAGACATTTGCATCGAACCTCGACCCTTTAGGTGCGCTTGACCAATTCGGTCGGAAGTTGGCCTATAACTTTGTCGAGAACAATAAGCCTGGCTCTACTGCAGGCCTGTGGACGAACAACTGGCTGGCTAACCAGGTGGCGCCTTATGCCAGCGGATATAATGGCAGCACTGCCAACGGGCAGTTGGCCAGCGGTTTAGCCACGGCAACGAATATTGGCGCCTCGTTGATAGGTGGTGGAGAGTTCAAGCTGCTTGGTTCAGCAAAGGGCGCAGCCGGTTATTCGGTGGGATTCGAGACCACCATTGCGAAAGCCGGGGCAGGCACCAGAGCATCACATTTTGCCGACGCTAATGCTTCACTCCTTGCCACCATGAAGTCGGATGCGTCTTTTGCGAAAACCATGGAGGATCTGGGAGTTAGCGTAGGACGAATGGATAGAAGCCCGGCCAATTGGACTTGGCATCATGTTGCAGATCAACCAGGTGTCATGCAATTGGTTCCCAGAGCCCAGCATCAAGCCGGATCCTTCCAGTCGTTATTGCATCCTGATGGAGTTGGTGGCTTCAAGCTCTGGGGTGCTGACTATTAAGGAGTGGATATGAAACTTCAAGACGCCTTGGATCGGATAGATCAGCTAACTGATGATGACGTTATATTTGCTCGCAAACCGTGGGCGCTCGATGCTGATGCTGAGATAGGTCAATTGGATGCAAGCCTCCGTGTTCCGGTAGCAATGAAGAACATGGGCTTTGACTACTTTATCGAAGCGAGCGCTGCAAGCGAAGTATTGGAAGTGTTCGGAGCACATAAGCCTACGATTGAGGAGCGTCGAGCCTTGTTGATGTACTACGCTGAGCACGATGCTTATCCTCAATGGGTTTATGAGTTTTAAAAAGTGTGTTGCTGCAAGTAGCTGAGTACCATTCACACCAGATACTCATTCCCCGTTCGAACAAAGGGCCGCTGTCAGCGGCCCTTTGTTCGTCTCTGTCTTCCGTTTGGGCATGGATGCTCACGGGGGATGGCGTCCATCCCGGTCTGAGCGCATGTGCTACAGCGAAGGCGGCGAGACCAACTATTTGTACGACGGCGGGGCCGCCTGTCGGGCATCTGGGCCGCCAACTACGACCACGAAGGTCGGCGCATCGCGCGCCAGATGCAGACGGCAGCTTGATGTACCAGAGCCTGTACCTGAGGTCCTTCCATGACAATGGTGATCATGCGAAAACGTCCCTTCCCTCGGCAACTGAAAACTGGCACGGTCTTGGCTGTGCCCTTGGGCGAGCTTGGCTTCGGGGCCGCGCAGGTGGCCGAAGGTGGAGACTTCGCATTCTTTGACCGCAAGTTTGATCGCATCGAAGATTTCCCGCCATTGTCGGATCTGGTGCAGGCCCCTCTGGCTTTCAGGGTGCCCATGGTCAAGGGGGAGGCCAAGGCGGGTGGGTGGATATTTTTGGGAGACGCACCCTTGGTGGGATCCCTGGCGTCCGAGTCACCTTACTGGAACCAGCCGGTCGGATCTAACCAGTTGCGCATCATTTGGCAAAACCAGTTCTCGCCCGCGACGGCGGACGCCATCCTGGGCATGGAGCGCATGGCCTGGTGGATGGCGGAACAGGTTGTTCAGCGGCTGCAGGACCATTTCATGGGCCGGCCCAATTTGCATGCGCAGACGATCAACCGCATCAAACAATATGATCCGGTGACCGGGCAGGAAGTGAAGACCTTGGCAAGCCAATGAAAAAGGCCGCTGTCAGCGGCCTTTTTTGTCTGCGGCACCAGAAGCTGGCGCCAGGGTCGATCAGACATCGTGGCGCTGCATCGACAACTCGGTGGTGCTGTGCGCGCCGCGAACAGCGAGGTGGACGAGGACGGTGGTCATGACGAGGGACATCAGGGCAAGTGTCAGCATGGTGAGCCTCCTGTTGCTTGGTTTGGTTGGAGACCCAGCATGCGCCCATTCGCACCCCCGCGAATGAGGGGTTTACCTTGATTAAATGGTCATACTCATCTGAGTGATCTTTGACGGTTGGTTACAGCCAGCTTGAAGCATGAGCCGTTCGGCTCATGCTTGCGCCCTCATTGCGCGTCGGCGGTGCGCCAAGGTGAACGCATGAAGGTTTCCGGCTGGTGGCTGGAGGCCTCTTCGATCAGCCCGGAGGACTTCAAGTCCAGCGCCACCCGGTCGGGCCCCTCCATGAACTGACCAACCTGGGCCAGCACGTCCAGGCTGGTGAAGCCATTGACCAGCAGCAACAAACGTCGGTGCTCGTCGTCCATGCGCGGCATGGTGCTGGGCATGGCCGCGGCCTGCCCCTTGGTGGTGCGGCGGTAGACCACATCCGTGTGTGAATGGACCTGTTGATTCATGTTCACTACTCCAGTGCATTGGGTTCATGAGGCCTGCATGTCATGCAATTTCCATGCGGGCAAAACGAAGGCCTGCCGAGGGGCGAACCCTGGCAGGCCTCTGTGTCAATGGCGGTGAGGCAGTGCCGCCCGCGATCAGCCTTGGCGGCGGCGCATGAACAGGCCGCCAGCGGCCAGGCCCAGCAGGGCGAAGACCGCAGTGCTGGGCTCGGGCACGGCCGCCGTCAGCGCCACGTCGTTCACCGTCAGCAGCGAGGTCTGGTCAGGCGCATCGAGGTCGGCCACGGCCAGCGACAGGGTCACCGTGCCGGCGGTGGTGAAGGTGTGGCTGAAGATCTGCGATCCGGTCTGCAGCAACTGGCCGTTGCCGCTGACCGCGTTGGTGGCCTGCGCCGCATCGCCCAGGGCCAGCACCTGCAGGCCATTGGCCGTGTGGGCGTCGATGACCACGAAGGCGCGGTCGGCGAAATCCCGGTCGGTGCTCAGCAGGTTCCAGGTGAAGCTCAGCGTGTCGCCGGCCTGCACGGTGAAGCTCTGGCGGGCCGCCGAGCCTTCCCACAGGATGCTGGTGAAGTTGATGGGGTCGGGGTGCAGCGAGCCGATGGCCGCGCCCACGAAGTCTTCCAGGCCGCCGGACGTGCCGATGGCGCCCACGTCTTGGCCGGACACGTTGTAGTGGCCACTGGCCTGCGGGTAGTCGTCAGAACCCAGTGAGGCGGTGCCCAGCACCAGGGTGCTGTTGCCGATGGGCAGGGCCAGGCTGGCGGGGCTGCTGCTCAGCGCGGCCGCGTCGCCGAAGGTCTGCCAGCCGGAGAGGCCGGCCGAGAAGTTGCCGTTGGCGATGTTGGCGTGGGCCAAAGATCCGGCCATCAAGCCGGCCACCAGGACGGCGGTGCGGGCGATGCGTGTGGGGAGTGCGTGCATGTGCATGAATGGGTTTCCTTGGGTACTTCGGTGAATCACAGGGCCAGGTCGCGGGCGGCTTGCAGCTGGCTGGCGCTCACGCCGCGCAGCACGACCAGTGCCTTGGGGGTGGTGGTGCCGGCGCTGCCATCGGTGTCGATCTGCACCTGCGCACCAGTGCTGCTGTCGACGATGCGCACGAAGCCGCCGCTGATGGCTTGCGTGGGCGAGATGCCCAGCGAGGCCAGCAGGCTGCTCAGGTCGATGCGGTCGCTGCCCGGCGTGAAGTCGGTGACGGTGTCCAGACCATCGCGCAGGCTGGTGTAGACCAGCACGTCGCGACCGGCGCCGGTGGTGATGGTGTCGCTGCCTTCGCCGCCGTTGATCAGGTCATCGCCCGCGGTGCCGGTGAGGGTGTCGCGGCCCGGCGTGCCGTTGACCGGCTTGAGCAGGTTCAGGCCCACGATGACGGGGTCGTGGTCGGAGCTGCGGTAGGCCGTGGGGCTGTAGTAGTCGGGGCCGCAGGCGGCGCAGGCAGGTTGCTTGAACTCGGTGTTGTAGTCGATCACCGAGGGCTCGTCCGCGTTGATGTGCCATTCGATGGCGCGGGTCACCTTGGTGGACAGCGAGGGCGTGGTGATGGCGTGGTCCAGGCGGCCAGCGGCGCCGTCGAACACGTAGGAGTAGCCGAAGGTGTTGAAGCGGCCGATCTGGTCCACGTAGCCGTGGCTGGTCAGCTCTTCGATCGGGTCTTCCTGGGCGTAGGCGTTGAAGTCGCCGATCAGGATGACGTCGTCGCTGCCGCTGGCGGTCTGCACGGTGGTCACGAAGCTGCGCAGGCGGGTGGCTTGCTGCACGCGCGTGTCGTTCCAGCAGCCTTGCAGGTCGCCTTGGTCGGCATCGGGATCGGCCGCGCTGCTGGGGCAGCTGCCCTTGGACTTGAGGTGGTTGACCACGACCGAGAACTTCTCGCCATTGGGGGCGGCGAAGGTCTGGGCCAGCGTGGGGCGGTTGTTGATGGCGTTGGTGTCGGACAACGCGGTGCCCGACAGGCTCAGCTTCGCGGGCTTGTAGATCAAGGCCACGCGGATGGCATCCGTGCCCGTGCCGGCCGCGGGAGCGGGCACGGCGGCGTAGGTGCCGGCGCCCAGCTTGGCGTTGAGCGCGGTGACCAGGTTCTGGACCGCGGTGTCGGGGTTGACGCCCGAGCCACCGGGGTTGGGCACGTTGTTCTGAATCTCCATCAGACCGACCACATCGCCGCCCGTGCCGGCGATGGCCTCGACGATCTTGACGCGCTGGCGGTTGAACTCGGCCAGGTTGTTGGCGCCGCGGCAGTTGGAGGCCGAGACCGCGCCCCCGAGGGTGCACCCTTGTCCGCTCTGGCCTGCGGCCGTGTTGCCATCCAGGAAGGTGGTGAAGAAGTTCAGCACGTTGGCGCTGGCCACCTTGACGTTGCCGCCGACAGCCTCAGGCGTGGCGGGACGTGCATTGATGCGGGTGAAGGTAACGGGCTGCGTCGGGTGGATCTTGTAGTCGGCGATGCCGGTGTTGCTGGCCGTGGCCAGGCCATAGTCGATCACGCCGATGATGGCATCGACGGTGTCGCCCGCGCGCAGCGTGTTGTCGGCCGCGAAGTAGGGCGTGGGGTCGGGGTTCTGTACCGAGGTGCCATCGTCCAGCAGGATGCTGCTGAGCGCGTTCTGCTGGAACAGGGCCTGGGCACCGGCGCCGGGGCGGACGCGGTTGGTTGGCACTTCGAGGCGGCCGTTGGCCGACAGCGTGACCTGGCCATAGCGGCCCTGGAAGTAGTTCTGCGAGGCGGTGAGCTGGGTGTTGATGGTGACCAGCATGCCTTCCAGGCGTTCCAGTTCATTGTCGCTGGCCACGGGCAGGGTGATGACCGTGGGATTGATGCTGGCGGTGGTGCCCAGCGGGGTGACGGTGGGGGTGGTGATCTCGGTGATGGTGCGGGCCAGCGTCTCGGCGTTGCCGGCGGCGCCCACGTTGAACTCGACCACCTTGCCGCTGACTTGCACCGATTGGCCCGCGGTGACGGTGGGTGCCGTGCTGGTGAACACGAAGATGCCGTCCGAGGTCAGCGGGTTGTTGTCGCCGACCGGGTCTTGCAGGTAGAAGCCGTTGTTGACGACCTTGGTGACCACGCCGGTGGTGACCACGTCGGTGTTGACCAGGGGGCTGGTGTGGCCCGTGCCCTGGATGTCGTAGACCTTGACGGTGCTGCCATTGCTGCCGCCGCCATTGTTGCCACCACCGTTGCCGGTGCAGACGTTCAAGGTCGTGGCCGTGTTGCGGGGCGTGGCCGCGCCCGTGGTGAAGTCGGCGCTGTTGCTGTTGGTGTCGGTGCAGCCGGCGTTGACGCGGATGGCCGCGGTGGTGTTTGTCAGTGTAGCGGTGGGGCCGGCGCCTTCGAAGGCGCTGGCGGCGGTGCCGAAGCCCACGTAGTCCACGACGCCCGCGCTGGTGGGCGTGGCGCTGCTGCTCAGGACGGTGTTATTGCTGACCAGGGCCACCTTGCCGGCCGTGCCGCTCATGGCGATCCAACTGGGGCTGGCGGTGGTGACGTCGGGTGCGGGCAGGGGCGTGGTGCCACCTGTCCCCTGGGCTTCCTGCACCAGGTAGTACTGGCCGGGCTGCAGGGTCACATTGCCCAGGGCCGTTTTCTGCCAGGAGGTGCCGCCAGAAGATGCGTATTGCACCGACCAGCCATTGAGGCTGACGGGCGCCGAGCCCGCATTGAACAGCTCGATGAAGTCGTGCGTGTAGGTGGCCCCGTTGTTGCCACCGCCGCCGTAGACCTGGCTGATGACCACGCCGCTGGTGGAGGCCTGCGCCATGAAGGTGGAGGTGGCGAGCGCGATGGCGCTCAGCAAGTGCACGGCACGGCGCGAGGAGGCAGCAACTGACATGGAATGGATCTCTGGGTGGTTGACGACAAGTGGCAGTGTTGCGGGCGCTTGTGTCAGGCGATGACGCGCCTCGTTCAGCGCGCGTGGCTCGAACGGACCAAGGCTGAATCGCCGCGGTCGGCCGGTGCGATCCATGGCTGTCATCAAGTTGTCAGCGTAGTCCAATAGGATCATTTCAAGCCCTGTATCCCTTGCCTCGGGGCTTAAAGGAAGCCCCGATGACCAAGTGCCTGACACCTCGCCCGGAGGTGTTCGCTGATCCCGCCACTGCCCTGACAAGCCACCGTCCCTCACGCGGCTTCACCCTGCTCGAACTGCTGGTCGTGCTGGTCATCATCGGCCTGCTGGCCGGCTACGTGGGTCCCAAGTTCTTCGCGCAGATCGGCAAGTCCGAGGTCAAGACGGCCATGGCGCAGATCGACGCCTTGGGCAAGGCGCTGGACCAGTACCGCCTGGACACCGGCCACTACCCCGCCACCGAGCAGGGCCTGAACGCCCTGTGGGTCAAGCCCGGTGACGAATCCCGCTGGTGGGGGCCCTACTTGCGCAAGGCGCCACCCAAAGACCCCTGGGGCCGCGAGTACCAATACCGTGCCCCCGGCGAGCATGGCGACTACGATGTCTTCTCGCTGGGCAAGGACGGGCGCGAAGGCGGTGAAGGAGAGGACCAGGACGTCACCAACTGGTGATGCCACTGGCCCTGCGAGCATCACCATGAAGCGCGACACGCTGATGAAATTCCCCTGGTTCAACACGGCCGCCCAGGCGCCCGTGGGCAAGGACTTCCCGCGCCAGTTGTTCTGCCAAGAGATGGCGGTGCTGCTGGACGCCGGCATCCCGCTGGTCGAATCCCTGGTCACCTTGCGTGAAAAGGAAGCCTCGCCCGACGTCGCCAAAGTGCTGGCCCTGTTGATCGATGCGCTGACGCAGGGCAAGACCCTGGCGCAGGCCATGCGCACCATGCCCCTGGCCTTCAGTTCCTTGCTCATCGCCTCCATCGAAGCCAGCCAGCGCACCGGGCAAACCCCGCAGGCCCTGCGCCAGCACGCCACCTACCTGGCCTGGATCAGCGGCCTGCGCAACCAGCTGGTCAGCGCGGCCATCTACCCGGCCATCCTCATCGGCGCAAGCTTCCTGGTGATCACCTTCCTGACCGTGTTCGTGGTGCCACGCTTTGCCGAGATCTACGAAGGCATGGGCGGCGACCTGCCCTGGCTGTCGGGCGCTTTGCTCCGCACCGGCAAGGCCGTGGGCGACCACCCCTGGCTCGTGATGATGGGCTTGGGCGCCCTCGTGGCTGCGTTCATGGCGGCATGGCGATCGCCCGTGGTCCGCGCGGCGGTGGCGAACTACCTTTGGCGCCTGCCCTACGTGGGGGAGCGTCTGCGCCTGGTCGAGCTGGCCGCCTTGTACCGCACCCTGGGCCTGTTGCTGCAAGCCGGTGTGGCCGTGGTGGCCGCGTTGGAAGCTTCGCATGAACTCGTGGCCGCCTCGTTGCGGCCAGCATTGGCCCAGGCCACGCAAAGGGTGCGCGAAGGTGCACGCCTGTCGGAAAGCCTGCAGCAGTTCGAGCTGACCACGCCCGTGTCGCTGCGCATGATGCGCGTGGGCGAGCACACGGGCGAACTCGGCCCCATGCTGGACCGCGCGGCCACCTTCTACGACGAAGAGTTGGCGCGCTTCACCGACTGGATCGGCCGCGTGGTCAGCCCGGTGTTGATGCTGATCATGGGCGTGTTGATCGGGGGCATCGTTGTGTTGATGTACCTGCCCATCTTCCAGGTGGCGGAGCAGATCCAATGAGCGCGCTCCTGAAGCCATCGGCGGCGCATGAGGTTTTCACGCCCGAATGGCAGCGCTGGCCGCTGGCCCAGGCCATGCGCCTGCGGGTGGTGGTGGCGCTTGACCAGCGCCAGGTGCTCTGGGCCCTGACCACCACGCCCGACGACGTGATGCTGCGCGAAGCCGTGGGCCGTCGCGTGGCGCAGGCCATCCGCTGGCGCGGTGTGTCCGAAGACATGCTGGCCGGCCTGCTGGCCCAGGGCGAGCAAGACTTCGACGCGCGGGGCACCCTGGCCCTGGCCAGCGCCGAGGGCGACGCCTCCGAGAAGCTGGATGCCACGCACGCCTTGTCGGTCGACACCATCAGCCGCCAGAGCAGCCCGGTGGTCAAGATGCTGGACGCCACCTTGTTCGACGCGCTCAAGGCCCAGGCCAGCGACCTGCACCTGGAATCGACGGCCACTGGCATGGTCATCCGCCACCGCCTGGACGGCGTGATGGTGAAGGTGGGCGATGTCGTCTCGCGCGAGGTGGCCGAGCAACTCGTGTCGCGCCTGAAGGTGATGGCCGAGCTGGACATCGGCGAGCGCCGCCTGCCGCAAGACGGCCGCTTCAAGCTGCGCGTGCAGCAAAGTGTGGACAGTGGCGTGCGCGATGTCGACTTCCGCGTCTCCATCATGCCGTCCAGCTTTGGCGAAGACGCCGTGCTGCGCATCCTGGACCGCTCGCGCCTGTCGACCGAAGCCGAGGCCTTGAGTCTGGAAGGCCTGGGCTTCGACGCGGATGACAGCGCCGTGGTGCGCCGCCTGGCGGGCAAGCCCTACGGCATGCTGCTGGTGACTGGCCCCACCGGCAGCGGCAAGACCACCACGCTCTATGCGGTGGTGCAAGAGATCAACGATGGCCGCGACAAGATCATCACCATCGAAGACCCGGTGGAATACCAGCTGGGCGGCGTGGTGCAGATCCCGGTCAACGAAAAGAAGGGCCTGACCTTCGCGCGTGGCCTGCGCTCCATCCTGCGCCACGACCCGGACCGCGTCATGGTCGGTGAGATCCGCGATGCCGAGACTGCGCAGATCGCCTCGCAAGCCGCGCTGACCGGTCACCTGGTGTTGTCCACCATCCACGCCAACAATGTGTTCGACGTGGTGGGCCGCTTCATGCACATGGGGCTGGACCTCTACAACGTGGTGTCGGCCCTGAATGGTGTGGTGGCGCAGCGCCTGATGCGCAAGCTTTGCCAGCACTGCGCTCGGCCTTGGCTGCCGCAAGCCAGCGACCTGAAAGCGGCGATGCTGCCCTTGGACACCCATGGCAACTTTCACCAGGCGGTCGGTTGTCCACACTGCCGGGGCACGGGCTACCGGGGGCGCAAGGCCATCTCCGAGATCCTGTTGATGGACGACACCTTGCGCGACCTGATCGTGACCCGCGCCTCGCTGATCAAGATCAAGGCGCACGCGCGGTCGAGCGGCACCAGGTTGTTGCGCGAGTCCGCTTTGGCCTGCGTGCTGCGCGGCGAGTCCACCCTGGATGAACTGAACCGCGTGACCCTGGCCGAATGATGAACCCGATGAAGCGCTGGCGTTCGCACACGCTGTTCTTGAGGCCACCGACGGCCCAGGCTGGGCACGAGGCGGCCTTGGCCGAGTGGGCGCAATGGTGCGCGCAGAACGCCGGCAGCCGATGCGAGCTGGCCTTGTCGAGCCATTGGGTGATCCCGTGCGCGGGCGCGCCAGCACAGGCGCTGGCGCAGTGGGCGCATTACATGGAGTTGAGCGAGGCGACCATCGACCAGTCCTGGGTGCTGAGGTCGGTGGTCGCACCCGACCTGAGTTGCATCGCGCCCCGTGCCTTGGTCGAGGGACTGATGCAAGCGGCGCGCTTGCATGCGGTGAAGCTGGAATGGGTCGGCCCGTGGTGGGCCTGGGCTGTGCAGGCCTGTTGGCAGGCGCCGCCAGACGCGTCCACGCAGACCCTGCAGGCTTTCGAGCCCGGGATGAGCACATCGTTCAAGGCGGAGATTGGCGAGCGTGGGCAGCGCACCTTGGTTCAGGCCTGGACGCAGGCCCATGAGGAGGGTCAGGAGCCATCGGAGGCCACGTTGGACAGCGAGGGGGGCGTGCGGATCGAGGCCGGTGTTCCTGCAGACAGCGTGCTCGTCGAATGGACCCGCCCTGAAACACCACGCTGGAAGGCCCATTGGGCCGAGGCCCTTGACTTCGTCGGGCCGCGGGTTCGCGTGGCGATGGGGTCCTGGGCCTTGCTGGTGGGCGCACTGGCCGCCAGCATGGCCGTGGCGGAACAGGCGCAGACCTTGGCCACCGCCCAGGACGACGTGCAGACCACCTTGCGCCGACTGGAGCGTGCCCAGCATCAGAAGGCGTTGGCCCTGGCCGCACCCCGCGCGGCTTCGTCGCCCCACGCGACCGATCCCGCGCTGACCCCTGCTGCCTTGAAACAGGCCGCGCGCGTGTCCCAGCTGCTGGCGTATCCCTGGCCAGCGGTGATCGGGCGCCTGGAACAAGCGGCCCAGCAAGAGCGCGCCGTGTTGATGGGGTTCAGCCTGGACATCAACAGCCTTGGGGGGGGCAAGCTTGATGCGCTGCCGCCCGCCCGTTTGCAGGCGGCCTTGCCCGATGACGCCGCGGCCCTGCGGTGGGTGGCGGCTCATGGCGAAGGCGCGCAACTGGTGGGCCGTGATGCCCTGGCCACGCCCTTCGACACTGTGCAGGGGCACTACGCCTTGCGGGCCGAGGCGAGCTGGGCAGCAGGAGCAGGGCCATGATGCTTCACCTGCTCAAGCGCCTGGGCCTGCCGGGTCTGGTGGGGCTGCTGGTGTTGGCCGGTGCCGGCTGGGGTCAGGCGGTGTGGCTGCCGCGACAGCAGGCGGAAGCCGAGGCGCAGGCCTCACGGGCGCGCCAGTTGCGCCATGAACTGCTGGCCGCCGATGCCACCGGCGCCAAAAGGGCGGCGGAGCGCGTGCTCACGCCCGATGCGGCCTGGCAATCCCTGTGGTCGCAGTTGCCGGACTCATCCCAGCGCACGGCGCTGCAGTCACAGGTGCTGTCGTCGGCCCGTGACCAGGGGCTGAGCCTGAGCGCGGTGCAGTTCAAGGGCGGGCCCGAGGGGCCGCCAGGTCTCTGGCGGCAGCGCCTGACCATGCCGGTGGAAGGGCGCTATGCCGATGTCCGCGCGTGGTTGGCCCTGTTGCTGAGCGAGCCAGCCTTGAGCCTGGACGCGGTCGATCTCCAGCGCACCGATGTCATGGGCGATGCGGTCAAGGCGCGCATCAGCGTGTCCTTGTGGTGGCGCAACGGTGGAGGTGCCCGCTGATGCGCGCTCCGATGCTGATGGGCCTGATCCTGGCGCTGGCTTTGACGGCCTGGGTGGCCCTGCAAGAGGACGATGCGGCGGTGGAACCCACGCGTCGCGCGGATGCGCCTTCCCGGGTGCCTGCCCCCGGCCAACGCGCCAGTGCCGGCAAGGGAAAGTCACCGGCAGCCGCCGTGAAACCCGACGCCAGCCAGGCGCAGTTGTTGGTGCAAAGCGTGGCGCAGTGGCAATCCCGCCCGGCGTTGGCCCCCTGGCCGTCGGACCAAGCGAACCCCTGGGCCTCGCAGCGCCCGCCGCCACCACCGCCTGCCCCCGTGGTCACGGCCGAGCCGCCACCGCCGCCCATGGCACCACCCTTTCCCCACGCCTGGGTCGGGCGCTTCGATGACGAGGCTCAACGCGCGGTGCTGACCGGCGGCGATGCCACCTGGGTCGTCGCGGTGGGCGATGTCATTGATGGGCAATGGCGCATCGACCAGATCCAGGAACGACAGATGAGCCTGACCTACCTGCCTTTGCAGCAACGCCAAACGATTGCCATGAAATCACCATGAAGTACCCCATCCCATTGGTTCGGCGCTTGGCGTGGCTGGTCTTGAGCCTGGCCACCGGCTTCCTCGCGGCCTGCGCCAACCCCGCCTTGCGCGACGCCCAGGACCTGAGCCAGGCCGGCCAGCATGAAGCGGCACTCGCACGCCTGCAGGAAGCCTTGAAGCTTCAAAAGGACGACCGCCTTCTGCGTTCGGCCGTGCTCAAACAGACCGACACCACCGTGGCCTACCTGGTCTACCAGGCCGATGCGGCACGCGCGGCGGGCCGGATGGACCAGATCGAGTCGGTCTTGCGGCGCATGGAAGTGGCCGCGCCGGACCACCCCCGCACCCAGTGGCTGCGCGGCGAAGTGGAGCGCCTCAAACGGCACCAGCGCCTGATGCTCGACGCCCAACAGGCCATGGACGCCAAGACCTACGAGCGCGCCGAAGTCACCTTGCGGACCATCCTGAGCGAGGACTTGGGCAACACCACCGCCCGGGGCATGCTGACGCGCATCGAGGAAATGCGCGCCGACCAGACCCGCCGGGCCAGCACCTTGCAGCTCGCCACGGCCGGCAAGCCGATCACGCTCGAGTTCCGTGAGGCCTCGCTGCGCACCGTCTTCGAGTCGCTGGCACGCGCAGCGAATGTCAACTTCGTGTTCGACAAAGATGTGCGTGGCGATGCCCGCGTCACCCTGTTCCTGCGCAACACCACCGTGGACGAAGCCATGCGCGTGATCTTGAGCACGCAGCAACTGGGCTCCAAGCTGCTCAACGACAACACCATGCTGGTGTTCCCCAACTCGACCCAGAAGCAGCGCGATCTGCTGGACACCGTCACCCGCAGCTTCTACCTCGTCAATGCCGATCCCAAGCAGGTCCAGACCATGATCCGCGCCGTGGCCAAGTCACGCGACATTTATGTCGATGACCGGCTCAACCTGGTGGTGGTGCGCGACACGCCCGAGGTCATGCGCCTGGTCGAACGTCTGGTGCAAAGCGTGGACCTGCCCGACCCCGAGGTCATGATGGAGGTCGAGGTGATGGAGGTCTCCAGCAAAAAACTGATGGAGATCGGCATCACGCCGGTGGACAAGGCCAGCTACGGGGCCTTGCCCAGCTCGATCACGACGCTGTCATCACTCAAAGGCTTGCAGTGGAGCACCAGCAACCCGCTGGCCGTCGCCACCTTGCGCGGCACCAGTGGTAACACCAACATGCTGGCCAACCCCAAGATCCGCGCCCGCAATCGTGAGAAGGCCAAGATCATGCTGGGCGAGAAGCTGCCGGTCTTCACCTCGAACCTGGTGGCCGGCACCGGTGGTGGCGCATCGACCACCATCACCTACCTGGACGTGGGCCTCAAGCTCGACATCGAACCCCAGGTGCAACTGGACAATGACGTCACGATGAAGATCGCGCTGGAGGTGAGCACGGTCACTGCCCGGGTCGACGGCCCCGCGGGTTCGGGCTCGTCCGCTTACCAGGTGGGCACGCGGCAGGCCACCACCACCTTGCGCCTGAAGGACGGCGAGACCCAGATCCTGGCCGGTCTGATCAACGACGATGAAAGCCGAAGCTCGGCGGGCATCCCGGGCCTGCACGACCTGCCCATCGCGGGACGCCTGTTCGGCACCACCAAGGACGAGCACAACAAGACCGAGATCGTGCTGCTGGTGACGCCGCACATCATCCGCAACCTGCCGCAACCCGATACCGCCGGCTCGGCCATGCCTTCGGGCACCGAGGCCCAGCCTGGTGCTGCCCGCTTGTTGATCAGCGAAGGCACGGCGGGTTCCAATGCAGGGCCGGGTTCGGCGGGCGGGCGTGGCGGGGGACAGGGCAGTGGTCGCCCTGGTGCGGCCAGCCGGTCGCAGCCCGAGATCACCGGTCCCGAGGAAGTCATGCCAGGTGCCTCTTTCCAGGTGACCGTGCGCAATCCGACGACGACCACTTTGCAGACGACGGTGTTGTTCGACCCGCAATGGATCGCGGGACCACCGGGTGGTGAAAATGGCGTTGCGGTGGAAGTGCCACCCCAAGGCAGCCGTGTGATCACCTTGTCGGCCAAGCCTGCCAGCGTGGTGGCCGATGCCACGGTGAGTCTCGCCAGCGGGGGCATCCTGCAACTGCGCATCCGGCCACCCGGCGCCGACCTGCCGTCGGCGGCGGATGCGCCAGTTCAGCCGACGCCCGAACCGGCGCCCGCCTTGCCCGACAATGACCGTTGAGGCTCAGCTCATGCGTCCCCATCGCCAACGCGGCTTCACGCTGATTGAAATGGTCGTGGTGGTGCTCATGGTGGGCATCCTGGCCAGCGCGGCCATGCCGCTGGCGGCTTTGCACAAACGCCGTGCGCAAGAAGCCGATCTTCGGCAGGCCCTTCGCACCTTGCGCACCGCGATCGATGCTTACAAGCGGGCCTGGGACCTGGGCCACATCGAGAAGAAAGCCGATGAATCGGGCTACCCCCCCAACCTGGAGGCGCTGGTCAAAGGCGTGCCCGATGTGACTTCGCCCAATGGTGAACGCATCTACTTCCTGCGGCGCCTGCCCCGTGATCCCATGGCCGATGACCCCGCGGTGCCGGCGGCATCCACCTGGGGTCTGCGCAGCTACGACAGCCCACCCGACGCACCTGCGCCGGGCAAGGATGTGTTCGATGTCCGCTCATTGCGGGAAGGTGTCGCCATCGATGGCACCCTTTACCAGGATTGGTGAGCGCCGCCATGAGAAGAAAACAAGGCTTCACCCTGATCGAACTCATCGTGGTCATGGCCATCATCGCCTTGCTGGCCAGCGTGGTGGCGCCGCGCTACTTCCGTTCGGTGGACAACGCCCGCGAGGCCAGCCTGCGCACCTCGCTCAACGTCATGCGCGATGCCATCGACAAATACCTCGGTGACCGTGGCCGCTACCCCGACTCCTTGGATGAACTCGTGCAGCGGGGCTACATCCGGCAGATCCCGCAGGACCCGGTGACTGGCCGTCCCGACAGCTGGCAGATGTTGCCGCCGCCCGCCGACAGCATGAACCAGGGCGGCATGGCCGATGTGCGCAGCGGCGCCACGGGCAAAGGCCAGGACGGTACACCGTTCAGCGATTGGTGAGTGTCCCATGTCACGCCGTCATCGACCTCGACCGCGCCCCCTGGCGGGCTTCACTTACCTGGTGCTGCTCTGGTGGATGGCCATCAGCAGCATCATGCTGGCGGCGCTGGCCCAGCAATGGTCCGTCGAATCGCGGCGGCAACGCGAGATGGAACTGGTGTTCCGGGGCGAGCAGATCAAAACCGCGCTTAAAAGCTACCTGGACAACTCTCCTGGTGACGCCAAGGCCTTGCCTGCGCGCCTGGAAGACTTGCTCGAGGACACGCGTGGCCCCGCCGTGAAACACCACCTGAGGCGCTGGTGGCCCGACCCCATCACCGCTGAACCCTGGGGGCTGGTGCGCGAAGGCGAGCAGATCAGGGGCGTGTACAGCCGGGCCACGCAGTCGCCCTTGGGCGCGCCCGACGGCGTCAAGCGCTACGAGGACTGGCGTTTTGAAGTGGACGCGGTGGCGGTGGTGCCGCTCGGGCCCTGACGGTCCGTCAACAAACCGTCATTCGTCCTGACTAGACTGCTTCGTCTCTGCCACCGACCTCACCATGTCCCCAACCCACATTGCGCCAGAAAGCTCCGAGTGTCTGCTGCGCATCATCGAGGCTGCGCCGCAGGTCTGTCGTCGCTACCAGTTCTTCGCCTGGACCCAGGGCGATTTGCAACGGTGGTTGCCTCACAAGATCCTGGTGTGCGGCGCGTATGACCGTGATCGGCGCGACCTCGTCTTCGATGTCTTCAACAGCGTGACGCTGCCCGAGCCATTGATGGGGGCCTTGAAGGACGCGCGTTCGCCCTTGACCGCGGCGGCCATCCAGACCTGGCGCAAGGGCCGATTGCAGCCCGCCTTGTTGAGCCTGAGCCTGGGCGGCGGTCACGACGAAGTGACCGAAGCGCTGCTGGCCGCGGGCTACGACCAGCTGCTGGTGCATGGGCTGTGCCGACCGGGGCGCCCTGAAGAGATCGAAAGTTTTTTCATGCTGGCGCACCCGAGCCATCCTCACGGCGAAGCCTCCTTGCAGGCCTTGGGCATGCTGCTGGCCTGCGTGCACATCACCTACCAGCGCGTGTGCGTGACCGAGCGCCAGATGTCCAGTCCCCGCCTGGCCTCATCGCCGCAGACCTTGGCCTACCAGCGCCAGGTCGCCATCACGCTGCGCGAACGCGAGATCCTGGTCTGGGTGCGCGACGGCCTGAGCAACCAGCAGATCAGCGAGAAGCTGGGCATCAGCGCGCTCACCGTCAAGAACCATGTCCAGAAGATCCTGCGCAAGCTGGGTGCGGCCAACCGCGCGCAGGCCGTGGCCAAGGCCATGACCATGAATGCACTCGGCTCGACCCAGGTGGGTTCGGGCGACTCCTACATCTGATCCATACCATGCGCGCATTGCTGACGGCCTGCCTTCTGTCCATCGCCACCACCTCATGTCTGGCCCAGGTCCACCACGCCCAGGATGCCAGCGAGTGGGCCTCATTCGGGGTGCCGGCGGCGCAGGCCGAGCGCACTGGTCCAGTGGCCGACCACCAGTTCCAGGTGCTCAAGCAGACCGGCCCTTGGCGCCCCGAACCGGTGGGGACGGTGGAGGCCAGCGAGCGGCAACTGCTGACCCTGATCCGCCAGGGACGCGCCGCCGAGGCCCTGGCGCTGCTCAAGCATTCCAATCCAGACCCGAACGCCACCGATGAACTCGGTGCCACGCCTTTGAGCCTGGCGGCGGCCGCCGGTTTGGTGGAGTTGGTGAAAGAACTGCTGCGGCGTGGCGCGCAAGCCGATCAGCGCGGAGCTGGGGGCATGGCCCCGCTGGGTGCTGCTGCCTTTCAGGGACACGAACTGGTCGTGCGCGAGTTGTTGCGCCAAGGCGCGCGCACCGATGTGGCCAGTGCCACGGGGCAGTGGCCTTTGCACCTGGCGTGCGCCACCGGGCAGCAGCGCGTGGTCAGGCAACTGATGGCGGCTGGGGCGGACCCGCGCGCGTTCAACCGGGAAGGCCGCCATGCCTTGGCCGAAGCCGCTTACTTCGGGCAGATCGGTGTGCTGCGGCAGTTGGCCGATGCCGGTTGGCCATTGGACATGCCTGACCAACACGGCCGAAATTCCCTGCATGCGGCCGCCCTTGGGCAGCAACGCGAGGCCGTGGCCTGGCTTGAGCAGCAGGGCGTCGGGCCCACCACGGTCCTGACCCAGGTGCTCCTGGACCAGTCCGACCAGTGGGGACGCGAGACCGTCACCCATCCCTGACCACCCTCTCGCCTGAGCCACGCCACCACGGTTGATCGCCTGGTGGCGTTTTGCATCCAGGGCCGGCTTGTTTCCGTGATTCCCCCTGTTCAAGGGGTGTGCCGGCCGCGCCTCGGGTCACGGGCGATTGGTCATCAATGGTGGTCCGAACGGCTCATGAAGTTGGTCGAAGGGGAGGCGCGACACGTCATCGCGCGTGGCTATCTTGGCGGTATCGGTGCTGGGGCGACGCCCTGGACGTCCGAATGGACCATGGTATTGACCCTCGCACCCGCAACGTCTGTCACACGCGTTTCCGACACTCCAGCCACTCGAGCCGGCCGTCAAGGCTCGTGTGCATACCAGGCTTCAACCCTGTCTCATTCCATCCTCGGAGAACATTCAATGAAACTGCAAACCATCGTGGCCGTCGTGGCCCTGGCCGTCACCGGCATCGCCAACGCTAGCATCAACCAAGCCACTGGCGCCACCAGCACCACCGCTGGCGACGGCTCGCTGATTTTTGTCAATCTGGACAGCACTGGCGACAAGACCCAGTCCCTGACCGTCGACCTGGGCTACACGCTGAGCCAGTTCGCCGCTGGTGCCGCTTTCACGGGCGCCAACCAAAAGATCGTCTGGAACTTCAACGACAACACCATCACCCAGAATGGCACCGTGCTCGCTGGCATCACCAACGCCTGGGCCGCTCAACGCAGCATCTTCCTGGCCAACTCCGACGCTGGCGAAAGCAAGTGGGCCATCCTGGCTGGCTCGCAAAAGAGCAACACCCCCGTCAAGTTCCTGGCTTCGGGCACGCCCGATGACGACCTGCTGACCCAGCAAGGTGGCGCCAACACCGCCAACTTCGTGCAGATCAACACCCCCCTGGTCAAGACCCTGGTCGATGGCAACAAGGGCACGATCCTGAGCGCGGACAACGGTGCCTACGCCGCTGGTTCGACCGACTCGTCCTACGTTGGTGCCACCACCACCTACGGCACGACCGACTTCAACGGCTGGCGCAACAACATCAAGTGGTCCACTTGGTCCGACGACGGTGCCAGCACCAACCTGACCCAACTGAACCCCAATGGTTCCGAAGTCCGCATCGGCGACAGCAGCCTGTACGAAGTGGCCGCTGGCTTCCAACTGGACACCAGCAACACGCTGAATGGCCAGGCCACGTTCACCTATGACTCCGCTGCCGGCACCCTGACGTACCAGACCGCCATCATTGCCGCTTCCGTGCCCGAGCCAGAAAGCTACGCGCTGGCCCTGATCGGCCTGGCCGCCGTGGGCTTCGTGGCCCGCCGCCGCGCCGCCAAGTAAGCAACACGCCTTCGCGAATCGCAGGGGCCGGGCCTTGTCCGGCACGGCCCCTGTGGCGCCCACCTGCCCCCGTCTGATTCCCATTCCAAAGGTTTGTCATGAAACTCACCCAAATCGTCATCGCTTCGTTGGCCCTGGTCGCCATGGCCGAGCAAGCACAAGCCGTCACCCGCGTCAGCGGCGCTTCCGCCACGGCCGTCAACGTCGTCGAAGCCCTGTCCACCAACAACGTCTGCCCCAGCAACAGCGTGCTGGTCTACAAGCGCGGCACCTCCACGTCTTCCCTGGGCAACAACTTCACCGTCAAGTGCACCAGCGGCAACTTCGGCACCTCCGGCGAGAACGAAGTTCAGTTCGACGTGAACGGCGGCTCCCTGAACGCCATCCTGTTCTCCACCGCTGGCGCTTCTGAAGCCCTGGCTGGCAACGGCGGCTTCCTGCCGTCGACCACCACCGGTTGCACGGGCGTGGCGGGCACGGGCGCCCTGGCCTTCCTGACCGGCACCAAGCTGCAGAACTGCGCTGCCGCCGCGCCTCTGACCTCCGGCAAGTCCGCCGGTGGTTTCCTGGACGTTGAGCCTGCCCTGTTCAAGGCCGCCAACCTGATCTCTGGCAACTACACCGTCAAGCCCGCCACGTTCAGCCAAGTCTTCGGCGTGGCCGTCAGCAAGGACCTGTACGAAGCCCTGCAAGGCGCTCAAGGCCTCACCGTTGGCATCGCCAACGCCACGCCCGCCAACCAGCCCACGATTTCGAAGTCGCAACTGGTCTCGCTGATCAGCAACTTCGACTTCAACGACGCCAAGAACCTGGGCCCCAAGTTCCTGGTGCCGGGCACCGCCCAGACCAACCTGACCTACTGCCGCCGTCCCAACACTTCGGGCACCCAAGCAGCGGCTGAAGCCTACTTCCTGGGCAACCCTGGTCTGACCGGTCCTTTGGCTGGCGCGCTCACCATCCACGATCCCGTCAATGACGGCGACGCCGATGTGGTGGCCGACAACGGCACGGGCAACACCGTGACCTACAAGATCAACAGCACATCTGGCAACGTTCGCACCTGCCTGGACGCCGCTGGCTTCGCCTTCGGTTTCCTGTCGGCCGAGAACAACCCCGTTGGCACCAACAACTACCGCTTCGTCAAGCTCAGCCAGGCTGACTTCGCCGAAGGCGTGGCTGGTTCGTCGCAAACCGCTTCGGCCATCAAGGGTGCTTACGACTACGTTTTCGAAAGCGTGCTGTTCAACCCCAACGCCGCCACCACGGTGGCCGGCAAGGTGCTGGACCTGATCAACAAGTCGATCAAGACTGGCCCCACGACCCCTGGCGTTTTCCTGAACGTCAACTCGACCACGCCTGAGTCGCTGTACACCCGCGGCGGCAACTCGCTGGCGCCTTACGCCACGAACTAAAAAACAGTCCTTCACGTCCCGGCGTGTTTCGCATGCTGGATTCGTGAAGCGCACTGGCCCGTGAATGTGTTGTTGGTGCAGTCCCCACCCCGTGGGGACTGCTCGTTTGTGTTTGAAGCGAAATGAAAAAACTGGCCTTGAGTTTGGCGTGGTGCCTGTGGGCAGGATGCCCTGCGCTGTCGGTGGCAGCGGATGCCCGCGTCGACTTCGACGTGTTGGAGTTCGTCATCGAAGGCAACACGGTGCTGCCCGGTGATGTGGTCGAAAAGGCCGTGACCCCGTACATGGGCCCTGGCAAAACCTTCAAAGACATCGAGGCTGCCAGAGAGGCCCTTGAAAAGGCCTACCAGGATGCCGGATTCTTGTCCGTGGTGGTGAGCCTGCCGAACCAACGGATCAACGCCGGCGAGGTGCGGCTGGAAGTGACCGAGGCCTCGGTCGAGCGCCTGAACATCGCCGGTGCCACGTACCACCTTCCCAGCAAGCTGCGCGAGCAAGTGCCCAGCCTGGCGGCCGGGAAGACGCCTTATTTTCCGGAGGTTCAGCAAGAGTTGGGCCGCTTGCAATCGGCGGACGTGCAGGTCACGCCGCTCATCGCCGCAGGCGCGGAGCCCGACAAAATCCAGGTCGATCTGAAGGTGCAGGACAGCCTGCCTTGGCACGGCTCCCTGGAGGTCAACAGCGGCCAGAGTTTCAACACCACCCAGGGGCGGGTGCTGGCGGCACTGAGCTACGGCAACCTGTTCCAGCTCGGCCACCGCATCAGCCTGAGCTGGCAGTACGCTCCGATGAGACCGGGCGACGCCAACTCGCTGTCCTTGATCTACAGCGTGCCCTTGAATTGGCGCGACGAGCTCATCGCCTCGGTCAGCGACAGCCAGAGCGACACCCCGATCAGTACCGGCAGCGGTGGCAGCACCTTGACGCAGGGCAACACCTTTGGACTGCGGTGGCAACGTGAACTGGACGCGCTGAACTGGCCGGTGCGGCACAACGTCTTCGCAGCCATCGACTACAAGAATAACCAGGACAAGACCGGCATCACCGCCGAACTGAGCAGCGACAAGCCCGCCTTGAAATACACGGTGCTGTCGGCGGGCTACAGCCTCTCCTGGCTCGGCAGCGAGGACCGCACGGTGGGGGTGTCGACTTCGGTGGCGGCCTCGTCCGAGAGCTTGTCGGGGCGCGAGGTCGACTGTGACGGGCGGCGCCTTGACCAGTTCGAGTGCAAGCGCCAAGGCGCCAGCCCGGACTTCATGGTCTGGAAGGCCGGCCTTGATTACCACGGTCCCGTTTGGAGAGGCTGGCGGATCAACGCCAGTGGCGACGCGCAGATCTCTTCAGGGCCGCTGGCGTCTGGGGAGCAGTACACCTTGGGTGGCCACAACACGGTGCGGGGCTACTACGACGCCGAACAATCAGGCGACTGGGGTTGGGCTGCGCGCCTTGAACTGGAATCACCTCCATGGTTGGCCTGGGGAAGCTGGCGCTCCACGGGGCTGGCATTTTTTGACCGGGGGTTTGTCTTGTTGAAGGAACCTCAGGCGGGCCAGACCGCTCGCGTGCATTTGGCCAGCCATGGCCTGGGTTGGCGCCTGGACAACGGCCAGGGCCTTCAGGTCTCGGCCGACGTGGCCATGCCCATCCATGAAACCAGCCGCCCGGCGGACAGCGGTGGTCACGAGGTGGCGACTCGACGTGAACCTCACTGGTACTTGAGCATCCGCCAAGCCTACTGATCGACCAAGCAAGCAAGGAAGTATCGCCATGAACAAGCAAGTGCATCGTCTGGTTTTCGACCGCCGCCGTGGCATGCGTGTGCCCGCCGCCGAGCATGTTCGGTCGGCCGGCAAAGCCGGTGGTGGACAGACCCGCGCCGTGGCGCTGGCTTGCGCCATGACCCTGCTGGCCATGGCGGACGAGGGCGTGGCCGGTCCCCGGTCGCTGAGCGCGTCCATCCCCCGCTCGGCGACGGCCTGGACGGGCCGCACTACCACGAAGAACACCAACGACAATCTGCCAGTGCGCAGCCCGTTGGGTTCCTCGCGGCGTTCAGGCGACACCCGGGCAGAAGGCTTCGGCATCACCTACCTGCCCGATGGCACCAGCATGCGGGTGGACCAGACCGACCGAAGCATCATCATCAACTGGGACAGCTTCAACATCGGGCGCGGCTACAGCGTGCACTTCCAGCAGCCCACGGGTGGCGCGGCGCTGAACAAGATCTGGGACCTCAACCCCACGGTGATCCTGGGCAAGCTCACCGCCACGGGCGAGGTGATTCTGGAGAACACCAATGGCGTGATCTTCGGCCCCACGGGCCGCGTCGAGACCCAGCGCTTCGTGGCCACGGCCTTGTCCTTGAGCCGCGATACTTTCCTGAACGGCATCCGCAACAATGCCAAGGGCGAGGCCATCTTCGGCTCGGATGCCGATTCGGCCAAGGGCTTTGTGTCCGTCGAACGCGGTGCTGAGATCAAGGCGCTGGCGGGTGGCGACGTGATGCTGATCGGCCCCAAGGTGTACAACGAAGGCCGCATTGAAACGCCTTCCGGCCAGGCCATCCTGGCCGCGGGCCAGAAGGTCTACCTGTTCAACACGACCGCCGACCCGGCGCAGCGGGGCCTGCTGGTGGCGGTGGACGCCTTCCTGCCGGGCGCCGATGGTGCCGCGCCCTTGCCCGACGGGACCAACACCGTCGAACAGGCCGAGGGCTTGCCTTACCAGCCGCCAAGTGAAGTTGGCGGCACGGAGGCCCTGGCCCAGAAGATCAACGCGATCGTGGCGGAAAAAGGCAGCATCAACCTGGTGGGCATGACCATCCGCCAGAACGGGGTGCTGAGCGCGACCACGGCCGTGAAGGGCCAGAACGGCGCCGTCTACCTGCAAGCCAGCAAGCGCACCGACCTTGCCTATACCAGCAACTCCGAAGGCTACCGCTTCGCGAGCGAGCTCGGCTCGGTCGAGCTGGGCAGCACCAGCCGGACCACTGTCACCGCCGATGCCAACGCCAGCGCCACCCAGAAAGACGCGGAGACCTTCAACCGTTCGCGCATCCAGGTGGTGGGGCAGGACGTGCGCGTGGCCAGCGGCGCCCAGGTGGTGGCCCATTCCGGCGAGATCGGCCTGACGGCGGTGAGCCAGGTCAACAGCGACGGGCAGGTGATGGGCATCCCCACCTTGGGCCAGGGCGGCGCCGATGGCAGCCACCTCGTGGTGGACAGCGGTGCGCTGATCGATGCTTCGGGCGAGCGGGATGTGGTGCTGAGCATGGCGCGCAACCAGCAGGCGGGCCGCTTGTTCCAGATTGAACTGGCGGACTCGCCGGTGCAACGTGGCGGGGTCTTGTATCGCAGCGCGGTGCAGTTCGATGCGCGCGACCCGGTCCAGGTGGCCAACGTCAAGGGCTTTTACAGCGCGATCGAACGCAGCGCGCAGGAACTCTCGACCAAGGGCGGCAAGGTGACCATCCAGGGGCAGGGCGATGTGGTGGTGCTGGACGGCGCCAAGGTGGATGTCTCAGGTGGCAGCGTCAAGTACCAGGATGGTGTCCTGTCCACCTCCTACCTCCGCCAGGGCAATCGCCTGGTCCGTTTCAGTGACGCCAAGGCCAACCAGAAATACGACGAACTGATCACCGGTCAGAGCGGCGCGGTCACGCCAGGTTATGTGGAGGGTGCCGATGCCGGCTCCGCCCAGGTGGCAGGCTTTGGCAAGACCTACGCCGGCCTGTCGGGCTTCAAGGCCGGCGTGGTGGTGGGGCCGCGCCAGCGCGGCGGCCGTGTGGCGAGCAGCTATGCCGCCGATGTTCTCAAGAACAGGCCCGATCTGTACAGCACCTTGCGGCCTCAGGCCGGTCTGATCACCATTGGCAAACTGGGCGGCAACATCACCACCCCCATCTGGTTTGGCGGGCCGGTTCAACTGTCCGCTCAACGGGCCCTGCCTTTGGGTGAGGTGCCGGAACTGGGCACGCCCGAAGCCGATCAGTTCTTCGCGGCCCTGCCTGCCGTGACCGAGGTGTCCAGCGCCGAACTGGGCCAAACCCAGCTGGGCCAGCTGACCCTGATCGGCGCCCAGGACATCACCATCGGCAAGGACGTGGCCTTGAACCTGGGGGCTTCGGGCATCTTGACCCTGCAGACGGCTCAAAGCGTGTCGGTGGCCGGCGCCCTGAGGGCAGAAGGTGGCGCGGTGAATGTCCTGGCCAAGGCGGGCGATTTCACCCTGGCCGAAGGTGGCGTGATCGACTTGGCGGGACGCCAGTTGGACGAACTGGGCCGCGCTTCAGGCAGCGACCCCTTGTCGGTGGACGGCGGCAAACTGAGTGTTCAGGCGCATGGTTCGGCGGTCTTCTCCGAGGGCAGTGCCGTGGACGTGTCCGCCGGGGTGTGGCGCAGCGCCAGCGGTGCCCTCAGCAAAGGTGTGGCCGGCGCGCTGGATGTGAAGGTCAATCAGGGCCTGCTCTCTGGCGAGGCGCCCACAGGTCAGATGGTGGCAGGGGGGCAATGGTCGGCCTACGACTTCCAGTCGGGCGGCACGTTGAGCCTGTCCGGCATGCGCACGCTGGCCATTGGCGATCAAAACGTCGTGGCCAAGGATGGCGGACTGGCATTGTCTTCCAGCTTCTTCTCGGACCATGGTTTTGGCACATTCAAGTTGTCGGCCTTGGGGGATGTGGACGTGCTGGACCGCGCGAACGTCCAGCCGGTGATCAAGAATCTGGCCATGGCGACCAGCCGCGTCAGCCGCGGTACCGAGCGCCTGACCACCGTTCAGACGCTGGCCGATGTGGACCGCCAGGCCGCCACGTTGCACCTGGAAGCCAGCAGCACGCCCTTGGGGGTCGGTGGTGAAGCGCTGCCCGGCTTCGAAGAGGGTGGTCGCCTGACCATTGGCCGCGATGCGCGGGTGGATGTGGGCATGGGCGGCACGCTGTCGCTCAAGGCCGGCCGCAGCATGCTGGTCAACCACGATGCCGAGCTGGTGGCCCATGGTGGCCAGATCGCACTGGCTTTGGCCGGCACGCGTGAGAACACCCAGCTGACCCCGGAAACCTCCACCAACACGGTGGGCTACCTGGCCGATCAAGAGATCAGGTTGGCGGCTGGTTCGCTGTTGGACGTGTCGGGCACAGCCCTCACCACGGCTTCGCGTTCGCTGGGCACCGGCAAGGTGCTGGGCGGGGGCACCGTGAACCTGAACTACACGCCTGGCACCGCCGTGCGCGGCATGGTGGTCACCGAGTTGGGGTCGAAGATCAATGTCAGTGGCACTTCGGCCGAGCTGCGTCTGGACCGCGGGCAGGTTTCGCGGGTCAGCAAGGGCGCGGGCACCCTCAACGTGGGCGCAACCGATGGCTTCCTGCTGCAAGGTGAGATGGTGGCGGACCGTCCGGATGCCAGCGTGAGCGCGGGGACGTTCAACGCCTCGGTCAGCACCGAGCGCTCCAATGACTTCGTGAAGACGGGAACGACGGCCTACCCAGGCAGTGAGCACACGCTGATCCTGGAAGCCAGCGAGGCCAAGGTGGCGGAGCACAACACAGGGCATTTGAAACAGGGTGCATTTGGGCAAGGTGTTGTGTCCACGGAGCAACTGGCCAAGGCCGGCTTCGAACGCATTCAGCTGCGCGCCGATGACGGCATCGTCATGGCCGAAGGCAGTCAGTTGGTCGCGGGCGAAGGCAAGGCCGCCTTGAGTTCGGTCATCCTGAACACCCGGGCACTCAAGGTGCTCGGCCAAGCCCAAGATGCCCATCGGGTGCAGGCTGCCTATGTTTCCCTGGGTGACCGCGACCTGCAGGTCAGGCCTTTGCCAACCCCCGCCGGTCCGCCCCAGGCGGTGCTGGGCACAGCGAAGCTGGACGTGTATGCCGGCTTGATCGAGGTCCATGGCCACAGTGCCTTGCAAGGCCTGGACACCACGCTGCTGTCGGCCACCCTGGGGGCCGATGGCGTCGTCGGATCGCGCCGTGATGGCGAGGTGCGGTTCATCGGCCGGGCCTTGACGGGCCAGTCGGCGCTCACGGGCAGCTTGAACTTCGATGGCGACCTCGAGATTGAGGCGGGGCAGGCCTATGCCAGCACCTTGTCCAGGTTCACCGTTCAGGGCGTGCTTGGCAAAGCCGCCGATGCCAGGCAGTCGCGCCTGACCGTGTCGGGCCCTCGCAACGGGCAGTCGTCCACCAGCCGGACTCCGATGTCGGCCTTGGCCAGCCTGAGCTTGCAGGCCCACGACGTGGTGATCAAGGGCGTGGTGCGCCAGCCTTTCGGCACCATCGACATCCTGGCCGAAACCCGCCCGGAACTGCGCGCGGGCAGCCTGCTCTCGGTGTCGGGGGATGGCGTGACGGTGCCGGTCGGGACCACGGTGAACGAGCGTGAATGGGTTTACTCGACGACGGGCACGCTGGGCGGCGTCGACCCCAAGGCCGACGGCGTGCAGGTGCTGGATGGGCTGAGTGTCGACAAGGGCATCACCGTCAAGGGCCAGGGCCTGAAGATTGATGGCACGTCGGAGTTCCAGGCGCAAGCCGGTGGCGATCTGCTGGCTTGGGAGTTCATCGCCGGGGTGGGCGGCAGCACCGACACCTTGAACCGCAAGAACGTGTTCGCGATCCTGCCCACTTACCAATACGACTTCGCGCCGTTCGACACCGAGATCAACGCCTCGACCCTGGCGGCGGGGACCACCCTGAACGCGGGTGACAAGGTCACGGTCAACACGGACAACGGCGTGCTGGCCAAGGGCAGCTACACCCTGCTACCCGCCCGCTATGGCGTGCTGCCCGGGGCCGTGCTGGTGTCCGAGACCAGCCTGCCCGCCAACGTGGCTGCGCCGACGGGCCTCGCCCAGGACGACGGCAGCGTTTTCGTGTCGGGCTACAAGTCCACGGTGGGCAGCCAGGGACGCGGTGGCAACGACTCGCGTCTGGCCTTGCTGCTGGAGCCGGAGTCCACCTTCCGGGCCAAGTCGACCTTGCAGACTACCTCCATCAACGAATACTTGGCCAGCCAAGCCGGGAAGGCCGGCCAAGCCATGCCCAACCGGCCAGGCGATGCGGGCCGGGTTTCTTTGATCAGCACCACGGATTCGTTCGACTGGTCAGCCAAGTACCAACTGGGTGGTGCGTCAGGCTTTGAAGCGGGGGCCTTTGACTTGGTCATGCCGAACATGGCAGTGGTCAAAGAGGGGGAAGCCGCGCCCAACGGGTTTGGCGCGGTCACTGTGAACGCCCTGGAGGCCCTGGCGGAAGACTCGGGCGCGCGGAGCATTCTGCTGGGGGGCACGCGTTCGGTCGGGCTCGATGGCGCCACGGTCACGACATTGGCATCGTCGGTGCTGTTCAACACCAGCGTTTCGGTCAGCGAATTGCTGGCCGTGGCCAAAGACCGGGTCGTCGTCGCCGAAGGCGTGACCTTGAAGGCTGAGGGGGCCGCGAGCGGGCATGCCAATCGTTTGGAAATGTCGGGACAAGGTGCGGCCTTGGTGCTCAGCAACCGGCTGGGCACGACCATCACGCGCGATCTATCGGGCAGCGCGGATGACGCCGGCCTGGGTCAACTTGATGTCGGCAAGAAGGTGACGATCACGGCGGTGGCGGCGCAGGTCGATGGGAGCCGCCTGGTCAAACTGGATCCAAGCTTGAACCTCACGGCCCAATCCTTGGGCCTGGGTGCACCGCGCATTGCCATCGGTGGCGCGTCTGAGGACCAGAACGCCCTGGTGGTCGGGGCCAAACTGCTGGAGGACAAGAGCCGCCTGCAGTTGCGCAGTTACAGCAGCATTGACCTGATGGGCGGGGTGGGCATCGGCCAACTGGCGAACGACGGCACGCCCACGCTGCAGAGCCTGGTGATCGACGCACCGACAGTCCGTGGATTGGGTAAGGCTGACGATGTGGTGTCGGTACAGGCCCAGCATGTGAGTCTCCTCAACGGTTCCAAGCTGACACCCGTGGCCGCTGATGAGGTCGGGACCAGCAAGCTGGTCATCACCGCTCGGCCACCGGTCAAGGACGCGACGGCCGAAGGCATCGCCCTGGGGGGAGGACGGCAGCGTTTGGCCTTCACCTCGGCGGACCTCAACACGACCGGAGACGTGGTGTTTCATGACGGCGGTGCCGTGACCGCGCAAAGCGATGTGACGGTGAGCGCCGCTCGCGTCACCGCCAACACCGCGGCTCGGCAAAGCCTGGACAGTGGCGGTGTGCTCAGCATCCGCCAAGCCGATGCCAAAACGGCGCGCACCCTGGGCGACCGGGTGGGGGCCGGCGCCCAGTTGAGCTTGTCGGGCCAGCGCGTGGTTCAGAGCGGCACCATCGATCTGCCTTCGGGGCAACTGAACATCACCGGGCGGGGCCAGGTGGGCAATATCGACACAGTGGTTTTCGACGCAGGCTCCAAGACCCTGGCAAATGGTTTCGTGGTCGGCGAGGGCCAGGTTTGGGCCACCACGGCCCCTGGGGGCAGCATCAAGGCCACGGCCGAGCAAGGCCGCCTGGTGCTGGGTGGTCTGCTGGACGTGTCGGTGCCGGTGTCGACCGCCAGCACTTCCACGACCTCCGCCACCGCGGGCTCGGTGACCCTCATTGCCCACGGCGAAACGGGCGCGGGCGGAACCTTGGTGATCAAGGATGGCGCCCAGATCAAGGGCGGTGCCGCAACCCATGCCAACTCTGGCATGGCCACGGTGGACGCGCGTCACCTGGACAGCGGCAGTGCCTCTGCGGCTGCGGCCGCGGGCGCCAAAGGCACGCTGGACAACCTGGCCAGGCTGCTGAACGATGGTGGGTTCCACCGTGAAATCGACGTCCGAGTGCGCGAAGGCAACCAGTCGCTCAACAACGGCCTGACCGCTGCCCGGGTGATCCTGAGCGCCGATGCGGGTTCGCTGACCTTGAAAGAAGGCGCGAGCATCGATGCCACGGCGGTGCGTGGCGGCGTGGTGCAGTTGTCTTCCGGTGGCGACCTGAGCCTCCTCACTGGTGCCCGCATCAAGGCCGATTCATCCGCGGAGGCCAGCGTGGGTGCCAATGGTGGCGACGTGCTGCTGGCCTCCAGCGGTGGCAAGGTCGTCCTGCAGAAGGGCGTGGCCATCAGCGCGGGCGGCGATGACGAGCAGGATGGTCGGGTGGTGATTCGTGCGCAGCGCGATGACAGCCAGACGAGTTCAGCCGAGCAGCGTTTGAACGTGAGCCTGGACGCCACTACCCTGGCCCAGGTCAAGGCAGGCCAGGTCGTCATCGAGTCCGTTCGCACCTACGAGGGCACGGCTCTGGCCGCAGGCGCCAGCCAGGACTCGGTCCTGGGTCAAGCCACGTTGGAAAGCGATTCCGACACGTTCATGGCGGGCAAAGACGCCTTGTTGGCGGGTCTGGGCCTGGGCGGCCTGGCGAAGGTGCACCTGCGTTCCGGCGTGGAAATCCGCGCTGCTGACAGCTTCGACATCCTGGACGACTGGAACCTTTGGGATGCCACGCACGCGGGTGGCGAGTCCATCAGCTTGACCATCCGGGCCAAGGGCGATGTGAACGTCAATGGCACGCTCAGCGATGGTTTCGCGGCGATCACGCCGACCATGATGGCGGTGACCGATCCCAAGAAACCGACGACCAAGACCGAGGTGGCCACCCCCATCCTGGGCGATGGCGCATCTTTGCGGATCACGGCGGGTGCCGACCTGAAGGCGGCCGGGCTGACCCAGACCAATGGCGCGGCTGAATCCGGTTCGCTGACCGTGGCGGGCGACAAGATGATCCGGACCACGTCCGGTTCGATCGAGCTGGCCGCGGCCCGTGATGTCACCCTGGGACAGGGCAACGCGCAGGCCGTGGTGTACGTGGCTGGCAAGCCTTCCGCCGCGCCGGCCGGCATGAGCAACAAGGCGGCCAGTGTCTGGGCCAGCTACGGCGTCCGTGGCGGCCGCCTCGACGTTCATGCGGGAGGCAACATCAAGGCGCCAGCCGCCTCGCAGTTGTTCGGCAACTGGCTGTACCACTTGGGCGCGGGCTCCGCGACCTCGGCCTACAAGAACGTGGAATGGTTCACCGCCCTTGGCAGCTTCAAGCAAGGCCTGGGATCGATGGGCGGCGGCAATGTTCGGGTGGTGGCCAGCGGCGACATCGATGAACTGGGTGTGGTGGCGCCAACTTCGGCGAGGACCGTCGCCGTGGTCGGAACCAATGGCGAGGCCACCACCTACCGACAGGTGGTGGAGAACGGTGGCGACGTGCTGGTGCGCGCTGGGGGCGATGTCCATGGCGGCGTCTACCTGATCGGCCGCGGCGATGGTCGGGTGGAAGCTGGTGGCAGTGTCACGGCCGGCCTTGAATCAGGACTGGCCCCGATCCTGGGCCTGATGGATGGTCAATGGGCCGTGCAGGCTCACGATGACCTGCAACTGGCTGGCATCTACAACCCCACCGTGGTGAGGTCCCTCACCAAGGGAAGCAAGCCCAGGGTCGATCAGGCCAACGCCGGCGCGTACTTCACTTATGGCGATGCTTCTTCGCTGTCGCTGAACAGCGTGCGCGGCGACGTGGCCTTGACCGGCGCCCTGACCAGCGAGTTGCTGGTGTCGTTGCACAACGACGCCAGTCCTTTGAGCGAGCAGATCGATTTCAAACCCGCCGACGAGGAGGCCAACCCCGTGCTCCTGGCCGTGGCCCCGCCCACCTTGAACTTGACCTCCATCGAAGGTCAGGTGTCGATGGACGATTCGATCAATCTGATCCTGTTCCCGAGCAAAACCGGCAACCTGAGCATCTACGCGGGTGGGGATGTCCGGCTCGCCAAGGTGACGATGGGCGACTCGGACCCGGCCAACTGGACCAACCTGACCGTGTCGCGCCCCACGATTTCGAGCGCCGCCAGCTATACCAGCGACATCACCGGCAACAACCTGGAGGCGCTCAACACGGTCAACCACGCCAGCACGCTGCACCAGGACGACAGCCAGGCGGCTTGGGTGCACGCGGGCCAAGATCTGGTGGTATCGGGTGGCAATGGCCTCAGCATCCCCAAGGCGGCTGACATCC
>NZ_JBOHHL010000001.1:0-309999 GCF_050725395.1 Aquabacterium sp. | reverse complement strand
AACCGGTGCTGATCGGACCGGGCTCGCTGTTCGTCAACGTGGGCGAGCGGACCAACGTCACCGGCTCCAAGGCTTTTGCCCGGATGATCCTGAACGGCCAGTTCGAGGAAGCCCTGGCCGTCGCGCGCCAGCAGGTCGAGAACGGCGCCCAGATCATCGACATCAACATGGACGAGGCCATGCTGGACAGCAAGGCCGCCATGGTGCGCTTCCTGAACCTGATCGCCTCCGAGCCCGAGATCTCGCGCGTGCCCATCATGGTCGACTCGTCCAAGTGGGACGTGATCGAGGCGGGCCTGAAATGCATCCAGGGCAAGGGCATCGTTAACTCGATCTCGATGAAGGAAGGCGAAGCCGAGTTCCGCCGCCAGGCCGGGCTGGTCAAGCGCTATGGCGCGGCCGCCGTGGTCATGGCGTTTGACGAAAAAGGCCAGGCCGACACCTTCGCGCGCAAGGTCGAGATCTGCGAGCGTGCCTACCGCATCCTGGTCGATGAAGTCGGCTTTCCGCCCGAGGACATCGTTTTCGACCCGAACATCTTCGCCATCGCCACCGGCATCGAGGAGCACGACAACTACGCGGTCGACTTCATCAACGCCACGCGCTGGATCAAGGAGAACCTGCCCGGCGCCAAGATCAGCGGCGGTGTGTCGAACGTGAGCTTCAGCTTCCGCGGCAACGACCCGATGCGCGAGGCGATCCACACCGTGTTCCTGTACCACGCCATCCAGGCGGGCATGGACATGGGCATCGTCAACGCGGGCATGGTGGGCGTGTACGACGCGCTCGACCCCGTGCTGCGCGAGCGCGTGGAAGACGTGGTGCTGAACCGCCAACCGGTCTACAAGGAAGGCGAGCCGCACCTCACGCCGGGCGAACGCCTGATCGAGATCGCCGACAGCGCCAAAGGCGCGGCCAAGGACGACAGCGCCAAGCTGGCCTGGCGCGGCACGCCCGAGCAGCCCGTGTCTGTTGAAACGCGGCTGAGCCACGCGCTGGTCAACGGCATCACCGACTTCATCACGCAGGACACCGAAGAGTGCTGGCAGAAGATCCGCGCCACCGGCGGGCGTCCGCTGCACGTGATCGAAGGGCCGCTGATGGCGGGCATGAACACCGTGGGCGACCTGTTCGGCGCGGGCAAGATGTTCCTGCCGCAGGTGGTGAAGTCGGCCCGCGTGATGAAGCAGGCCGTTGCGCATTTGCTGCCTTACATCGAAGAAGAAAAGAAGCTGCTGATCGAAGGCGGCGGTGACGCCAAGGCCAAGGGCAAGATCGTGATCGCCACCGTGAAGGGCGACGTGCACGACATCGGCAAGAACATCGTGACCGTGGTCCTGCAGTGCAACAACTTCGAGGTGGTCAACATGGGCGTGATGGTGCCCTGCGTCGACATCTTGAAGATGGCCAAGGAAAGCGGCGCCGACATCATCGGCCTCTCCGGCCTGATCACGCCGAGCCTGGAAGAGATGCAGTACGTGGCCGGCGAGATGGAGCGGGACGAGTATTTCCGCTCGCGCCAGACGCCGCTGCTGATCGGCGGCGCCACGTGCTCGCGCGTGCACACGGCCGTGAAGATCGCACCCAACTTCAGCGGCCCCGTGGTCTATGTGCCCGATGCTTCGCGCGCCGTGGGCGTGTGCACCGAGTTGCTGAGCGACGAACGCCAGGCCGACTACATCGCCGAGCTGAACGCCGACTACGAGCGCGTGCGCGTGCAGCACGCCAACAAGAAGGCCACGCCCATGGTGACCTTGGCGCAAGCCCGCGCCAACAAGACGCCGATGGACTGGGACCGCTACACGCCCGCCGTGCCCAAGATCACCGGCCGCCGCGTGTTCAAGAACCAGGACCTGGGCGAACTGGTGCATTACATCGACTGGGGTCCTTTCTTCCAGACCTGGGACCTGGCCGGCCCCTACCCCGCCATCCTGGACGACGAGGTGGTGGGCATCGAGGCCCGCAAGGTGCTGGCCGATGCGCAGGCCCTGCTCAAGAAGATCGTCGAAGGCCGCTGGCTGACCGCCCACGGCGTGATCGCCCTGTACCCCGCCAACACGGTGGACGACGACACCATCGAAATCTACCGAGATGAGTCGCGCACCGAGGTGCTGATGACCTGGTCGCCGCTGCGCATGCAGTCGGAACGCCCGGTGGTCGATGGCGTCAGGCGCGCCAACCGCAGCCTGGCCGACTTCGTGGCGCCCAAGGGCACCAAGCCCGACTACGTCGGTTTGTTCGCGGTGACCGCCGGCCTGGGCATCGAGAAGAAAGACGCCGAGTTCCTGGCCAAACACGACGACTACTCGTCGATCATGCTCAAGGCCCTGGCCGACCGCCTCGCCGAGGCCTTCGCCGAGCGCATGCACGAACGCGTGCGCAAGGAGTTCTGGGGCTATGCGGCCGACGAACAACTCAGCAACGTCGACCTGATCGGCGAGAAGTACAAGGGCATCCGCCCCGCGCCCGGCTACCCTGCTTGCCCAGACCACACCGTCAAGGGCGAGATGTTCCGCGTGCTGCAGGCCAACGAAGTGCACATGGCCCTGACCGAAAGCCTGGCCATGACGCCGGCGGCCAGCGTGAGCGGCTTCTACTTGGCCCATCCCGAGTCCACGTACTTCAACGTGGGCAAGATTGGCCAAGACCAACTCGAGAATTGGGCCGAAAAAACCGGCCTTTCCCACCGCGACGCCGAACGGGCCCTCTCGCCCAATTTGTGAGCTTTGTGACCTATTGACGTTTTCAGGCCACGAGGGGGCCTGGCGTTGCGCTCCCTTACAACTGAGGCATCTTGCATCGCATGCGGCGAAGGCCGCATGGCACCTTTCGCACTCGTTTCAGAGATCGTCGATTCAGGACCGCTGGCTCAAGCCCGGGTTCCTTTTGCCGACATCTGTGGGTCAAGGTTCTCAGTGCGAGTGCGTTCATGTTGCGGTCGAAGTTGGAAAGTGTCCTGCGTCAAACAGGCTTGGTCATGGCGATCAGCGCCGCCCTGCTGGCGGGCTGCGGTGGCGGCGGAAGCGGTGACAGCACCACGTCTGGCACCAGCAGTGGCTCGGGCTCCAGCAGCCTGCAATCGGTGAGCGCGGCCCCCGGCAACGACCTCGAAGCACACCGCTTTCTGACGCAAGCCACCTTCGGGCCCACCGCGACCGACATCGCCCGTGTGAAGGCCATCGGCTACGAGCGCTGGATCGACGAGCAATTGGCCACCCCCCTGCAGGCCACCCACCTGGCCACGGTCGAGGCCTCGTCCACCGCGCAAGGCACCGACCGGCCCATGGTGAACGACGTGGTCTACACCTGGTGGACGCACGCGGTGACCGACCCGGCCCAGTTGCGCCAGCGCGTGGCCTTCGCCCTCTCCGAGATCTTCGTGGTGTCCACCACCAACGCCGACCTGACCGGCGATGGCCGCATGGTGGCCAGCTACATGGACATGCTGACCAACAAGATCGATGGCAACTACCGTGATCTGCTGGAAGGCGTGGCGCTGCACCCCGCCATGGGCGCTTTCCTGTCGCACCGCGGCAACCGCAAGGAAGACACGAACACCGGCCGCATCGCCGACGAGAACTTCGCGCGCGAGGTGATGCAGCTGTTCTCCATCGGCCTCTACGAACTGAACGAGGACGGCACCAACAAGCTCGTCAACGGCTTCCCCCAGGAAACCTACACCGGCGACGACGTGAAGGGCCTGGCCAAAGTCTTCACCGGCTGGAGCTGGTTCCGCCCGGCGGCCAAGGCCTCGGTGGTGTGGTGGCAATGCTTCTGGCGTGGCGACCAATGCACGGACGCCAGCCAAAGCACCACGGCCATGTCCGCCTACACGCAGGAACATTCGATCAGCGAGAAGCGCTTCCTGGGCGTGACCGTGCCAGCGCAAACCACCCCCAATCCCCAGGCCAGCCTGAAGGCCGCGCTGGACCGGCTGGCCAGCCACCCCAACGCCGCGCCCTTCTTTGCCAAGCAACTCATCCAACGCCTGGTGGCCAGCAATCCCAGCCCCGGCTACGTGCAACGCGTGAGCACCGCCTTCCGCACATCGGGCGGCAACATCAAGGCCACGGTGAAGGCCGTGCTGCTCGATTGGGAAGCCCGCGACATGGCGCTGCAAAGCGCCTCGGGCCAGGGCAAGGTGCGTGAACCGCTCGTGCGCATCGCGCACCTGCTGCGCGCCATCCCCCACACCTCCGATGCCTACAACGCCGCCAAGTCTGCGCAGCGCGTGCCCTACTACCTGGCCGCCAGCACCGATGACACCGTCTCGGAACTGGGCCAGACCCCGATGCGCGCCCCGTCGGTGTTCAATTTCTTCCGGCCGGGCTTCAAGCCGCCCCAGACCGAACTGAGCGACCGCGACCTCGTGGCGCCCGAGATGCAGATCACCAACGAGACCTCGGTACTGGGTTACGCCAACTACATCATCCAGATGCTGGACTATGGCTGGGGCCAGTACAACAACAGCACCCAGCGCATCGACATGCGCTTCGACCTGAGCAGTTTCGACGCATTGGTGGACAAGCCCACCGCGGCCTCGCCCCAGCAACTGGTGACGGCGGTGGCGCAGAGGATGCTGGGTGCCGCGCCCTCCGCCGAACTCAACGCCTTGATGCTGAGCGGCATCGGCAAGATGCCCAACGTGAACGCGACGGACCGCCGCCGCCGTGTGGAATCCGCGATCCTGATGGTGGCCGTGTCGCCCCAGTTCATCGTTCAACATTGAAGAAAACCGCCCCATGAGCTCGTCCAGCCGCCGCCAATTCCTGCGCCACGCCGCCGCCTTCTCTTCGTTGGGCGCCGCCGGCCCCCTGGGCCTGAGCCTGGCCACCATGGGCCAGGCCTCGGCCCAGTCCGCCAGCGGCGGCTACCAGGCCCTGGTGTGCATCTTCCTCAATGGCGGCAATGACGCCTTCAACACCGTGCTGGCCACCGACACGGATTCGTGGGGCCACTATGTCAACCACCGCGATCCGCAATCGCGCGACGCCAACGACAGCAGCACCTCGATCGCCCTGATGAGCCCGGGCACCGCGGTCAACGCCTCCGCCGCCCCCGGTTCGCCGGAGCGCCTGGGCGGTGTCTTGCCGATCGCGTCCGCCCGGTCGACGCACGCCGGGCGCCAGTTCGCGCTGCACCCATCGCTGGTCCGCAGCAAGCAGCTGTATGGCGCCCACCGGCTGGCCGTGATGGCCAATGTGGGCCCGCTGATCCGACCGACCACCAAGGCCAACTACGCCTCCGATGCCTTCGCCAAACCGGCGAAGCTGTTCTCGCACAACGACCAGCAGTCCACCTGGATGTCCTTCTCGCCCGAAGGCGCCAGCGAGGGCTGGGGCGGCCGAATTGGCGATTTGTTGATGAGCAGCAACGGCAGCGGCGCCAGCGCCGACATCGTCCAGCGCTCCTTCACCTGCATCACGCCAGGCAATGCCAGCACCTGGCTGAGCGGCCGGTCGGTGCGCCAGTATCCGGTGGGCATGGCCAGCATTCCCGGCCTGGGCGCCAAGTACAACAACACCCGCTACGTGTTGGGCAATGCCGACCTGTACAACGCGGTGAAGTCGGTGATGAGCACCTCGACCAGCAACAACCTGTTCACCAAGGCACACCAGCAAGTGGTCGCGCGCGCCGTCCAGGCCAGCGACCTGCTCGGCGCCGCCCTGCCCTCGAATGCCCAGGCACCGTGGGGCACCAATGGCGCCAACTCGGTGTGGAACGATCCGCTGCTGAAGTACACGAACACGGCCGGTGGCCAGGTGACCAACGGCCTGGCCCTGCAACTGCAGATGATCGCGCGCATCATCGAGGCCAACCGCCAGGGCGCTTTCGGCATCCGCCGGCAGGTGTTCATGGTGAACCTGGGCAGCTTCGACACCCACGCCTCGCAAAACACCGAGCACAACGAGCGCATGCTGCAACTCGACCACGCACTCGCCTATTTCGACAGTGTGCTGGGCGCCATGCCGGGTGGCGACATGCGTTCGCAGGTCACCACCTTCACGGCCTCGGACTTTGGCCGCAGCTTCACCAACAACGGCGATGGCACCGACCACGGCTGGGGCGCGCACCACCTCGTCATGGGTGGCGCGGTGCAAGGCGGCGAGGTCTACGGCAACTTCCCCCAGTACAGCACGGCCAACGCCAATGGCGTGTTCTCGAGCCCCGACCAGGTCGGCAATGGCGCCTTGCTGCCCACCACCTCGGTGGACCAGTACGCCTACACCTTGGGCAAGTGGATGGGCGTGAGCAACACCGACCTGCTCAGCATCCTGCCCAACATCCACAACTTCAACAGCTCGGCCCACAACGTGGGCTTCATGGGCTGAGGCCGTTGGCTCACTCGTCGAGCAGGGCCTTGAGGTAGTGGCCCGTGTGGCTGCCCTTGTGTGCGGCCACGGTCTCGGGCGTGCCGGCCACCACCAGGCTGCCGCCGCCCGAACCGCCTTCGGGGCCCATGTCGATCAGCCAGTCGGCCGTCTTGATGACGTCCAGGTTGTGCTCGATCACCACGATCGTGTTGCCCGCATCGCGTAACTGGTGCAACACTTTGAGCAGCAGGGCGATGTCGTGGAAGTGCAGGCCGGTGGTCGGCTCGTCCAGGATGTACAGCGTGCGGCCGGTGTCGCGCTTGCTCAGTTCAAGCGCCAGCTTGACGCGTTGAGCCTCGCCGCCCGACAAAGTGGTGGCGCTCTGCCCCAGCCGGATGTAGCCCAGGCCCACGTCCATCAAGGTTTGCAGCTTGCGGGCCAGCGAGGGCACGGCGCTGAAGAAACCCAAGGCCACTTCCACGGTCATGTCGAGCACTTCGTGGATGTTCTTGCCCTTGTACTGGATCTCGAGCGTTTCGCGGTTGTAGCGCTTGCCCTGGCACACATCGCAAGGCACATAGACATCGGGCAGGAAGTGCATCTCGACCTTGAGCACGCCATCGCCCTGGCAAGCCTCGCAGCGGCCACCCGCCACGTTGAAGGAGAAGCGGCCCGCGCCATAACCACGCTCGCGCGCGGAGGGCACGTCGGCCATCAACTCTCGGATGGGCGTGAACAGGCCGGTGTAGGTGGCCGGGTTGCTGCGGGGCGTGCGCCCGATGGGGGATTGGTCGACGTTGATGACCTTGTCGAACAGCTCCAGGCCTTCGATCTCGTCGTGCACGGCAGGCTCGAGGTGGCTGTGGTACAGCTTGCGCGCCACGCTGGCGTACAGGGTCTCGTTGACCAGGGTGCTCTTGCCCGAGCCGGACACGCCGGTCACGCAAGTCAGCAGGCCCACGGGCACTTCCACGGTCACGCCCTTGAGGTTGTGGCCGCGTGCGTTGACCACGCGCAGGCGCGGCGTCTCGTCGGTGAAGGGCAAACGTTTGGGCGGCACGGCGATGCGCAAGGCACGGCCCAGGTACTGGCCAGTCAGGCTGTCAGGGTGGTCGGTGACTTCTTGCGCGGTGCCCTGCGCGATGACATGGCCACCATGCACGCCCGCACCCGGGCCCATGTCGATCACGTAGTCCGCGGCGCGGATCATGTCCTCGTCGTGCTCGACCACGATGACGCTGTTGCCCAGGTTGCGCAGGTGCTGCAGGGTGCCGATCAGGCGGTCGTTGTCGCGCTGGTGCAGGCCGATGCTGGGCTCGTCGAGGACGTACATCACGCCGGTCAGGCCCGAGCCGATTTGCGATGCCAGGCGGATGCGTTGGGCCTCGCCGCCGCTCAGCGTGTCGGCGCTGCGGTCCAGGCTCAGGTAGGTCAGGCCCACGTCGTTGAGGAAGCGCAGGCGCGAGCGGATCTCGGTCACGACCTTGTCGGCGATCTCGGCCTTGGAGCCGATCAGGTTCAGGCCTTCGAAATAGCGTTGGGCTTCGGCCAGCGTGGCGTGGGCCACTTGGTAGATGGCGCGCTTGTCGCCGCTTTGGGCGTCGTGCAGGAACACGTGGCGGGCCTCGCGGCGCAGGCGCGTGCCATGGCACTCGGGGCAGGCCTTGGGCTGCTGGTAGCGCGACAGCTCTTCGCGCACGGCCGATGAATCGGTCTCTTTGAAACGCCGCTCGAAGTTGCGCAAGATGCCTTCGAAAGGGTGGCTGCGCTTGACGCGGCGCTTCTTGCCGGCGGTGCCATCGGCCTCGTAGACGAACTCGATTTCTTCGTCGCCCGAGCCATAGAGCAGCACCTGCTGGACCTCGGCGGGCAGCTCTTCAAAGGGCTGGTCGATGTCGACCTGGTAGTGCTTGCCCAGCGCCTCGATCATCGAGTAGGTGTAGGGGTTGCGGCGGTCCCAGCCCTTGATGGCGCCACTGCCCAGGCTCAGGCTGGGGAAGGCCACCACGCGCACAGGATCGAAGGCGATGACGTGGCCCAGGCCGTCGCAACTGGGGCAGGCGCCCACCGGCGAGTTGAAGGAGAACAGGCGCGGTTCCAGCTCGGACAGCGAATAGCTGCACACCGGGCAAGCGAACTTGGACGAGAAGGTGTGCTCCTTGCCCGAATCCATCTCGAAGGCGATGGCCCGGCCATCGGCCAGGCGCATGGCGGCTTCGAAACTCTCGGCCAGGCGCTGCGTCATGTCGGAACGCACCTTGAGGCGGTCGACCACCACATCCACGTCGTGCTTTTCGTTCTTTTTCAGCTCGGGCAAGTCGGCGGCTTCGATCACCTGGCCATCGATGCGGAAGCGCACATAGCCTTCGGACTGCATCTGCAAAAACAGCTCGGCGTGCTCGCCCTTGCGGTCGCGCATCACCGGCGCCAGGACCATCAGCTTGGTGTCCTCGGGCATGGCCAGCACGGCGTCCACCATCTGGCTGACGCTCTGCGCCTGCAAGGGCAGGTCGTGGTCAGGACAGAAAGGCGTGCCGGCGCGGGCGTAAAGCAGGCGCAGGTAGTCGTGGATCTCGGTGACCGTGCCCACGGTCGAGCGCGGGTTGTGGCTGGTGGCCTTCTGCTCGATGCTGATGGCGGGCGACAGGCCCTCGATCACATCGACGTCGGGCTTGTCCATCAGTTGCAGGAACTGGCGGGCGTAGGCGCTCAGGCTTTCGACGTAGCGGCGCTGGCCTTCGGCGTACAAGGTGTCGAAGGCCAGGCTGGATTTGCCCGAGCCCGACAAACCGGTGATCACCACCAGCTGGTGCCGGGGGATGTCCAGGTCGATGTTCTTGAGGTTGTGGGTGCGCGCCCCCCGCACCTGGATCAGTGGAACATTGGGGCGGACGGGCAAATCGGAGCGGGAAGACATCGGCGCGGCGGAGCAGGACTGGGCAACCGAACATCATACGGCGCCCAGGCCGTCCGAGGCTAGCGCGCCAGGTTCTTCAGGAAAAACGCCGTCTGCCGGCTGACCACCTGCTCGAAGGCCGGCAGCGCGTAGGGCGCGAAATGGTCGGCGCCTTTCAGTTCCAGGTACTCGCCCTGGGGCAAGGCCTTGACCATCTCGCGCACGCCCTTGACCGGGATCAGGCCATCGTTCTCGGCGGCCACCACCAACACGGGCGCGGCGATGTGCGGCGCGCTGGACGCGGGCGCGAACCAGGGCAAGGTCATCAGGATGCGCGCGGCCACCTTGTTCTCGGCTTCCTGCCCAGGCGTGACCAGTTTGCCGTAACCGTCCACGCACTCGGCGCAAACGAGGGCGGCGAAGGCGTCCTTGGCCACGATGGGGATGTAGATGGGCTCGTCCTTGTCGCTGCGCATCAGGTCGCGCAGGCCATCCCACGCGGCGCGAGGCTGGTACTTCAAGGGGTAGGTCAAGGCGCTTTGAAAGCCATTGACGAAGGGCACCTGCGAGCTGACCGCCTTGACGACACCCCGGCTTTGCGACGCCGCCACCAAGACCAGGCCGCCGCTGAAGGACGAGCCCCACAGGCCGATGCGGCTGCCATCGACATCGCCGCGCAAACGCACGGCATCGATGGCCGACAGCCAGTCTTTCACCTGGGCCGGGCCATTGACCACGCGGCGCGGCAGCCCGCCGCTCTTGCCAAAGCCCCGGTAGTCGAAGCGCACGACGGCGAAGCCCGCCTTCACGAAGCGCTCGGCGAAGGGCTGCAGGCCCCAGTCCTTCAGGGCGCCAAAGCCGTGGGCCATGAGGATGACGGGGGGCTTGCTGACGCCCTTGGGCAGCCACAGTTCGGCATCGCAGGTGGCGGTCTGGCAAGCGAAGCTGGCGTTGACCACGGTGTAAGGCGCGGCGGGTGCAGGGGCCGCGGCTTGGGCGGTGGCACCGAAGGCCAGGGCGGCCACGCCGGCCATCCAGGCATGGCGCCAGCGCGTGAGGGTGGATTGCATGGTGGGGTGTCTCCTCGGTATGAACCGCTTCGAGTTATTCGTTTTCACAACCTGGTACCAATTGGTACCAATTCGGTGCGAACCTTAACAAACGCTCACTGGTACTGTCAAGTACCATTGGCGACAATGAGCCCCTCATCTTCGCCCGAGCCGGTCGACCACCGCGCTCGCCTCATCGAGGCCTTGGCCGCCACGCTGGCCGAGCAATCCTATGCCGACACGACCATTGCCGACGTGGTGGCGCGGGCGCACGTGTCCAAGCGCACCTTCTATGAACAATTCGCCAGCAAGGATGACTGCCTCGTCGCGCTGTGCGAAACCTTGAGCCAACGCACCCTGGCGATCATCGCCGAAGGGTTCGACCCGGGCGCCGATTGGGTCGAACAACTGGCCCACGTCACGCACGCTTACCTGGCGAGCTTGCAAGCGCAGCCCGCCTTGATCCGCACGCTTTTCATCGAACTGCTGGGCATCGGGCCGGCCGGCCTGTCCACGCGGCGCCAGATCCAGCAGCGCTTCGCCAGTTTTCTGCAAGTGCAGGTGGAGCTGTCGCGCGCCAAGGAGCCGGGCAAACGCCCCTTGTCGCCCGAGATGGCCATGGCCGTGGTGGGTGGCATCAACGAGCTGATCCTGCACGCGATCGAGCAGGACCAGGTTCACCGGCTCACCGAACTGGCGCCCACCGTCATCGCCTTTGTGCAGGCGGTGCTGACTTCGCTGAACCCATCGGCCGACTGAGCCTGTCGATCCATCAAGCCAGGTCGGCGGTGCACAGGGCCTCGATGGCGCCCAGTTGGTCAACCTCGATGCGCACATGGTCGCCCGGTTTCAGGAACTGGGGCGGCGTCATGCCGGCCCCCACGCCGCTGCAGGTGCCGGTGTAGATCACGTCGCCCGGCTCCAGCGTCATGGCCTGGCTCAGCACCGAGATCTGGTCCCAGATCTTGAAGATCATCAGGCCGGTGTTGCTGCTTTGGCGCTCTTCGCCGTTGACCAGGCCGCGCAGGTTCAGGGCATGCGGATCAGGCACTTCATCAGACGTGGTGATCCAGGGGCCGAAGGGCGCGTGGGTGTCGAAGCCCTTGCCCAAGGTCCATTGCGAGGTGCGTTTCTGCCAGTCGCGCACCGACACGTCGTTGCCCACGCAGTAGCCAAAGACGAAAGCCGGTGCTTGCTCTGGCGTGACGCGCTTGCACCGCCGCCCGATGACCACGACCAGCTCGGCCTCGTAGTCGGTCATGGTGGACACCGACTCGGGCGGCAGCACGATGGGATCGAAGGGCCCGTTGACCGCCGTGGTCGCCTTGCTGAACCACACCTGGTGCTCGGGCGCCGTGCGCACCTCGCCGATGATCTTCTCGTTGATGTGGTCCAGGTAATTGAGGCCAATGCCCAGCACCTTGCCGGGGCGCGGCACGGGGGCGTGCAAGCGCAGCACATCGCGGCGCAGCTTGTGCTCGGGGTCGGGCAAGTCGAGCAGGCCTTGCAGCGCGGGCTGGACGCTGTCCCAACGCGCGATCAGGTCCAGCATCGGCTCGTGCGGACGCAGCAGTTGCGGCAAGGCGCGCTGCACGGGCAGCACCCATTCTTCATGGACCAGGCCCACTTCGGGCTGGTCACCGGTTTGGAATGTGCACAGTTGCATGATGAGAAGGTCCTTCTAATTGGCGCGCAGGCAATCCACGATCTGCAGCCGTGCCGCCCGCCACGCAGGGATGAAGCCGCCCAGCAGCCCCATCACCAAGGCGAACAGGATGGCCTGCAGCGCGATCATCGGCGTCAGTGTGAATTGAAAAGCCAGTTCCGAAAAGCTTTTGAAGTTGACGGTGGAGATGTTCACCGCCTGCATGAGCGAGGCCGCGGCCAGCCCCATCACGCCGCCCACCAGCGACAGCAGCAGGGATTCGGCCATGAAGCTCAGCAGCACCGATTGGCGCCGAAAACCCAGCGCCCGCAAGGTGCCGATCTCGTTCACGCGCGAGGCGACGGTGGCGAACATGGTGATCATGGCGCCCACGATGGCCCCGATCGAAAAGATGACCGACAGCGACAAGCCCAGCACTCGGATGAACGTGGCCAGCATCTCGGACTGCTCGGCGTAGAACTGCACTTCGGGCTTGGCCTCCAGGGTCAGGCGCGGGTCGCCTTCCAGGCTGGCGCGGGCCTTGTCGAAAGTGCTCGGGTCGCTGAGCTTGAAAATCACGCTGGAGTAGTTGTTGCGGCGGAAGGCCTGCATCATCTGCTCCGAATCGCCCCAGATCTCGGAATCGAAGCCGCTGCGGCTGGCGTCGAAGATGCCCACCACCAGCCACTCGCGCCCCGCGAACCTCAGGGTCTCGCCCAGACCCGTGCCCACGAAGCCGCGCGCCACGGCTTGCCCCGCCACGATCTCGCTGGTGCCGGGCCGGAACATGCGGCCCTTGATGAAATGCACCTGCGGGCGCAAGGCCAAGCCCACTTCTGAGGTGCCGCGCACCGTGATGTTGCTGGGCTTGAGCGAGCCGCGCTTGGGCAAGGTGTTCAGCACCACTGGCTCGCGCGACACCATCTTGCCGCCCTGCCCGTTGGCTGCCAGCCCCGGCAGCGATTCGATGATGCCGGCCTGTGCGCGCGAGATCGCCGAGTTGATCTCGGCCCCCGAGCCCTTGCGCAGCACCATGACATTGTCGGGCCGGCCCGTGGCCACCAGGGTGGCGCGGATGCCCTCGCCCATCATCAGCACCGTGGCGAACACGTAGACCACCAGCGCCATGCCGGCGGCGGTGAGCAGGGTGGTGACCCGCCGCACCCACAGGTTGCGCGCGATGTAGGACCAGGGCAGCAACTCAGGCCACATGGCGCAAGCCCTGCACGATGTCGATGCGCGACATCTTCCAGGCAGGCCAGGCCGCCGCCACCAGGCCCACCACCACGCAGGCCAGCAGTTGCAGGCCCATCGTCAAGCCAGACACCTGGAAGACCGGGAACAAGGTGCCCACGGTGCCGGCAAAGGCCTTGGCCAGCGGAAATGTCAGCGCGATGGCCAGGCCGCCACCCAGCAATGCGATCAACAGACTCTCGCCCAGCAAGAGCTTGCTGATGAAGGCCGGCGTGAAGCCCAGCACCTTCAAGGTCGCGTACTCGGCCAGGCGCTCGCGCGCGGTCATGGTCATGGTGTTGGCCATCACCGCCATGATGATCACGACGATGATGAAGCTGACCGCCTGCACCGCCAGCAGGATCGACTCGCTCATCGACACGAAGCCGAGCTGGAAGGCCTTCTCGGTCTCGCTCAAGGTCTCGGCCAGCGAATTTTTGAACAGTGCATCGATGCGCTGCGCCACCTCGGGCGCCTGGCTCGCATCGCGCAGGCCCACCATGTACACGCCCACGTAGTCGGCCTTGCGTCCGGACCGCACGCGCATGCTTTCGGCCACGCGCTTCCAATGGAAAAGCATCTGCTGCTCGTCGGTCTTCTCGTCGATGCCTTCGTAGATGCCGCGCACATTGAAGCGCCAATTGCCCAGGTAGATGGTGCCGCGCAGGGCAATGGTGTCGCCCACTTTCCAGCCGTATTTTTTCGCCAGCTTGCGGCCCACGATGCAGCCTTCGCGGTCGCGAAAGAAGGCCTGCTTCTCGTCTTCCTTCAGCACGTACTCGGGGTAAAGCGCCAGGTAGCTGGGCGGATCGACCGCGAACTGCGCGAAGAAGTTGCGCTCGGTGATGTAGACGCCGCCAAACCAGTTGGCCCAGGACACGCCCTTCACGCCTTCGACCTGCCTGATGCGGTCGGCGTAGCTCAATGGCAGCGGGAAGGTCAGCGAGATCGCGCTGCGCGTGACCAGGCGGGCGCTGGAAGACGCATCGACGCCCGCATACCAGGCATCGACGATGGTGCGCAGCAAACCGAAAGCGCTGATGGCCACCACCAGGCCCACCATCGTCAAGGCAGTGCGCAAGCGATGCCGGAAAGCATTCTTGAGCAGCAGCCTGAAGATGAACATCAGCGTGCGGCGTTCAGCGTCTGTCGGGTTTCAAGGGCCACGCGGCGTGCAGCGCTGGCGAAGTCATCGCCTGCGCTGGCGTACAAGACCGCGCGCGAGCTGTTGACGATGATGGCGCCGGTGACGCTGCCATCGGCCGCCGTGCGCCGCCCGGCCTTCACCGTGGCCTCGGCATCGCCGCCCTGTGCGCCCACCCCAGGAATCAACAGGGGCAAGGTCGGCGCCAGTTCACGCACGCGGGCGATCTCTTCGGGGAAGGTCGCGCCCACCACCAGGCCGACTTGGCCATTGGTGTTCCACGGCCCTTGCGCCAGCGCAGCCAGGTGTTCGTACAAACGAGGCTGACCAGGCACATCGGCCAGGCGCTGGTTCTGCAGATCGGAGCCGCCCGGGTTGGACGTGCGGCACAGCAGGATCACGCCCTTGCCCGGGTAGCGCAGGTAGGGCTCGACCGAATCGAAGCCCATGAAGGGCGACAAGGTGACGGCATCGGCCTGGTAGCGCTCGAAGGCCTCGCGGGCGTATTGCTCGGCCGTGCTGCCGATGTCGCCACGCTTGGCATCCAGGATGATGGGCACCTGCGGCGCAGCGCGCTTCATGTGCGCCATCAGGCGTTCCAGCTGGTCTTCGGCGCGGTGCGCAGCAAAGTAGGCGATCTGCGGTTTGAAGGCGCAGACCAGGTCCTTGGTGGCATCGACGATCGCGGCGCAGAAATCGTAGATGCGCGCGGGCTGGTCTTTCCAAGCGCCCGGGAAGCGCGAAGGTTCCGGGTCCAGCCCCACGCAGAGCATGGAGTCGTTGTGGGCTTGAGCGTGCTGGAGTTGCTGCGTGAAGCTCATGGCCAGGTCAGACGCGCTTGGCCAGGTCAACCGCCTTGCCGATGTAGTTGCCCGGCGTCATGTCCAGCAGGCGCTGCTTGTCGGCGTCGGGGATCTCCAGCGTCTGAACGAACTGCTGGATGGCTTCGCGCGTGATGGTCTTGCCGCGCGTCAGTTCCTTCAGGCGCTCGTACGGGTTGGGCAAGGCATAGCGGCGCATCACGGTCTGGATGGGTTCGGCCAGCACTTCCCAGGCGCTGTCCAGGTCGTCGGCCAGGGCTTGCGGGTTCACTTCCAGCTTGCCCAGACCACGCGCCAGGCTGTCGTAGGCCAGCACGGCGTAGCCCAAAGCCACGCCCATGTTGCGCAGCACGGTGCTGTCCGTCAGGTCGCGCTGCCAGCGGCTGATGGGCAGCTTCTGGCTCAGGTGCGTCAGCATGGCGTTGGCCAGGCCCAGGTTGCCTTCAGCGTTCTCGAAGTCGATCGGGTTGACCTTGTGCGGCATGGTCGATGAGCCGATCTCGCCTTCCTTGGTCTTCTGCTTGAAGTAACCCAGGCTGATGTAGCCCCACACGTCGCGCGACCAGTCGATCAGGATGGTGTTGGTGCGCGTGACCGCGTCGAACAGTTCGGCCATGTAGTCGTGCGGCTCGATCTGGATGGTGTAGGGGTTGAAGCTCAAACCCAGCTGGTCTTCGATCACCTTGCGGCTGAAGTTTTCCCAATCGATCTCGGGGTAGGCCGACAGGTGGGCGTTGTAGTTGCCCACGGCGCCGTTCATCTTGGCCAGCAGCTTGACGCTGGCGATGCGCTCTCGGGCATTCACCAAACGCGCCACGACGTTGGCCACTTCCTTGCCGACCGTGGTGGGCGACGCGGTCTGGCCGTGCGTGCGACTCAGCATGGGCATGTCGGCCAGGCTCACGGCCAGGGCGCGCAGCGTGTTGATCAGGCCATCGATGGTGGGCAGCAGCACCTGGTCGCGCGCGGCCTTGAGCATCAGGCCGTGGCTGGTGTTGTTGATGTCTTCGCTGGTGCAGGCGAAGTGCACGAACTCGCCGGCCTTTTCCAGATCCGCGTGGCCGCCAAAGCGCGACTTGATCCAGTACTCCACCGCTTTCACATCGTGGTTGGTGGTCTTTTCGATGTCCTTGATGGCCTGGGCATCGGCCTCCGAGAAGCGCACGGCCAGGCCGCGCAGGTAGCCGCGGGCCGCCTCGGTCATGGGCTTGAGCTCGGGCAGGCCGGCGTCCGACAAAGCGATGAACCATTCGATCTCGACCTGCACGCGGCGGTGCATCAGGCCGAATTCAGACAGCAGGGGGCGCAGGGCGGCCACTTTGGGGGCGTAGCGGCCATCCAGGGGCGACAGGGCTGTGAGGGCAGAAAGGTTCATGGTTTTTAAAAAAGGGCACCAGGAGAACCCGCGATTTTAGGCGCTCGCGCGGCGTTTGGCCGCCAAACCCGCCGGCGTGTCGGCAAACGGCGTCCAATGCGCCTTCAACACCTCGGTGTCGACGCGGGCCCAGACCGTCAAGGCCTCGGTGCGCATGCGGCGCGACGCCACCACCGCCCAAGGCCAGTACAGGCCCAAGGTCAACAGCAGCAAGGCAGCATGGCGCACCTGCAGCAGCACGTAGCCTTGCACCGACAAGCGGCTTCTGAAACGCAAGGAACGGTTGCCCGTCTTGCTCCACACCAGGTTCTGCAGCCGGGCCTGGACATAAGGCGTCACGGCCACTGCCACCGCCATCATCGACACGGCCACGACGCCCCAGGCCCATCGGCCATGGGCGGGGCCCTGCCACCAGAGCAGCGCGCCCAGCACCATGGAACCCAGGCCCACCACCAGGCTTGAAACCAGCACCGACCAGGCAGCCGTGCGGGCCCACAACATCACCATGGCCACGGGCGAGGCCTTCCACCCCAGCCGAAGCGGCCCCAGGTGCAGTCGTTCTTGCCGGTAATGGAAATAAGTCCACAGGAACAGCGGCACGCCCAGCAGCCACAGCGCGATCACGAAGCCTAGGGCCATCCACCACATCGGGTGGTGGAAGGTCGCGCCCGCCAAGGTCAGCCAAGCCGCGGCCACCAAGCCCACCAAGGGCATCAGCAAGGCGCCGTACACCGCGGTGAAGCGCCCTTCGAAGCTCAGCCGCCGTCCAGACCAACTGGTGTGGGCCATCCGGTGACTCAGGCTGGTGTGCACGGCCAACGGCGCCACCGCCAGCGCCATCGAGAATGCCAGCAGCCCCGCCAGGGGTGAGCCCAGGCAAGCCCCCAGCACGCCAGCCACCAGCGCCATCACCAGGCCATAGCGCGGCAGGTGGCTGGTGGGCGGCGCGTGGTAGTCCAGGGCGCTGCCGGCCACCAGGGTTCGGCGCAAGAAGTAGCGCTGCACCCGCACCCGCGCCCAAGGCAGGTACAAGCCCAGGGTCAGCACGGTCAGGAGCAGGTTGGCGATCCAGATGCCAGCGTAGTCGCGGGCCGAGGCGTTCAAGACCACCGGCAACCTGGTCACCGAGCCTTTGGGCAGGCGCGGCACGGGCGTTTCGTTCGAGGGCGCGGGCGCCGATGCCATGGCGCCACGGTAGGCAGCCCGCATCTCGGACATCAGTTCCTCGGCCGCCTCGGAACCGATCGGTGGAGGCCAGGCCAGGCTGAGAGGCGCTTCCACCGGCGACGCCCAGGCCTGTGACGCGGGCGCCACATGCAAGGGTTGAAGGTCGACCAGACGAACGGTGCGCACAGATGAACGTACAGCTGAGTTGTTCATTTCCGCCGCAAATGTAACAGTCTTATACAAATTCGCCTACATCGGCACTCCCTCCGATGGGCGAAGCCCGTCATCGAAGCTGGCATTAACAACGCCCAGGTGCGCCGCCTTCGTTAAAATCATCACGCATCCACACATCACGACACAGAATGAAACTGATCGGTTCACTGACTAGCCCGTTTGTCCGCAAGGTGCGCATCGTGCTGGCCGAGAAAAAGCTCGACTACAAATTCGACGTGGAGGATGTGTGGGCCGAAGACACGAAGATCTCCGACTCCAACCCCTTGGGCAAGGTGCCTTGCCTGGTGATGGAAGGCGGCGAGGCCGTCTTCGATTCGCGCGTCATCGTGGAATACGTGGACACGCTTTCGCCCGTGGGCAAGCTGATCCCGCTCAGTGGCCGTGAACGCGTGGAAGTGCGCACCTGGGAAGCCCTGGCCGATGGTTTGATGGACGCCGCCGTGCTGGCACGCCTGGAAGCCACCTGGCCCGGCCGCACCGAGGCGCAACGCTCCCAAGCCTGGATCGACCGCCAGATGGCCAAGGTGCACGGCGGCCTCAAGTCCATGAGCCAAGGCCTGGGCGACCGCCCCTGGTGCAATGGCAACCACCACAGCCTGGCCGACATCGCGGCGGGCTGCGCCCTCGGCTACGTGGATTTCCGCTTCCCGCAGATCGACTGGCGCGACAGCTATCCCAACTTGGGCAAATTGTTCGACAAGCTCTCGCAACGCCAGAGCTTCATCGACACCGCACCACCCAAGGCCTGATCAGGCCACCACCGTCGCCTTGTTGAACGAATCGGCACTGGCCTGGCGCCAGTAGTCCTCGAACACGGCCTGCGGCCAGGGCGCTTCGCCCTTTTCGGCCGCCAGCAATTCGCCCGGCTTGGTGAAGGCCAGCAGGTTCGACAGGCGCCGCACCTCCGAGCTCGACACCCGCCGCACGATGTGGTCGGCCGTGATGTCGTTGGGGTGTTGCAGACCAGCGGCTTGCACCAGTTCCTTCAAGGCATACAGGGTGTTCATGTGCAGGTAGTAGACCCGCTCGGTCTTGTCCGACACCACCAGCGCCCGCTGGCGGATGGGATCCTGCGTGGCCACCCCGGTGGGGCAGTGGCCGGTGTGGCAACTTTGCGCCTGGATGCAGCCTAGCGCGAACATGAAGCCCCGTGCCGAATTGCACCAGTCCGCGCCCAAGGCCATCATGCGGGCGATGTCGAAGGCACTGATCACCTTGCCTGCGCAGCCGATCTTGACGCGGTGCCGTTCACCCATGCCCACCAGCGTGTTGTGCACCAGCAGCAGGCCTTCCTGCAAGGGCGCGCCCACGTGGTCCGTGAACTCCAGCGGCGCGGCGCCCGTGCCACCTTCGGCGCCGTCCACCACGATGAAATCAGGCCAGATGCCGGTCTGGCGCATGGCCTTGGCCAGCGCAAACCACTCCCAGGGGTGGCCGATGCAGAACTTGAAGCCCACCGGCTTGCCACCGGACAACTGCCGAAGCCGCTCGATGAAATGCATCATCTCGGTGGGCGTGGAAAACGCGCTGTGGCTGGCCGGTGACACGCAGTCCACCCCGATGGTCACGCCGCGCGCCGCCGCGATCTCAGGCGTGACCTTGGGGCCGGGCAGCACACCGCCATGACCGGGCTTGGCCCCCTGGCTCAGCTTCAGCTCGATCAGCTTGACCTGCGGATCGCGGGCGTTCTCGGCGAATTTGTCCGCGTCGAATGTCCCATCGGCGGCACGGCAGCCGAAATAGCCAGAACCGATCTCCCAGATCAGGTCGCCCCCCGCCTGGCGGTGGTACTGGCTGATCGAGCCCTCGCCGGTGTCGTGCGCGAAATTGCCTTTGCGCGCGCCAGCGTTGAGCGACAGGATGGCATTGGCGCTGAGTGCGCCGAAACTCATCGCCGAGATGTTGAAAATGCTGGCGCAATACGGCTGGCTGCAGGAAGACCCTCCCGCGCCGATCGTCACGCGGAAATCTTGCGAAGCGATGTGGCTGGGTGCCAGCGAATGGCTCAACCACTCGTAGCCAGCGGCCCCCACGTCCCTTTGCGTGCCGAAGGGACGTTTGTCGGGCTCGCCCTTCGCGCGCTGGTAGACCAGCGAACGCTGCTGCCGCGAAAACGGCGCGGCCTCGCTGTCGCTCTCGATGAAGTACTGGCGGATCTCGGGCCGGATGAATTCCAGCAGGTAGCGCATGTGTCCGATGACCGGGTAATTGCGCAGCACCGAGCGCTTGCTCTGACGAACATCGCGCACACCCTGCAGCACCAGGAAAGCCCCGAGGACGGCGAGCACCCAGTAGCCGCTGTGGGCCGGCTGGCCGCTTTCCAGCGCCAGGAACACCCCCAGCAAGGCCATCAGGCCGGAAAAGGCCCAGGCGCCATAGCGGATGGGCAGGTGTTCATTCAAACGGGTCAACCACACGGGCATTGGGAGCTCCTCGTCCAGGCGGACTTTTCACCATGGTAAAGAAACGCGCACGGCTCGGTTGCATCATCAAGGCCACGAACTCCGGGCAAATCGGACCATTTGACGCGAGCTGCCAGCCCGCTGTTTGGCGCTACACTGGGTGCCCAAGCGCCGATTTGTCCGAATTGCGGGCGCTCAAAAAATACCGCTAAAGAGGGCGCTGAAATCCGGCCCCTGCTTCAATGCGCGGCCGGTTTTTTTCATTTGAACCATCGATTCACTAGCGCCATGTCTTCCATCGGGGTCGTGACCCCTGTCTCCATGCACTTCGAAGCACCCCTGCCCTTGCGCAGCGGCGCGGTCCTGCGCGACTACACCCTCATGGTCGAAACCTATGGCCAGCTCAACGCCGACCGCAGCAACGCCGTGCTGGTGTGCCACGCCCTCAACGCCTCGCACCACGTGGCCGGCCTGCATGCCGACGAACACGGCCATGCCATCCCCAAGAGCCAGGGCTGGTGGGACAACATGATCGGCCCCGGCAAGCCGCTGGACACGCAAAAGTTCTTTGTCATCTGCGTCAACAACCCGGGGTCCTGCTTCGGCTCGACCGGACCCACGCACATCAATCCCGACACAGGCCGCGTCTATGGCGCCGACTTTCCCGTGGTGACGGTGGAAGACTGGGTCGACGCACAGGCCCGTGTGCTGGACCGACTGGGCATCACGCAATTGGCGGCCGTGCTGGGCGGCAGCCTGGGCGGCATGCAGGCCATCAGCTGGACGCTGCAATACCCGCAGCGCGTGCGCCACTGCATCGCCGTGGCCACCGCGCCCAACCTGTCGGCGCAGAACATCGCCTTCAATGAAGTGGCCCGCCGCGCCATCATCACCGACCCCGATTTCCACGGCGGCCATTTCTACGAGCATGGCGTGGTGCCCCGGCGCGGCCTGCGCGTGGCGCGCATGATCGGCCACATCACCTACTTGTCCGACGATGTGATGGACGAGAAGTTCGGCCGCAGCCTGGTCGGCCGCGAAGACGGCGACGAGCCCCGCTACAGCACGCAGGACATCGAGTTCCAGGTCGAAAGCTACCTGCGCTATCAGGGCGACAAGTTCAGTGATTACTTCGACGCCAACACCTACCTGCTGATCACCCGCGCACTGGATTACTTCGACCCGGCCCGCGCCTTTGGCGGCGACCTGGCCGCGGCACTGTCCCAGGCCGTGGCCAAGTTCCTGGTCATCAGCTTCACCACCGACTGGCGCTTCGCCCCGGCCCGCTCGCGCGAGATCGTCAAGGCCCTGGTCGACAACAACCACGACGTGAGCTATGCCGAGATCGACGCCCCCCATGGCCACGATGCTTTCCTGCTCGATGACGCCCGATACCACAACGTGGTCTGGGCCTACTTCGACCGCATCCACCGCGAGATCGGCAGCCAGCAACGCTCGGCCATCACGACCTCGGCCGGCCAACCCTTGAAGATCGCGGTGTGAGTTCCAGCATGAGTGACCGAACCATCCACGACGTCGTTGCGCAACTGGTGCCCCCGGGCTCGCGCGTGCTCGACCTGGGCTGCGGCAACGGCGCCCTGCTGGCCCGTTTGCGGGACAGCCGGCAATGCACCGGCTATGGCATCGAGTTGGACGACACCAAGGTGCACGAGTGCGTGCAGCGCGGCGTCAACGTCATCCAGCGCAACCTGGAAGAAGGCTTGAGCCTGTTCGATGACAACAGTTTCGACATGGTGCTGCAGCTGGACACTTTGCAGAACCTGCGCAACACCGAGGCGATGCTGAGCGAGACCGCGCGGGTGGGCCGGCAAGGCATCGTGGCCTTTCCGAACTTCGCGCACTGGCCGCACCGCATGAGCGTGCTGCGGGGGCGGATGCCGGTGACGAAGTCGCTGCCCTACCAGTGGTACGACACGCCCAACATCCGCGTGGCCACCTTCGCCGATTTCGAAGTGCTGGCCCGCAAGAACGGGCTTCGCATCATCGAATCCTTCGGACTGACCGATGGCAGGGTGGTCAAGCGCTGGCCCAACTGGCGGGCCAGCACCGCGGTCTTCAAGTTCGACCGCGCCTGACGTTCATCAGAAGCGGTGGCGGATGCCCACCGCGAAGGTGTTGCCCTTCTTCCAGCCGGCTTGGTCTTCGTCGTCCAGCATGTAGGCGGCGTAGACGTCGGTGCGCTTGGACAGGAAGTGGTCATACGCCAGCGTGAAGATGCTGTGGTCCACGTCGGGCGTGGTGCCACCATCCACCGCCGATTCCTTGCTTTCACCGTAAGACACCAGCACCTTGCCGGCGCTCATGACGGGCACCGAAACACCCACCTGGTAGAGCTTGGTGTCGATCTTGTCGGCATTGGCAGTGAAGCCATCGTTCTTGTACTGGCCGTATTGGCCAAACAGCTTGACCACGCCGAAATCGTAGCTGGTGCCCACGAGCGCGAAGGTTTGCTTCTGGCCGGCAGCGAGGTTGCCCTTGGGCAGTTCGGCCGATTTGGCCGATTGGTAGCCCGCCCCGATCGAGAACCCACCGATCGTGTAGGTGCCGCTCAGGCCCACACTGTTGCCCTCGCCAGTGGTCGCCGAGGTTTCGCCAGCCTGCCATTGAACAGCACCCGTGAAACCGGCGAGGTTCGGTGTGGTGTACATCACCGAGTTACTCCAGCCCGAATCGCCCTTGTCGTTGCCAAAGGCGCCATAAGTAAGGCGAATCGTCGGCGAGAAGCCGAAGGCACCGCCCAGGGGATTGAAGCTCAGGGCTTGCAGGAACAGCAGGTTGTCCATGCGGCCCAAGGACACCTTGCCGTAGTCGCTGGCCAGGGCCACATTGGCATTGCGCGCCCAGAACACGTCGGAGCCACTGCGGCCCGACGCACCCACATCACCCCGGAAAAAACTTTCGAGCGTGAACAAAGCTTTGACGCCGCCGCCCAAGTCCTCGGTCCCCTTGAACCCGAAGTAGCTGGTCGTCATGGGATTGGAGGTCACTTGCGTGGTGCGAGGGTTGGCCGCGCTGCCGTTGTAGGCGTTCTGGAACGAACCGAAGGAAATGTCGAACAAGCCGTACATCGTCACGCTGCTCTGGGCGTGCGCGCTAAGGCAGGTGCCCAGGGACAAGAGAAGCGCGGGGGTGATTTTTCTGACAACAACCATGAGTACTCCGAAATGGGGCCCAAAAAAGGTGCCTTGATGACAAGACCCTTTTTATTTCGCAGCTTTCATGCCCGGAATACCGAGTCAAAATCCCTGATCTTTCACCAAAAAGTGACCTTTTGGCATCAGATGAGTGCAATTCACGGTTTTTGGATTCGCCAATGAAAAAGCGCCCCGAAGGGCGCTTTGGCTTGCGATCAGGTCGAGGAGGACTGATCAGAAAGCGTGCTTGATGCCAACGGCAAAGGTTTGACCCGATTCCAGGTTGGTTTGACCATTGTTCGAGAACACCGCGTAAACGTCGGTGCGCTTGGACAGGAAGTGGTCATAGCCCAGCGAGAAAACACGGTCCTTGGCTTCGAGGCCGGCCGAAGCGCCCGACTTGATTTCGTGCTTCAGTTCACCGTAAGAAGCCAGGATGGAGCCCTTTTCCGTCACGGGGATCGACACGCCAACTTGGTAGATGCGGTCCTTGTTGTCAGCCGTGCCACCCAGGGCAGCGGAAGGATTGGCGTCTTCCTTGATGTCGGTGTATTGACCGAACAGCTTCACAGCGCCGAAGTCATAGCTGACACCCAGGTCGATCGTCTTCTCATCACCGTTGTAGGTTTGCAGGGGATTGGGACCTGCGGGCGTGAAGCCGCTCTTGACGTAGGTCAGCGTGGCGCCGAAAGGACCAGCAGCGTAGGTCGCGGCCGCGGTATAGCTGTTCTTGGTGTTGGCGGCGTTCGATTCCTTGAGGGCGGCTTGGCCCACAAAGCTGAAGCCCGACAGGTTGGGGCTTTCGTAAGTGATGGAGTTGATCCAGCCGGTGTCAAAACCCACGCCAGCGCCAGCAATGGCGGGCACTCCCGTGGCCGTGGTCTGACCGATGTAGTTCAGGTGACGCATCGTCGGCGAGAAGGGCATCGAGCTGCCGAAGGGGTTGTACGTGTAGCCCGAGGTGAACAGGGGGTTGTCGTACTGACCCAGGGCCACCTTACCAAAACCACCGCTCAGGGCGACGTTGGAAGTGCGGCTCCAGAACTGGCCGGCGTTGTTCGTGATGTTGCTGCCCTTGTCCACGCCAACGAAGGTTTCGAGCGCGAACTCGGCCTTCAGACCATTGCCCAGGTCTTCCGAGCCAGAAAAACCAATGAAGCTGGTCATCATGTTGCCGCTTTCAACGGCGGTCACGCGGCTGGAGGTCGTCAGATTCTTGGCGTGAGCCGTTTCGAACGAACCGAACGATGCTTCCACCGAACCGTAAACCTTCACGTCAGCTTGAGCAGCGCCGACCAAAGCCATCAGGGCGGCGGCAGCCACCAAGTTCTTCTTTGCAAACATCAATTTCTCCTAGCAATGTGATGAAAAAAGGACCATTTGGGAACCCATGAACCGGGTAAACCCATGCGATGCATTGTGGGACTGAAAGTCATCCGACCGGGATGTAAGCAAGAACCGTGACAGGTTACAGCGCATTAAAACGATCGTTTTCGTTGTTTCATCACAACAAATATCCGCATTAATCCTATCAATTCGGACATCCAGAGCGCAAAAAAGCGCCCCGAGGGGCGCTTGAAACTCTGGTCTAACGTTTGTTCGTTCTAGATCAGAACGAGTGACGAACGCCAACCGCGAAGTTGGTGATCGTGGCCTTTTGAACGGGCGCTGCAGTCGTGTCCTTGCGGCGTTCGTTGATCGCAGCAGCGTACACATTCGTGCGCTTGGACAGGTTGTGGGTGTAGCCCAGGCTGACGTCGCGGTTCTTTTCCGAACCAGCCACGCCAGGTTCCGTGCCCTTGCTGTCGCCGTAGGAAACCAGCACCGCACCGTCGGCCGACACAGGCACCGAAGCGCCCAGTTGGAAGCCCTTGAACTTGCCAGAGTCGCCCGTCACCTTGTCGTCAGCCTTGATCTGGCCGTATTGACCGAACAGCTTCACAGCGCCAAAGTCGTAGCTGGCACCCAGCAACCAGGGGCGGGTCTTTTCTGCAGGAGCGGTCACGCCATTGGTGGAGCGCAATTCGCCCACCACGGCCGACAGGCCCAGAGGACCGGCCACGAAGTTGGCGGCCACCGCCACGGCACCACCGCCGTACAGGGCGGTGTTGCCCAGTGCAGCTTCCTTGGCGCTGTATTGGGCCGACAGGGTCAGGCCACCCAGGCTGGGCGACACGTAGCTGATGCCGTTGGACCAGCTTTCACGGGGGGCCAGGCTGCCGCTGGTGAGGTCAAGGGTGCCACCAAAGGTGGTCGAGAAAGTGCGCGACGAGCCGAAGGGGTTGAAGGCAGCGCCTTCCAGCTTGAACAGGTTCTCGAAACGGCCCAGGTTCACGGTACCGAAACCGCCAGCCAGACCCACGGTGGCGTTGCGGCTCCAGAATGCGGACGTGCCGCCCAGAGCAGCGCCGTTGTCCACGGCCAATTCGCTTTCCAGCTTGAAGATGGCCTTCAGACCACCGCCCAGGTCTTCCTGGCCCTTGAAGCCAATGAAGCTGTCCGACAGGTCGCTCGAATCGACGGCGGTGCGCGAAGCCTTGATGGCCTTGCCATTGGTGTCATAGCCAGTGACGGCTTGCTTGCGGCCCACGGACACGTCCAGGTTGCCGTAGGCGGTCACTTGAGCTTGGGCGGCCACAGCCACCAGGGTCAGGGCGGCAGCGGCCACAACGTTTTTCTTAGCAAACATGAAATCTCCTAACATTAAAACGAATGCGCCATTTCGCACCATTATGGTGCCAATTTGGCTTGCGGCATGGGGGCCGACACTTGATTCTTACCGTTTACTTCGCGTAATCCCGTGCCTGCGCACCAACTTCACCCAATAGGGGGGAGGTTTGCGGGCCATCTGTTCCGAAAACGCAACGAATTGGTGCGTGAGAAGGGGTATTCCATCCCAAATCGGACATTCGACTTGGTCAAATTGAAGGAATCGCCATGAATCAACCTTGGTTTCGAGCCCTGATTGCCGTCATTGGCGGCTTGTTCGCTTTGGCTTTTGCCCTGGTGGTCGTGCCGCCACTGCTGGAAAGCCGTGACGTGGTCGGCGCGTTCGCGGCAGGTTTCGTGAACCCTTATGCCGCGGGCTATGCCCTGGACACCATCTGCTGCTGGTGTGTGCTCACGGTCTGGGTGATCCACGAGGCACGCGCCAAAGGCATCCGGCACGGCTGGCTTGCCGTGGTCCTGGGCGTGGTGCCCGGCGTGGCCACTGGTTTCGCGGTCTACCTGTTGTTGCGGATGCGGCAGGGGGCCGATCAGGCCGCCAAGACGGACAGGATCTCGGCCCCATAGGCCTGAAGCTTCTTGGCGCCCACGCCGCTGATGCCGCTCAATTCGCCCAGGCTTTGGGGCGCGACGCGGGCCATCTCGGCCAGGGTGGCGTCGTTGAAGACGATGTAGGCGGGCAGGTTGTGCTCGCGCGCGACCTCGCTGCGCCAAGCTTTCAGGGACTGGAATCGGATGAGCGCCTCGCCCACCAGGTCCTTGGGCGCGCCGGAAGCCTTGCCGGACGAGGTGCTTCGAGAGGCCTTCGCGCGCTTGGGCGCGTCGGCCGCCTCGCGCAGGATGAGCTGCACTTCGCCCTTCAAGACCGCCCGGGCGCTGTCGGCCAGCACCAGGGTGTTGAACTCGCCTTCGGCCACCACGTGGCCCAGGGCGACCAGTTGGCGCAGCACGGCACGCCATTGGTTTTCGCTCAGGTCGGCACCGATGCCGAAAGTGCTCAGACTGTGATGGCCATGCTGCTCGACTTTGTCGGTGCGTTTGCCGCGCAGCACGTCGATCAGGTGGCCGGCGCCGAAGCGCTGTTGCCCGTGCTGCCAGAAGCGGTAGATGCCGCTGAGCATCTTGCGGCTGGCCTCGGTCGCGTCCCAGGTGACGGGCGGTTTGAGGCAGTTGTCGCAGTTGCCGCAGGGCTGGCTGTCTTCGCCAAAGTAGGACAGCAGGCGCACGCGGCGGCAGTCGTGGGCCTCGGCCAGGGCCAGCAGCGCATCGAGCTTGCCGCGCTGGACGCGCTTGAACTCGTCGGTGGCCGGGCTTTCGTCGATCATGCGGCGCTGGTTGACGACGTCGGCCAGGCCATAGGTGAGCCAGGCGTCGGCATCGGCGCCATCGCGCCCGGCACGGCCGGTCTCCTGGTAATAGCCTTCGATGTTCTTGGGCAGGTCGAGGTGGGCCACGAAGCGCACGTCGGGCTTGTCGATGCCCATGCCGAAGGCGATGGTGGCCACCATGACGATGCCGTCTTCGCGCAGGAAGCGGTCCTGGTTCTTGCGGCGCAGGCTGGCGTCCAGGCCGGCGTGGTAAGGCAAGGCATTGACGCCCTGCCCGGCCAGCCACTCGGCCGTTTCTTCCACTTTCTTGCGCGACTGGCAGTAGACGACGCCGGCATCGCCATCGTGCTCGTCGCGGATGAAGCGCAGCAATTGTTCGCGCGGGTTGGTCTTTTCGACCAGGGCGTAGCGGATGTTGGGCCGGTCGAAGCTGCTGATGAAGACGCGGGCATCTTCCAGCTTCAGGCGCTGGATCATGTCGGCGCGGGTGTGGTCGTCGGCGGTGGCGGTCAGGGCCAGGCGCGGCACATCGGGGAAGCGCTCGTGCAGCATGCTGAGCTGCAGGTAGTCTTCGCGGAAATCGTGGCCCCACTGGCTGACGCAATGCGCCTCGTCGATGGCGAACAGGCTGAGCAGGCCGCGTTCGTGCAGGCTGGCCAGTTGGGCCTGGAAGCGCAGGTTGGTGATGCGCTCGGGCGCGGCGTAGAGCATGACCAGGCGGCCGGACATCATCTCGCGCTCGATGCGCTGGGTGTCCTCCAGGCTGTGGGTGCTGTTCAGGAAGGCAGCGTGAACGCCCGCTTCTTCCAGGGCGCCAACCTGGTCGTGCATCAGCGCGATCAGGGGCGAGACCACGATGGTGACGCCCTTGCCTTCGCGGTGCCGTGCAATGGCGGGCACCTGGTAGCACAGGCTTTTGCCGCCGCCCGTGGGCATGAGCACCAGGGCATCCCCGCCGCCGATCGTGTGATCGACGATGGCTTTCTGCTGGCCCCGGAAAGCGCCATAGCCGAAAACTTCTTGCAGGATGGCCTCGGCCGACGTGGCTGGAGCCGGGTGGTTCAGGGCGGTGGCGGACACGGTCGGGGCGAAAACGGAGGCAGAAGGGGAACGGTCCCGCATTGTGCGCGCTAAATGGCCGCTTCCCCGGGCCCAAGCAGCCCCTCCCCCGCCCTGGGGAGCCACCATCGGACGTTTGCCATGGCCCGCCGCGCGCATCGCGCACAAAAATCGCTTGGGCTGCGAGATCATTGGCCCCATCGACCACATTTTCTGGAGAATCGCGTGCCCTCCCTTCAAGACAGCAGTACGGCCAAGGTGGGTCATTTCATCAACGGCCGTTTGGCGCCCTTGGCGGCCGACAGCCGGACCAGCCCCATCTACAACCCCGCGACCGGTGCGGTCACCGCCCAGGTCGCCTTGGCCAAGCACACCGAGGTGGACCAAGCCGTGGCGGCGGCCCAGGCGGCCTTCCCCGCTTGGGCCGACACCCCCGCCATCCAGCGGGCCCGGGTGCTGTTCAAGTTCTGGGGTTTGCTGAACCAGCACAAGGACGAACTGGCCCGGCTGATCACGCAAGAACACGGCAAGGTGTTCAGCGATGCGCAGGGCGAAGTCACGCGCGGCATCGACATCGTCGAGTTCGCCTGCGGCATCCCGCAACTGCTCAAAGGCGACTACAGCGAGCAGGCTTCCACCGGCATCGACAACTGGACGATGCGCCAGCCCCTGGGCGTGGTGGCGGGCATCACGCCCTTCAACTTCCCGGTGATGGTGCCCTGCTGGATGTTCCCCGTGGCCATCGCCTGCGGCAACACTTTCGTGCTCAAGCCCAGCCCGACCGATCCTTCGCCCTCGCTGCTGATGGCCGAGTTGCTGAAACAGGCCGGCTTGCCGGATGGCGTGTTCAATGTGGTGCAGGGCGACAAGGCCGCGGTGGATGCCTTGATCGAACACCCGGACGTGAAAGCATTGAGCTTCGTGGGCTCGACGCCCGTGGCGCAGTTCATCCACGAGCGCGGCAGCCACTTCGGCAAGCGCGTGCAGGCCCTGGGCGGCGCCAAGAACCACATGGTGATCATGCCCGACGCCGACCTGGACAAAGCCGTGGATGCGCTGGTGGGCGCGGCCTACGGCTCAGCCGGTGAGCGCTGCATGGCGATCTCGGTGGCGGTGCTGGTGGGCGATGTCGGCGACCAGATCATGCCCCAACTGATCGAGCGCACGCGCACCCTGAAGGTCAACGACGGCATGGATGGCGAAGCCGAGATGGGCCCGATCGTGACCCGCGCCGCGCTGGACCGCATCAGCGGCTGCATCGAGGATGGCGTGCGGCAAGGCGCACAACTGCTGGTGGACGGGCGCGGCCTGTCGGTGCCGGGGCAGGACGGCGGCTTCTGGCTGGGCGGCACCTTGTTCGACCACGTGAGCCCTGAGAACAAGCTCTACCAAGAGGAAGTGTTCGGCCCGGTGCTGGCCTGCGTGCGCGTGGCCGACCTGGACCAGGCCCTGGCCTTGATCAACGCCCACGAGTTCGGCAATGGCGTGGCCTGCTTCACCCGCGACGGGCACGTGGCGCGCGAGTTTTCAAGGCGCGTGCAGGTGGGCATGGTGGGCATCAATGTGCCGATCCCGGTGCCCATGGCCTGGCAGGGTTTTGGCGGCTGGAAGCGCAGCCTGTTCGGCGACATGCACGCCTACGGCGAGGAAGGCGTGCGCTTCTACACCCGGCAGAAATCGATCATGCAGCGCTGGCCCGAGAGCATCGCCAAGGGCAACGACTTCATCATGCCGACCGCCCGTTGACGAAGGCTTTCAGCTCGCCGGGCTGGAAACTCGTCCACACCTCGTCGGACGTGAGCGGCTCGGTGGCGATGACGGCCACTCGGTCGTCCTGGCTGGCCAGGTCTTCGAAGTTCAGGGACATGTCCTGATCCTGCAGGCGCGCCATGCCGAAGGGCGCTTGCCTGACCAGGTAATGCAGCTTGGTGGAACAGTGCGCCCACAAAGCATCGCCCTGGCTGAGCATGAAATTGAAGGTGCCGTGCTTCGCGATGGTGGGCACCAGTTCGCGCAGTGTGTCGGTCAGGGCCTCGATGGTGGGCAGGCTGGCGTGGTGCTTGGCCAGTTCCTGCAGCAACCAGCAGAAGGCCTGTTCGCTGTCGGTGTCGCCCACCGGTCGAAACGCGGCGTGCAGCTTGGGCGCGAAATCCTTCAGGTCGCCGTTGTGGGCGAACACCCAATAGCGGCCCCACAGTTCGCGCACGAAGGGGTGGCAGTTTTCCAGCGCGACGCGGCCCTGCGTGGCCTTGCGGATGTGCGCGATCACGTTTTGGCTCTTGATGGGGTATTGCTTGATCAGCTCGGCCACGGGGGAAGCGCTGGCGGCATCGTCGTCCACGAACAGGCGCACGCCCCGTCCTTCGAAAAAAGCGATGCCGAAGCCGTCGCCATGCTCGTGCGCGCGGGTGGCAAACCCGGTGAAACTGAAAACGATGTCGGTGGGCGTGTTGCAGTTCATGCCCAGCAGCTGGCACATATCGAAGCTCCTTGTGGGTGAATGCTACGCCACCCTTGGCGCCACCCCAGAAAGGACGCACCTGACAGAGGGGCTGGGCTCGGCCGAGGGCCTTGGGCATAATCGCTGAAAGTTTTCTTTCCGAATTGAATCCACCGAGTCAGGAACCCAGGCCATGGCCTCCATCAACAAAGTCATCATCATCGGCAACCTGGGTCGCGACCCGGAAGTGCGCTACGCCCCCAGCGGTGCCGCCATGTGCAATGTGTCGGTTGCCACCACGCGCAACTGGAAAGACAAGACCAGCGGCGACAAGGTTGAAGAAACCGAATGGCACCGCGTCGTGTTTTACGACCGCCTGGCCGAAATCGCGGGTGAATACCTGAAAAAAGGCAGCCCCGTGTACGTGGAAGGCCGCCTGAAGACCCGCAAGTGGGCCGACAAGGATGGCAAGGACAACTACACCACCGAGATCGTGGCCGAACAAATGCAATTGCTGGGCGGTCGTGAAACCCGTGGCGGTGGTGGCGGCGGCGGCGGTGGTGGTTATGGCGGCGGCCAGGGTCAAGGCGGCGGCGATGACTTCAACCAGGATGCGCCTTCAGCCGCGCCCAGCCGCCCCGCGGCCCGTCCGGCACCCGCTGCTTCGCGCCCCGCGCCGCAAAAGTCATCGACCGGCTTCGATGACATGGACGACGACATCCCGTTCTAGGATTGACCTTTGCCTAGATGGTGAATAAGAAGCCCTGAGTGTTCGTCACTTGGGGCTTTTTTCTTGTTGAGGTGTCTAGCCGTCCAAGGCAGCAGCGCTGGCCATTTTTTCAGTGCTTCGCCAGCAGCCCCAACTCCACCATCTTGATGACGTGTTCGATGGCTTGCTCAAGCACCTTGGGTTTCAAGTTCAGCTTGCCAATGCAGTTGCCATTCATCACACCCGCCATGCCATGCACCGTGGACCAAATGTAGAGGGCGTCCAGATCCACCCGGTCTTGCAAGTTGGCAGAGTCCCCGTGCAAGCGGCGCAATACCTTGCGCAGGATGTCGTAAGCGTGGACGGCGTCTTTGATCAGATCAGGGTGCTCCGCTGATTCTGGCCATGGGGTGTCGAACATCAGGCGGTATTCCAGCGGGTGATCCCGCGCATAGCTGAGGTATTGGCGCCCTAAGGCAGCGAGATCCTCCTGTGGCTTGTCGAATTGCCCTCGCGCATCCAGGTGCTTGGCAAACCTCTGAAAGCAGCGTCGCATCACTTCGGCCAGAAGGTGGTCACGGCTGGGGTAGTGCTTGTAGGGCGCCTGGTGCGACACCCCCAGTTTGCGAGCCACATCCCGCAGGCTCAAGTTTTCCACACCTTTTTCGGCAATGACCTCTTGAGCGGCGATGACGCACGCCTCTCGCAGTTCGAGGGGCGCCGCGGGCGATGGGCTTTGCTTGGGCATGCGGTGGAGTCTAGCGGTGGCTTCGAGGCGCCAGTGTAGGGGGTGAAGACACCTGGTTGACACTGTCTACATTTGTAAGCAAAATGGTAGACAGTGTCAACCATTGAAGCGACATCATGCCTTTTTCGCCATTGCGGCTCCTGCGATTTCCGCCTTTGCTCGCCGTGTGCCTGGCCGCTTTGCTGTCGGCTTGCGCCTCGCCCAAACCTCAGCCGCCCGATGTGTCGGCGGCCAAAGACGCAAGCTTTCGGCAGGCAGCAGAAGCAGACCAAGGACCTCCGGTCGAGACAAGCTGGTGGCGAGGCTTTGACGACGCCGCGCTCATGGCCCTGGTCCAGCGCGCCCACTCGGCCAACCACGACGTCCGCATCGCCATGCAGCGTGTGCGGCAAGCCCGCGCTGGGCAGACGGCGGTGGCGTCCAGGCTCTGGCCCACCGTGTCGCTCACCGGGTCGGCGTCCGACGAGCGCAGCGGCTTGCCCGACCAGGTCAAGCAAGGCAAGCCCGACACGCGGACTTACCGGGGCGCACTGGACCTGGGGTGGGAGCTCGACGTGTTTGGCGCCGCACGCGCTGGCGCCGATGCCGCTGAGCTGGATGCGCTGACCGCCGAAGAGGGCGTCGACACGGCGCGCTGGCTGGTGAGCAGCGAAGTCGCGCGGCAGTACATCGTTTGGCAAAGCGCGCGTCTGCGGCTGGCCAAGCTGGATGCCTTGCTGAAAGCCCAGGCCGACACCGAGCGGCTGACCCGCAGCAGAGAGTCCGCGGGGCTGGCCAGTCGCTTCGACGTGGCCCGGGCCGCGGGTGAAGTGCAAGCGCTGGCCGCGCAACTGCCGCCTTTGAAGACCCTCGTCGCCGTGACCGAGACCCAATTGGCAGTCCTGGTGGGCGCCAATCCCAACCGGCCATTGCCCGAGTTGGACGCAGCCACGGCGCCATGGCTGCCCACCCCGCCACGCTTGTCCGCCAGGCAGCCTGCCGATCTGTTGATGCGGCGCCCCGATCTGCGCGTGGCGCAAAAGCAGTTCATGGCCGAAGCCGCACGCCTGCGCGAGGCCCAAGCCGACCAGTGGCCCAAGTTTTTCCTGGCCGCGGCGTTCGGGCGGCAAGACCTGCGCCTCAATGCGCTGGATTTGTCTCCGGTGCGGTACAGCACCGCGGCGCTGGCCTTCACCATGCCCTTGTTCGACGCGGGTCGCCTGCGCGCGGCCGTTGAGCGGCAATCCGCCAAAGAGCGCATGGCCACCTTGCAGTACGAGAAGGCCGTGCTCGGTGCCGTCAAGGACGTTGACGACAGCTTGGTGGCCCTGGCCCAAGAGCGTGATCGCTCGGCCGCGCTGGACGCCACCACCCAGCAAAGACGCACGGGCCTGCACCATGCCGAATCGCTTTACCGCGAAGGCCAGATCGACCTGCTGCAACTGCTCGATGCGCAGCGCGCGGTGATCGCCGCCGAACTGTCGGCCATCGATGGCCAGGCTCAGTTGGCGCTGAACACGGTTCAGCTCGCCTCGGCCCTCGGCGGTGGATGGCAGGACACGCCTGCCGCCATGACCACCCGCACCCACACCAGCATTGCTCCTGAAAGCTTGCCATGATTGACGTCTCCGACTTCCGCTTGATGAAGTTCGCCCATGCCCTGGTCTGGACCAGTTGGGTCCTCAGCGGGCTGGCGGTTCTCACCGCCTGTTCGCCCGCCGCTGAAAAGGTGCCCCCCATCCCAGCCGTCTACGTCACGCCGGTGCACAACGACCACGGCGAAGACGTGCGGATCTTGAGCGGCGCCGTTCGCCCGCGCGTCGAGAGCGATCTGGCGTTCCGAGCCGGGGGCAAGGTCACGGCCCGCCTGGTCGACATCGGCCAGGCCGTGCGGGCGGGCCAGCCGCTGGCACGCATCGACGCGGCCGACTACCAACTCGCCGCAGACGCCGCCGCCGAGCAACTGCGCGCGGCGCAGGTGGACGCCACGCAGGCGGCCAGCGATGCGGCACGCTTCAAGCGACTGCTGGCCGACGGCTCGGTGGGCGCGGCCGACCAGGAGCGTCAGCAGGCCCGCTCGGATGCCGCCGCGGCGCGCCTGGTGCAGGCCGAACGGCAACTGGAGGTGCTGCGCAACCGGGCGGGCTATGCGGTGCTGGTTGCGCCCTTCGATGGCGTGGTGACCGGCCGGCAGATCGAGGTGGGGCAGATGGTGGCGGAAGGGCAAGCCGTGATGGCGCTGGCCAAGCCGGGCGAGCTGGAAGTGGTGGTGGACGTGCCTGAAGCCCTCGCGGCGGATTTGCACAACCAGATCAGCCAAGCCCGCATGGCGGGCCTGCCCGATCTGGTGAAGCTCAAGCTGCGCGAGTTGGCGCCCAGCGCTTCGGCGCAGGCCCGCACCTTCCGGGCACGCTACGCCATCGCATCACCGATCACAGGGCTGCGCATGGGGGTGACGGCCGATGTGCAGCTGGCACGCAAGGGCAGCACTGCTTCGGCCGAGTTGCCATCGGGCGCGCTGCTCACGACCAACCAGACCCCGTCGGTCTGGCTGGTCAATGACAAGGCTGGCACCTTGACGCGGCAAGCGGTCACGCTGCTGTCGCAGTCCACCGACCAAGTGCGTGTGACCGGCTTGCCCGATGGTGTGCTGGTGGTGTCGGCGGGCGCGCAGAAGCTCGATGCGGGCATGAAGGTGCAGGCCGTGATGCGCCCCGGGAGCCTGTGATGAAGTCCTTCAATCTCTCTGAGTGGGCCGTCACGCACCGCGCCATGGTGCTGTTCATGATCATCGGCAGCCTGCTGGTGGGCACCTTCGCGTTCACGCGGCTGGGCCGCCTGGAAGACCCGCAGTTCATGGTACCGACCATGACGGCCGTGGTGGCCTGGCCCGGTGCCTCGGCCCAGCAGGTGCAGGACCAGGTGCTCAACCGCATGGAACGCGAACTGCAGAAGATGGAGGGTGTCGACTTCATCCGCAGTTTCTCGCGCCAGGGCTATGGCGCGGTCAACCTCTGGATGAAGGGCGGCACGTCCAAGGCCGATCTGGAACGCGCCTGGTACCAGGCCCGCAAGAAAATCGGCGACGTGCGCCACCAGTTCCCTGAGGGCGTCCTGGGGCCCATCTTCAATGACGAGTTCAGCGATGTCTACAGCGTGATGTACGCCATCAGCGCCGCCGATCTGAGCTGGCCCGAACTGCAGGTGCTGACCGAAGACATCAAGCGCCAGGTGCAGGCCCAACCCGGCGTGACCAAGGTCGATGTGTTCGGGCGGCAGGCCGAGAAGGTCCATGTCGAGTTCTCAAGCCAGCGCCTGGCCTCGCTGGGCATCAGTGCCCAGACCGTGATCGAAGCATTGGCGCGCCAGAACACCGTCAGCCCGTCGGGCTCGACCGAAGGCCGCGGCGACCAGGTGTTCGTGCGGATCGATGGCACCCTGCGCGATGCGCGTGACGTGGCCAATGTGTCCGTCACCGCGGGCGGCAAGCTGCTGCGCCTGGGCGATGTGGCCAAGGTCACATCGGGCCTGGAAGACCCGCCCTCCTTCACCGTGCGGCATGACGGCAAGCCGGTGCTGGTGCTCGCCATCACCTTCGACCGGCACGGCAACATCCTGACGCTCGGCCAAGAGCTCGAAACGCGCATGGCCGCTTTGAAGGCCGGCTTGCCCCTGGGCGTGGTGGTGGACAAGGTGGCCGACCAACCGAATATCGTCGAAGAGTCCGTGTGGGAGTTCGAGCGCTCCTTCCTGGAGGCGCTGGCCATCGTGCTGGCGGTGTGCTTCCTCTTCCTGGGTTGGCGCACGGGCATCGTGGTGGCGGCCTCCGTGCCGCTGGTGCTGGCGATCGTCGCCATCGTGATGCTGGCCGCGGGCTGGAGCCTGGACCGCATCTCGCTGGGCGCGCTGATCATTGCCCTGGGCCTGTTGGTGGACGACGCCATCATCGCCGTCGAGATGATGGTCGTGAAGATCGAGCAGGGCTGGGACCGCGTCAGCGCGGCCACCTTCGCCTACACGTCCACGGCCTTTCCCATGCTGACGGGCACGCTGGTCACCGTGGCCGGCTTCATGCCGGTGGGCTTTGCCAAGTCGATCAGCGGCGAGTACGCGGGCGGCATCTTCTGGGTGGTGGGCGTGGCCCTGATCGCGTCCTGGTTCGTGGCCGTGGTGTTCACGCCCTACCTGGGCATCGTGTTGCTGCCCAAGACCATGAAGGCGCATGGCGGCGCGGCGCATGACCCTTACGCCGCACCACTTTACCAACGCCTGCGCCGCCTGCTGCAATGGTGCATGGCCCACCGCGTGATGGTGCTGGCCGCCACGGCCGTGCTCTTCGTCGGCGCAATCGCCGGCATGGGCCTGGTGCAGCAGCAGTTCTTCCCGACCGCCTCGCGCCTGGAACTCATCGTCGACCTGCGCCTGCGCGAAGGCGCCTCGTTCACGGCCACCGAGGCCCAGGTCAAGCGTTTCGAGCAGGTGCTGAAAAACGATGCGCAGGTGCAGCATTTCAGCGCCTACACGGGCGCCGGGGCGCCGCGCTTTTTCTTGTCGCTGCCCATCGAGCTGCCCAACCCGAGCTACGCGCAAATCGTCATCAAGACCGCCAATGTGGCCGACCGCGAAGCCGTGCGGCGCCGCCTGCTCGACGTGTTCGCCGCCGAGCGGGCCTTCCCCGACCTGCGCGGCCGCGTCACGCGCTTCGAGTTCGGCCCGCCCGTCGGCTTTCCGGTGCAGTTCCGCGTGATCGGTCCCGACACGGGCAAGGTCCGCGAGATCGCCTACCAGGTGCGTGATGCCGTGCGGCAGAGCCCCCTGGTGCGCGACACCCAGCTCGACTGGAACGAGCAGGTGAGAACCTTGCGCGTCCAGATCGACCAGGACAAGGCCCGCCTGTTGGGCGTCACCAGCGCCGATGTCTCGGCCATGGTGCAGACCGTGCTGAGCGGGGCGCCCGCCACGCAGATCCGCCGCGGCGAGGACCTGATCGACGTCACCGTGCGCGCCGCGCCGAGCGAGCGGCTGGCGCTGGAGCAATTGGGCGACGTGAGCCTGTTCACCCGCAGCGGCGCCGTGGTGCCCTTGTCGCAGGTGGCCACGCTGGTACCCACCTTCGAAGAGCCCGTGCTGTGGCGCCGCAACCGCGACATGGTGCTCACCGTGCGCAGCGATGTGATTGATGGCGTGCAGGGCCCGTCGGCCACGATGAAGGTCTGGCCATCTCTCCAGCCGATCATCGACAAGCTGCCGCCCGGCTACCGCATCGAGCAAGGCGGTGCCATCGAAGAAAGCGACAAGTCCAACCAGGCGCTGTTCGCGGTCTTCCCGCTGATGCTGGTGGTGATGCTGCTGATCCTGATGGTGCAGCTGCAGAGTTTCTCGCGCATGTGGTTGGTGTTCCTCACCGCGCCGCTGGGGCTCATCGGCGTGGTGCCGGCCCTGTTGATCTTCAACGCGCCCTTCGGCTTCGTGGCCTTGCTGGGGGTGATCGCGCTGGGCGGCATGATCATGCGCAATGCCGTGATCCTGGTGGACCAGATCGACAGTGACATCGCCGCCGGCATGCCGCAGGCGCAGGCCGTGGTGGAGGCCACGGTGCGCCGCTCACGCCCAGTGGTGCTGACGGCCGCCGCCGCGGTGCTGGCCATGGTGCCGCTGACCAGCAGCATCTTCTGGGGCCCCATGGCGATGGCCATCATGGGCGGGCTGATCGCGGCCACGGTGCTGACATTGGTGTTCGTGCCGGCGCTGTACATGGTCTGGATCAGGCCGCATGGGCCCGTCGGACCGGGAGTTGAAGCCCTTGAGCCGCCAGCTTTCCCCGCATGAGGCCCAGCCGCACCTGTGGCCGCCCGAGGCTGAGTACCGGACTTCGGACCGGAAGCCAGCCCTTGCATTGCTCAGGCAACATCGCGCGTCAAGGCCATGATCAGCGCCGGGTCGGCGATGCCGATCCCTGCCAAGCCTTGCGACAGTTGGTAGGCCCGGACCGCGTCCACGGACCCACGGCCAAACACCCCGTCCGCCACGACCGGCACATTCCGCTCCGACAGCCCCAGTTGAAGCAGGCGAACGTCGAGCCCCCTCGCCAGGGGCTGTTGCAAGGACAAGGGCCTTGAACCGACCACCGGCCCGTCATAGCAGCCGGGCGGCAACCCGGACAGGGTGGCCTGCGACACCTCGGTCCCCCGCACCACGATCGGCAGCGTCAATCCCCAGGCCCCCAGCTCGATCAAGCGGATGAAGGCGTCGGCACGGTAGACGGTGGCCCTCAGGTCACGGCGGGCGCTGCTGGCCAGCCAGGCCCGGCGCACCCGCACATACGCGTGGATCCAGGCCTGCTCGCCAATGTCTTTCAGCGCGCCAGCCTGTTGGTCCGTGGCAGCCTTGATGGTCTTCCATGAACCATGCACGAAGCTGTCGTAGACGACCGCAACGCCCAGTGGCGTGAGGACGCCCAGGGCTTGCGCGGCCTTGCGGGCCGGCTCCATGTAGTGCTGGGTGAAGAACCTGTCCTGCACCTCGCGCATCACCGAGTCGTCCGCGCAGGCACGCATGAGGTTCTTGACCTTGTCATCACGCTCCAGCGTTGCATCTTTCGACTCGAACCGCGGCAACTCCCGCGACAGGCGCTGGCGGAACCTCGCGCCCGGGTTGGCGCAATACGCTTGCAGGAGCTTGGCCAGGTTGCCCGAGCCGAGCGTGGTCTGGGAGCGCCCATAAGTGAGGCCACCCGTGTCACCCGGGATCAGCGTGACCATCCCGTAGTCACCCAGCACGGAGCCCGTCTCGAAGATGTTGACGATGGCTTCGCATGTTTTGGTCTGCAAAGGTGTGAGCTCGGCAGGCACGGTCGGCGTTGCCACACCCGCACGGGCGGTCTCGCCCGCCGTGGCGGCGACCCCTCCCACGCTGGCCGGCTGAGCAGCCCCGGCCACGCCTTCCGTTGCTGGCGTGGCCGCCTCCTCGAAACTGATGACGCAGAACCCCGGCCGGCCGGGCGCGGGGACACACCCCAGCACGTCAAAGCCAGCCAGCGTCAAGGTGATCTTCTGGCGCTCGCATTCATCGCAAAGTATGGTGCGTGTTCGGGACATGGTGGCGTCTCCTGAGGGACTTGGGGTTCAAGATGCGACTTTGCAAACGTGGTTGCGGTGCGCGGTCATGAGGCCGGTGCGGACCGGCGAATCAGGCGCCAGCAGCCCGAGCTCGCGCGTGTACAAGGCGCGGGCGTCCTTGGGGGCGGCAGCGTTCAATCGGCCCACGATGGCACTGTCGTCCAGGAGCCTGAGCTCGCCGATGTTTTTCCAGACATCCGGCAAGTCGGCATCGGCCAGTTTGGCCACGCAGGTCAGCGATTCCAGCGCCAGCGTGGCCTGCTCTTCCTTGTTGGCCTTGTACCGGACCAGGTCGCCACTTTGGCGCTTGAAATTTTGAACAATCGCCGGGTCGGCGGCCAGCGCATCGGCGGCCACGCCCGTGGCGAAGAACTGCTCCACCTGCAGGTCGGAGTTGCTCAGGCTTTCGGCCTTGGCCTCTGTGCTGACCGAAGCCAGGACCGATGGCACGCCCGATGCGGTGATGGGGATGAAGGAGGCCTCCTTGCGCTTGTAGCCCAGCGTGAAGGAGTCGATCGCGCTGCTCGGCGAGAAGGCGAACTTCAAGCCCAGCACGGTACTCGTGCCAAAGAACATCACCTTGTGCTCGCCGCTGTAGGACTCGATCGGGGCGGTGGGCGCCGTCGCGCCCGCGGGCAAAGTGATCAACTTGGCCGCGTGGCCCGTGGCATAGGTCTGGCGGATCGACCGGCCGATCAATTTCCCATTGGTCGCGATGCTGCCGGCCACCGGCGCGGCGGTGGCGCTGTTGAAGCGCGGCCCCACGTAGCCTTCGACGCGGTCGTAGGCGAAACTCGCGCTGGGTGGGTTGCTGTCCACGTCCAGCCCCAGAGAGGTCTTGGTGACGAAAACGACCGTGTCGCGCGGCGTGGCGCAGCCGGCCAGCCAAGCCAGGCTCAGCAGCGACACCACGCAGACCACGCGGAATGAGGGGCGATGGCGAACAGAGACCGTCATGGCAGAACTCCTTGCAAAGATGAAAAACGAACGCAGCTGTCGTTGGACAGCGCGAGAAAGGCCTGGTCGCTGTAGCCCAGCGAGAAGCTGCTCCCCCAGGGCGTGTGCATCAACTGCATGCCGACCGCACGCAGGCGCATCGCCGGCGTGTTCACTTTTTCTGGCGAAGGCAGGTCGAGGTAGACGAAGCCGATGATCCTTTGGCGGCCGTCTTCGTCAACACTCACATAGGCGCAACCCGACAGACCGAAGCCCAGCAAAGCACCAACGATCACGGCGCCCCAACGCAGTGAGCCCATCAGGCCAGGCCCCGGGCTTCGAGCTGAGGCATGAAGGCTTGGGACACGAGGAGCTTGAAACCCCTTGGCGTGGGATGAAGCTCGTTCGACCAGTACTGGTCCTTGACTTTGGAATCCTCCGGCATCACGCCAGCGGTGGGCACGACCACGACGTTCTGGTCCTGCTGGGCCAGTTTCTCCTGCGAAACCTTCAGGGCCTGGATCAGGGCCTTGAAGAGCGGACGCCTGAGAGGCTCCGGGACCAGGGCTTTCTCCATCGGGGCCTTGAGCCAGTCCGAGGGCCCGAACACGCCTTTGCCAGTCGGCCAGGCATGGTCGTACTGGTGCACGAAAATGGGCACGGTCGGGTTGCGGGCCCTGACCTTGGCGATGACTTCCCGGTAAGCACCATCGATCACCGCCAGGCTGGCCTCGGGCTGGCCCGGCCGGAAGCATTCATCGACCTTGGTGGCCGACGAGCAATCGTCCTTGAGCAGGCGCAGGAAGTCCCGCATGCCCGCCAGATCATTGCCGCCACCGCTGAGGAAAAAACCCTGGAGCCCCGCGCCATAGAAGTCGATGGCGACGTCCAGCTCCTTGCGGTACTTGTCCCGCCATTCGCTCGCCTCGGCACCGTTGTAGCCGATGACCCCGATGAGGTGGTTGCTGACCCTCAAGGCCGACCCCAGTTCGACGGCCAGGTTGTCCAGTGGGTACCAGAACCAGGAATCGCCCAGCATCAGCATCGTGGGATCGCCCACCTTTTGCCGTTGGAACAGCAATGAACTGAGCCCCCAGTGCACATTCTTGGTCGGCATGATCGCGCCCCTCCCTGGTGTTGACAACCCCAGTATCGCGGCGGACCTGCTCGAAGCACATCCCTACTTTGAACCCAGCCTCCTCACTTGGGCCTGACCGGCAGCCGCCACTCCGGACGGATGAAGTGGCAGGTGTAGCCATCCGGGATCCGCTCCAGGTAGTCCTGGTGCTCTGGTTCAGCCTCCCAGAATGGTCCCGCTGGCGCGACTTCGGTCTGGACCTTGCCCGGCCACAAGCCCGAGGCATCGACGTCGGCAATGGTGTCCAGTGCCACCTGTTTCTGCGCGTCGTTCTCGTGGAAGATGGCGGAGCGGTAGCTGAGGCCCCGGTCGTTGCCCTGGCGGTTCAAAGTCGTCGGGTCGTGGATCTGGAAAAAGAACTCCAGGAGCCTGCGGTAGCTGAGGCGGTCCGGGTCGAAAACGATTTCGATGGCTTCGGCGTGGGTGCCGTGGTGACGGTAAGTGGCGTTGGGCACGTCGCCCCCCGAATAACCCACGCGGGTCGAGATCACCCCGTCATACCGGCGCAACAGGTCCTGCATGCCCCAGAAGCATCCGCCCGCCAAAATGGCGCGTTGTGGCTGGCCCATCAGAGGTCCTCCACCTGGTCGATGAATTCGCCATAGCCTTCGGCTTCCATGTCGTCCCGGTGAACGAAGCGCAGCGAGGCCGAATTGATGCAATAGCGCAGGCCGCCCCGGTCGGCGGGGCCGTCAGGAAAGACGTGACCCAAGTGGCTGTCGCCGTGGGTCGAACGGACTTCGGTCCGGACCATGCCGTGTGTGGTGTCCCGAAGCTCGTTGATGTGCGCAGGGGCGATCGGCTTGGTGAAGCTCGGCCAGCCGCAGCCGGACTCGTACTTGTCGGACGAGGCGAACAAGGGCTCGCCGGACACGATGTCGACGTAGATGCCAGGCTCTTTGTTGCCGAGGTATTCGCCAGTGCCAGGCCGCTCGGTCCCGCTTTTCTGGGTGACATGGAACTGCTCCGGCGTCAAGGCGGCCAGGGCCTCGGGGGATTTGGAGTACTTGGGCATGTGCTCATTCCTGGTGGTTGCGACTGTCTTTTGACAAATGGTGCCACGCCCGGGTTGATCAAGGCCAGTGCTTTGGAAAATGCCCTCGTCAGTCGATGCGGATGGGACCGCAATGAGGCAGGCTGGACGCCAGGCCAGCGCCCATCAGCCGCGAGGGCGTGAAGAAGCCGGACTGGCCCGACCCTGGCGTTGCCTTCAGCAAATGGCCCACCACCGCCAAGGACCCGGTGACGGTGAAGCTGTAGCCGTTGTCGGTCTGGAGCCGCGCCGTGCGGCGTTCACCCCGGGCGTTGACCGCCTCGCCCCAGACATGCGTGGGCGTTCTCGCGCGCTGCTCGGCATCAGCGCCGCGCACGGTGGCCGACACCAGGCCAGCCAAGGCGCCTTGCACCGCCTTCAAGCCCAGCAAGGGCCGCAAGGCGTTGACCAGCTTGACGCCCATCCATTCCAGACGCGACACCGGGAAGTAGACGGTGACATTCGGGATGCCGGTGCTGTGGAAAGCGGTGGAGACGTCGCCCCAAGGCGCGGCCATGGCCAGGCGCACGCCACGGCCAAAGTCGATGCGCCGGGTGCGGTGCGCCAGCGGCACGCGCACCAAGGCACCATCGATGCGCACGCAACCGCCTTGCGGTGCGCTTTCCAGGGTGGTCTTGAGCGTGCCGGGCGACATGCCCGCGTCGGTGTCGAACCCCAGTGACAATGCCACCGCATCGGGCAAAGCGGCTTTCAGGGCGGCGGCCACGCAGTCGGTGGGGATCACGTCGAAGCCCACGCCGGGGCACAGCACCACGCCCGCCGCTTGGGCACGCCCATGCTGTTCGCTGATGCGCTCGAACACATCGATCTCTCCGGTGATGTCCAGGTAGTGGGCGCGTGCGCGCAGGCAGGCCTGCACCATGGGAGCGCTGGTGGCCGAGAACGGCCCGGCCGTGAGCAGCACCAGGCCCATGCCGTTCAGGTGCGTGGCGATGTCGGCCGGCGCCTGGTCGAGCGTGAAGACGCGGTATTTCAAACCCAGTTCGCGGGCCAGCGGTTCCAGCTTGGCCCGCGACCGCCCGGCCAGCAAGGGCCGCAGGCCCCGCGCCACCGCCTCGCGCGCGATCAGTTCACCGGTGTAGCCGTTGGCGCCGTAGATCATCCATTCCATCATCGGCTCGCTTCACTTGAAGGGGTTGAAAGCCTTGCCCAGCTGGTACTGCAGCCACAAGGGCAATGGACGCATCAGCGAGGCCATGATTTTATTGAAGGTGCCGGGCACGCACACGGGCTTGCCACTCATCACCGCCTTGATGGCTTCCTGGACCACGTCTTGCGGCTGTTGCCACAGGATCGGCGGCAGTTGGTTCGCCGTCTTGCGGGTGCCCATGACATCGTGGAATTCGCTGTGCGTGAAGCCAGGACACAGCGCGGTCACGTGCACACCATGCGGCTTGAACTCCATGTCCATCGACTGGGACATGACCATGACGTAGCTCTTGATGGCGGAGTAGAGCAGGCTTTCGCCCGGGGGCGACAAGGCCGCCAGCGAAGACACATTGATGATGCGGCCCCAGCCGCGCTGCACCATGCCGGGCGCCACGAGGTGGGTCAGTTCGGTCAGGGTGGTCATCATCAACTGGATCTCGCCTGCCAACTCGGGCCAAGGCGTGTCGATGAACTTGCGGTGGCCGGAGAGGCCCGCGTTGTTGACCAGGAAATCGATGCTCATGCCCAACTGCGCGGCGTGGGCCACGACGGCGCGCGGCGATGCCGGGTCCATGAGGTCGGCCGAAAAGACTTCGCAGCGCACGCCATGCCGCTGGGCCAGTTCGCGCGCCAGGTCTTGCAGGCGATCGGCGCGGCGGGCCACCAGCAGCAGGTGGTAGCCCTGCGCGGCCAGGTGGCGGGCGAAGGTGGCGCCGATGCCGGCCGAGGCGCCGGTGATCAGGGCGGTGCGGGAAGCGGAGGTCATGGTCGTCAAGCTTTCTTCTTCAGGGCGGGGATTTCAGAGCGCGGGTCGAAGCCCGCGCGAGGGCGTCCGATGTCGCCCCGGTAGGGCGCGATGGGGCCGCGCAGCATGAAAGGCAGGGGAACGCGCCGTTGGCGGTCGCTGAAACCCCAAGTGCCGATGCCCAGGAACAGGTCGGGCCCCACTCGGCGGACCTCGTCGACCATGTGGATCTCGCCGCACATCGAGTGGTAGGCACGGTAGACCAGCTGGTAGGCGGGCCGGCCGTCGTAGCGCGAGGGCGCGATCAGCGTCTGCATGGGGAAGCGCTGCACGGTGCGTCCCAGGTGCTGGAAGGTGTTGTAGCCCCTGCCCACCTGATGGTCGACCGGGCGGAAGGACTTGCACAGCCAGCGGCCTGGCGCCAGGGGGTTGTTGACCGTCGCCTGGCCGATGACGGTGGCGAGCCAGGATGGCTGGTTCAGCAGCCTGGCCGCGTACTCGCCGTTCATGTCGGCCAGCGCCGGTGCGTCCAGTTTGGCGAACAAGGCCAGCGTGTCCTTGAAGCCCAGTCGGGGCAGGTCGATGGCGGCGCGGCTGCCAGCAATCATGGGGTCTCCTTTTATCTTGAATGACATTCAAGTCGAGGCACTGTAACATATCTAGATTGGCATTCAAGAAGAGTGCGACTCCACCCCACAGGCCCTGGATGGCGAAGAACAAGCGCGACATCGATCGACAGCTGAAGCAGGACGAGATTGAAGAAGCGGCCTGCCAGCTTTTCCTGAGGCAGGGCTACGACGCCACGTCGATGGCCAGCATCGCCACGTCGGCGGGCGTGGCGCCCAACACCCTGTACTGGTATTTCGCCAACAAGGACGAGGTGTTGATCGCGGTGCTGAACCGCCTGGTCAAGCAGGCGCTGACGGTGCACGCCGGCCTGCATGACCAGCCCATGTCGGCGCAGATCCTGTGGCTGCTGAAAGAGTTCGACCAGGCCAGCAAGCTGGTGATGACGGTGCATGGCCGGCTGGAGCATTCGCCGGTCATCCGCGCTTGGCATGAACAGTTCCACCAGATGCTGGACGGGCTGCTGATCGCGCAACTGACCGCACAGGGCATGGCCCCCGAACAGGCATCGGTCATGGCCACGGTGGGCACCTACGTGGTCGAGGGGCTGTTGTCGCACCCGCACTCCCTGCAAGAGCGCGAGACCGTGGTGACGTGGTTGACCGGTGCCGGATCGCGCCCCGCCGTGAACGCTTGAATCGCCGGACTTCAACGCCATGACATCCGCCGACACGCCACGCCTGATCCGCTTCAACAAGCCCTATGGCGTGCTCAGCCAGTTCACGGCCGAGGGACGCTGGCAAGGCTTGAAGGACTACATCGACCTGCCGGGCGTGCACGTGGCCGGGCGCCTGGATGCCGACAGCGAAGGCCTGTTGCTGCTGACCAGCGATGGGCGGTTGCAAGCCCGCATCGCCGACCCGCGCTTCAAGATGGAGAAGACCTATTGGGCGCAGGTGGAAGGCGTGCCGACCGAAGCCGCGCTGGCGGCCTTGCGTTCGGGGGTGACGCTCAACGATGGCCCCACGCGGCCAGCGGGCGCACGTTTGCTGGAAGCGCCGCCGGCCTTGTGGGAGCGCGACCCGCCCATCCGCGTGCGCCAGGCCATTCCCACGTCGTGGATCGAGCTGGTGCTGAAGGAAGGCCGCAACCGGCAGGTGCGGCGCATGACCGCGGCCGTGGGCTTTCCCACCTTGCGGCTCGTGCGCGCGGCCATCGGGCCTTACACGCTCGATGGGCTGGCGCCCGGCACCTGGCTGAGTGAGCCCGGCGCCTGAGCTTCATCCCGCCAGCATCACAGCGCGATCGTGCGGCCCACGTAGAGGATGGGGCCGGTGGGCCTGCCGATGGGCGAGCCGTTCTCGGGCTCCAGGGTGATCTCGAACAACTGCTGTGTGCCCAAGCCAGGCAGGCGCGACACCGGCAGTTCCAGCGCTTGGCCGGCCTTGACCAGGCCCAAGGAGGTGGGACCCGCCGCACCTTGCATCTTGGTCCAGAACTGCAGCGAGCGGCCTGCGGGAACCACGCCCATGTCGGACACCGGCCGCAAGCGCAAGGTGCCACCGGCACGGATTTCGACCACCCAGGCGGTCGTCTGATCCTTGGGGCTTTGCAGCATCGCCAGGTAGCGATCGCCCGTGGGGTCCAGGCTGCCGCGCTGCACCAGCAGCACCGCCATCACCAGGCTGGCCGCCACGGCCAGGCCACTGAGGCCTTGCCACCAGCCCAGGCGTTGCCACCACGGCAAGCGTGTCCGGCTGGCAGGACGGGGCAAGGCGGCGGCCGCCATCGCGCCCAAGGTGGCATCGATGCGCCGCCAGAGCTGCGCGCTGGGTGACAGGGGCGCGGCGCGTTTGCTCAAACTCAACAGGCGGTCCTGCCAGGCATAGACCTCCGCCTGCAAGACAGGGCTTTGCGCGAGGGCCTGGCTGAACACGGCGTGGTCATCCTGGCTCAAGGTGCCCAGCACGTATTCGCCGGTGGCCGCGGCACGCTCTTCGGGATCTTGGAGGTTGATCACGACATGCACTCCTTCAGGCTCGCCAGGCTGCGGCGAATCCACGACTTCACGGTGCCCAGCGGCGTTTGCAGGCGCTCGGCGATCTGCTCGTGCGTGTAGCCGTCCACGAAGGCGTGCACCACGCAGGCACGCCGGGATTCGTCCAGGCGCTGCAGGCAGCGCTCCAGGCTGTCGGCGTCCAGGCCGCGGTCATCTTCAAGCCCGACGCCGGCCTGTTGCTGGTCGGACAAGGTGGCCAGGTCGGTCGGGTCGATCACCTGCATCCGGCCCGGGTGGCGCACTTCCTTGAGGGCGCGGTGGCGCACGATGGTGTAGAGCCAGCCACGCGCGGAGCCCAGCTCCGGCTTGAAGCTGGCCGCGCCTTGCCAGGCCAGCAGGAAAGCATCGTGCAGGACGTCTTCGGCCAGTTCCCGGTCGCGGACGATGCGCAGGGCCACCCCGAGCAACCAGCGCGCTTCGCGTTCGTACAAGGCACGCAAGGCGAAGCGCTCTCCCCGCGCACAGGCGAGCACGGCGGCTTCGTAGTCGAAAGGGATGGCGTCGGTGTTCGGCATGCGTCAGGGCGGGCAGGTCGGCTTGAAGGGCAGGCCCACTGTACCTGCCCGCGCGCTGGAGGTCAGGCCGCTTTCCAGAAGATGTAGTCGGCCTGGTACTTCACGACCTCCTTGCGGCCGGCTGCCGTGCTGTCGCACGGACTGGTCGGCGCCACACCGCCTTGCGTGGCCACGCGCTGGATGTGGGTGATGCCGGTCATCGCGCCCACGCCCATGGCTGGATTGGCCTTGACCAGCTGGAAGGGGATGTTGCCGGCGCCAGCGGGGGCCACGGCCAGCTGTGTACCGGTGACCTTGGACCCATCGCTGGAGGCCCAGGTGGCGGGCGGGCCGAAATAGGTGCCCAGCTTCGCGCCGCCACGGCTCAGCAGGTCGGCTTGCGGCCCGACGAAGACCCAGGCGAAGCTGCCAGGCATGTCGGCCTTGGCCTTGCATTCATAGGTGATCTGGCCGACGCCGACCGTTTGCACCGCGACTTGGTGGCCAGCAGGGACCTTGACGGCATCGGGCAGCGCGTCCTGCATGAAAGGCTTGTCCATGGCCATGTGGTCCTTCATGCCCGAACAGGCGGACAGCAGGGCAAGGCAGGCGATGGTCAGACCAGCGGCGGGGAGGTTCTTGTTCATGGCGGCTCCTTGAAAGGGTGGATCAGAGGGGTGTGGCCGTGGCTCACACCGGGTACTGGCCACCGGAGCGCCGTTTGGATGCAGGGCGGTCAAAAAAATTCACCGAGCAAGTTCGGGCGACCTGACCTGGGCGGCAACACGGCGCAAGGCCCGCCGCACGCTGACGGCGTCCAAGCCGAGGATGCGCACGTGCAAACCCGCCCGATGTGGCAGCCGCGAAGCACCGGCGTAGGCCGTGCCGTCTTCCAACACCGCACGGATCGACGCGAGCGCGGCAGTCTGATCTTCCTCTGGCTGGATGAGCCAGACGCTGCCATGCACCGGGTATCGGCTGGACACCCCGGGTGTGCGGGCCTGCCAGCGTTCACCGGACAGGACCATGCGGTCGCGGACCAGCAACCTGCCATCCGGGTCCAACACATCGATGCGCGTGTCCAGGGAAGCGAAGGTTTTTGCCGTCGACGAGGGGTCGTGCGCCAGGAAGCTTTCACAGAACAAGGCGGTCGCGCCGCGGGCCACCTGCACGGTGGTGGTGCTTCGCAGGCGGCTGCCAGGAAAGAGGATGAGGGGCTCTGGCAGGTACTGCAGGAAAGCACCCTGGTGCGCCTGCAGCTCGACCGCCTGCTCGGCCCCGGCCTGCCGCATCGCGTGCACGATGGTCGAGGCCGAGGTGTTCACGAGCACCTGCGCGCCCGCCTGGGCACGGATGCGGCCGGCCACCAGGTCCGACTCGAACAAGCCGCCTGACACCGATTGCAAGGTGACCGCGCAGGCTTCGGGCGCCTGCTCATCCACATGCAAACCCCGGCAGATGTGCACCGGATAACGGACGAACTGCCCGCCCAGGAAGGTGCGCCCGCCCCGGTCCACGGCGAACTCCAGGTCGAAGCAGCGCGGAGGGGCGCTAGCGGTCAAACAGCACCTCGCGCGCGATCTGGTTGACGATGGCATCGACGCCCTCGCCGGTGGCGCAGTTGGTCTGCAAGGTGGGCTTGCCTGGGCGCACCTCGCCAGCCTCGCGCAGCATGCGCGGCAGGTCCACGCGCACGTGCGGCGCCAGGTCTACCTTGTTGACCACCAGCAAGTCGCACTTGAGCACGCCCAGGCCGCGCTTGCGGGGGATGTCATCGCCGCCGGCCACGTCGATCACGAACAACCAGTAGTCGACCAGGTCGAGCGAGAAGGACGAAGCCAGGTTGTCCCCTCCGCTTTCGACCAGGATCAGCTCCAGGCCCGGGAATTGGCGGTCGAGTTCATCGGCCGCGGCCAGGTTCAGGGTCGGGTCTTCGCGGATGGCGGTGTGGGGGCAGGCCCCGGTCTCGACCGCCAGCACGCGTTCGGGCGCGATCAGGCCGGTGCGCTTGATGCGCTCGGCATCTTCGGCGGTGACGAGGTCGTTGGTGATCACGGCCAGGTCGGTGCCACGCGCGATGAAGCGCGGGATGAGTTGCTCGAGCAAGGCGGTCTTGCCGGAGCCGACGGGCCCGCCGACGCCCACGCGGGCTGCGCCCCGGGGCCGGTCGTGTGATGGGTTCATGGACATGGGTGCGTTACCTCAGCATGTAAAGGCGGTTGAGCGGCACGGTGGTGGCGGGCGGGCAGCCGATGACTTTGCCGTCCACGCTGACCTCGAAGTTTTGGGGGTTGACAGTGATGTTCGGGCACGCGTCGTTGCGCAACATGCTGGCCTTGCTCAGCGTGCGCGTGCCGCGCGCGGCCAGCAGCGGCTTGCGGATGTCGAGCCGGTCTTCCAACCCTTTGCCGATGGCCGCACCGCACACGAAGTTGGCCGACAGCGATTGCTTGGCCCGGCCGAAGGCGCCCCATTGCGGACGCATGATCAGCGGCTCGCAGGTCATCAGCGAGGCGGCCGAATCGCCCATGGCGCCGTGGGCGATGAAGCCGCCCTTGACCACGATCTCCGGCTTGATGCCGAAATAGGCCGGCCGCCACAGCACGATGTCGGCGAGCTTGCCGGGCTCCAGTGACCCCACGTGCTCGTCGACGCCGAACACGCGCGCCGCGTTGATCGTGTACTTGGCCAAGTAACGCAGGATGCGTTCGTTGTCGGCCTGGGCGGTGCGCTCCTGCGGCAGGCGGCCGAACTGCTCCTTCATCTTGCTGGCCAGTTGCCAGGTGCGACAGATCACCTCGTTGATGCGGCCCATGCCCTGGCTGTCCGATCCCAGCATCGAGATGGCGCCCATGTCGTGCAGCACGTCTTCGGCGGCGATGGTCTGGGCGCGGATGCGGCTCTCGGCAAAGCGCACGTCTTCGGGCACGGCCGGATTCAGGTGGTGGCACACCATGATCATGTCCAGGTGCTCGTCGAAGGTGTTGACCGTGTAGGGGTTGGTCGGGTTGGTCGACGAGGGCAGGCAATAAGGCAGGCCGGCCACGGCGATGATGTCGGGCGCGTGGCCACCACCCGCGCCCTCGGTGTGGTACATGTGGATGGGCCGGCCTTTGACCGCACGCATCGTGTCTTCCAGGAAGCCCGATTCGTTGAGCGTGTCGCTGTGCAGCTGCACCTGGAAGTCGAGCTGGTCGGCCACCGACAGGCAGGTGTCGATGGTGGCGGGCGTGGCGCCCCAGTCCTCGTGGATCTTCAGGCCCAGGCAGCCGGCCTCCAGTTGTTCGACCAGCGATTCAGGCCGCGACGAATTACCCCGGCCCAGGAAGCCGAAGTTCATCGGCCACTGCTCGGAGGCTTGCAGCATGCGGGCCACGTTCCAGGCACCACCGCAGTCGATGCCCACGGTGATGGGTCCGAGCGAGCCGCCGAACATGGTGGTGATGCCCGAAGCCAGCGCGTGCTCCACCAATTGCGCCGAATCGAAGTGCACGTGCACATCGAGCCCGCCGGGCGTGGCGATCAGACCTTCGCCATCGCGCACGGTGGTGGCGTTGCCGACCAGCAGTTGGGGGTGCACACCATCCATCACCTGTGGATTGCCGGCCTTGCCGATGGCGACAATGCGGCCGTCCTTGACGCCGATGTCGCCTTTGACGATGCCCAGCACCGGGTCCATCACGATGACGTTGCTGATGAGCATGTCGAGCGCGCCCTGCGCTGAAGTCAGGCCGGCCATCATGCCCAGGCCATCGCGCAGCGTCTTGCCGCCGCCATGCAGGCATTCGTCGCCAGGCACGGCGTGGTCGTGCTCGATTTCGGCGAGCAAGGCCGTGTCGCCCAGGCGCACCATGTCACCCTGCGTAGGGCCGTAAAGGGCCGCGTACTCTTTGCGTGAAAGCCAGGCCATGGTCAGGCTCCTTGGAAGCCGGCATCGCGGGCGCGTTGCAGCGCCGCGGCCAGGCCTTGGTCGTTGAAGGTGGGGCCGTTGGTCAGGCCGTTCAGGCCGTGGACCTCGCCCGTGCCACCGAAAGCCACCAGGGTGACGTCGCGCTCCTCGCCGGGCTCGAAGCGCACCGCCGTGCCGGCGGCGATGTCCAGGCGCATGCCGTAGGCCTTCTCGCGCTCGAAGCGCAGGGCGCGGTTGGCTTCGAAGAAGTGGAAGTGGCTGCCGACCTGCACGGGGCGGTCACCGGTGTTGACGGCGCGCAGGCTGACCGTGCGGCGGCCGGCGTTGATCTCGATGCGGCCTTCGCCGGCGATGATTTCGCCGGGCAGGTAGGTCGGCTTTTCTTCGGGCAATGCTGCGGGCGCCTCGCTGGTGGCGCGGCCGGGACGGATCGGGTCGTGCACGGTGACCAGCTTGGTGCCATCGGGGAAACTGCCTTCTACCTGGATCATGGGCATCAGCGCCGGCACGCCAGGCAGCACGTCGTCGCCATCGAGCACGGTCGATCCGAAGGAGATCAGCTCGGCCACGGTGCGACCATCGCGCGCGCCTTCCAGGATTTCGTCCACGATGATGGCGATGGCTTCGGGGCAGTTCAGCTTGAGCCCCGTTGGCGGCGTCGGCGAGCCAATTCGGCCGCGTTGAAAATCGTCAGCCTCTCGAGTTCGGTGGGGGTCAACAGCACGGCGTGCTCCTGCGATTTGGGTGGTTCATGTCAGTTGGCGAAGAGGCGGGCGGAGCGGGTTTCGTGGCGCATGGCGGCCAACTCCAACGCTGGTGCGCCATTCCACAGGTCGTCCAGTTCAGGGGGATCGGTGCCGAGCACGGCGGCGATGCGGCGGCGCATCTGCATCAAGATGCGCTGGCCATCGACATGGCCCAGCATGCCCAGGCGGATGGCGGCGCCGACCACGGCGGTGCACTGGCCGAAGGCCGACATGGCCTCGCCTTCCAGAGCGCTCAGGCCCAGGGCCTGGCAGATCAGGCCGTGCACCACCGGCAGGTGGCCGGGGGCGCATTGGGCCTGCACCTCACTCAGGTAGGCCTGGGCCATGGGCAGGCCCAGGCCGGCGTGCACCTTCAACTGGGTCACGCCCAAACGACGGCTGGCCGCCCTGCCCTCCTGGTTCAGGGTCATGCATTCGCAGAGTTCGTCGATGCGGATGAGTTCGTTGAAGTCGGGCGCTTCGCCATCATTCACGTCGCATCGAGCGGACGCTTGGTGCGCGGCCCGCATCAGGCCTCGGTCGACGCCCGCCCAGCGTTCTTCGATGATCGCGGTCAACAAGGCCAAGACCTGGTCGGCACCCTTCACCAGGCCATCGTGGTTCATCGACTCCAGTCCCCATGAGAAGGCCGAGGCCCCGCTTGGGAAAAAGCTGTCGGCAAACTGCAGGATGGCCAGGAGGCTAGAGGCTTGCGGGGCTGCATCGCCAGCGATGGTGGCCCTATCCATGGGCGTGCGCGTGCGAATGGCCGTGCTCGGGCGTCTCGTGGTCTGGCGCCGGGTCCACGATGACGTCACCCTGGTGCAGCAAGTGCGCCATGCGGTCCAGGTAGCCGGACCTGGGCCCTTCCATCGCGATGCACAAGGCTTCGCCCTCGAAGCGCACCTTCCAGTGCATGTTGCCCGCGAAGTACCCCAGCTCCAGCGCCCGTGCCGCATGGCCGGTGCGCAAAACCAGCCACTGCGGCGCGTCCAGCGCCACCACGACGGCGCGCCCGGCTTCCAGCCACAACACCGAGCCGTTCTGCAGCACCGCGTCGCGGTCCAGCAGCAAGGCCAGTTCGGTGCCGCGGTCCGAGGTCACCTGCTGCCGACGCCGCGACATGTCGCCCCGCGAGATGTGCACGGTCTCGACCACGCCATGGTGTTCAAGGTCATGCAGCCGGTCGGCCATCGCGGGCTCGCAAGCCTGTCCCACAAGTTGGGTCACACGAAGCATGGCGCGCCTCCGATCGTTCAGAATTTGGCAAAGGGATTGGGTTCGATCAGTGGCGATTCGTAGACCACCTTGACCTGGCCATCAGCGCCGAAGGTGCCGATGCGCGCGTGCTTCCACAGGTGGTGGTTGCTGGCGTGGAACTTGATCTTGCCTTCGGGCCCGTCGAACTCCAGGCCCGCCGACGCCGCCACCACCTTGTCCACCTCGAAGCTGCCGGCTTTCTCGACCGCTGCCTTCCACAGGTAGACCGCCGTGTAGGCACACGACAAGGTGTCGCCCGTCACGCGCTTGGCGCCGTACTTGGCCTTGAAGGCCGCCACGAACTTCTGATTGGCCGGGTTGCCAAGGCTCTGGAAGTAGCCCATGCAGGTGTAGGCGCCCTTCACGTTCTCGGCGCCGATGCCCGAGACTTCTTCCTCGGTCACGGCCAGGGCCATCACCGTGGTCTTGCTGAAATCGACCCCGGCCGAGCTGAGCTGCTTGAAGAAGGCCACGTTGGAGCCGCCCACCACCGTGCTCAGGATGATGTCGGGCTTGAGCGCCTTGATCTTGTTGATGACCGAACCGAAGTTGGTGGCCCCCAGCGGCAAATATTCTTCACCCAGCACACGCCCGCCGGCCTTGGTGATGGTGGGACGGGCGATCTTGTTGGTCACGCGAGGCCAGATGTAGTCCGAGCCGATCATGTAGACGCTTTTGCCCTTCTTATCGATCAGCCAGTTGCACGCGGCCATGGCCTGTTGCGTGGCCTCTTGCGCCGTGTACATCACGTTGGGCGACTGCTCCATGCCCTCGTAGAAGGTGGGGTAGTACAGCAGGCCCTTGAGTTGTTCGAACACCGGCAGCACGGCTTTGCGCGAAGCCGAGGTATAGCAGCCGAACACGGCCGCCACCTTGTCTTTTTCCAATAGCTTCTTGGATTTCTCGGCGAAGGTGGGCCAGTCGCTGGCGCCGTCTTCGACCACGGCGACGATCTTCTTGCCCATCACGCCACCAGCGGCGTTGATCTCGTCAATGGCCAGCTTCTCGGCATCGGCCACCGAAGCTTCGGCCAGGGCCAGGGTGCCCGAGAGCGAATGCAGGATGCCGACCTTGACGGTGCCCTCCTGCGCGAATGCCTGTTGCACCATCCAGGGGCTGGCCACCGAGGCCAGGCCCAGGGCTTTGACGATGTGGCGGCGTGTGCTTTGCTGTGTCATGGCGGTCCTACAAAGGTTTGAATGGATGGAAGGCTTGTGTTGAGGCGTGAAGGCGCCTGCGCGGCCAGGGTGGCTTTGCGCACAGATCGACCAGCTCAGGAAAATGAATGGGCAATGCAAAAAGGCCTGCCGAATCAGTGACTCGTGCAGGCCCTTTTGCCTTTTCGCTGGCCGGCAATGTTGGCGGCCAGCGAATGGTTTGAATACTAAGGATGTGTGCTGGCGCTGTCAAGCGCCAAATGGCTTGAAAGTCGCCTTCCCCACAGATAGCTGAATCCCACGGCCATCAGCACGGCGCATCCCACCACCATCTCCCGGCCCTCGAACAGCGCAAATCCTGGCGACACCAGGCGGGCCGCGCCCAAGGCCGCGATGGTCAAGGTCACGGCGGCCACGCTCAAACCCATCACCCGCGAAGCGATGGCCGCCCTGCGATCGGCACGCCTCAGCAAGCGCGCCAGCCACAGGCCGTTCAGCCCGTCGGTGATCAACATGCCCAGCGTGAACAAGGCGCCCAGCACCAAGGCCTGCAGCGGCGCGCCGACCCTCACCGCCGACGCCGAGAACAACAGCGCCTGCGTCAATGTGTCGAACGAGACCGCGAACAGCGCGCCCACGAAGGCCACGCCCACCGGTGTCTGCGCACGCAGGGCCCGCGCGAACAGGCGGCTGCGCAAACCCACCGTGGACACGACATGCCCCGGTGCCGCCACCGCGACCGTGCGCAGGTTCATGATTCCCAGCAGTGACAACAAAACCACCGAAGTCCACCCACCCCACGCCTCCAACCAGTCTGGCGCTTGCACATGGCCTTTGGCCAACCCAGCCACCAGGGCGATGATCATCACGACGGCACCGTGCCCCAAGGAGAACAGGCTGCCGCAATGCCGTGCCAGGCGCCGGCCCGCTTGAAGGTTGAGGCGGGTCAGGCCATCGATGGCCGCCAGGTGATCGGCGTCAAAGCCGTGCTTCGCGCCCAGCAGCACAGTCAGCAGGCACAGCATGGGCCAGTCATGGTGAAGCTCGGGCATGTTGTTGTTCAATCGGACGAAAGGATGGCGTTGGCGTGGATGATGGCGCGCGCGATCTCTTCGATGGCCACGCGCTTGCTCATCGCCTGCTCGCGGATGATGCGGTAGGCCTCGACATCGCTGACATGGCGCGTGCGCATCAGGATGGACTTGGCATCGTTGACCTGGTTGACGCTGGACAGCTTCTGCTCCAACCGCACCACGCGCTTGCGCAGACTTTGCAGTTCCTCGTTCAGTCCCAGGGTCATCACCAGCGCGGCCAGCACGCCGGTGGACCGCACGGGCGATGTCAGCACGCCCGAGGCCCCCAGCTGCAGCATCTCGTCGAACACCGTCGGGTTCTCATAACCGATGATGGCGATGATCACGGCCGATTCGCAACGCCGCGTCAAATCGGCATGGCTGCCGCGCGCGCTGGGCTGCACCGCGCAAAACACGATGTCGATGTTCTCGGGCAACTCGGGCGGGGCCGGCCAGAAGGTCTGCACCTGGCAGCCGATGCGCTGCAGTTGCTGGATCAGCACGCTGCCATCGGCATCGTTGGGGTGCACCACCGCCACGCGCTTCATGCGCAACTGCTTGAGGAACTCCGGGGTGAGCCGCTTGCCTCGCTTTGCCTCAGCCATGCTGGCCATCCTGCGCGACCAGGCTGAGCGCCTGACCCCAATCGTCGAAGGTGTGGCTGACCAGGTAGGGGTCCGGCTCGATGCCGCCCGCCGCCTCGGCCATGATGGTGAATTGCCCCGTGGCGTCGACCCGGCCGATGCGGGGATAGAGCTTGGTGTGGTGCGTCACCGGGTCCACCCGCACGCGGCCTTGCGGTGCGTCGAACTCGCTGCCCAGCACGTGGGGCAGCAGGATGTCGTGCTCGTCGCTGCCGGCCGCAATGAAGGCGTTGGCGAACAAATGAACCTGAAAGTAGGCCGCCTCCCACAGCATGTTGGGCTCCACGCGGTCACCGAACAGCTTGACGAAGCGCGAGACGCAGTCTTCGTTACCGGGCGTTTTGATCGATCGGAAATAGGGCCCGGCGGTGTAATGCCCCTGCCCGATGCGCTTGCCCATCTCGGCCACCTCGGTCTCGGTGGTCGACAGGCTGGCGATCGGCATCTTCAAGGGGTCCAGCCCAGCATCGGCGAAGGCCTGGTAGAACATGCGCGTGGTCTTGCCCACCACGGTAGAGAACACGAAGTCGGGTTGCTTGTCCTTGATGTCGCGCACGATGGCCGTGAAGTCGCGCTCCTGCGAGTCGAGCGAGACATAGCGCTCGCCCAGCTTCTTGCCCCCCGGGCATTGCAGGATGAAGTCGCTCATGGTCCGGTTGGACTCGTACGGGAAGATGTAGTCGCTGCCCACCATGTAGACGCGCGGCCCGAAGTGGCGGCTCATGAAGTTGGCCAGCGGCGCGCTGTGCTGGTTGGGCGTGCCACCGGTGTAGATCACATTGGGCGAGAACTCGAAGCCTTCGTACAGCGTGGGGTAGAAGAGCAGCTTGTTCCAGCGCTCGACCACGGGGATGACCGCCTTGCGGCTGCTCGACATGTAGCAGCCGAAGATCACATTGACCTTCTCATCGAGGATGAGGCGGCTGGCCAGGTCAGCGTAGCGCATGGCGCTGGATTGCGGGTCGTAGTGCACGGGCACCAGCTCGCGGCCATCGAGGCCACCGGCATCGTTGATCTCGCGGATGGCGAAGATGGTGCCCAGCAGCATCGAGGTTTCAACACGCGAGGTGGCCCCTTCCCGAGAGAAGAGCACACCCACCTTGATTGGATCTTTGTTGGCCACTTTGCTTGTCAATGAAGATAGGTCGTTCTAGAACAGTGCTTGTTGAGTTCAGGCCGCGGTCAGCCAGCGGTAAAGGCCGCACAAGCGATCGGGCAAGGCTCTGGGCTGGTCCACGACGTGGTAATGGCGCCAGCCGAAGATGCGGCGCGCGTAGGTGTCGGCTTGCCGGTCCACGACCAGGCCATGCACCTGCACGCCGCCAGAACGCGCCTCATGGAGGGCATGGCGCGCATCTTCCACCAGGTGCTGCGGGGTGTGCACATCGATGTCAGAGGGCGCGCCATCGGTCAGCACGAGGATGGCTTTCAGATCATTGGCTTCCTCCAGCAGGCAGGCGGTGGCGTGGCGCAAGGCCGCGCCCAATCGGGTCGAGTGGCGCGCCGGGGCCGATGCCAGCACCATGTGCGCGGCAGCATCCAGGGGGGCACCGAAATCAAGCAGGCGGTAATAGCTGACCTCGGCACGCGTGTTGGACGAGAAACCATGCACGGCGATGCGGTCACCACTGGCGTGCACCGCGTCGGCCAGCATCAGGGCTGCTTGCTTTTCCAGGTCGAGGAAAGTTGGCGTGCCTTCGCCCAATCGGTCATTGGTGGATTCAGACAGGTCCAGCAAGACCAGGATGCTGGCTGGCGTGTCAGCCGCCGCACGGCGGATGAAGCAGCGGGATTCGGCAAAGCGTTGCGAGCGCTGCGCCACCATGAACTCCACCACCGCGTTGAGGTCCAGCTCATCGCCTTCCGGCTGGCGCCGGATGCGGCGGCCGCCATTCAAACGCAGCGATCGCTTCAAGGACATGGGCATGGCGGACACCGGCCGCACCAGCCTGGGCGCATGGCGCCAAGTCGGCAGCTTGTCGATCACCGTGCACCAATCCTGGCGCAGCATTGACAGGCGGTGGTCCCATTCCGGGTAGAGGTTCTGGCTCAAGGCCACTTCTTCAACGGCCACTTCGGGCGTCTCGCCATCGCTGCGTTTCTTCAGGGTCTGCGCCTGCGGCGGGCGTTGCTGCGGCACCTGCAGTTCCAATTCAGGCGGCGGGTCGGCGGCCGAAAAGTCGTGTTGCCACAGGAAGGTGTTGTCGTCCCGGTAAGGGGCGGACACTTGGTACTGCCCAGGCCTGAAGGCCACGCGCGTCTGACCCAGGTCGTGCACCAGGTTCAGGGCCATCTGGCGAAAGCCCTCGGTGTTCTCAAGATCGGCGGCGTGCTGTTCGAACAGGGTGCGGGCCTTGTGGACCCAGGGATGATCGTCGCGGTAGCCTTGGTCCATCAGCGCCAGATCCAGGCGTGAGGTCAGCGAGGCAAAGCCCACGCCTTCAGGCTGAAGGGCCAAGCGCAGAGGCGCCAGAAACCAGTCGCGCATGCCCGGGTGCTCGCGCAACAGCAGGCGCTCGACGCGCGCGTCCTCCAGCGCCGAGATCAGCGCGACCGTCATCGGCTTCAAACCGACAGAAGGCAACGCCGGCGTCGAGAATTTCAAATGGGCCACCGCGTGCGCGATGGCAGCCCGAAGCAGGCCACGCTGATCGAGCCCCTCTGGCACGGCCAGGTCATCGGGCAGCAACAGGTGCGTGGGCGTCAGCACGGGACGCGAAGGCAAACCCTCCGCCGCACAAGAGCCGCCCGGCTGCAACGCCAGGTCGCGGCCCAACAAGCCTTGTGCCAACCAACGCAGCGATGGCAAGGCGCCCGGCAAAGCACCCAAGTCCTTCACCGAAGCCTCGCCCGACCTCATGCCACCGCCCCCTCGCCAAACTGCGCGGCCACCAAATCGCGCAAGGTCCGCGCCATGTCCGGGTCATCGGTCAGCGCATGGGTCAAGGCCATGTCGCAGCTTTCACGCGCGTCCAGGCCCGAGCCGATCAGGAGTCCCGCATAGATCAGCATGCGGGTGGACATGCCCTCGTCCAGCCCCCGCCCTTTCAGCGCGCGCGACTGGTGGGCGATGCGCACCAGCCGCGTCGCCACCTCCAGCGCCACGCCGGTTTCATGCGCCACGATGCCGGCTTCCACGGCCATCGGCGGGTAATCGAAATCCAGCGCTGCGAAACGCTGGCGGGTCGAGGTCTTCATGTCCTTGGACCGGCTCTGGTAGCCCGGGTTGTACGACACGATGAGCTGGAAATCAGGGTGGGCCTGGACCACCTCGCCCTTCTTGTCCAGCGGCAGCATGCGGCGCGCGTCGGTCAAGGGGTGGATCACCACGGTGGTGTCCTGCCGCGCCTCCACCACCTCGTCGAGGTAGCAGATGCCCCCGTGACGCACAGCCAGGGTCAGTGGGCCGTCGTGCCACCGGGTGCCGTCCGCGTCCAGCAGGTAGCGGCCCACCAGGTCGGACGCGGTCATGTCCTCGTTGCACGCGAGGGTGACCAGCGGCCGGTCCAGCTTCCAGGCCATGTGCTCGACGAAGCGCGTCTTGCCGCAACCGGTGGGGCCCTTGAGCAACAAGGGCATGCGGTGGCGGTGCGCATGCTCGAACAAGGCGACTTCGTTGCCCGTCGCCTGGTAATAGGGCTCGGCCGCGATGCGGTAGGTGTCGAGCCCCATCATCAACGGTGCTGGGCGGGCTCGTTGGGGATGCCTTCGATCGGGCACTCGGGCGTGCCGGCGGTCGAGCGGGTGATGGACTCGACCATCTCGCGCGTGCCTTCAGGGTCGTTCACCCACTTGCCATAGAACTCGAAGGGGCAGGCCGCCACACCCTTGGCGTCTTCGCCCGAGTTGATCTTGCCCGTGTAGCCGCGGTGCACCAGCTTGTAGAGGTGGTTGTTGGACTGCTGGTTCTTGCGCGCATCGCGGATGGCGCTGACCGACATCTCGGCGTACTGGATGCCCATCTCTTCGGTGCCGCACTCGCCCAGGCTGCGGCCGTCGAAGCCCACCAACGCCGAGTGGCCGAAGTAGCTGTACACGCCGTCGAATCCGGTGGCGTTGGCCACAGCCACGTAGACGTTGTTCATCCAGGCCATGGTCTTGGCAACCATGATCTGCTGCTCCTTGGCGGGGTACATGTAGCCCTGGCAGCGCACGATCAACTCGGCGCCGCGCATGGCGCAGTCGCGCCAGATCTCGGGGTAGTTGCCGTCGTCGCAAATGATCAGGCTGATCTTCATGCCCTTGGGGCCATCGCTCACGTATGTGCAGTTGCCCGGGTACCAGCCCTCGATGGGCGTCCACGGCATGATCTTGCGGTACTTCTGGACGATCTCGCCCTGGTTGTTCATCAGGATGAGCGTGTTGTAGGGCGCCTTGTTGGGATGCTCTTCGTGGCGCTCGCCAGTGAGCGAGAACACGCCCCACACATTGGCCTTGCGGCAGGCGGCGGCGAAGATCTCGGTCTCTTCACCGGGGATGGTCGAGGCCGTGTCGTACATCTCCTTGGCGTCGTACATGATCCCGTGCGTCGAGTACTCGGGAAAGACGACCAGGTCCATGCCGGGCAGGCCCTGCTTCATGCCGACCAGCATTTCGCCAATCTTGCGGGCGTTGGCCAGCACCTCGGCCTTGGTGTGCAGGCGGGGCATCTTGTAGTTGACGACGGCCACGCCGACGGTGTCGTTGCTGCTGCCAATGTCTCCGTGTCTCATGGGGAACTCCTTTGGGGAAAGATGGTTTGATCAGCCACCAATCCGTCAAAGCAAGAATCGGGCAAGCAAAAAACCAGCGCCCTGCACCTCAAGGTGTTGGTGACCGGTGAGGAAGGTCAGCCCGGAATGCATGTCCGGGAAGCCTAAGCGGTCACGGCCTGCCAGGCTCGGCGGCACCCTTGGTTTGGGCGATCGGGAGCCAGACCAAGAAGGTTGTTCCCACGCCGACTTGCGTGTCCACGTCGATGCGGCCGCCATGCCGGCTCACAATGCTGTAAGAGACCGACAGGCCCAGCCCCGTCCCCGATCCCACGGGCTTGGTGGTAAAAAAGGGATCGAAGATCCGCTTGACCACATCTTGTGGAATACCAGAACCGGTGTCCGACACGGAGACCACCACCCAGTCTTGCTCAACGGCCGTTCGAATGGTGATCTGGCCGCGTTCCTTGATCGCCTGCGCGGCATTGACCAGAAGATTCAGGAAAACCTGGTTCAGCTGAGACGGCATGCACTCCACAAGGGGCAGATCGCCGTAGTTCTTGATCACCTCCGCCTTGTACTTGACCTCGTTCTGAACGATGCTGAGGGTGCTGTTCAAGCAATCGTGGAGGTTGGCACTCTGCCATTCCACCTGGTCAACCCGGGAGAAATCTTTCAAGTCTTGAACGATGCGTTTGACACGGTCAAGCCCATCGCGACTCTCCTTGAAGAGTTGGGGCAAATCTTCCCGCAGGAAATCGATCTCGATCTCTTGCTTGACCGCCTTGACACGGGCCAGGGCCTGAGGATGCTGCTCCAGCAAGGATTCCAGCCCTTCGTATTCGCCCAACAAACGCATCAGGTCGGAGATGTAGCTTTCAAGGCTTCCAAAATTGCCATTCACGAAGCCGATGGGGTTGTTGATCTCGTGCGCAACGCCCGCCGCAAGTTGGCCGATCGAGGCCATCTTCTCGGCCTGCAGGAGCTGGCCTTGCGCCTCCGCGAGTTGTGCGATCAATTTTCTTTGCTCGGCCTTTTCAACCTCGAGCGCCGCGATGGTGGCGGTCAGCTGCTTTTGAAACAGCGCCGTGTCGGTGTAGTCAAACAGGGCCACGCAGACGTGGTCCACCACATCGCCACGTTTGACCGGCAGGAATGTGCAGTTCTGGCGCATGGATTCCATGCCACCCGTCACTGAACGATTGTGGGGAAACTTGAAGAGATGCGGCCGCTGCTCCCAGGACGTGAAGGCGTAGTTCTTCAACAGGAAAACGTTCTGGATCTTCTTTTCCAGCCATTTGGACGGCAGCTCAGGGAAGCACTCGAACAGATTGCGGCCCTTCACCTCGTCAAAGCTCTTGCCGCTGTGCATCGCCATGAAACCATTCCAAAGCGTGATGCGAAATTCCGGATCAACGGCAAAGAGGCCCACTTCAACGTGGTCAACGATGAAGCCCAGCATCTCAAATTGATCGTCTGGCGGCATGCTCAGAATCTTTCGATGAACGCGTCGATGGCACGTTCGACCATGGCGATCTGTGCATCGGACATCAGGATGATCAGGTGGCAGGAAAAGCTGTGCCGCTCGAGTTTGAAGTTGACCTCGACGAACAGCACCTGCTTGGTCTCGATCTGCTCGACACGGAGCAGGTCCGTGACCGCGCCATGCTCGCCCATCAGGGCTGGCGCCGAAAAACCGATGTCGATCTGGAACTGCTCGGCCATCCCCCCTAGGCACGCGCCCACCAGAACGTTGGTGACATCCAGCAGGAGTTCGCTTTCGGAGCCGGAGACCGATTCAGGTTCGTAGCCGAACAACTCCGCCAATTGATTGCAGTGCTGGTGGTTGTAGATCACCAGGGCTTCGCCACGCAGCTGTCCATGAAATGCCTGCCGCACACCAGAGACGTCCTTGCACCCCACCATCTCCGCCACTTTGTCGGCCAGTTGCAGGCCTTCCACGGTCAGGATGCGGGGCACCGACAACTCGACAAACTCGTTGAAGATGCGGGCGATCGAGTCGCCTGCCCTGCCCATGCCGATGTTGGTGATTTCTTGCAGCGCATCGCGCTGGTCCTCGTTCAGCAGCGGTGCGTTCATAGCGCCAATCCGTATTCTTTGAGCACCGCATGCACGGCGTCTGCATTGATGGGTTTGCGCATGAAGGCAATGGCCCCCAATTGCTTCACACGTTGCTGGGACTCTGGCTGGATGTCGGCCGACACCACGATGACCAGGCAGTTCATGTCTTCCTTGCGGAGATGCTCCAGAACCTGGAAGCCATCCATGACGGGCATGGTCAGGTCGAGGAACATCACGTCGATCCCGCCCTCCCGGTAGGCCTCCAGGGCCTGCTGGCCATTGGAGGCTTGGCGAATGGACACGTCCCAGGATGGCGGCAGTGCTGCAATCAGCATCTTGCGCGCCATGGCCGAGTCGTCAACAACCAGAACCGATGTGCTCATGTCTGAGACCTTGCGAATGAACCGCGGTTGCGCCCCGACCTGCAGGGGAAAGCTGAGTGCGATGCGCGAAACCGCCGTGCATCGGGGAAATGGTACGCCTTGAGTCGGCCATTGAGAAGGCAGTCAATCCGGCCGCCTTTCGGGTTGGCGGACTGGCAGCGCAATCCGAAAGACGGTGCCAGCCCCAGGCTGACTTTCCACCGTGATCTGGCCACCGTGTTTCTTGACGATGCCATAAGACAAGGACAAGCCCAAGCCCGTTCCCTTGCCAACAGCCTTGGTGGTGAAGAAAGGGTCGAAGATCCGCTTGAGGTTTTCTGGTGCAATGCCATGCCCTTCATCTGCGATCTCGACGAAGACTGACTCGGGCAGCGCCGAGCCCACAGTCACCGTGATCTTGCCGCGCCGCTCATGCATCGCGTGCGCGGCATTGACCAGCAAGTTCATGAAGACCTGGTTCAGCTGAGATGGCATGCATTCCACATCCGGAATGTCTCCGTAGTGCTTGACCACCTCGGCCACATATTTGATTTCATTTTGAACAATGTTCAATGTGCTATCCAGCCCACAGCGAAGGTCGGCCCATTGCCACTGCGCCTCATCCACGTGCGAGAAGTCCTTCAGGTCCTGAACGATCTTGCGGACACGTTCGATGCCGTCGATGGATTCGCTCACCAGGTTCGGAATGTCCTGGCGCAGGTAGCTGAGATCGATTTGAGCGCGCAAACCCGACATGCGCTGCCGAATCGAAGCCTCCATGTCAGCCTCGTGCGATTCATAAGCCGCGATGAGATCAAGCAGGCTTTGAACATACTCGCGCAAGGTCCCCATGTTGGAGCCCACAAAGCCGATGGGGTTGTTGATTTCGTGGGCCACCCCGGCCGCCAATTGCCCGATCGAGGCCATTTTTTCAGCCTGCAGAAGCTGATGATGGGCTTCTTCCAGCTTCTTGATCAAAGCCTGCTGCTCCGACTTCTCCTGCAGCAGCGCCTGCTCGACCGCATGGCGCTCCTGCAATTCGAACTGCAACTGAACATTGCGCTCGGTCAGTTCCGCCGACATCAGCTCCAGCGAGCGTTCGATCGCACTCCGGTCGGCATCCGCGTCGCGGTAGGCCTCATTGACCGCCGCCAGCAGCCGACCCAGTTCATGAGGTGGCGCACCTTCGGGAAGGTGGCGGCCAATCTGGCGCTCAAGCAGCTTGTGGTAATTCACTTCACTGCTCTGAGAACGTGGTGACCGTCATGGTCTGGTTGTGCAGCTCGCACTTGGTGAGGTTGAGGTGCGGGCAGATCTCGCCATAGGAGTAGAAGCCCGCCAAAGTTGCCTGCGGCCCCAGCACCTCCCGGACGCTTTCGATTTCTTCCTCGACACGCTGCTTGAGGACCAGCTTGCGCCCAACACAACTGATCAGGATGGCCAACTCGGGCTCGAAACTGTCCAGCCTTTGAAGCCCCGCCCGCGCCGCACCCGCCGCGCCTTCGATCAAACGGTCGAAATTGGCTTTCATCAGCCGCGCATGGGTGCCCTGCGGCATGTCACCCGCGAAGGTCATGCTGCCCTGGGCCTCGTCCACCGCCAGGATGGTGCGGACCACGCTGCCGTCGATCGAATCGCCACGCAGTGCCAGAGGAAACAGCAAGGCGCTGGCGGGAAGCTGCTGGGCGTGCTCACCCAGGTAGCGCTTGTACAGATCAAGTGCCGGCTGCCCATCCAGCTCGAACAGCACATTGCCGCTTGAACGTGTCACCAGCCGCTCTGGCCCGAAGCTGTCCCAACCGCCCATCGAGCCATAACCCACCTTCAGGCGGTCGCCGTAGAAGCCGATGGCCGCCACGCATTTTTCCGAGACCTTGTTGTCCACGCAAACCAGGGTGCTTTGGAAACGATCGCCATCGCCAGCCAGTCCACCGGTCACCGCCACCGTGGCGGGCAGGTGTTCGCGCAGGCCATTGGCCAAGGCGGTTCCATTGACATGGAGACCATCGGACAGGACCATCACATGGGCCAGCCCCGGTGTGTTGAGTTCGGCGGCCAGTGTCGCGCCTGTCTGGTGGCTGTCCAAGGCGTCGACCACCATGGCGCTGGCCATCCGCAGGTGGGTGTGCGCGAAATGCAGCGCCGTGGCCACCAGCGTGTTGTCTTGAACACTCATGCCGCAGATCTCGCCAGCGGTCGAACAGCCGACGATGTGAGCCTGTGGGTACCAAATGCGGAGTTGCGCCAAGGCTTCCACATTTTGAAGCGCCTCAGGAGAGCCGAAGGCCAGCACGCAATGCACAGGGCTTTTCATGGCCGGTTTGTCCTGGCTCCAGCCGGTTTGCGCATTCCACGTCAACTGTTCTGTCTGCATTGGCGATTTTCAAAGGCGATGGGAACGGCCCCAGGCCAAGACTTCGGCAATTCGGCCAAACGATTGAGCACCAGCGAACCGGGCTTTGCATCCAAACGTGAACTTGTGGCGGATGCTGGTCTTTTACGCCACTCGGTGCCAGCACGACCGAACAAACACACCAGCAGCATGGGAAAGCCGCTGGTTTCTGCCCGAATGGCGCACATTCCAAGAAGCGACTCCGGTCATTCCCGTCGAGATCACACAGACGCGACCTCCTGTGGGATGACCGGCCATCATGTTTCAGGAGCATCAACCGATAGAAGACGAGAGATCCGCGTTGCTAAAACGCGGCAGCACGTGTCACCAGGAGGCACTTTGAACGACCAGTCCTCGCCAAACCTCTTGCATGAATCGGATCCAGCACTGCGCATGAGTCGATTCATGCTGGACCACTCGCCTGTGCCAGTGCTGGTCGTGGATGAGGACGGGCTGTTGAGCTACGTCAACGAAGCCACTGAAAAACTGCTGGGATACGGCGCAGGAGGCATGAAGGAGATGAGCATCTTCGACATCGCCCCGCATCGGCGTCCAGACATGTGGCGCAACACCTCGGACACGCTCAAGCGCACAGGCAGCCGCACACTTTCCAGCGACTGGCGAGCTGCCGATGGCCACATGATCACGGTCGAGTTGCATGCCTCGCCCCTGGAATACGACGCCAAGAGCTTTGTCGTGCTCTATGCGCATGACACATCGGGGCGGCAGGAAGCGCAGGAACAGTCCTTGCGGCTGGCCCGGTTTGACACGGTGACCGGCCTGCCCGACCGCCAGATGCTGCACGACCGCCTCCAGGCCGAAGCAAGGCTTGCCCTTCCCCAAGGACGGCGGATCGCCTTGGTGGCGATCGAGATCAATGAAATCCAGAAGATCAACGGGTCGCTGGGCTACGCGCTTGGGGATCAATTGCTGCTGCTGCTGACCCGCAAAATGGCCGCTGCCTTGCGCAAGTCGGACACATGGGCCCACATGGGCTCGGGCGAGTTCATGTTCCTGCTGACCGACGACGGCCAACTGGATGACGAGCTGGCATTGCAGTTCAGCCGCCAGCTGGTGGAGACCCTGTCGGGCCCGGTCAAACTGGACGGCGCCGTGGTCGAGGTTTCGTGCGGCATCGGGATCGTGGTGTTCCCCCAGGACGGGGACGAGGAGCCACGCCATGCCTTGAGGCAAGCCGAGGCGGCGATGCGCATGGCACAAGCCATGGGGCCCAATCAGATCTGTTTTTTCACCGCCGAAGCCAATGCCAAGCTGGGAGACAAGCTCGCCCGGGCGGCGGCCCTGCGGGAGGCCTTGAGCCGGCAGGAGCTCTACCTTCAATACCAACCGCAGATCGACCTGCTCACAGGCCAGGTGATCGGCGTGGAAGCGCTGGTGCGCTGGCGCAACGACTTGTTCGGTGACCTCGCTCCCGATGACTTCATTCCCATCGCGGAGGAAACGGAACTCATCCTGGAGATCAGCAGCTGGGTGCTCAAGACCGCCTGCGAGAGTGCCATGCGGTGGCAACAATCAGGGCTGCCGGCTTTGCGAATGGCCGTGAACATGTCGGCAAGGCAGTTGAATCAACCCGACATCGCCGGCTCGGTCGAAGCGGTCTTGCGACAGACCGGCCTGGATCCGCATTGCCTGACCATCGAAGTCACGGAAAGCATGTTGATGAATGACCTGGCGCGTGTGGCCGACGCGCTGAGCGCGCTCAAGTCGATTGGCGTGCACATCGCGCTGGACGACTTTGGCACTGGCTACTCGAGCTTGGTCAACTTGCGCCGCTTGCCGATCGACATGATCAAGATTGGAAGATCGCTGGTGCCCGACGTCACGGCGGCCACACAGGATGTGTCCATCACCCGGGCGATCATCAACCTGGCGCACAGCCTGCAGATGAAGGTGGTGGCCGTGGGCGTTGAAAGCGATGGCGAAGTCGCCCTGCTGGTGGCCAACCAGTGCGACCAGATGCAGGGCTTCTATTTCAGCGAACCCCTGCACGAGCAGGACATGCTCGCGCTGCTGCGTGACAAGAAGTGCCTGCCCCAGGACATGATTGGACGCAAGGGGCGCAAGCGCACGCTCTTGCTGGTCGATGACGAAGAAAGCATCGTGTCATCCCTGAAGCGCCTGCTGCGCCGTGATGGTTATGACATCGTCACCGCCAACAGCGGACCTCAAGGCTTGCAGCGCCTGGCCGAGTACGAGGTGGACGTGATCTTGTCCGACCAGAGAATGCCGGGCATGACGGGGGTCGAGTTCTTGCGCAGGGCCAAGGAGCTTTATCCCAAGACGGTGCGCATGGTGCTGTCGGGCTACACCGAACTCCAATCGATCACGGACGCCATCAACGAGGGCGCCATCTACAAGTTCCTGACCAAGCCATGGAATGACGAGCTGGTTCGGGGACACATCAAGGAAGCCTTTCAGCAAAAGGAAATGGCCGATGAGAACCTGCGGCTTGACCGCGAGGTCCAGGATGCCAACCTCGAATTGGCCGAAGTCAACAAGCGGCTTCAGCATCTTCTGGCCTACCAGCAAGAACAGATCAACCGCGAAGAAAGCAGCCTGACCATGGCCAGGGATGTGCTGGAGAACATCCCGGCGCCGCTGATCGGGTTCGACCCGGAAGGCATGGTCGCTTTCATGAACACCGACGCCGAAGAACTGTTCAGCGACGCTGGGAACCTGCTGGGCATGCACGTCAACGACATCAAGCTGGAGCCCTTGGCGGCGCTTTGGAACACCTGTGATGGCCTTCACCATGACATCACCCTCAAAGGCTTGGCGTTTCGGGCGGTGTGCCGCCCCATGACCGGGGCCGCGAAGTCAAGAGGCGCGCTGCTGGTCCTCATGCCGCAGTCAAAAGAGGCCCTCCCCTCCGACGGAAGCTCGACATGACACCCGACCAGACCCCCAAGACCGACACAGACCTCATCCCATCGGCATCGACCGAGGCGCAGCGCGAGGAAACAAGGCGGCAGATCGAGCACCGGTTCCGGCACATCCTCGGCTCCGGTCAAGTCAGCCCGCTCTATCACCTGGTGATGAGGTACAAATTGGGAGCCTTGCCATGAGCGACCTGGTCATCACGCCAGACCAATTCAAAGCGCGTGTCAGAGAACTGCCCTCCCTCCCTGCGGTCGTGATGGAGCTCATCGCCTGCCTCGGCAACGAATCATTGTCATCGGAAGAGCTTGCGGCCAAGTTGTCGCGAGACCCTGCCTTGAGCGCCAAGACACTGCGCATGGCCAACTCGGCCTTCTATGGCATGACCCGACAAATTGGGTCCATTCCCGAAGCACTGACGATCTTGGGCATGAGGACCGTTCGAACGGTGGTCGTGGCCGCAGGGGTCACCGGCAGCTTCAAGCCCCCTCAGGTTCCGGGCTTCGAGTTCAGGGGCTTCTGGCGGCATGCGGTCGGCACGGCGCTGTGCGGGCAGGCGCTCGCGCATGAACTTCGCATGGACAGCGACATTGGCTTTGCGGCAGGGCTGCTGCATGACATCGGGCGCATTGCCCTGGCCTGTTCTTACAGCGATGTCTACGCCAAGGTCCTGGCACACCAGCGCCAGCATGACCTGCTGCTGGTGGATGCCGAACGGTCTTTGATGGGCATCGACCATGCCGTCGCCGGGGCCAGGATCGCGGAGCACTGGCGGTTCTCACCAGTGATTGTCGAAGCCATCGAGTTTCACCATGCACCGTCCATGCACCATGGTCCGGGGCTGGTGGGGCTGGCGCACCTCGCCGATGCGTTCTCGCACGCCTTGGGCTTTTCGGGCGATGCCGATGAGACGGTTCCGCCTACCCCGCCTGACATCTGGGCGGCCATGTTCCCCGGCGAGGAAGCCTGCATGGCGGCATTCGCCCAAGTGCAAAACCAGTTTGAAGATGTGTGTCAGGCCTTGCAGGTCTGATGCCAGGAGCCCCATGGACACGCCTCAAGCCATTCCCCGGACCGTTCTCTGCGTTGACGACGAGCCGAGCATCCTTTCCGCCATGAAGCGCCTGTTTCGCTCGTCAGGGCACCGGGTCCTGACCGCGGAAAGCGGCGCGGCGGCCTTGGCGCTGCTCGAAACCGAAACAGTCGATCTGATCATCTCCGACATGCGCATGCCGATGATGACTGGCGCCGAGTTGCTCTCGCAAGTGCGCACGCGCTGGCCCGAGATCACGAGGCTTTTGCTGACGGGCTATGCCGACATCGATTCCACCATCTCCGCGATCAACGAGGGGCAGATTCATCGGTACATCGCCAAGCCCTGGAAAGACAGCGAGATCCTGGGCACTGTCGCCGAAGCCTTTGAACGCAAAGCGCTTGTCGCCGAGAAGAATCGCCTTGAAGCCCTGAGCATCCGGCAAAACGAAGAACTCAAGGCGCTCAATGCCACGCTTGAGCAGAAGGTCGAGGAGCGCACGGCCGAGTTGGCGCAACTCAATGACCGACTGAAGAAGAACTACTTCAACTCGATCAAGTCGTTCTCCAATCTGATCGAACTGCGGGGTGGGCAACTGGTGGGCCATTCACGCAAAGTGGCGGACCTGGCAAGGCGCACGGCCAAGACCTTGAATCTGGACGACACGCAGGCCCACGAGGTTTTCATCGCGGCCTTGATGCACGACATCGGCAAGATCGGGCTGTCGGACACGACCTTGTCCAAGCCGGTTTCGAAGATGACGCCGGAAGAGTCCGCCCGCTACAGGCTTCACCCGATTTTTGGGGAGCAGGCTTTGATGGGCCTGGATGACATGCAACCCGTGGCAGCCTTGATCCGGTCTCACCATGAGCGCCACGATGGCCGTGGATTCCCGGATGGCCTCAAGGACGAGGCCATTCCAGTGGGGGCCCGCATCCTGGCCGTGGTCGATGCCTATGAAGACATGCAGGCCGGCCACCTCATCACCGAATGCCTTTCGCCGCACGAGGCCCGAACAATGATCAGCCGAGGCAAAGGCACGCAGTTCGATCCAGCGGTCATCGATGCCTTTCTGAGCCTGTTTGCCAAACCACCGCCGCCGCCCACGCACCGTCCGCTCAAGTTGAGAACGGACGAACTGAAACCCGGCATGGTGCTCGCCGTTGACTTCCTGTCCGCCGAAGGCGTCTTGCTTCTGGCAGCAGACCATGTGCTGACCGATGAACTGATTGCGCGGATCAAGACCTTCGAGCGGCGGGGTGGCCAACCCATCTTGCTGGCCATCAAGCAGCCACAGGAGCGTTCATGAGCCGCATACTGCTCCTTGACGATGAGCCCAACGTGGTCTTCGCCCTGCAGCGTTTGCTGCGCCGGTCCTTGCCGGCCTCCGTCAAGGTGGAAGGCTTCGACAACCCGCTGCAGGCGCTGGCGCGCACGGACGTGGTGTCGTTCGACGTCGTCGTCAGCGACTTCCGCATGCCCCAGATGAACGGCGTCCAGTTCCTGGGAAAGGTGCGCGACAAGCAGCCCCAAGCCATTCGCATGATCTTGAGCGCCACCACGGAGGTCGAGACCATCATGACGGCGATCAACGACGTCGAGGTGTTCCGTTACCTGACCAAGCCATGGCAGGAAGGCGAACTGGTGTCATGCGTCAAATTGGCCCTGGAGCGTGCCCAGAAAAATCTGCAGGAGCGCAAAGCCGTCGACGAGATGAGGGTGCGCCAGAATGACTTGAGTGCCCAGGAAGCTGAGAAAAGGCGATTGGAAGAGCAGGAGCCGGGCATCACCCACGTGGAATGGGGGCCGAACGGCGAGGTCCTGATGCCCGGGCTGGACGAGGATCCAGTCAACTGAGCCATTCGCACCTGGGGCCGAGGAGGAGGCTCACGCCGAGATGCCCACGGTCAGCGTGGCCACATAGCCGTTCACGAGGTCGCCGGTGACGGTGGCCGTCTGGAGGCTCACGCCATCGCTGAACACATTGTCGGTGGCGAAGCTGATCTGGGCCAGGTTGCTGACGCTGGCGCTGTAGCCCGAGGCACCGTTGTAGACGGTCTGGCACACGGCCACGGGAAAGGCCAGTTGCGAGGTCTTCAGCTTGTTGCTGTACTGCGTGGCCACGTTGGCCGATTGGTAGACCTCGAAGTGCACATGCGGCATGCGGCCCGAATAGCACGCCGGAAAGATGGTGGTGAAGCTCGCCACCCCACTGCTGTCGGTGGACTGCACGCCGCGCAGGTAGTTCTCGGCGGTGATGCCGGACGAGTACATCGAGTACTTGCCATCGCGGTCGCAATGCCACAGGTAGATGGCATAACCCGACAGGTCGGCACAACTGGACGCCGTGTTGACCAAGCGCAACTCGATGGTGAGCGGCACCCCGGCTGCCACCCCCGAAGCCCCAGCAATGCTGGAACGGATGTCGCTGCGCACGATGCCGCTCAGGGCCAGGGCATTGGCGATCGAGCCATTGCTGCTGTTGGAACCATCGCCTGGATAAGGACCGGCGGTTTCCTCCGGGATGACCGAGCACGACGCGACGGTGCCCGTGCCTGTGGTGGTGCCGGACGTCGTCGTGGTGCTGCCCGTCGTGCTGCTGGCGGAGGTGGTGCTGGGGTCGCCGCCACCTCCGCAGCCTACCAGGGCCGTGGCACCGGCCCCCAACAACCAGCGCAGGGCCTGCCGGCGCTGGGTGGATGACAGGATGAGCATTTGCAGGTCGTGTGCCAGGCCCTGGTCGTGATCGTGGTCGTGGTGGTGGTCGCTCATGCGGGGTGCCTCGTCGTGTTGATGCGGGCACGTCTTGCCCGTCCAGGCATTGCAACCAGCGGGCTTGTCGGGCGTTTAGCGGCTTTGTGTCGACCCCGACACATGCGTCCGAGGCAGCAGCACCTCGGCGCGCAAACCACCTTCGGGCCGGTTGCGCAAGGTCAGCGTGCCGCCTTGGCGAGTGATCAGGTCACGCGCGATGTAAAGGCCCAGCCCCGTGCCACCGGTGTGTCGGTTGCGCGAACTTTCGACGCGGTAGAAGGGCTGAAACACGGCGTCCAGTTGCTCTGGCGGGATGCCTGGCCCCGCGTCATCGACCACGATCCGAACCTGCTGGCCTTGCCAGCGCACCGAGACATCCGCCCGCTGGCCATAGCGCAGCGCGTTGCCCACCAGGTTGGACACCACTCGGCGCAGCAGCACCGGCCGGCACTTCACCACGGCCGTGTCCCCCTGGAAAGTGACGGCCTGCCCTTGCTCGATCAGGTCGTCGGTCAGCGACTGCACCACCGAACAAACATCGGCGTTCTGGACCGGTTCGTTGGCGCCCGCATCGCGGAACATCTGCAAGGCCGAATCGATCAGTTCGTTCATCTCGCGGATGTCGTTCACGCAACGGTCGAGCAGCGGATCCTCGGGCAGGCTGACCATGCGCATGCGCATGCGCGTCAAGGGCGTGCGCAGATCGTGGGACAGGGCCGCCAGCATCAGGCCCCGCGCCTTGAACTGGTCGCTCAGCCGCTGCGCCATGTCGTTGAAAACCCGGGCAGTTTCACGCACCTCGGTCGTGCCCCGGGACTCGTCCAGTTTGGGCAGGCGCTGCGGGTCTTGGCCCAGCAAGGCGGTCAACTCGCGCGAGGCCGAGGCCAAGGTGTGCATGGGCCGCGACAACCAGCGCGCGCCCAGCCACGCCGCCAGGCCGATGATGAGGAAGCGGATGCCGTAATCCACGACCAACATGCCTGCCCGCGAGTGGGACGGCGGCGGCAAACTGGCCGCCTGCGCCCCGGGCTGCGCGTCACCGCGCCAGGGCAAAGGCTGCTCGTCCGGCGGCTCACGCGTGAGGCCCCCCGGCGCCATGGGCGGTCTCGGGCCACGGTTGGGCATCGGGCCTCCGCCCGGCCCCGCCGGACCACCCGGCCGCATCCCGGGGCCTGCCTCCAGGCCCGGCGTCGGTGGCAGGGATGGGAAGGTCGGCAGGCCGGGTCCAGGCTCATCCTGCGCATGCGATGGGGCCTCATGCCACGAGGTCACCACCGAATACGCCACCACGTGGCTGACCACCAGCGCCACCCACATCAGGATGAAGAGGCGCATGAACAAGGTGTCGCCCAGCCAACGCTTGAGCCTGCTCATGCCAGCACCTTGACGTTGAACAAGTAGCCCTCGCCACGCATGGTCTTGATGAGCACAGGCTCGCGCGAGGAGTCGCCCAGCTTCTGCCTCAGGCGCGACACGGCCAGGTCGATGCTGCGGTCGTTGACATCGACGCCAGGCGCGCGCGTCATGTCGATCAACTGGTCGCGGCTGAGCACGCGGCCCGGCCGCTCCACGAAGGCCGACAACAGGCGGAACTCGGCACTGGACAAAGCCACCACCACGTCTTGCGGCGACACCAGCTGGCGCAACAGGCGGTCGAAGGTCCAGCCTTGGAAGCGCACCGTGCGTTGCGCGTCTTCTTTGCCACGCTCGCCCTTTTGCGCACGGCGCAAGACGGCGTTGATGCGGGCCACCAGTTCGCGCGGCTCGAAGGGCTTGGCGAGGTAATCGTCCGCGCCCACCTCCAGCCCCAGGACGCGGCTGGCCGGGTCGCCTTGCGCCGTCAGCATGATCACGGGCGTGCCGGCGTGCTCTTGCACCCAGCGGCACAAGGCCAGGCCGTTGTCGTCGGGCAGCATCAGGTCCAGCACGATGACATCGAAGGCACCGGGCTGCACCAAGCGGCGCATCTCCGCGCCGCACGAGGCGGTGGTCACCGTCATGCCGAAACGCTGCAAGTAATCGCGCACCGAGTCGCGGATCTCGCCGTCATCGTCAACCACCAGGCATCGATTCATGGAACTCATTCTAGGCAGTCTGGCCACGCACCTTGTCAGGGGCGTACACGGAGTGTGTCCAACTGGACATGAAGCGGGCAAAAAGCGGACAAACGCCGTGGTCAAGCTGGCGCCTCCTGTCAACAAACCGGAGCAAGCCACCATGAGACACCGACCCATCACCGCCACGCTGCGGACCATCGGCCTCGCCTGCGTCTTCAGCGCCCTCACCTGGACGGCCCCCTTCGCCGCCCAGGCCACCACCTTGTCCGACAACACCGAGCAGGTGTCCAGCGGCACCCTGGCGGCCACCGCCACCAGCTGGCTGGCCGCCAGCTTCACGTCCGATGCGGACCACAGCCTGGCCACGCTGGACGCGGTGCTTTCCGGCTCGGTCGACAGCGGCGCCAGCACCCTGGCTTTGTACAGCAGCGACGCCAGCGGCCTGATCCCCGACAGCCTGCTGGCCACCTTCACGGCCACCTCCACCGACGGCGGCTCACTGGGCTTCACCTTGAGCGGCATTGACCTGCTCGCGGGCAGCAGCTACTGGCTGGTCCTGAGCAATGGCGCCGGCGGCACGAACTGGTCGTGGACCGAGGCCAGCGAGGGCACGGGCACCGGCTTCACGGGCTTGTGGGCCAACAGCGATGACGCTGGCGATGTGTGGTTCACCAACAGCACGCTCTACCCCTTGCAAGCCAAGGTGACGGTGAGCGCCGTGCCCGAATCCGCCACGCTGCTGCTGTGGCTGGGCGCCCTGCCTTTGCTGGCATGCGCGCGCGCCAGGTCCAAGGAGGCCAACGCATGAGCACCCACCTGATCAACACCCCCCGCCGGCTGCTGCTCAAGCAAGCCGCCGCGGGCACCGCGCTGATCGTGGCCGCGCCCCTCACACGCGCCGCCCTCGGCAACCACTCCACCGTGGATGTGACCGAAGGCCCCTACTTCGTGGACGAGTTGCTGAACCGGCCCGACATCCGCGTCGATCCAAGCGATGGCAGCACGCAAGACGGCCTGCTGCTGTTGCTGTCCGTGTCGGTCTCGACCCTGGACACGGCCACCGGCTTGACCAAGCCACTGCCCAACGCGGTCGTCGACCTCTGGCATTGCAACGCCCTGGGTTTGTATTCGGACGTGAGCGCCAACAACACCGTGGGCAAGAAATTCCTGCGCGGCTACCAGGTCAGCGACAAGCAGGGCAAGGTCCAGTTCCGCAGCATCTACCCCGGCTGGTACTCGGGCCGCTCGCCGCACATTCACTGCAAGGTGCGCCAGTACACCAACGGCACCAAGACCTCGGAGTTGACCACGCAGTTCTTCTTCGATGAACAGCTGACGCAACTGGTCTACACCGACAGCATGCTGCCCTACTACCCCCACGGCCTGCCCGACCAACCGCATTCGACCGACCAGGTCTACAACGGCAACAACAGCTGCATCCCGGGCGCGGTGGCGGGCGATTCGCTCAAGCTCACCGTCGCCCGCACGGCCAAGTACGCCACCGCCAAGTTCGACATCCTGATCGACGCGGGCACCCGCTGCAGCAGTGCGGAGACCAACAGCGGCGGTGGGGGCGGCGGGGGCACACCCCCGACAGGTGGAGGCGGCATGCCACCCGGCATGACACCCCCCACCACCTGAGCAAAGGAGCCCGGTTCAGGCCCGCATCGCGGGCTTGTCCTCGTCGTACATGGCCTCGACCAAGTGCTGGTGGCGGTCGATCACGGCCCTGCGCTTCACCTTCAAGGTGGGCGTCAGTTCGCCGGCATCGATGGTCAAGGCGCTCGGCAGGATGCTGAACTTGCGGATGTGCGCCACGCGCGCCTGCCGGGCATTGACCTGGTCGATGCCGCGTTGCAACTCTTCGAGCACCAGCGGGTGCCGGTGCAGGTCGGGGCCGTTCAACAGGCTGGCCGCGGCCAGGGCCGACAACACCGCCTGGTCGAGGGTCAGCAAGGCGCTGAGGTAATGGCGGCCATCGCCGCAGACCACGGCATGTTCGATCAGGGGCACGTTCATCAGGTCGGCCTCGATGTTGGCCGGCGAGATGTTCTTGCCGCCCGAGGTGATCAGCAGGTCCTTCTTGCGCCCGGTGATGTACAGGTAGCCATCGGCGTCGATGTGCCCCAGGTCGCCGCTGAGCAACCAACCGTCCTGCATGGCCTCGGCGGTGGCCTGCGGACTGCCTGCGTAACCCTGGAAGATGTGCGGCCCGCGCACCAAGATCTCGCCATCGGCGGCCACCCGCATTTCCACGCCTTTCAAGGGGCGCCCGACCGAGCCGATGCGCGTGGCGCCCTCGGTGCTCAGGCTGGTCGCGCCACAGGTTTCGGATTGCCCGTAGACCTCGCGGATCACCAGGTCCAAACCGGTCATGAACTTGAGCTTGTCAGCCGCGATGGGCGCCGCCCCGGACGACAGCATGTGCGCCTGGTCCAGGCCAATGGCTGCCTTCACTTTCTGGTGAACCAGCCGGCTGGCCCACTTCTTTTGCCAGTTCAGCCAGAGGCCGGGTTGGCGTCCGTCCAGGATCGCTTCGTGCCATTGCTGGCCCGTGCGCAAGGCCCAGGCCGCCAGGTGCTTCTTCACGCCCGTGGCCGTGGCCAGCTTGGCCTGGATGCCCGCGTGCATCTTTTCCCACACGCGCGGCACGCCGAAAAAGATGGTGGGCCTCACCTCCTTCAGGTGCTCGCTCAATTCATCCAGGCTGCGCGCGAAGTAGATCGGAAAGCCCGCCAGCGTCGGCGTGTGCACGCTGATCATCTGCTCGGCCACGTGGGCCAAGGGCAGGTAGGAAATGACGCGGTCTTTGGGCGTGGCCGTGAGCGACTGGCTCAGGGCCACTGCGCTCCAGGCCAGGTTGGCGTGCGACAGCACCACCGCCTTCGATGGCCCTGTGGTGCCCGAGGTGTAGATGTAGGTGCCCGGATCCTGCGGCCGCAAATCCTGCAGGCGCTTTTCCACCAAGGTCTGCAAGCGCCGCTCGCCCAAGGCCATGAAGGCCTCCCAAGACAAGGCCTCCCCCGATGGACTCCCACCCTTCATGCGGATGACCTGGCGCAAGGCAGGCAAGCGGGCACGCATGGCATCCACCTGCTGGAAGCGTTCGTCGCTGTCCACCAGCAGCACGGGGCTGCGCGAATGGTTCAGGATGTACTCGACCTCGTTGGCCGGACTCGTCCAATAGATGCCGGCTGGCACGGCACCGACCATCATCGCGGCCATGTCCATGATGACCCACTCGGGCCGGTTGAAACCCAGCACGCACACCACGTCGCCCGGGTTCACGCCCAAGGCCAGCAAACCCCGCGCGGCGGCATCGACCTGGTCGGCGTAGTCGTTCCACGAGGTGGCCTGCCAGCCGCCAGCTTCGCGCACGAAATAGCCAGGCTGGTTGGCATGGCGCAAGGCGGTCTGCACGAAGCGGGCCGGTGTGGAGACGAAGTTCTGCATGGGCCCACTCTAGGCGCGACTGACGTTAACGTCAACTTGATATCCATTGGGTAAAACGCTTATAGGACAGGTCACGCCGGCTCGATACAGTGCCTCAGGCTTGAGGAGCGCCCCCATGACCGCCACCACGCCCGAGAGCGACCCCGCTCTGATGCAAGAAGTCTTCGACGCGCAAGGCTCGACCGCGCTGCGCTGGCGCACGTCCACGGCCGGCGAACGCATCGCGCGCCTCGTCAAGCTGCGTGAAGTGATCCTGGCGCACCGGGCGCCGCTCTACGAGGCTTTCCACCACGACTTCCGCAAGCCCGAGACCGAGGTCGAAGGCTCCGAGATCATCCCCATCCTCGACGAACTGCGCCACGCCATCGGCCACCTCCGGCAATGGATGAAGCCCAGGCGGATCGGGCCCACCTTGCTGACCCTGGGCAACAGCGCCTGGGTCCAGCCACAGCCGCGTGGCCGCTGCCTGGTCATCGCGCCTTGGAACTACCCGCTCAACCTGTCGGTCTGCCCGCTGATCTCGGCCATCGCGGCGGGCAACACCGTGATCCTCAAGCCCTCGGAGATGGCGCCCCGCGTCAGCGCCGTCCTGGTCCGCATCATCGCCACCGTGTTCAAGCTGGATGAAGTCGCCGTGTTCGAAGGTGGCCTGCCCACCGCTCAGGCCTTGCTCGACCTGCCTTTCGACCACCTCTTTTTCACCGGCTCACCCAGCGTCGGCAAGGTAGTGATGGCCGCCGCCGCCAGGCACCTGTGCAGCGTCACCCTGGAACTGGGCGGCAAGTCGCCCACCATCGTGGACGACACCGCCGACGTGGCCGAAGCCGCCAAGACCATCCTCTGGGGCAAGCTGATCAACGCCGGCCAGACCTGCCTGGCACCCGACCACCTCTACGTTCACGAAGGCATCAAGGCACGCTTCCTGGCCGCCTGTCAGGCGGTGCTGCAAGCGCGCTATGGCCACAGCGCCCAGGATCGCCAGAACAGCCCCGACCTGGCCCGCATCATCAACCCTCGGCACACCCAGCGCCTGCAAGCGCTGATCGACGATGGGGTGCGGCGCGGTGGCACCTTGCTGGCGGGCGGCGAGGTCGACGTGGCCGCTTGCTACGTCGCCCCCACCCTGATCGAGGGCTTGCCGCCTGAAGCGGCCTTGCTGCAGGAAGAAATTTTCGGGCCAATCTTCCCCGTCATCGGCTACACCGATTTGGACCAGGTCATCGCGCAGATCAACCGTCGCCCCAAACCGCTGGCGCTCTACATCTGGACCAAGGACCAGGCCCGCGCGCACCACGTGCTGGGCCACACCAGCTCGGGCGGGGCCTGCGTCAACCACTGCATCGTGCACGTGGCGCATTCCGGCTTGCCTTTTGGCGGCGTCAACCATTCGGGCATGGGCAGTTGTCACGGCCACCATGGCTTCAAGGCGTTTTCACACGAGCGATCGGTGATGCAAGCCGGCTGGCTGAACACGGTCAAAGTGTTCTTCCCGCCCTATACCGCTTCACGCCACCGCCTCATCCGCTCCATCGCCGACCGCTTGAGCTGAGCTGAGCTGAGCTCACAAGCGCACCTTACCCGTCAAGGCCTGCCACAGCATCACCCAGTCGCCAATGAAGCTGTAGACCGGGTGGCTGAAAGTGGCCGGCTTGTTCTTCTCGAACACATAGTGGCCAACCCACGCGAAGCCATAGCCGACGAAGGGCACCAGCACCAACCAGGCCCACTGCCCCGACAGCACCACGGTCGCCAGCGCCACCAGCACGAGCAGGGAGCCCAGCACGTGCAGGCGCCGGCACACCAGGTCGGTGTGCTGCGACAGGTAGAAGGGGTAGAACTCCTTGAATGAATTGAAGCGGCTCATGTCTGTCTCCTTCTTCGAATGGATCACGGCGGCAGGCGTTCCAGCATGGCCCTGACCACGGCCAGTGAATAGCGGCTGGCCACCTCCAGCACAAAACGCTGGAAGTCCACGTGCGCCGCGTCGTCCGCCCGGTCCGAGATCGTGCGGATGACGGCGAACGGCACGCCGAAATCGTGGCACACCTGGGCCAGCGCCGCGCCTTCCATTTCCACGGCCAAGGCCTCGGGCAAAGCCAGGCGCAAGGCCGCGCTTTCGGCGGTGGTGTCCACGAAGATGTCGCCACTGACCACCAAGCCCTGGTGCACACGTGGTGTGGCCTCGATCAAGCCATGCAACGCCGCCTCGGCCAAGACTTCGGTGGCCGCCTGCCCCGCCAGTTTGACAAGGTCGGCATCGGCCCACAAGCGGTCCAACCCCAAGCCCGGCAGTTCGAAACGCGGAAACAGGGGCGAGGCATCCATGTCGTGCTGCAGCAGCGCATCGGCCACCACCACGTCACCCACCCGCACCCCATCGCCCAGGCCGCCGGCCACGCCAGTGAACAGCACACGGTCCACCCCGAACTCGCTCAGCAGCAGGGTGGTGGTGGTGGCCGCGGCCACCTTGCCGATGCGCGACAGCACCGCCACCACCTCGTGCCCGCACCAATGGCCCAGGTGGAAGCTGCGCCCGGCGCGCTGCACCACCTGGCCGGGCGACATGGCCCGCAGCAAGGCACCTAACTCTTCAGGCATGGCCGCCACGATGGCCACGCGCCGCACCGATCCCGTCATGAACGCTCCCTGGCCGGCCAACGCTCCAGCACTTCGAACAAACCCATGCCTGCCAACATCGCGACCACGAACACCACCGCCTTGAATTCACCCATGCCCAAGGCGACCAAGGCAGGGCCGGGGCAGAAACCCGCCACACCCCAGCCCAGGCCGAAGACCAGGCTGCCGCCAACCAAACGCCGGTCGATCTGGCGCGCTGTCGGCAAGTGCATGTCCTCGCTAAGCCAGGACACCGAACGCCGACCTGCCACCGCGAAGGCCCCGATCCCGACGCTGATGGCCCCCGCCATCACCAGCACGAGCGAAGGATCCCAGGCGCCCGCCAAGTCCAGGAAGCCCAGCACCTTGGCCGGGTTGGCCATGCCCGAGACGATGAGGCCGAGGCCGAACACCAGGCCTGCCAGGAACGCCGACAGCAGGGTCATGGCGCCAAGCCCTGCCAGGCCAGCACGTGGCGCAACACGAACACCGTGGCGAAGCCCATGCCCATGAACGCCAAGGTGGCCACCAAGGACCGGGGCGACCGCCTCGACAGGCCACACACGCCATGTCCGCTGGTGCAGCCGGCCGCGTACCGCGTGCCCACGCCCACCAACAGCCCCGCCACGACCAACTCGGCCATGCCGGCGTCGATCGCCGGGGCCGGCCAGGCCTTGAACAGCCCATGCACCAGTGGCGCGCCGACCAGCCCCAGCACGAAGGCCAGGCGCCAACCGACCTCACCCGGCGCCGGCCTCCACAAGCCCCCCAGCACCCCGCTGATGCCCGCGATGCGGCCGTTCAACAAGACCAGCATGGCGGCCGCGGTGCCGATCAACACCCCTCCGGCCAGGGCGGACCAAGGGGTGAACGCATTCCAGGCGATCGACATCGTTCATTCCTCCGGACGACAAGGAGGACATCATCCCATCACGGAATTGACCGACAATGAAAAAGGCCACCTTGGAGAAGGTGGCCTTCAAAGCCTGTGGCATCCGGCGGCCATGTTCATGACAGAACAGCGGGCTCGCCGACCAACCCCAAGGGGCCGGTGATTTTGTTGTACATGGGTTCCCTGAGCGGGTGCCGCACGCGGGCATATTTGAGCGTTTCGACGATTGTATCGCCAAAAACAGAACATAAGGTGCAAAAATGATTCAAACGAATCTCAAATGCTCATGAACGACCGCATGGCCGCCCTGGAACACCAAGACCCCGTCCTGTTGAGCGAAGAGCCACGCGACCCCTCGTCCGCCCTCGCCGCCGACTGCCTGAGCGCGCTCATGGAGCGCCATGGTGTTCCTGCGCGGCAGCAAGCCGCTACCCTGGCCCAAATCACCGACATCTCGATCAGCCAGGCCCGCCGCAAGCTGCGAGGCGCGGTGTGGCTGTTTGGCGAGGTGCTCGCGGTCGCGCAGCATTTTGGCGAATCCCTGGACCAGGTCTTCGCCCAGCAGGCTTCGCGTCCACTGCCGGCCTCGCCCGCCCTGGACAGCCTGGGCAGCACCGCCAGCCAGGCCGCGCGCCTGTTGGTGGATGGACAGGAATTGCCCTGCCAAGTGCGCCTGGGTGCGCAGATCCGGTCCGGCGCTGCAGGCCACGTGGCCTTGGCCGCCGCCCACGATGCGCGAGGCTGGTGGGTCGGCGGCCAGGCTGCCCTGCAAAAGGTGGGACTTCGCGGACCGCATTACCTGGTCAACCAGGTCTCGCTGACCCAGGACGGTCAGGCCAAACCCACCCGCATCGCCGTGGTTGACGACGACCTGGCATCGGCCGAGGCCCTGGGCGACTGGTTCAACGAAACCGGCTACCGGGCAGACGCCTTCACCAGCGCCGCCCAGTTGCTCGGCACCGCGTTGTCGGATTACGACGCCTTCGTGGTCGACCTCATCCTTGGCGTAGGCCAGACCGCGCATGCCCTCGTCGAGCAAATCCGCGCCGCGCGGCCCGTGGCGCCCATCGTGCTGCTGACCGGGCAGTTGCGGGACGGCGCCGCCACCGAAGCCGACCTGACCACCTTGTTGCGCACGCAAGGCGTGGCCTTTTTCGAGAAGCCAGTGCGCCCAGCCGTGCTGACGGCCACCATCCAAAGCAAACTGGACCGCCTGGCCAACAGCGCCCTCTAGCCCGCAGACACGCCCGCATGACTTCCACGCCAGAAAGGCCTGTCGACCATCGGCACGACCGCTTGATGACCGGCGTTGCCCTGCTCGCCGCCATGGGCGCCATGCTCATCTGGGTCACCGACCGCCAACGCGGCCTGGCCACTGAATGGGATCTGTGGGCCATCCCCATGCTGGCGGCCCTTTACCTTGGCGTCGGCATCCTGCACGTCGTCCGGCCTCGCCACATCGGCCTGGGCTTGCCGCCCACCCTGATCGCCACCAGCATCTATTTGCTGGGCGCCATTCACCTGGCCATGGCAGGGCCGTCCTCCGTGCAACAGTTGTACGCCATGAGCTCCATCGCGCAGATGTTGCCGGTGTTCTACATCGTGGCCTTCGTGGCCTGGCCACGCGGCGGCGCCTGGGTCAGCGGCATCACTTACAGCGGCCTGGTGCTGCAGTACCTGTTCAGCCTGCAAACCCCCTTGCCCATGGGCGGCGCGAGCGAGCTCTACCTCGTCACCAACAAGACGCTGCTGGCTGCGCTGGTGATGCACCCCGGCGGCATCCTGGCCCTGAGCTTCATCACCCACCTGCGCGGACAACTCAACCGCTCGCAGCAAGATGCCTTCAAGGGCAAAGAGCGCTTCCTGGCCATGCTCTCGCACGAGATCCGCACGCCGCTGCAGGCCATGCTCGGCACCATCGACCTGCTGGCCCTGAAACTGCGCGGCGGCACCGAAGCCCGCGCACTCGACCGCCTGCGTGGCAGCGCCATCCAGCTGGACGCCCACCTGCGCGACGTCACCGAATTCACCCGCCTGGAGAACCCCGCCCTGCGCATCCAGGCCGAGACTTTCGACCTGGTCCGCCTGCTCAACGAACTGCGCGAAGAGTGGCTGCCGCAAGCCCAGGCCAAAGGTTTGAGCCTGAGCCTCGACATCGCGCCCAGTGACCAAGCCGTCCTTCAGACCTGGCGGGCCGATGCCACGCGCGTCCGGCAGATCGTCTGCAACCTGACCAGCAATGCGCTGAAGTACACGCTGGTCGGGGGCGTGACCATCCGCGCCAGCCTGTCGACGAAGCAGCGCGGCCACCTGTGGCTGCAGGTCGAAGACTCGGGCATCGGCATCGCGCCCCAGCACCTGGAAACCGTGTTCCAGCCCTATGTGCGCCTGGAAGACGCCCGGGCCTTGCGGGTCGAAGGCTCGGGCCTGGGCCTGGCTGTCGTCAAACGCCTGGTCGAACGCCTGGGCGGCAGCCTGCACCTGGACAGCCACCCCGACCGCGGCAGCCGTTTCACCGTGGAGCTGCCCATGGCCGACAATGGCTGACACCACGCACCACCCAACCCCGCCGTCAGCCCGCCATGAGCACACCTACCCGCAGCACCCCAGGCCACACCCTTCAACTCGGCACCCCTTTGTCACCCGCGGCCACGCGCGTCATGCTGCTGGGTTCGGGTGAACTGGGCAAAGAGGTGCTGATCGCACTGCAGCGCCTGGGCGTCGAGACCATCGCGGTCGACCGCTACGACCACGCACCCGGCCAGCAAGTGGCCCACCACAGCCGCACGATCACCATGAGCGACGCCGACCAGCTGCGCGCCCTGATCCTGGCCGAGCGCCCCCACCTGGTCGTGCCCGAGATCGAAGCCATCGCCACGCCAGTGCTGGAAGAACTCGAAGCGCAGGGCGTGGTCCGCGTCATCCCCACGGCCCGCGCCGCGCGCCTGACCATGGACCGCGAAGGCATCCGCCGACTGGCCGCCGAAACCCTGGCCCTGCCCACCAGCCCCTACGTCTTCGCCGATTCATTGCAGGAACTGCAGGCGGCCATCAACGACAAGATCGGCTACCCCTGCATCGTCAAACCGGTGATGAGCTCGTCCGGCAAAGGCCAGAGCAAGATCGATGGCCCGGCCGACGTGCAGAAGGCCTGGGATCACGCCATGGCCGGTGGCCGCGTCAGCCACGGCCGCGTCATCGTCGAAGGCTTCATCGATTTCGACTACGAGATCACTTTGCTGACCGTGCGCGCAGTGAACGCCCAGGGCCAGGTCGACACAAGCTTCTGCGCCCCCATCGGCCACCTGCAGGTCAGCGGCGACTACGTGGAAAGCTGGCAGCCGCACCCCATGCACCCAGAAGCACTCGACCAGGCCCAGGCCATTGCCCAGGCCGTGACCGACAACCTCGGTGGCCAGGGCCTGTTCGGGGTCGAACTGTTCGTCAAGGGACCGCAGGTGTGGTTCAGCGAAGTCAGCCCGCGCCCGCACGACACCGGCCTGGTCACGCTGACCACGCAGGTGCAAAGCGAGTTCGAGCTGCACGCCCGCGCCATCCTGGGCTTGCCGGTGAACACCGCCCTGCGCACACCCGGCGCTTCGGCGGTGATCTATGGCGGCGTGGACACGCAGGCCGTCGTCTTTGACGGCGTGGCCGACGCACTGCGCGTGCCCAACACCGACCTGCGCCTGTTCGGCAAGCCCGAAAGCTTCGCCAAGCGCCGCATGGGCGTGGCCCTGGCCTTTGACGATGATGTCGACACGGCCCGCGCCCGCGCCAAGGAAGCGGCGGGCAAAGTCAGGCCCCGCGCCGCTGACCAGCGGCCCGTTTAAGCACGGCCACCGTCGCTGTCTTCCAGGCCGCTCCACAGGGCCGCGTCGAACTGGCCCGCCTGGGTGGCCAGGGCCCTGGCGTCCAGGATCTCGATCTCGGCGTAGTGCACGGCGATGATGCGGTCGGCCGCCAGCGACTTGAGCGCCTTGTTGATGGTCTGCCGGGACACGCCCATCATCCGCGCCAGGTACTCCTGGGGCAGACGCAACCTGCGGCGCAAGGTGGGCTGAACGGCGTGTCCGTAGCTGGTGGCCGCGAACACCAGGCGCCGCGCCAGCTGCTGCTCGATGGGCATGGTGGCGGTGTCTTCCGCGGCCATCAACATCAAGCGAAGCTTGCCGCACGCCAGGCGCGCCATGTCGCGCCAGTAGTGCGGGTGGGCGTCCAGCCAGGGTTCGAGCACCGCCTGCGGGATCATCAACACGGTGGCATCCGTGTCCGCCACGGCGTCCTGGCTGCGCGGCTTGCGGTCGATCAAGGCGATCTCGCCCAACCACTGGTAGGGCTCCAGGTAAAGAGACAAGCGGTGGGTGCCGTCGCGCGGGTTCAGGGAACCAACCTTGAGGGCCCCCGCCACCACGCAGCACAAACCGGGGTGATCGTCTCCCTGGGCAAACAGGGTTTCACCGGCTTTCAGGGACACCAGCCGCCCTCGCTCGAGCAGACCTTCCTGCATCGCCGGGGGACAACTGGCGAACCAGATGTGCGAGCGCAGCGCAGGCAGCAAAGAAGCGGGAACGGGTTCGGTGCGGCGGTTCAGGAACGGCATGCGTGGCAATTCTGTGGCAGACTCAAGGCACCCCCCGAATGGGTTAGATGGAACGCATGCAAACTGTACCGATATTGACAGTCATGGCGGCCACTAACCTCTAGGATGCACCTCAGTATCTTTCAAAAAGCCGACCATCATGAGCAATTCTGAAGCCGTACATCCTGGCGCCATTCTGCGCAGCCAATTCATGGACCGCCACGGTTTGTCCGCCAGCGGCCTGGCCATTCGCCTGCACGTGCCCGCCCCCCGCGTCAACGACATCGTTCGCGAGCGCCGTGGCATCAGCCCAGATTCGGCGCTGCGTCTGGCCCGATTCTTCGGCACACCGGCCCAGTACTGGATGGACCTGCAAACGGCCTACGACCTGAAAGTGGCCGCCCAATTGGCTGGCGATCAGATCCGCCGCGAGGTGCTGCCTGTGGCCGACACCGTCGGCTCGATGGACGCCGTCGCCGCCTGAAAAACAGGGGTCGGCGGGGTTGCCGCCACGGTAACCCAGCCCGGTTAAGCGCTCGCCTAACCCGGGCCTGCTTTGGTGGTCACTGAAAGGCCACTTCGGCGAAGCTGCGCAGCTTGCGGCTGTGCAACTGCCCCGCGCGGTTGCCACGCAGGCGTTCGATGGCCCGCAGGCCAATGCGCAGGTGCTGATCGACCCGCTCACGGTAGAACTGATTCGCCATGCCTGGCAGTTTCAGCTCGCCATGCAGCGGCTTGTCGCTCACGCACAGCAAGGTGCCGTAGGGCACCCGGAATCTGAAACCATTGGCCGCGATCGTGGCGCTTTCCATGTCCAGCGCGACCGCGCGGCTCTGGCTGAAGCGCCGCTCCGGGCCCCGGTGCGGCAGGAGTTCCCAGTTGCGGTTGTCGGTCGAGGCCACGGTGCCCGTGCGCATGATGCGTTTCAGCTCGTAGCCGCTCAACTGCGTCACGTCCTCCACCGCGCCTTCCAGCGCCAGCTGGATCTCGGCCAGAGGCGGGATCGGCACCCACAGCGGCAGGTCCTCGTCCAGCACATGGTCCTCGCGCACGTAACCGTGGGCCAGCACGTAATCGCCCAGTTGCTGCGTGTTGCGCAGGCCAGCGCAATGGCCCAGCATGATCCAGGCATGAGGCCGCAGCACGGCGATGTGGTCGGTGATGGTCTTGGCGTTGGCCGGGCCCACGCCGATGTTGACCATGGTGATGCCACTGCGGTCCGCCCGCATCAGATGGTAAGCCGGCATCTGCGGCAAACGCGGCGGCACGGCGCCCAGCGTGTCTCCGGCTTCGGCGGGCACGCCTACCCGCCGCGTGACCACGTTGCCGGGCTCCACGAAGGCGATGCAATCGTCGTCGTCACGTGGGTTGGCAGGATCGGGCGCGCGGCTCATCAATTCATGCCCCATGCGCACGAACTCGTCGATGTAGAACTGGTAGTTGGTGAACAACACGAAGTTCTGGAAATGCTCGGGCGAGGTGCCGGTGTAGTGGCGCAGCCGGTGCAGTGAATAGTCCACGCGCGGCGCGGTGAACAGGGCCAGGGGACGTGGGCCGCCGTGGCTGGTTTCATAGGTACCGTTGGCGATGCCATCGTCCATCGAGGCCAAGTCGGGCAGGTCGAACTGGTCGCGCAACAGCAGGCGGCGATCGGCGGGCAAGCTGCCTTCGAGGTGGTCGTGCTCGGCCAACGAGAAATGCACCGGGATGGGCTCGTTGCTCAAGCCCACCTCCACCGACACGCCGTGGTTCTTGAGCAGCAGGTCGATCTGCTCGCGGTAGTAGTCCGCGTACAGGTCGGGGCGGGTCAGGGTGGTTTCGTAGATGCCAGGACCGGCCACGAAACCATAGGACAGGCGCGAGTCGGCGCGGGCCACGGTGTCGGTGTGGATGCGCAGGAAAGGATACTTGGCCCGGACATGTTCCTTGAAGGTTTCGCCACCGACGAAGCGCTGCAAGGAGTCCCTCAGGTAGTTGATCTGCGACTCGTAGAGTTCGGTGATGCGGGCCAGGGTGGCCTGGGAATTGTCGTAACGCTGAGTCTGGAACTTGGGGGCGGCCATACCACTCCTGGGCGGCAGTCAATACAACCCCATTGTGCGCCAGTGGGCGCGCCAAGGTTGTCGTCAGTGCCCGACACCTTCACGATCGGACAGATTCAGGGCGGGCTGAGCTTGGCTTCGGTGACGAAGGCGATGCGGCTCAGGCCGGCCTGCTGTAACAAGCCGATCAATTCGGCCACGCGCCCATAGGACACGGCCTCGTCGGCGCGCAATTGCACCTCGGTGTCCGCGCTCTGGCGGGCGGCTTCCTTGGCCTGGGCTGTCAAGCCCTGGGGGGTCACGACGCTGTCGTTGAGGTAGGTCTGGCCATCGGCTGCCAGGGAAATCATCAGGCTGTGCGGCGTGGCGTCGTTCTGCCGGGCGTCGGCCTTGGGCAGGTTCAGCTTGAGGCTGGACGTCATCAGGGGCGCGGTCAGCATGAAGATCACCAGCAGCACCAGCATGACGTCGATCAGCGGGGTCATGTTGATCTCGCTCATGGGCTGGGCGCCCTGGCGTCGTTCAAGTCGGCCGAATGCCATGGTGTGCTCCGAAGGGGCTCAGGCGTCCGAGCCGGCGCCGCGCGCAGGGTGGCCCAGCACGGCTTCGCGCAGGTCGTGGGCAAAGCCTTCCAGGTCGGCTTCGCAAGCCGACAGGATCTTGCCGAAGACGTTGTAGGCCAGCACGGCCGGGATGGCCACCGCCAGGCCGGCCGCCGTCATGATGAGCGCCTCGCCCACGGGGCCGGCCACCTTGTCGAGGCTGACCGAGCCTTCGTTGCTGATGCCCATCATGGCGTGGTAGATGCCCCAGACCGTGCCCAGCAGGCCGACGAAGGGCGACACCGCCCCCACCGAGGCCAGCAGCACCTGCCCGGCCTGCAAGCGCCCCAGCACCTCGTGCAGGCTGTCACGCAGGCGGCGGGTCAGTTGCGCCTCGGGCTGCACCTGAGCTTCGAGGCTGCCGGGCTGCGAGCTCAGCTTGGCCGCGTCGATCAGCGGCAGCAGGATGGCTTCGCGGTCCAGCGGCTGAACGGCCAGGCGGGCCGCGGCCATGTCGCTGGCGCGCCAGAACACCGGCACGCCACGCGCCAGGTCATGGCGGGCACGGGCCAGCAACCAGCCTTTCCAGAAAATGACCACCCAGGCGCCGATGGACATCAGCAGCAACAACGCCGCCACCGCCTTGGAAATGGCGTCACCCTGGGTCCACAGGTGCGAGAGGCCACCCATCACTTGAGTTCCAGGACGTCGTCCATGTCGAACAGGCCGTGGGGCTGGTTCGCCAGGAAACGCACGGCGCGCAAGCTGCCCTGGGCGTAGGTCGAACGGCTGGACGACTTGTGCGAGATCTCGATGCGCTCGCCGATGCCGGCGAACAGCACGGTGTGGTCGCCGACGACATCGCCGCCCCGCACAGTGGCGAAGCCGATGGTGCTGGGATCGCGCTCGCCAGTCACGCCTTCGCGGCCGTAGACCGCGCAGGCCTGGAGGTCACGCCCCAGGGCATCGGCCACCACCTGACCCATCTTCAGGGCCGTGCCGCTGGGGGCATCGACCTTGTGCCGGTGGTGGGCTTCGATGATCTCGATGTCGTAGCCTTCTTTCAAGGCCTTGGCGGCCTGGGCCAGCAGCTTGAGCACGACGTTGACGCCCACGCTCATGTTGGGCGCCATCATGATGGCGATGTCGCGCGCGGCATCGCGCACTTCGTCGAGCTGGGCTGGCGTGAAGCCGGTGGTGCCGATGACGGCCTTGACCCCCAGTTCGCGGCACACCTTGAGGTGCGCCAGCGTGCCTTCAGGGCGGGTGAAGTCGATCAGGTAGCGCGCGCCCTTCAGCCCGGCACGCAGGTCAGACGTGATGGCCACGCCGCTGGCCTGACCTGAAAAGGCCATGGCATCGATGCCGATGGCCGGGCTGCCCGCGATGTCCAGGGCACCGGCCAGGACGCAGTCATCGGCGGCCTTCACGGCCTCGATCAGCATGCGGCCCATGCGGCCGGAGGCGCCAGCGATGGCGATCTTGTGGTTTGCTTGGTTTGCGCTCATGCCATGACATTGGTGAGGAATTGAGAAGCAGCCCCCGGCGGGGACGGCTCAGCGGCCGGTTTCCAGCGGCGGGTAATCGCGCGCCGCGCCCTGCGGGGCCTTGCGGACCTCGTCGACCTTGGCCGGCACCGGCAAGGCGGCGATCTGGGCATCGCTCAGGTTGGCCGGGGGTTTCTTGAGATCGGTGGGCTTGTCGATCGCGGCCACGAACTCGTGCTCGCTGGGCAGGACATCGGCGTCGAAACGCTCGACCACGTCGTTCTTGAAGAACACGGTGACGCGGCGCTGCTGGGGCGGCACACCCTGGCGCCGGATCGTGAACACGTAGTCCCAGCGGTCGGCGTGGAAGGGGTCGGCCAGCAGGGGCGAACCGAGGATCTCGCGCACCTGGGTGCGGCCCAGCCCAGGCTGGATCTGGGCCATGATTTCTTGCGTCACGACGTTGCCCTGCACCACGTCGATCTGGTAGGGCTGGATGAGGCCGAACAGCGTCTCGGGCGAACTGAGGCGTGAACTGCAGGCCGACAAGGACAGCACGGCAAGCGCGGCCACGGGGGCCAGGAGGGATCGGCGGGTCACGGAAATCAACATGGCATCAAACGCCCTTGGAAAGGAGCCGGACAGTGTGCATCACAAACGCGATATTGGCCTCAAATCGGCCTGGGGCCGGATTGAATCGATATCATTGGGGATTCTAGCGGGGGCCAACAGGCCGCCGCCGACTGTCGGAGCCTCCCATGACCACCCACGCCGAAGAACTCAAAAGCAGCGGCCTCAAAGCCACCTTGCCGCGCATCAAGATCCTGGAAGTGTTCCAGCAGTCGGCCCAACGCCACCTGGCGGCGGAAGACGTGTTCAAGGTGCTGCTCAACGAAGGTTCGGACATCGGGTTGGCCACGGTCTACCGCGTGCTGATGCAGTTCGAGCAGGCCGGCATCCTCTCGCGCAACCACTTCGAGACCGGCAAGGCCGTGTTCGAGCTGAACGAAGGCAAGCACCACGACCACCTGGTGTGCGTGGTCTGCGGCCGGGTCGAAGAGTTTTACGACGCCGACATCGAGCGCCGCCAGCAAGAGATCGCCAAGGAGCGCGGCTACGTGCTGCAAGACCACGCCCTGTCGCTCTACGTGGTGTGCAACCGCGATGGCTGCGCCGGCAGCAAGGTCACCCTGCCCCGGGGCTCAAGCCACGGTTGAGGGCCGAGGGGCGGTTCAGCCCTGGCCCGCGCTGCGGTCCAACGCCTTCTGGTGGCGCTCGATGAATTCCTTGTAGGTGTCGATGCCCCGCAGTTGCAGCACGGTGTTGCGCACGGCGGCTTCGACCAGCACGGCCAGATTTCGGCCGGCATCCACGGCGATCACCGCCTTGCGGATGGGAACGGCCATGATCTCCTCGAAAAGAGGCTCGTAGGGCAGGCGTTCGAACTCGCGCTCCATGGTTTCCTTGCGGACCAGGTGCACGATCAGCTTGAGGCGCATCTTGCGGCGCACGGCGGTCTCGCCAAAGATGGACTTGATGTCCAGCAGGCCGATGCCTCGCACTTCCAGCAAGTTTTGCAGCAATTCAGGGCAGCGGCCTTCGATGGCCGTGCGGGACACGCGGTAGAGGTCGACCGCGTCGTCCGCCACCAGGCCATGGCCGCGGGAAATCAGCTCCAGGCCCAATTCGCTCTTGCCCAGGCCGGACTCGCCGGTCAGCAGCACACCCAAGCCCAGGATGTCCATGAACACGCCATGGCGCGTCAGGCGCTCGGCGAAATGCTGCGTGAGGTAGGAGCGCAGCACGTCGATCACGTGCCCGGCGGGCTCGGAGGTCACGAACAAGGGGATGCCGGCACGGCCGCACATGGCCACCAGGCGGTCGGACGGGGCTTGCGCGTCGGCCACCACCACCACAGGCGGCTCCAGCGTCACGATGCGCTGGATGCGGCGTTCCTGGTCTTCCGGGGTCGAGCTGTTGAAATAGGCGGCCTCGCGCCGGCCCACGATCTGCACCCGGTAGGGGTGGATGTAGTTCAGGTAACCGACCAGATCGGCCGCCGACTGCGCCGCCTTGACGGCTTCTTCGTCAAACCGGCGTTCAGGGTGAGCATGGCCCGCGATCCATTCCCAGTGCAGGGCGGTGCGGTTGGCTTCAAACAGCGCTTCGGCGCTGATCACGGCAAGGTCTTTGGCACTCACGAGGCGTTGGTGTTTTGAACAACAGAACCCGGATGATGCCCCATGCGCGCAGTTAAGGGGGAATCAGGCCACGGATTTGAGCGGCTGCCAGCGCTCGATCAGCTCGTGCACCTTGGCCGAATCGCCTTCGGTCTTGAGCCGTTCACGCAGTTCGCGGTCGGACAAGAGTTCGGCGATCTCCGACAGGATTTCGAGGTGGCGCTGCGTGGCGGCCTCGGGCACCAGCAAAAAGATCAGCAGGTTGACGGATTCGTCGTCCGGCGCATCGAATGGGATGGGCTGGCGCAGGCGGATGACGGCGGCCAGCGGATTTTTCAGGCCCTTGATGCGGCCATGAGGAATGGCCACGCCATGCCCGAGCCCGGTGGAGCCCAGGCGCTCGCGGGCGAACAGGTTGTCCGTCACGGTGGCGCGCGCGATGGCGTGATGATTTTCGAACAACAGGCCGGCGTGCTCGAACACACGCTTCTTGCTGCTGGCGTCCAGATCCACGACCACTTGGATGGCAGGAAGGATGGCGGAGAGTCGATTCATCTTGATACAAGCAGGGGCGACGGTTTGGCACCTTGACCCCCACCCCCGGGACGGATGAGGGGCGGATTATAGGAACCCAAAGACTACTGACAGGTGCCGCAACACCCACTGATTCAGGGGATTCTGCACCGGTTGCTGCAGCGCAGCAAGCCACATTCCCAACAATTTCACTCTAGGTCTGCGCCATTTTGCACATCGCATGAAAAACGGCCCCGAAGGGCCGTTAACTTGGTACTCGCCTGCACGGGCGTCCCACCATCAGGTGGCACCAAGCTGGATGCTGGATTTGGCGTGGCAGGTCATTGAACAGCGGCGTCCCAGTTGGTGGCGCCTTCATGACGCTTGAATGAGGTGTGGTGGTGGTCCTGCACGCGGTCCTTGTGGCGGCAGACCTGGCGATCGAGCTTGTCCATCAGTTGGTCGATGGCAGCGTAGAGATCCTCGTGGGCGGTTTCGACAAAGATGTCCTTTCCCTTGACGTGCAAATTGACTTCGGCCTTCTGGCGGCGATCCTTTTCCTTTTGCTTTTCAACACTGAGTAGGACGGTAACGTCCACCACTTGGTCAAAGTGTCGGGTTACCCGCTCTAACTTGGTGAGAACGTACTCACGCAAAGCGGCGGTAACTTCCAGGTGGTGCCCACTGATCGTCAAATTCATACTGCATCCTTTCGAGCGCAGAAGGGTTGAAGACATCCGGCTGGCTCAGCCTCAGGAGGCTTCCAAAAATGGGCCAACCGGAAACCCAGTTTGCGCCTGCCATGAACAGATGACAAGCCCATGACGTCAGTGTTTACATTGAGAAACCGTTCAATGTGAAGAAACCCCGCAAAGCGATTTAATCGCCTCCGAAGCGGCCTGATTCGAACTCAAACCGCAGGGGTTTGTCCTGCCTGGTGGACCCGCAAACGGCCCACCCACCAGACCATGACGATGGTAGAAGCCAGGGCCAGCCAACCCGTGCGCCCATAGCCCTGAACGAGGCCATCCGGGGTGCGTGAAATGAGCGCGCCACCCAACCAGGCCGCCAGGCCCATCGCGCCCGATTGCAAGGCCCCATTGACGCTCATGAAAGCACCGCGCATGGCCGGCGGGGGGGCGGCGGTCAGCAGGGCCATGCCGGGCACCATGCGCCCCGACACGAAGATGAAAAATGCCGTGGTGACCAGCACCAGCACGCCCACCGGCACCACCGGCAAGTGCGTGAGGATCAGCATGGGCAACACGGCCACCACGCTGATCGCCCGGAACACCAGCACCTTGCCATGTCGGTCGGCCAACTGGCCCCAGATCCGGGCCGTGAAGAAGGTGGCCACACCGCCCACCAGGTAGATCAGCGGCACCTGCTCCTGAGTCAGGCCGAGGTTGGTGGTGGTGTAGATGGTGATGTAAGGGATGATGCTGAAACTGCCCAGCACCATCAGGGCCGACAAGCCGAACGCGCGCCAGTGGTTGACCTCGGACAGCACGCGCCGCAACTGGTTGAAGGACGATCCCGCCGCCGCGCCGGCCAGGTGCCCTCGAAGTGAAGGCACCACGCCCAAGGCGATCAGCCACACCGGCACGCTGAACAAGGCGATGGCGAAGAAAGGCCAATGCCAGCCGCCCTGGCTGGCCAGCCACAAGGAGGCGGGCACCCCCGCCACCGTGGCCAGCGAAAACGACGCCATCACCACGCCCATGGCCCGGCCGCGCCGCTCGAAAGGGATCGCATCGCCCACGATGGTCTGCACCAGCGCCCCCAGCACGCCACCAAAGACGCCCGCCGCGATGCGCGCCCCCATCAGGCTGCCATAACTGGGCGCCAGACCGCAGGCCAAGGTGGCCACGATGAAGCCCGCGTACATCGCCAGCAGTGCACGCTTGCGCCCGAAGCGGTCGATCACCAGAGAGGCCAGCAGGCCTGACACGCCCGCCGCCAACGAATAGACCGACACCAGCAGCCCGAACTGGGCATCGCTGAGGCCGAACAGGCGCGTGAGCTGCGGCCCCAGGGGCATCATCACCATGAAATCGACGATGTGGGTGAACTGGACGCCGGAGAGGCTCCAGAGCAACCAGCGTTCCTTGGACGGAGTGAGGGTAGAAGACGACATAGCTCGCCAGTCTGCCCGCATTTGCGGCGCCGGGACGGCCCAAGGCCTTGCACGCGAGACAATGCGCGGATGATTTTCATTTTCAAGCACCCGTCGGCGTACATCTGGCTGCCCCTGGCCCTGCTGGCCATCGTCGGCCCGACCCTGGTGGCCGCCCATGACCCACCGTCCGTCACTTTCTACAACCAGGTCCTGGCGCTGTTCGCCTGGGGGCTGTGGACCGCCGCGCTGGCCGGGCCGGTCTTGCGCGGGCAGGCCCAGGTCGGCCCGGTCGATCGGCGCCCGGTGTGGGCCCTGTCCGCCATGCTCTTGTTGAATGCCTTGCTGGCCTTGATCGCGCCCTGGGTGAGCGGCTTGCCCGCCGGGCTGTCGATGATGGGCACCGGCATGGCCTTGTCGGCGCTGCTGGTGTTTGGCGTGGCTTGGCGCGTGGGGCTGAGCGAACAAGGTGACCGCGTCTTCGACGTGTTTTGCGAAGCCCTGGCCTGGGCTGGCATCGCGGGCATGGTGCTGGCGCTGATCCAGGTCTTTCACCCGGCCTGGGCCACGGGCAACCCGATCGCCGAACCCACCATGCCGGGGCGCGCGGTGGGCAACCTGCGCCAACCCAACCACTTCAGCACCCTGCTGGTGTGGTCCTGCTGCGCCGTGGCGTGGCTGGGCGCGCGCGGGCGCTGGAATCAAGGCGTGGCCATGGCGGCCATGGTGCTGATGATTGGGGGCGTGGTCTTCACGGCTTCGCGCACCGGCACGGTGGCCATGGCCTTCCTGACCATTTGGGGCTTGTGCGACCGCGACCTGCCCAAACGGCTGCGGTGGGTGCTGATCCTGGCCCCGCTCATCTACGGCGCGTGGTGGGGCGGCATGTGGTGGTGGTCGCACCTGGACACGGATGTCGCCTTCGCGGCCGAGGCGCGCCTGCACGACCACAGCGACATTTCCAGTTCGCGCTTCAAGATCTGGGCGAATGTGCTGGCCTTGATCGCCGACCATCCCTGGGCGGGCGTGGGCTATGGTGAATTCAACCTGGCCTGGACCCTGACGCCTTTTCCCACGCGGCCGATCGCCTTCTTCGACCACACCCACAACCTGCTGCTGCAATGGGCGGTGGAATTCGGCCTGCCGATGACGGCGCTGATGACGGCGCTGAGCCTTTGGGGGCTGTGGGCCTTGCTGGGCCCGGGCCTGAACCGCTGCAGGGCGCCCAGCCCCGCACCCGGCCAACCTTTCGCGGGCACCCCCGCGGGCGCGACCTCGGTGATCGTGGCCCTGGTGGGCCTGCACAGCTTGCTGGAGTACCCGCTGTGGTACAGCTATTTCCTGCTGCCCACGGCGTTTGCCTGGGGCATGGGGCTGGCCGCACGGGCCCGGCAGGCGAGCCGAGGCCAGGCCCTCCAGGCCCCCACCAGCCCCGCCACGCGCTCAGCCTTGGTCGCCTGTTCGCTGGCCATGTCCATCGCCACCGCCTGGTGCACCTGGGACTACCTGGCGGCCTCCAACATCTACGCGCCACGGGAAGGCGCGGGGCCGCTGGCGGAACGCATCCACTTCGGACAAGGCATGCCCTGGTTCGCCTACCAGGCCGACTACGCCGACGTGACCGGTGTGGAAGAGGACGAACCGTCCAAGCCACCGCAGGCTTTCAAGCGCACGCTGCACAACCTGGTGGACGCGCGTTTGATGATGGCCTATGCCCGGTCACTGGCCGAGCATGGCGACATCGACAAGGGCCGGTTCGTGGTCGACCGGCTGCGGGAATTCCACAACGCCACCAGCGACGCCTTCCTGAACGAATGCAAGGACACGCCGGACCTGGCGGAAGCGCCCTTCCAGTGCACGCCGGCCCAGCGCTCTTACACCTGGCGGGAACTGTTGCCGCCTTGAACCATCAGCGCTGCCAATGGCCGCTTTTGCCCCCGAGCTTTTCCAGCAGGGCAACGTCGGTCATGACCATGCCGCGGTCGGCGGCCTTGCACATGTCGTAGATGGTGAGCAGGCCCACCTGCACGGCGGTCAGGGCCTCCATCTCGACGCCGGTGGGGCCGACGGTCTGGGCCGTGACACGGCACAGCACGGCGGGTGGGTCGGCTTCGATGTTGAATTCGACCGCGACCTTGGACAGCGGAAGTGGGTGGCACAGGGGAATCAGGTCGGAGGTGCGCTTGGCCCCCTGGATGGCCGCGATGCGGGCCACGCCCAGCACGTCGCCCTTGCCAGCCTTGCCTTCGGTGATCAAGGCCAGGGTCTCGGCCCGCATGCGGATGCGGCCTTCGGCCACGGCACGGCGCATGGTGGCAGGCTTGTCGGACACGTCGACCATGTGGGCTTGGCCCTGGGCGTCAAAATGGGTCAGTTCAGTCATGATTGCCGGATGTAAAGATCACCCTGCGCGCCGAACCCCGACTGGGCCACGGCACTCCAAGCGGCGACAGACACAGCATACTGCCCAGCGTGGCAAACCTACTGCGCCTCCATGCTTTCGAAAAAAACGCCTTCTTCCATTCAACGCCGCTTCGCGAGAAGCGCGCCTTCTCAAGGCAAGGCATGGCATGCCGCGGCCATGGCCCTGCTGGCCTGGCCCATCGGCCTGAGCGCCTCGGCAAGCGACATTGGCGCGCTGCCCTCCGGCTCCACGGCCTCCACGTACATGGCCCTGCCCTCTCTGGGCGACGCGGCCGCGCAAACCTTGTCGCCCATGGCCGAGCGCCGCCTGGGCGACCGCATCATGCGTTCCATCCTGCGCGACCCCGATGTGATCGATGACCCGCTGGTGCTCGAGTACATCAACAACACATGGCAGGCACTGCTGACCAGCGCGCGCCAACGCGGCGACCTGAACGCCGACATCGACTCGACCCACGCCTGGCGGCCTTTCCTGGTGCGCGAGCGCAGCGTCAATGCCTTCGCCCTGCCCGGTGGCTACATCGGTGTCCACCTGGGCTTGCTGGCCATGACGACCACGCCGGACGAACTCGCCTCGGTGCTGGCGCACGAGTTGTCGCACGTCACGCAGCGCCACATCGCGCGCATGATCGGCGAACAGAGCCGGCAATCCTGGATCAGCATCGCCTCGATGATCCTGGGGGCGCTGGCGGTCAGCCGGGCACCCGCGGCCGCGCAGGCCATGATCACCGGCGGACAGGCCATCGCCATCCAGGGACAGCTGAATTTTTCGCGCGACATGGAGCGCGAGGCCGACCGCGTGGGCTTCGGCGTGATGAACGATGCGGGCTTCGCGCCGGCCGGCATGGCGCAGATGTTCGAGCACCTGCAGCAGGCCGCGCGGCTGACCGACGACAACAGCTACCCTTACCTGCGCACCCATCCCCTGACCACCGAACGCATCGGCGAGGCGCGCTCACGCATGGGCACCAATGGCTTCCTGCCAAGCGCCATCGACCACAGCGATGCCCGCGAGGCCCTGGTGGCGCAGCACGCCCTGATGTCCGCCCGCAGCCGCATCCTGATGGACACGCGCAGTGTCAGCCTGATCCCGTTGCTCAGCCCCAATGTGCCCAAGGGCACGTCGGCACTGGACACGGTGGCTTTGCATTACGCCGCCACCCTGGCCGCCCAGCGCTTGAACGACCGAGCCCAGGTGGGCACGTCCTTGAAGCTGGCGCGCAGCGCCGCCGCCACACTGCCCAAGGCACAACAAGCCGCGGTGGAGCGCATCTTGGCGCTGGAGGAAGCCGACACGTTGGTGGATGTGCGCCAGGCCGTGCAGGCCGCCGCCGTGCTGTCCAAGGCGGTGGAACAAGGGCAAGGCGTGGTGATGCTGGACGCCCGCCCCGAGTTGCTGTTGAACGCCCGCATCGCCTTGAACCTGCCCGACGCGCGGGACAACCGCGAGGCCTGGCTCGACGCCGCCACGCGCCTGCAGACCCACGTCAGCGCCCACCCGGAAGACGCCACTTCCTGGGGACTGCTGGCTTCACTCTGGCAACGGCTGGGCCAGCCTTTGCGCGCCGTGCGGGCCGAGGCCGAGGCCACGGCCGCCTTCGGCGACTTGCCCGGCGCCATCGACCGCATCGAGGGGGGCACCAAGAATGCGCGCCGCCCATCGCCCGCCGACGCCATCGAGCTGTCGGTGATGCAGTCCCGCCTGCGCGCCTGGCGGCGCCAGCAGCACGAGGACCTGGCAGAGGACGGGAGCCGCTGAACCCCCCCTCCGATCCGGGGGGGCGGCAACCCGCAGGTTTTACCGGGCAAAGTATTGCGAATGCGAATTATTCGCAATACAATCCATGCACTCGATCACGAAACCGCTGGTCGCCGCCTTTGCCCGGAGTTGTCACCTTGGATTCACCCGCCACCGCCCTTGCGCTGCCCCCCCTTCAGACCAAATTGCTGAGTCTGCTGGACGAGGTCTTGTCGCACGATGGCTTCGGCTCGGTCCGCGTTGACGTCCGCCTGCTCAAGCGCGGCCAGAAGGAAGTGATCCTGGACTGCGGCAAGCAGTACCGGTTCGTCGTGGATGTGCCCGACCTGAACCAACGCTGACTCGTCCAGTGCCTGGCGGCGTGAGGCCGCAGGCTGCATGCGCATCTGTTCCTGCTCGGCGCTGCCATCAGCGCACCGTGTGTCGCCTTCGTGGGGAAGGGACTTCACCAGTCCGTTTTTTCTTCCAAACCAACTCACGAGGTCATTCACATGTCACACGCCATCGCTTTCAAACACCTGCTGTCCGCCGCCCTGCTGGCCGCGCCTTTGCTGGCCTCCGCCACCGGTGGTCAATGGGATTCGACGCTGCCCGCCAGCACGACGACCCTGGCCGAATGGAACGTCATCAACACCTACCCCACGGACAGCACGCCTGACGTGGCTGGCGCCGGCACGCTGACCGAAACCACCGGCACAGCCTTCCTGACCAGCGGCGGCAATGTCTACAGCTTCTCGGCCGCCACCGCCTTCACGGTGAGCACCGCCGCCCTCGGCGCCGGCAGCTGGGACGTGTACCTGCGCGTCGGCGGCCTGGGCAACCCGGTGTTGGACACCGCCACGCTCAACGGCGTGAGCGCCACCCGCAGCATCGTCTTCAGCGAGAACCTGGGCGGCACCTTCGGCGGCGCCGAGGAAGAGAGCCTGTGGAAGTGGACCCTGACCGGCGGCAGCACGCTGAACTTCGCCTTTGGCGCCTCCAGCAGCAGCCTGAGCCTGGACCAGGTAGGCGTGTACGCCGTCACCTCTTCGACCACGGCCGTGCCCGAACCCGGCACCTGGGCCTTGATGGGCGCCGGCCTGGGCATGGTGGGCTTCATCGGCCGCCGCCGTCAGCGCCTGAACCACGCGGCCTGATCCTCGTTCGCCAACCTGGCTGACGATGTCCCCGAGTCCACCAGGGCTCGGGGCCCGCGCGCCCATGAGTGCTTGCCATGCAGTTGTTGTTTTCCACGTGCTCGCGCTTTTCAAGAGGGGCTCTGTGGTGGTCGGTCGCCGCCCCATGGATGGCCCTCGCCCAGACCACCACCGCGACGCCCGACCCCGCCCCCATCAGCGACGCCCCGCTGCCCACCATCACCGTGCAAGGCACCCCGATGACGCGTTCACGAGAAAGCCAGCCCGACCCGACGCGCCCCGTGACCACGGTGGGCCCGCAGTCGCTCGATCGACGCCAGCCCGAGAGCGTCTTCGAAGTGCTGAACGAAGTGCCTGGCGTGGCCGTGAACGGCGGCCCGCGGGCCAGCGGCATGGGCTTCAACATCCGCGGCTACACCGACAACGAAGACGTCGCCGTCCAACTCGACGGCGTCGCCAAGGGCTTTGAGAAATACCGCTTCGGCGGCACCTTCATCGAGCCCGACTTGATCAAGTCCATCGAAGTGCGCCGCGGCGCCAGCATCGAGAATGCTGGCGCCCTGGGTGGCACGGTCTCGGCCACCACCAAGGACGGGTCCGACCTGCTGCGCCCCGGCCAGAAAGTGGGCGGCCGCGTGCGCGCCGGCTGGGCCAGCAACAACGACGAACGCCACACCTTCACCGCCCTGTACGGGCTGGCCAGTGACACGGTGGACTGGGTGGCCGCCCACTCGCAACGCGAAGGCGGTGACCTGACACTGCCCACGGGCCAAAGGCTGGACTTGTCGTCCACCAACGCCGACAGCACCTTGCTCAAGGCACGCTGGTTCCCCAACGACGCCTGGCAATTCAGCGCGTCGTGGATCAGCTTTGGCGACGAGGGCCTGCAACCCTACGACGCCACCGGCGGCGTCGCCGGCAGCTTCGGCCGCGTGGTGCGCCGCGTCGAGGACGACACCCTGTCGCTGCGCGCGCAGTGGCAGGACAGCGAGCGCGGCCACCAGTGGAAGCTGACCGTGGGCCAGTCCCACACCAAGGTGCACGACCACATGCCCAAGGGCTACTCGGTGTTCTCCAGCTTGTACGACACCGACGACGACCTGCACTACGAACACAACACGCTGGACACCCAGGGCACCTGGCGCCTGATGAAAGGGCCGGCCAGCCAGGTGGACCTGCGCATGGGTCTGCAATGGGGCCAGCAGCAACGCACCGTGACCCGCGTGACCAGCAATGAAGCGTGGAACCAGTCGCAGTACCCCGGTGGTTTCAACCGCGCCCAACCCTCTGGGGCCAAGGACACGCTGGGCCTGTACCTGCAACCCGACTGGCGCTGGGGCCGCCTGCAGGTGCTGCCCGGCCTGCGGTGGGACCAGGTATCGGTCGACGCCGCGGGCCTCACCGTCAGCGAATTGAACAAGGCTGGACAAGCCACCACGGTGACCTACCAGCGCACGACCCCCAGCTTGAATCTCTCCTTTGACCTGGTGCCGCAACGCTGGACCACCTTCGCGCAGATGGGCCAGGCCTTCAGGCCGCCACTGATCGACGAAGTGTTCACGCAAGGTGGCTATGGCCGCTGCGTGGACGCCATCCTGACCGGCGCGACCTCTGGCGGCTACCTGCCCGGTTACGCTTCGGCCAGCCGCGTGGCGCCATCGTCGGGCATCTGCGGCGACCTGTACCAGCCCGAGACCTCGCGCAGCATCGAGTGGGGATTGAGCACACGCCAGCCGCAGTTCCTGGGCTCGGGCTTCAAGCTGCGCCACAGCCTCAGCGCCAAGCTCACCTTGTTCCGCAACCGCACCGACCACCTGCTGGAATCGATCCTGGCCCAGCCTGGCGGCAGCGGCCTCGTCGAGCAAGCGGGCTGGGAACGACGCCACGGCGCCGAACTGGAAGCGGTGATGGAGATGGGCCCGGCCTTCTCCAGCCTGGCGGCCACCCGCATCCGGGGCGACCAGTTCGATGGACGCCAGCGCCTGGCCCTGACCACCGCCCCTGCCGACAGCGTGAACCTGAGCCTGGGCTGGCGCTGGACCGCCGTGGAAGTCACCCTGCGCTGGCAGCAGGTGAGCAGCCGCCTCACCACCGTCGGCAGCCTGCAAGACCCCACCCTGACGGGCATTCAAGGCGGCTACCACCTCCTGGGCATGAGCCTGCGCTGGAACGTGAACCCCCACCTGAACGTGAACCTCAGCGGCGACAACCTGCGCAACGCCGCTTACAAGCTCAGCAATGGCTTTGGTGGCGGCCAAGGCACCGACGCCCCCGGCCGCAATGTGCGCGTGGCACTGACCGCGATCTATTGACCCTTCCTTGACGGAGCACCCCCGATGATCACCGACACCAACCACCTGACCTCGCTGCGCGAGCAGTTTGCCGCACTCCGCGCCCAAGGCTTGCGGGCCCGCGATGCAGCGCGCAAGCTGGCACTCAGCGAAGGCGATGTGATGGCCGCGCACGCCGCCAACCAGATGCACCCCGACGTGGCCGAGCACAGCCTGTACACCACCATGCCGCTGGACTCGGACTGGGTCAACCTGCTGCAAGGCCTGGAGAACTGCGGCCCCGTGATGGCCTTGACCCGCAACGACAGCGTGGTCCACGAAAAGATTGGCGTGTACCGCAACGTCAGCGCCACCGGCCTGATGGGCCTGGCCCTGGGCCCCGAGATCGACCTGCGCCTGTTCCTGTCCAAGTGGCACGCCGGATTCCACGTGGTCGAGCACACGCCCAAAGGCGAACAGCACAGCTTACAGTTCTTCGATGCGCACGGCCGCGCGGTGCACAAGGTCCACGCCCGCCCGCAGACCGACCTCAATGCACTGGAGGCGCTGGTGCAGCGCCATGCGCGGCCGGAGGCGCGCCCCGTCTTCATGCCCGGCTCGCCTTTGCGCCCACCGATCCTGGCGGATGACCGCATCGACGCGCCAGGACTGAGGGAGGCCTGGTCGGCCATGAACGACACGCACCAGTTCTTCACACTGCTGCGCAAGTTCGAGGTCGACCGCGCACAGAGCTTCCGGCTCATGGAAGGCGTGCACACGCGCCGCACACCGCTGGTCAGCGTGCAGTGGCTGCTGGAAGCGGCGGCGGGCACCGGTTTGCCCATCATGGTGTTCGCGGGCAACGAAGGCTGCCTGCAGATCCACACTGGCGCCGTGCACCGCATCGAGGTCATGGGCCCCTGGCTGAACGTGCTGGACGAAGGCTTCAACCTGCACCTGCGCCACGACCATGTGGCCGAAAGCTGGCTGGTCACCAAGCCCACCGTCGATGGCCCCGTGACCTCGATCGAATTGTTCGACGAGCAAGGCCAGGTCATTGCCATGTTCTTTGGCGAACGCAAACCCGGCAAGCCCGAGTTGCCGGCCTGGCGGGCGCTGGCGCATCAACTGGCACAAGGTCCGGTCACGGTCGCGCAAACGGAGGCCGCGTGATGAACGCCCACCTTCTGATGAAGCGCCGGGCCTGGCTGCGCCTGGCGTCGGCGTCGACCCTGCTGGCTTCGGCTTCACCCATGAGTTGGGCCCAGGCCAACACGCCCAGGCTGATCAGCCTGGGCGGCGGCATGACCGAGGTCATCTACCGCCTGGGGGCCGAGCGCTGGCTGGTGGCCACCGACACGACCAGCGTCTTCCCCGAAGCCGCGCTGCACACGCCGAAGGTGGGCTACATGCGCGCGTTGTCCGCCGAAGGCGTGCTGTCGCTCAGACCCACCGCCGTGCTCGGCACGCACGAAGTCGGCCCGCCCGCCGTGCTCGACCAACTCCGCGATGCGGGCGTGGCCTTGCAACTGGTGCAGGCCGACCACAGCTTCGAAGAGCTGCTGGCCAAGGTCCAGGCCGCGGCCCAGGCGAGCCAGCGGCTGGCACAAGGTGAGGCCCTGGTCGCCGAGTTGAAACAGCAGTGGCGCGCGGTTCAACAACGGGTGCAGAAGGCCCCGACCTCCAAAGCCCCGCGCGTGCTGTTCGTGATGGCCCACGGCGGCAAGGCCCAGGTGGCCGGACGGGCCACGGCGGCCCACGCCATGCTGGCATTCGCCGGCGCCCGCAACCCCTTGGCTGAGTCGAGCGGCTACAAAAGCCTGACGCCCGAAGCCGCCGCCACCGCGCTGCCCGACGTGATCCTGACGACGGCGGAGTCCATCCAGGCCAGTAGCGGCACCGACCGCTTCTGGGAACACCCCGGCCTGGCCTTCACGCCCGCTGGCCGCGCCAAACGCCTGGTCGTGATGGACATGCAATTCCTGCTGGGCTTCGGCCCGCGCCTTCCCGCCGCCGTGGCATCACTGGCGCAGCAATTGGGCACGGTTCCGGCATGAGCACGGCCATGACCTCGCGGTCCCCGGTGTCAGCGCCTCGCCATCTCTCGGCGCGGATGCTGGCGCTGATCGGCACCACCACCCTGGTGCTGGCCCTGGCCTTCGGCGCCACGCAAGGTGCCTACCCGATCCCCTTGAACGGCCTGTGGACGCTGCTCACCTCGCCCGCACCATGGGCCACGCACCCTGATGCCCAGGTCTTCTTCCACATCCGCGCGCCACGGCTGCTGATGGCGCTGCTGTCCGGCGCGGGCCTGGGCCTGACAGGCGCTGTGGTGCAGGGCCTCTACCGCAATCCCCTGGCCGACCCCAGCCTGATCGGAGTGACCAGCGGCGCCGCGCTCGGCGCGGGCGTCGCCATCGTGCTGGGCTCCGCCATGCCGCCCGAGTGGTGGAGCTTCCTGGGCCCATCGCTGCCCTTGCTCACCGCCTTCCTGGGCGGCCTGCTGGTGACCGCGCTGGTGTGGCGCTGGTCCAGCATCCAGGGCCAGGTTCGCCTGCCCTTGCTGCTGCTCATGGGGGTCGCCGTGAATGCCTTGGCGGCGTCCGGCCTGGGCTGGCTCAGCTTCATGGCCAACGACGCCCAACTGCGTTCCCTGACCTTCTGGCTGCTGGGCAGCCTGAGCGGCACCCGCTGGAACAGCGTGGCCTGGGCCACTGGCCCCGTGCTGCTCGCCTTGTGGCTGACCTGGCGCCTGGCCCCGCAGTTCAATGCGCTGGCACTGGGTGAAGCACAAGCCCGCCTGATGGGCGTGCCGGTGGACCGCCTCAAACGGCATGGCGTGTGGTGGTCGGCCCTGGTGGTCGGCGTGCTCACCGCGCACATCGGCATGGTCGGTTTTGTCGGCCTGATCGCGCCACATGGCGTGCGCCTGCTGGTGGGCGCCGACCACCGCGCCGTGCTGCCCGGATCGGCCCTGCTGGGCGCCATCCTGGTCATCCTGGCCGACACCGCTTCGCGCACCGTCGTCGCCCCGGTCGAGCTGCCCCTGGGCGTGCTCACCGGCCTGCTGGGCGCCCCCTTGTTCTTGTGGATGCTGCGCCAGCGGCACGCCACCGTGTGACTGAGATAAGGAGCCACCATGAGCCTGACCGCCTTCGACCTGCGCCTGAACAAAGCCCAGCGCACGCTGCTCGACATCCCCCGATTGAGCCTGGGCGCGGGCAAGCTGCACGCCCTGCTCGGCCCCAATGGCGCGGGCAAATCCACCCTGCTGAACGCCCTGGCCGGGCTGGAGCACAGCGTGCTGCGGCAGGTGCGCCTGCTGGGACACCCGCTGTCACATTGGGACACCCTGGCGCTGGCGCGCGTGCGCGCCCTGCTGCCGCAGGACAACCCCGTGCCCTTTGACTTCAATGTGCGCGACATCGTGCGCATGGGCCGCTACCCGCACAGCGACCAACCGCATCCGCGCGAAGCCAGCCTGGTGGACGACGCCCTGCAGATGGCGGGTGCACTGCAGCTGGTGCACCAACGCTACGAACTGCTGTCCGGCGGCGAAAAAGCGCGCGTGCACCTGGCCCGCGTGCTGGCCCAGGTCTGGGCCCACCCCGACCACCCCACCGAACGCTGGCTGCTGCTGGACGAACCGACCGCCGCGCTCGACCTGGCCCACCAGCACACCGTGATGCGCCTGCTGCGCGAGCTAACCCGGCAAGGCGTGGGCGTCATCGCGGTGCTGCACGACATCAACCTGGCCGGGGCCTATGCCGATCAGGTGCTGGTGATGGACCAAGGACGCATCGACACCATTGGCGATTGCGAACAAGTGCTGCAACCCTCTTTGGTGGAACGGGTGTGGGGCGTCGTGTGCGAAAGACTGCCACGCGAGGATCCGGCAAGGGGGTGGCTGGCGTTCTCCTGAAGGACCGCAGATCCGTTGCAAGACAACAACAACGATGCCCCGCCCCCTGCTTCAGGGGGGCACCTCTCAGTCTTAACAATGTTGCGAATTGTTATCATTTGCGAAGTTATTCCCGTCTGGGACCGTGTTTTCATTTTCGGAGCAAGTTGTAATGTCTCGCCAACGCACCAATCCCGCGCTGCCCCTGGGTGCGCTCGCCGCCGGTTTCGGCCTGAGCCTGATGGGCTCGAGCGTCCTCGCCCAAACCGCCACCGACGCTGCCAAGAAAACCGACGCAGCTTTGCCTGAAGTCACGGTGCAAGGCACCATTGATCGCACGCCTCCCGCGAAGAACACCTACCAGGCCACCACGACCACCATTGGCAAGGGCAAACAGGAACTGCGCGACATTCCTCAATCGGTGACCGTCGTCACTGAAAAGCTGATGAAGGACCGCGGCCTCACCGACATCAAGGACGTGCTGCACACCACCGCCGGCGTCACCTTCCTGGCCGGCGAAACCGGCGAAGAGGACATCCGCCTGCGCGGCTTCTCGCTGAGCCAGTCGGGCGACATCTACATCGACGGTCTGCGCGATCCTTCGCTGTACGAACGCGACACTTTCAACAACGACCGCATCGAAGTCCTGCGCGGCTCGGCCTCGATGTTGTTTGGCCGAGGCTCCACAGGTGGCGTGGTCAACCAGGTCAGCAAGCAACCCTACCTGATGACCCAGCACGAGGTGGAAACCACCGTGGGCACTGGCAAGATGGTTCGTCTCACCGGTGATTTCAACATCCAGACCAGCGACACGGCCGCCTTGCGCATCAACGCCATGACGCAGGATGCCGACAACCGCGGCGCCACCGTGTCCAAGCGCGGCATCGCGCCCACCTACCGCTGGGGCATCGGCACCGCTGACGAATTCACCGCCAGCCTGTACCACCTGCAGTACGACAACAACCCCACGTACAACCACCCCTGGATCATCGTGAACGGGCGCATCAATCCCGTTCTGGAAGCCGACCACTTCTACGGCCTTGACAGCGACCACAACAAAGGCAACGTCACCTATGGCACCTTGAGCCACCTGCACAAGTTTGGCAACGGTGGCGAACTCAAGACCACGCTGCGCCAGGGCTACTACAAGCGCGACCTGCTGGCCACCACGATCCGGTTTGTTCCCGCCAGCAGCACAGTGCCGGCCACCACTCTGGACAACCTCAGCGACAGCACCGTGCTGCAACGCAATGCCTCCAAAGGCCGGATCGCGGCCACGCGCAATACCCTGCTGCAAAGCGACTACAACCAGACTTTCAAGTTCGGCTCCATGACGGACACCCTGATCACCGGCGCCGACCTGTCCTGGGACCACGCCTCACGCGCGAACAACTTCCCCAACCTCGGGGCGCCATTTGCGTCCACCACGGTGGGCACGCCCGACAATGGCGCTGTGGCGCCTGATTTGCGCGGCGCCATCCCCTACAACCACTTCTTCGCCCGCAATTTGGGCCTTTACGCTCAGAACACGCTGGCCTTCACGCCCCAGTTCAAGCTGATCACGGGCCTGCGCAATGACCAGTTCAGCGCCACGTACCACACCGCTGCCGGCGCCAGCTTCGCACGCGACGACAGTCTGTGGAGCGAACGCCTGGGCTTCCTGTTCCAGCCCAACGAAGCAGCATCTTTCCACGCGTCTTACGGCACGTCCTTCAACGTTTCAGGCGACACCTACCAGTTCGCCGTGCAGGGCCCCAGCGCCAAGGACGCCAACACCCCACCCGAGAAGAGCCGCAATTTCGAGGTCGGCGCCAAGTTCAATCTGCTGGACCAGCGCCTGTCGATCAATCCCTCGATCTTCTATTCCGAGAAGTACAACGAGCGCAACACCGATCCGGACAGCGCAGCCACGCAGCAATTGCTGTCGGGCAAGCGGCATGCCGCTGGCGTCGACCTGGACATCGCCGGCAAGGTCACCAAGGATTGGGAAGCCTACCTGTCCTATACCTGGATCCCTGACGCCAAGATTGACAAGAGCAACGTCACCACCGGCAATGCGCCGCGCCAGGGTGACCGTCCAGGCCTGACCCCCAAGCACAGCGCCAGCCTGTGGAATACCTACCAGCTGACGCCGCAATGGCGCATCGGTGCCGGCTTGAACCACCGTGGTTCGCAAACGCCAGCAACCAGCCGGGCGGTCAAAGCGTCGGACTTCACCACGGCCGACCTGATGGTGGAATACACCATCGACTGGCGCATGAGCGTGCGCCTGAATGTCAACAACGTGACCGACGAGTTGTACGCCGACGGCCTGTACACCGGTTTCTACACACCTGGTGCAGCACGCAACGCACAGCTGAGCTTCAAGTTCACGTTCTAAACTGTGGGGTCTTGAACCCCACCTTTCACCGCCATGCTGCTTCAGATCCCGGATGTCCTGACGCCTGAAGAGTTGCGTGCCCTGCACGGACACTTGGGCGAAGCGGCATGGCGAGGCGGCCGGGCCACGGCCGGAACACAGGCCGTGCATGCCAAGAACAACGAGCAAGTGGTTCCTGGCAGCGAGCAGGCCAAGGCCGCGCAGAACCTGGTCCTGCAGGCCTTGAGCCGCCATGCCTTGTTCTTCTCAGCCACGCTGCCCCGGAAGACCTTCCCACCGCAGTTCAACCGCTACGGCCATGACACCAACCGCTACGACGACCATGTCGACGGCGCCGTCATGCACTCCGCCGCCACTGGCGAAAGGGTTCGCACCGACATCAGTTGCACCCTGTTCCTGACCGAACCGGCCGAGTACGATGGCGGAGAGCTGGTCATCAACGACACCTTCGGCGCACAAAAGGTCAAGCTCCCCGCTGGCCACTTGGTGCTGTATCCCGCCAGCAGCGTGCACCGCGTCGAACCCGTGACACGGGGCCAGCGCGTCGCCAGCTTCTTCTGGATCGAAAGCATGGTGCGTCGCGACGACCAACGCCGGTTGCTCTTCGACATGGACATGGATTTGCTGCGCCTGCGCACTCAGCATGGCGAAGACCCCTCCGTGGTCGGCTTGACCGGCCTGTACCATAATCTCCTGCGCATGTGGGCCGACTCCTGATGATCCGGGTTCGGCCTTGCGCTCTGACAGGAAGCCTCCCATGAAAGCACACCTCATCCTCTCCTTCGCCCTGTTGGCGGCCACCCCAGCCCTGGTCCACGCCCACGGCGATTTCAAGTGCAGCGAACCGCCCGCCGAATGGAAGAAGCGCGACGAGCTGGTCAGCAAGCTTGAGAAAGAAGGCTGGCAGATCCGCAAGATCAAGGTCGACAACGGCTGCTACGAGGTCTATGGCTTCGACAAGCAAGGCAACAAGAAAGAGTCTTACTTCAACCCCAAGACACTGGAAGTGGTCGGCAACATTCTGCAGTGATCCAGGTCTGGGATCGGCTGGTCCGCCTGCTGCACTGGACCTTGGTGCTGGCCGTCGCCACGACCTGGCTCAGCACCATGGACCTCGGCCTGGGCTGGGCCCATGAACGCGCAGGCTATGTGGCCGCTGCCGTGGTGTCGGGCCGGCTGCTGTGGGGTTGGGTGGGTCGCCGATATGCCCGCTTTGCCCAGTTCGTGCGCCCCCCTTCCGAGGTCCTCGCTTACAGCCGACAAGTGTGGCGCCGGCAGGAGCCCCGCCACATCGGCCACAACCCCTTGGGCGGCTGGATGGTGCTGGCCTTGCTGGCCTGCACCGCCGGCACGGCCTTCACAGGCTGGCTTCAAACCACCGACCGCTACTGGGGCTCCGAACCCCTGGAGTTCGTCCACACGGGCCTGGCCTGGACCCTCCTCGGCCTCATCGCCCTGCACCTGGCCGGCGTCGTCTTCACCAGCCTTCGCCACCGCGAGAACCTGGTGCGCGCCATGATCACGGGCCGCAAACCAGCCCCTCATGGCGATGACGTCGCCTGACACGCCATGAGCGCCACCACGCCCGAACTCGGCAGCATCCCACCTGGCACGGTCAACCTGAGCGACTACACCGCCCATGCGCGTGCGCGGCTCGACGCCAATGCCTGGGCCTATTTCGGCGGAGGCGCGGGTGATGAACTCACCATGCAGGCCAACCGAGACGCCTGGGATGCGTTGAGGCTGCACCCACGCGTGCTGCGCTCGCTCACCGGCGGGCACACGCGCTCGACCCTCTTGGGGCGCATGCTCGAACACCCCATCCTGCTGGCCCCCGTGGCCTTCCAGCGCCTGGCGCATGCCGATGGCGAACTGGGCACCGCCTATGCCGCGGCCGCGCAAGGCGCGGGCCTGGTGCTGAGCACACAGGCCAGCATGCCGCTTGAACACATCGCACAGGCCGTGTTGCCCGACCCGGGCCGCGGCCCCTTGTGGTTCCAGCTTTACCTCCAGCACGACAAGGGCTTCACGCAAGCCCTCGTGCAACGTGCCGAGCAAGCCGGCTACGAAGCCCTGGTGCTCACCATCGATGCCCCCTGCAGTGGCGCGCGCGACCGCGAACGCCGGGTCGACTTCCAACTGCCCGCAGGCATCGGCGCGGTCAACCTGGCCGGCCTGAGCTCACGCGTTCCCGCGACCTTGCAGGCTGGCCAAAGCGCCATGTTCGACGACCTGCTGACCATGGCCCCCACCTGGTCCGACATCGAATGGCTGCAAGGCATCACCCGCCTGCCCATCCTGCTCAAGGGCATCCTTCACGAAGACGATGCCCGGCAAGCGCGCGCTTTGGGCGTATCAGGCCTGATCGTGTCCAACCATGGCGGCCGCACGCTCGACACCGCCGTGCCCACCGCCTGGGCCTTGCCGCGCATCGCGCAAGCGGTGGGCCACGACCTGCCCTTGCTGGTCGATGGCGGTATCCGGCGGGGCACCGATGTGCTCAAGGCCCTCGCCCTGGGCGCCGATGCGGTCATGATCGGGCGGCCCTATGTGCATGCGCTGGCCACGGCCGGCGCGCTGGGCGTGGCCCACGTCATCCGCCTGCTGCGCGATGAGTTCGAGATCGCCATGGCCCTGACTGGCTGCGCCACGCTGGCCGACATCACGCCCGCGGTGTTGTTCCAACAGCCTTAGCACACGGTTTTGACGCCCTGAGGTCAATGGCCTGAACCCGAGCGGGTCTCCAGCCACCGCCGCGCCGTCACGCGAGCGTCACACGCCGCAGGCAGATTCCGGGCCTTCAACAACCCTTTGAAGGACCCCCATGGACGCCCCTGAAGTCTCGACGTCTCGCCGCACCCTCCTCAAAGGCGGTTCCGCCGCCATCGCCGCCGCATTCGGTGGCCCGATCGCCGCACTGGCCACCCGCGTGGCCGAAGCTTCCACGTCCAGCTGCATGGCGGGCACGTCTTCCGTTTTGCTCGACAGCCCTTACGGCCCCCTGTCTCCGGTCAATGACCTGACCACCGGCCTGCCGCTGATCCAGTTGCCACCAGGCTTCTCGTACAAATCCTATGGCTGGACCGGCGACCTGATGGCCGATGGCCTGCCCACGCCCAGCACGCACGACGGCATGGGCGTGGTGTTGTCGCGCCGCGTGGGCCGCAGCAACGAACTGGTGCTGGTCCGCAACCACGAGCGCAGCAATGGCAGCTCGGCCTCGGGCATCATCGGTGCCAGCCGCGCCTCGGTCGCCAAGTACGACACGGGCATCACCTCTTCCGGCATCACCGGCTACCAACAGGGCGGCACCACCAACCTGATCTGGCGCGATGGCAACTGGGCCGAGAGCTATGCCTCGTTCGGCGGCACTTACCGCAACTGCGCGGGTGGCTCGTCGAATTGGGGCTCGTGGATGACCTGCGAAGAAATCCGCAGCAACACCGTCAGCAGCACCGGCAAGAAGCACGGCTACATCTTCGAAGTGCCGGCCGACACGAGCCTGACCGCCGCCAACGTCAATCCCATCATCGGCATGGGCCGCATGGCCCACGAAGCCTGCGCGCTCGATCCCCGCACCGGCTACTGGTACCTGACCGAAGACCAAGGCAACGCCAACACCCTGTACCGCTTCCTGCCCAACAACGCCAGCGGCGGCCTGAACTCGCTGCACGCGGGCGGCGTGATGCAAGGCCTGAAGGTCAAGAACGTCAACAACGCCGACATGCGCATGCCCACGCTGTGCCAGGAGTTCGACGTTGAATGGGTGACCATCGAGAACCCGGACCTGGACGGCGCCACGCTGTCATCCGTGGTGGGCAACGTGTCGGCCAGCGGCCCCTACATCCAGGCCTACGCCAAGGGCGCCGCCATCTTCGGCGCCAATGAAGGCGTCTGGGTCACCAACGGCGTCGTGTTCTTCACCGACAAGCAGGTCACCGCCAACCCCAACCGCGCTGGCCGCATCTGGGCCCTCGACCTGACCACCCAGGTGCTGCGCGCCGTGTTCGTCAGCAACGACATCCGCGTGGGCAACTCGCCCGACAACCTGTGCGTGAGCCCGCGCGGCGGCGTGCTGTTCTGCGAAGACGGCAGCTCGTCCGGCCTGACCAGCAGTGGCACCACGGTGTCCGTGCCGGCGCAGCGCCTGATGGCTTTGCACCCCAATGGCGGCTCGTACGAATTCGCCAGCAACAACTACAACTTCACCGCAGCCCAACTGGCCGCCGCGGGCAAGTCGGGTGCCACCACGGGCAACCAGCGCAACACCGAATGGTGCGGCTCGGTGTTCAGCCCGGACGGCCGCGTGCTGTTCGCCAACCTGCAAGGCCCCGGCATCACCGTGGCCATCACCGGCCCCTGGGCCAACGGCACGCTCTGAGCCTGCCTCAGCCCATGTACCAAGGAGTTTTCTTCATGAAAAAAATCATCATCGCATCCCTGGCCCTGTGCGGCCTGGCCAGCGCACCCGCCTTCGCCGCCAACTTCATCGGCAGCACTGGCGGCACCAGCATCGTCACCGACTACAGCGGCAGCGGCCTGATCTCGTTCGACCTGGACCTCCATGACAATGCACCGGTCACGCTGAGTTACCAGCTGACCGCCGCCGACCTGTTGTCCGGCCTGGACTTCAACGCCGTGCTGCGCAACCTGACCGGCGCCGGGCTGAATCAATTCAGCTTCGGCCTGGGCTCGGCCAGTTTCCAGTCGATGGGCACCGTGACCCGCAGTTTCGACACGGCCTACACCTTGTCGAGCAGCCAGGGTGGCCAACTGGCCGTGATCGGCTTCGGTTCGCCCGAGTACCTGGACGTGGCCATCGGCAACCCGCTGGGCAACCCCAGCGCGCAAAACTGGGTGATCGACACCTCCGGCTTGAACGCCGGTGATGTGTTGACCATCACGGCCTCCGTGCCCGAACCCGAAAGCTGCATCATGGCCTTGCTGGGCCTGGCCGCGGTCGGCGCTTTGGCACGCCGCCGCCAAGCCTGATCCACAGGCTTGTCAGCTCGCCCGCAACTTCGTGGGCGAGCGTTTCTTGCGCCCAGCGCTCACCTGGTGCGCGATGAACTTGGCGAACACCCACAGGGCCGATTCACGCGGCTTGGGGGCTTCGCCCTTGCCGATGCGCTTGAGCTGCCCGGTGTACCAAGTCACTTCCAGCAAACCCATCTTGTCGATGAAGCCGATGCCGGTCTTGATCGGCTTGATGACGTTGATGGCCTCTTGACCCGCCAGCAAACGCTTGGGCAGGTCGGGCTCGACCGCCAGCACGCGTGCCAGCCCCACCATGTCGACCGCACCCGAAGTGATCGCCTCGGCCATGCCTTGGGATGAGCGGAACCCACCCGTCACCACCAGCGGCGTCTTGACCGCCTGACGCGCTTTCTCGGCGAAGGCCATGAAGTAAGCCTCGCGCTGGCGCGTGCTGTCTTTCACCGCGGCTTGATCGGCCTTGACCCCGGTCATGGCTGGCGCTTCATACGTGCCGCCCGACACCTCGATCAGGTCGATGCCTTCTGCGGCCAATGCGCGGATCGTGTCCAGGGACTCTTCTTCGGTGAAGCCTCCGCGTTGGAAATCGGCCGAGTTCAACTTGATCCCGATCGGGAAATCCGGACCGACGTTCTCGCGCATGGACCGGTAAACGGCCAGCACGAAACGACGCCGCTTCTCGGCCGTGCCACCCCATTCATCGGTGCGGCGGTTGTGGTGCGGCGACAAGAACTGGCTGACCAGGTAGCCATGCGCACCGTGGATCTGAACGCCCGAGAAGCCCGCCTGCTTGACGATGCCGGCGGCTTTGCCATACCGCGCGACCAGGGCCTGCACCTCGGCATCGGTCAACTCGCGTGGCGTGGCGAAGAAAGCTTTCATGTCGGGCCTGAACGGCACGGCCGATGGCGAGACCGTTTCCTTGTTCAAGCCTTTGGGTGCTTGCTTGCCCGGGTGGTTGAGCTGCACCCAGCATTGCGTGCCGTTGCGCGTGCCCGCTTGCGCCCAGGCCGTGAGCTGCGCCAGGTCACGGTCGTCTTCGATGACGACGTTGCCAGGCTCACCCAAGGCACGCCGATCGATCATCACGTTGCCCGTCACGCACAAGCCCACGCCGCCATCGGCCCAGGCTTGGTACAGGCGAACGAGTTCGGGCGTGGGCGCGCGATCGCGGTTGCCCAGGGCTTCGGACATCGCCGATTTGAAGAGGCGATTCTTGATCAGCACGCCATTGGGCAGCGTGAACGGTTGGGCCAGAACGGCTTGAGGCGTCATCCAACGTACTCCTGAAAACACCGACAAAGACGCGATTGAACACCGAAACGCGAATGCGTGCAGCGCACAAAGGCCTTCATGGGGCGCTTCAATGCACATTTCATTGACGTTGAGGGGCCACAAACATTCATAAACACTGTTTTTCAGAGGGAAGTGGCATTACCATCGCAAGCGCAATACCCTTGAGGAACACGTGCGAACACAGCACGTGCCCGAGGCAAGGCATCAGATCTGACCCTAGATTGGAGTGAATTCACATGGCAACTGCGAAGAAAGTCCCGGCCAAGAAGGCTGCGGCACCTGCGAAAGTCCCGGCAAAGAAGGCTGCACCTGCAGCCAAGAAGGTCGCTGTCAAGCGCACCCCGAATGCCGCCTTCATGAAGGCACTGACCCCGAGCCCAGCATTGGCCGCCGTCATTGGCGCCGATCCCCTGCCGCGCACGGAAGTGACGAAGAAGGTTTGGGAATACATCAAGAAGCACAATCTGCAAGATGCCGCCAACAAGCGCAACATCAATGCAGACGACAAGCTGAAGGTGATCTTCAAGAAGGCTCAAGTCTCGATGTTCGAGATGACCAAGCTCATCAGCGATCAGCTGAAGTGAGCCTGAGCCTGGTGGGCTGACGAGCCCGCCACGCCCCTTGATTGAAAAGCCCGGTGGTTCGAAAGAACACCGGGCTTTTTTCATTCAGGGCGTCGACTCTTCAGGGATCAGGGGCTTGAACAGTTCGTCGAAGTCCTGCGCGTTCAGCGCGGCATCGCTGGCCACGCCCGACAGCAGCAAGTCGGCCAGGCCGGCCTTGCGCGCCTGCAGCTCCACCATCTTGTCCTCCACCGTGCCGTTGGCCAGCAGCTTGTAGACGAACACGGGCTTGTCCTGCCCGATGCGGTAAGCGCGGTCGATGGCTTGTTGTTCGACCGCCGGGTTCCACCAGGGGTCGTACAGGATCACGGTGTCGGCCGCGGTCAGGTTCAAGCCCGTGCCACCGGCCTTCAGGCTGATCAGGAACAAAGGCACCTTGCCGCCCTGGAACTTGTCCACGAGGCCGGCGCGGTCGTGCGTCTCACCCGTGAGCTTGAGGTAGTCGATCTTCAAGCGCACCAGCTCGGGCTCGATGAGCGCCAGCATCTCGGTGAACTGCGAGAACAAGAGGATGCGCCGCCCGTCTTCCACCAAGGTGGGCAAGAGGTCGAGCAGCAGCGCCATCTTGGCCGAAGGCGCGGCCTTGCCGACGGCGGGTGCGCCATCCGGCCCCATCTTCAGCAAGCGTGGATCGCAGCAGACCTGGCGCAGCTTGAGCAAGGCATCGAGCACCATGATCTGGCTGCGCGCCAGGCCTTGCTTCTCGATGGCTTCGCGCAGCTTCTTGTCCATGGTGGCGCGCACGGTTTCGTACAGGTCGCGCTGCGTGCCCGTCAGGTCCACGCGCAGGTGGGTCTCGGTCTTCTCGGGCAGTTCGCGTGCCACCTGCAGCTTGGTGCGGCGCAGGATGAAGGGGCGCACCCGGCGGGCCAGGTGTTCGGCCTGCAGGGTGTCCTTGCGTTTTTCGATGGGGTTGCGGTAATGCTCGCGGAACTGTGCCTCGCTGCCCAGCAGGCCGGGACAGACGAAGTCCATCAGGCTCCACAACTCGCCCAGGTGATTCTCGAGTGGCGTGCCGCTCAGGCACAGGCGGTGGCGCGCGCGCAGGCCCTTGAGCGACAGCGTGGCCTGGCTGCGGCTGTTCTTGATGCGCTGGGCTTCATCGAGCAGCAGGTAATGCCATTCGTGCGAGGCCAGCGTGTCGATGTCGCGCACCGCCAGCGGGTAGCTGGTGATGACCAGGTGGGCGTGTTCGATGCGCTTGAAATGCTGCATGCGCTGCGGGCCATGCAGCACCACCAGCTTCAGGCCGGGCGTGAAGCGCTGCGCCTCGGTCTGCCAGTTGGTGATCAGGCTGGTGGGCACCACGACCAGGCTGGGCCGGTCCAGGCGCCCCGCGTCCAGTTCGCCTTGCAGCAAGGTCAGGGTCTGCAGGGTCTTGCCCAGGCCCATGTCGTCGGCCAGCACGCCGCCCAGCCGGGCGCGTCGCAGGAAATCCATCCAGGCCAGGCCATCGAGCTGGTAGTGGCGCAAGGTGGCCTGCACATTGGGCGAAGGCTGCACGGCGGGCAGGCTGCGGCCACTGCCGAGCAGGCGCACTTGTTCGATCAGATCGGTGAAGCTCGGCGGTGCCACCACGGTGGACTGCGCGGTGACGGCTTCCAGCGTGCCCAGGTCGAAACGAGACAAGCGCAAGGGCCCGCCATCCCGGCCGTGCGATGCAAAGACCGAACGCATCCATTCCATCAAGGGCGCCACGCGTTGCACGGGAATGCGCAGCAGGCGCTGGCGCGGCAAGGTCCCCGGCATGGCGGGTGAGTCGTCGGGCCAGGGCACCAGCACCTCGCCGCGCTGCTGGCCATCGCGCACATCGGCGTTCAGTTTCAGCCAGCCGGTCTGCACCAGGCCCACCAGCAAGGGCAGCAGGTCCACGCGCTGGCCTTCCACCGTGACTTTCAGGCCCACCTTGAACCAGTCGCCACCGGCTTCTTCGTCGACGTCGACCGTCCACTCATCGGCGGTGTGCAGTTCGTAAGGGAAGTCGTGCTTGACCTCGACGACCCAGCCACGGCTTTTGAGCAGCGGCAACTGCATGGTCAGGATGTTGGGCCACTGCTCGCGGCGTTGCGGCACCAGGATGAGCGGATCGCCTTCGAGGTTCGAGCCCGCACCGCCCGCGTTCAGGCGGGTCAGGCGGTTGATGGCCAACCCCGCCGACAGGCTCCAGGAGCGGAACTCGAGCGTGTTGCACAGGTCCAGCAGGGCCGTGGCCTCCAGCTTGCTCTGCCGTTCGAAACGCACCGTTTGGCGCTGGCCGGGTTGCCCGGGGTCTTCGCGTTCAGTGAAGCCTTGCGCGCCGTGGACGGCCGGGAAATGAAAGTCCACGGGCTCGGCGCCTTCGGGCTGGTAGCGGAAGATCAGCTGCGCCGAGGCCTGCCGGATCTTGGTGTTGATGGACGACTGCGAGCCATAGCGGTGGTGCAGCATGGCTTCGGACACCACGTCGACACAGGTGCTCAGCTTGAGCACCGGGATCAAGGGCAAGGCGCCCAGGTTGACCGTGGGCAACTCGGGCGCGGGCGCCACCGCCTTGACCGGGGCCGGCGCGGCCTGCACGAAGGCCTCGTCGGAGGCACCACCGCCCCGCTGCTTGCGGACCTGCTGCGCTTCGAAAGCCATCAGGGCCGCGGCCACGTGCTTGCAATTCAGGCCGACCGGGCAGGTGCAATGCCCGACCACGCGCAAGCCCAGCCGCCGGTCGTTGACCAGCTCGGTGCGTTGCGCGTAGGCCTGCGCGCCACTGCCATGCAGGCGCGTCGACAGGACCGGCCCGATCACCTGCATCGATTGAACGGCTTGCTCGGGTTTGAGGTCCACGGCGCGCGCCAAGGTGCGGCCGTCAAAGTATTCCCCGAGGTCGAAGTCGTGGGGCAGCGCGAAGTCAGTCAAGGGCTCATTCCCACCAGGGATAGAAGGAGGGCATCTCGGACGCTTTGCCCTCGAACTGGGCCGGGCGCTTCTCCAGGAAGGCCTTCACGCCTTCCTTGCCATCGCCGATGCTGGTGTAGAACATGGCCAGCGAATCGACCTGGTGCGCGGCCAGCGGGTGCGGTTGGGCCGAGTTGCGGTACATCATCTGGCGCGTCAGGGCGATGCCCACGGCCGAGCGTTCGCTGGCAATGCGGCGCGCGATCTTCAGCGCTTCATCGAGCAATTGATCGTGGGGCACCACGGCCTTGACCAGGCGGCCGCGCAAGGCTTCCTGCGCGTCGAACACGTCGGCCATGTAGGTCCATTCCAAGGCTTGCGAGATGCCGACCACGCGGGGCAGGAACCAGCTGGAGCAAGCCTCGGGCACGATGCCGATGCGGCCGAAGACGAAGCCGATGCGGGCCTTGTCGGAGGCCAGGCGGATGTCCATGGGCAGGGTCATGGTGGCGCCGATGCCCACGGCCGCACCATTGATGGCACCGATCACGGGCTTCTTGCAATCGAAGATGGACAGCACGACGCGGCCACCGGTGTCGCGCACGCCGTTGAAGATGGCGGGATCGTTCAGACGCTCGCGCAGGTCGTCCATGGTTGGCCACTGGGTTTCGTCCAGGCCGAACACATTGCCCGGCACAGTCAGGTCCATGCCGGCGCAGAAGGCCTTGCCCGACCCGGTGACCACCACGGCGCGCACGGCGTCGTCGTTGCTGGCGCGCGTGAAAGCATCGACCAGCTCATTGGCCATTTCCACCGTGAAGGCGTTGAGCTGCTCCGGGCGGTTGAGTTTGAGCAGCAGCACGCCGTCGTCGCCGACCGCGTAGTCCAAGGTGTGGTAGGTCATGGGATGTCTCCTCCAGTGGATGGGGCGACCCCCATTATCCGCTGTGCGTGACGCCTTCGTGACCCCGTTCGCTGGCCAGCCACAACAACACGGGCACGGTGCCCGGCAACACGGGCACGACCTCGACGGGCAGGGTCTGCCAGGCCATCTGCTGGCTTTCACGCATTTCCAGCTTGCCAGTCCAGTCGTAGACCTTGCAGAAGTTCAGGCGCACCTTGGCATGGGGGTAATCCATCACCTCGATTTGCCAGGGGTGAGCCTGGCCGATGGTGATGCCCAACTCTTCGACCAGCTCGCGGCGCAGCGCCTCTTCGATGGTCTCGCCAGGCTCGACCTTGCCGCCGGGGAATTCCCAGTGCCCGGCGTAAACCTTGCCTTCCGGACGCGAGGTCATCAGGAAGCGGGCCTCGCGGCCTTGCGCATCGCGCTCGATCAGCACGCCCACCGCCACCTCGACCGGGACGCGGTCGGTTTCGGCCATCACATGGTAGGACTTGGGCTCAGCCATGGCCGCGGCCCGAGTAGTCGCGCGCGAACTGGTAGGCGACGCGGCCGGAGCGCGAGCCGCGTTCCAGTGCCCAGACCAGGGCTTCGGGGCGGGCGGCGGCGATGGCTTCGGCGGACACCTGGTAGTGGCTCAACCATTGCGCCACGATGGCCAGGTATTCGTCCTGGGTGAAGGGGTAGAAACTGATCCACAGCCCGAAGCGTTCGGACAAGGAGACCTTTTCTTCCACGACCTCGCCGGGGTGCAGTTCGCCATCATCACTGCGGTGATAGCTCTTGTTGTCGGCGTGGTACTCGGGCAGCAAGTGCCGGCGGTTGGAGGTGGCCACGATCAGCACGTTGTCGCCGGCGGCAGAGACCGAACCATCGAGCACCGACTTGAGCGCCTTGTAGCCGGGCTCGCCCTCGTCGAAGGACAGGTCGTCGCTGAAGACGATGAAGCGCTCGGGCCGGCCGTCGACCAGGTCCACCAGATCGGCCAGGTCCACCAGGTCGGCCTTGTCCACCTCGATCAGGCGCAGGCCTTGGTCGGCGAACTCATTGAGGCCCGCCTTGACCAGCGAGGACTTGCCCGTGCCGCGCGCGCCGGTCAGCAGCACGTTGTTGGCCGTGCGGCCAGCGACGAACTGCGCCAGGTTGCGGGTGAAGCGCTCCTTTTGCGTGTCGACCTCTTGCAAGTCGGACAGCTTGATGCCGCCAATGTGGCGAATCGGCTCCAGCGAGGCGACACCACTGCTGCGCTTGCGGTAGCGCCAGGCGACCGAGGCCGCCCAATCGGGCTCGCTCAAGGGGCGTGGAAGGACGTTTTCGAGCCGGGCCATCAGGTGTTCGGCGCGGCTGATCAGGGAGGTCAGGTCGGGCGTGCTCATGGTGCCCAGTGTAGAGGCTTGGGGGCCAGCGCCCCCTAATTTGAAGCCGACCAGCGCTTGTTGCGCCGCCCCTTGAAGGACAAAAATGCGCTGTCCATGCTGTCCTCGGACGACTCCCTCAATCCTGAAGTTCCACCGGAGAAGCACCATGACCCTGTCCACCCGATCCGCGGCGTCCCTTGGCTTGACCAGCGGCCTGATCGCCCTGACCCTGATGTCCACCACGGCTTCGGCCGCCATCATCACCTTCGATGGCCTGACAGGCGAGACCGCCGACCCGCTGAGCGCCTACAGCGAGGCGGGCTTCACCGTCACGCCCACCCTGGGTGAATGGAAGGAAGCCCACGTTTTCGGCAACCCGCTCCCCAGCATCTACGTGTCGGACCTGGGCCCGGACACCCCCTTCGGCAACCTGCAGATCACCGCGGGCGGTGGTTTGTTCATCTTCAACTCGCTGGACCTGCAGGCCTTCAACTCGGGCGTGGGTTATGAGATCCGAGGCTCGCGCGGGGGCACCGTGCTGTTCAGCGTGGCCAGCAGCCAGGCGGCCAGCGCGGCTTTCCAAACCCTGAGTGGTGGCGGCTCGCTGGCCATCGACACCTTGACCTTCGACATCTCAAGCGGCGGCCCAGGTTCCTTCAACGTCGACAACATCAACCTGAGCGCGGTGCCCGAACCCAGCGCTTACCTCTTGCTGCTGTCGGGACTGGGCCTGCTGGGCGTGAGGACCTGCAAAGTCAAGGGCAAGGCGAGCTCGTAGAGCTCGTCCATCGGCAGGCGGGCGTTGGGCGGCGACTCGGCCACGGGGCCCAACAAACCGCCCAGGGCCTCGGCCAGCGCGGACACCGGCACGCGGGCGGCCCCTTCGGTGCTTGATGAACCAGGCAAGGCCACGCCCACCAGGCGACCCGCCGCGTCCACCACCGGCCCACCATGGGGCCCGGCCGGCACGTCGATGCCCAGGCCCTGGCCTGCCCCCAGGAAGCCCAGGCGCAGCAAGGGCCAGGCGGGGTCGGGGCTCGATGCCACCGCATGCTCCAGTGTGTACACCGGGCTGCCGGCGAAGGCGTCGCGGGGCGGCCTGCGCCAAGAGGCCGCACCCGGCATGGGCGATGCCAGTTTCAGCAAGACCAGGCCCAAGGGGTCCAGGCGGCGTTCCACCTCGGCCTGGGCTTCGCGCCCCAGGCCATCGCGCAGCCACACCGCCTCGGGGCGCGCCACCAGGTCGGCAGGCACCAGCGCCCGACGCCCCTGGTCGATCAACACCCCGCTCCCTACCACGTGCAAGCCGGGTGGCATGGCCCCTGGCACACCCATGGGCGCCAGGCGCGTCGGCCCCAGCAGCAAAGCATCAGTGGCACGCGGCCAGGGTGCGCGCAACTGTGCCAGGGCCAGCGCCACCACGGCTTGTCCTGGCACACGGCGCTCGACCCCTTCCAGCAACTGGCGGGCAAAAGCGCCTTGCCCACCTGCGTTCAACAGCCACGCGTAAAGCACCGCGCCACCCACCTCATCGCCATGCGCACCCGCCGTGTGGGCCGCGAAGGCCAAGGCACGCCGGTACTCACCAGCCTGCATGTGGGCACGGACGATGCCCTGCTCGATGTCGGTGGCGTGCTCCCGCGCCGCCGCCTGCTCGAAGGACTTCAAGGCCAGCGCCACGTCTCCGCCCGCCAACGCCGCTTCTGACTGGGTCACCCAGGCCGCCGTCTCGGGGGAGCGGGGCCGTTGATGCCCATGGTCATGGACCTCGCCTGCCAAGCCAGGGGCCGTGGCCAGGCACCACACGGCGATGGCCACCCCGGCAGCGCACCAGCATCTCAAGGTGCCGAGACCTTGGTGATGCGGGGCTTCTGCAGGGTCGCCGCGCTGGGGTCGTAGGCGGTTTGCGCTGGCAACTTGAAGCGCGCCAGGTAGGCGGTCAAGGCATCGATGTCCTGGGCACCCCCCAACAGATCCTTGCCATTGGCGAAGGCCGTGAAGCCATCGCCACCGGTCGACAGGAAGTTGTTGATCGTCACGCGGTAGGTCTTGAGCGGATCGGTCAGCACGCCAGCGGCCGTCACGATCTGGTCGATGACCACACCCGTGGCCGTGTCCACCAAGCGCAGATTGCTGATGCGTGCATCGCAAGGGGCCGAAGCGTTCCAGCTGTACTTCAAGCCTGCCGAAGGAATCAGGATGCGTTGGGTGGACTGGCCACGGCAGCCGACGAACTGTTGCTCCAGGGCGTTCTTGAGGTCCTGCGCGGTCAGGGTCAGGGTGACCAGGCTGTTGCCGAAGGGCTGGACAGTGAAAGCCTCGCCATAAGTGACGTTGCCATCGCCCTCGCCGGCCGCGCCCGACGCGTAGGTGAAGCCCGGCGCGCGCACGCCACCCGGGTTCATGAAGGCGATGACCGCTTCGCCAAAGCCCGGCGCTTGCGTGGCCAGCAGTTGCGAGTCGGCGATCAGCTCACCGGCCGGCATGTTGCCCGCGGCATCGGAGGTGTTGGCCATGGCCGCCGTGATCGAGCCGATGACCTGCCCGGCGATCGGCGACACCAGTGCGTTGTAGCCATTGACGATGCCGGCCACCACGGCATCGGGCGCCACGGTCGCATCCGTGCGGTCCACCAGTCGATTGGTGGCTTTCACCGCCGTGACATCACGGGTGTTGGGATCGATGGTCAGGTCGATGTCGCTCAGCACCCGGCCGAAAGCGCTGGCGCTGGTCACGGGCACCAGGCGGCCGACGACGTTGGGCAGGCCGGCCGTGCGTGGCGTGCGGGTGGTCAGGGTGTTGCCTTGCGCGTCCTTCAAGGGCTGGCCGGCTTCGTTGAGTTGGACCGCCACGTTCACGGTGCCGGACGAGCAGTTGTAGGCCGCGTGCGTGTGGCCGCTCACCACCAGGTCCACCGCGTTGTCGAGCCGACCGACCACCTTGGCGAGGTCGGAGCCCACCAGGTCGCCATCACAGCCATTGATGTCGCCCAGGCCCGCGCCCTGAAAACCACCCTGGTGCACCAGCACCACGATGGATTCGATGCCTTGCGCACGCAAGCGAGGCACCAGGGCGTTCACGGTCTCGGCCTCGTCCTTGAACTCCAGGCCGGCCACGCCACTGGGCGTCACGATCGTGGGCGTGGCTTTCAGGGTCATGCCGATGAAAGCCACTTTCACGCCATTGAAGGTCTTGACGCCATACGCCGGCAGCAGCGTTTTGCCGGTCGCGGTTTCAAGCACATTGGCCGACAGCCACTTGAACCTGGCGCCATCGAACTGGCCCGCCACGCCGGAGCCCAGGCCCTTGCAGCTGTTGGGATCGACCACGCCATGGGTCAGCTTGCAGCCGCCGTTCTGCAAGCGCTTGAGTTCCACGGCGCCCTTGTCGAACTCGTGGTTGCCCACGGCATTGAACTCCACGCCGATCTTGTTGAGCGTTTCAATGGCCGGCTCGTCGAAGAACAAGGCCGACACCAGGGGCGATGCCCCGATGAAGTCGCCCGCCCCCACCACGGCGTTCAAGGGGTTCTGCGCCTTGAGCTTGCCCACATAGGCGGCCAGGTAGTCGGCACCGCCCACCGCGGGCCGGTTGGCGCTGAGCGTGGCGGTGTTGAGCCCGAAGGTACCGGGCGACTGCAGGTTGCCGTGGTAGTCGTTGAAGCCGATGAGCTTGACCTGGAAGGGCGGCTTGGCGGCAGGCGTGACAGCGGTCGCGCAGCCGGCGAAAGCCAGGGCCAGGCTGGCGCCCAGCAAGCGGATGGGGGTGTTCATGGTGGACTCCTCTGGACCTGCCAGTCAGGCGTTGAAACGACGGCGCGCCAAGGACGCCACGAAGGCCAGGCCCGACAAGGCCAGCAGCCAGGACGAGGGCTCGGGCACCGCGGCCACTTCCAGCTTCAGACCCGCGAACGTGGCATTGATGGGCACCCCGCCATCGTCCAGCGCCGATTGCGCCAGCCAGCCAGTGATGTGGTGCGTGCCTGCCTGCAGCAGGTAAGTGCCGCGGCTGAAATTGCCATCGGCCCAGGCCTCGTCGAAGTCGAAGGTCAGGCCGGGGTAGTTGGCCGCACCGGGCACCGAGGTGGTGCCGAGCACCACGTTGCCATCGAGGACCTGGAAGGTGTCGCCGGTGAAGCCGGCATCCACCACGGTCAGCCACACGGCCTGCGTGGTGGTGAAGTCGAAGCTGACGGTGTCGGCGTGGTCGCCTTCGATGTCGAACCAGGCGCTGGTGCCCGACTCGGCCGTGTCCATGAACACGGCATACCAGCGGCCATCCAGCGTTGGGGTCGTGGAGACAGGGCCCGCTTGGGCACCCGCCATCGACAGCATCGCCGATGCCAGAACCAGGAAAGACTTGAAACCACCCATGACCACACCTCCGGTTGAATGCATGGCTCGCATCTCAACAGGAGGTCATGACAAGGTCATGGCAAAGCTTTGATCCGGGGCATGGCGTGGACAAAATGCCACCGGAAGCGCCACGATTCGCCGCCAGGCTTCAGGCCAGCAGCTGGCGCAAGGTGGCGTCGAGGTGTTCGGTGGGCAGGCGCTTGAAGCCAGTCCGCGTGAAGCGGTGCAGGCGGCCCAGGATCACGCTGGTGGCCAGCGAGGCCCCGGTTTGCGCGTCCACGGTCGGGGTCTGGGAACCGCGCGCCTCGGCACGCACCTTGTAGCCCTGGCGCAGCAAGGATTCCAGCCGTTCGAAGGCCTGGTTCATGCGCACGGCCAGGCGGTCGTGCTCGAAGACCAAGGCATCGCCCACCATCACGCGGGCCATGCCGGGGTTCTTCTCGGCGAACTGCAGCACCAGCCCAAGGATGCGCGCGATCTGCACGCCCGGGTCGGCCTCGCGCTCCATGATCTGGTTGGCCAGCGTGAAAAGGCTCTGTTCGATGAAATCGATCAGCCCCTCGAACATCTGCGCCTTGCTGGCGAAGTGGCGGTACAAGGCTGCCTCGCTGACCTCCAGGCGAGCCGCCAGGGCCGCCGTGGTGATGCGGTCGGCGCCGGGTTGCTCCAGCATCGTCGCCAGGGCCTCCAGGATCTGAACGCGGCGCTCGCCCGGCTTGGGACGTTTGCGGGGCGCAGGCTCGGCAGCGGGGATGAGGTCGTCGTTCATCGCATCTTTTGCAGCGTCACGGGCTGGAGGTGAAAACCGCGTGAAGCGCACGCAGCCGACGGATTCTGGCACACACCCACGCGGGGCGGCGGTGCAAGTGGGCACCTGCTTCGGGTCCGTGAGGGTTGCGCTTGAGGTAGCGCTGCATCCACACCGTGCGCAGGTGCGCCGCGCGGGCGGTCTTGAGGTTCGCCAGGGTGTCTTCGATCAACACACAGCGGTGGGCTGGCAAACGGTGGCGGGCCAGCACCACCCGCAGCATTCGGGCGTCGGGCTTGGGGCGCAGGTCGCCGAACACCCGCATGCCTTCGATGGAAATGATGCCTTCGAAGCAGGTGGCCAGATCCAGAGCGGTGACCACGCGCTTGGCGTAATCGGCCGGGGCGTTGGTCAGGATGAACTTGCGGCCTGGCAGGCGCCTGAGCGCCGCGCGATCGCTGGGCGGCATGCGCAGATCGCGTTCCAGGCCCGGCAGTTGGTGGGTCTGGGCCAGGAAGTGCGCGGCACGGATGCCGTGGTGCCTTTCCAGGCCCAGCAAGGTCGCGCCATGGCGCCGCCAGTAACGCAGGCGCAACTGGTTGGCTTCTTCGCGGGGCAGGCCCAGGTGTTCCTCGATGTAATCGGTCATCGAGCTGTTCAGCCGCCAGAACACCGCGCCCGAGGCGTCGTGCAAGGTGTTGTCGAGGTCGAACAACCAGATGGGTGCATTTTTGAAGACCGTCGACGACATGAATACCCGCGAGCGCTGTTGTTTCACGACTCTAGCACCCTGTAAAGTGCGGCGGATGAAACCCTCCCTCCCTTTGATCCATGGGCTTGCCATGCTGACCGCCCTGGCATTGGCGGCCCCCTCCAGCGCCACGGTGCTGCGCTGCCAAGTGCGCTATGCCAGCGAGACCATCCTGGTCGAGGCGCGCGCGGTGAGCGATCCTTACACCGTCGCCGCGAAGGACATCGGCGGGCGCTTCCGCTTCAAGGCAGTCATGGTCGGCACACCGCAAAAGGTGGACCACATCGCCTTGTACGCCTACGACATGGAGCTGCCCGGCGCGCCATTGCTGATCCACGAAGTGGTGCACCAGCCGCCATTCGCCGACCAAGCCGCGCTGCCCGGCCTGACCGGCTGGAACCATGTCTACTCCGCCCAGCTGGGCCGCGAGATGGTCTATGGCTGCGCACTGGACCAGGCTGCCCCATGAGACATTTCCTGCGCCATGGCTTGTCGATGTGGTGGCTCACCGCCCTGCTGTGTGGCACGGCCTCCGCCCTGGCCGAACCCAGCGAGCCCACCGTGTCCATCGTCTTCGTGGGCGACGTCATGCTGGCCGACCACCCGGGCCAGCGAGTCAAGCAAGGCCACGACCCTTTCGCGCCTTTCGCCCGCATCCTGAAAGATGCCGACGTGCGCGTGGCCAACCTGGAGTGCGTGGTGGCGCGGAGCGGCAAGCCCGTGGACAAGCCCTACACCTTCCGCGCCCATCCCCGCGTGCTGCCCCTGCTCAAGCGCAACGTGGACGCCGTGTCCGTGGCCAACAACCACTCCGGCGACTTCGGCCGCCAGGCCTTCGCCGAGATGCTGGACCGCATGCGCCAAACCGGCCTGCCCTTCTTTGGCGGCGGCCGAAATCTGAGCGAGGCCCACGAACCGCTGCTGATCGAACGCCATGGTTTGCGCATCGCCCTGCTGGGCTACGACGAGTTCTTTCCCCGCGCTTTTGAAGCGGGCGACCAGCATGCCGGCGTGGCCTGGAGCGAAGACGAGCAGGTGGCGAGGGACATCCGGCGCGCCCGTGCGGTCCACCGCGCCGACATCGTCATCCCCTTCATGCACTGGGGCGAAGAGCACCAACCCCGCGCGAACGACCGCCAGCGCGAACTGGCCCGCCTGATGATCGACGCGGGCGCCGATGCCGTGGTGGGCACGCACCCGCACGTGGTGCAGGACACCGAGGTCTACCGAGGCAAGCCCATCGTCTACAGCTTGGGCAATTTCATCTTCGATGGGTTCGACGACGCCGACAACAACACCGCCTGGGCATTGCGCCTGCTGGTGGGCCGCGGTGGTGTGCGCGAAGCCAGCATCCAGGTGGGCCGGATCGACCGGCATGGCACGCCACACCCCAAGGGCGGGCCGGTCCCGATCGACCTGAAGCCCGCGCCGCCGCCGTGATCCGCGGTCAGTGCGAACGGATCATCGTGCCGTAAGCCTGCTCGGTCAGGATCTCGAGCAGCATGGCGTGCGGCACGCGGCCATCGACGATGTGCACGGCGTTGACGCCGCTTTTGGCGGCGTCCAGGGCGCCAGCGATCTTGGGCAGCATGCCGCCGCTGATCGTGCCATCGGCCACCAGCTCATCGATGCGGCGGGCCGTCAGGTCGGTCAGCAGATTGCCGTCCTTGTCGAGCACGCCCTTGATGTTGGTCAGCAGCATGAGCTTTTCGGCCTTGAGCACGGTGGCCAGCTTGGCGGCCACCAGGTCGGCGTTGATGTTGTAGCTCTCGTTTTGCGCACCAAAGCCGATGGGGCTGATGACGGGGATGAATTGGTCATCCTGCAGGGCCTTGACCACGCTGGGGTCGATGGAGTCGATCTCACCCACCTGGCCCACGTCGTGCTCCTTGTTCGGGTCTTCCAGGTCGAGCAGCTTGAGCTTGCGCGCGCGGATCAGCCCGCCGTCGCGGCCGGTCAGGCCCACGGCCTTGCCACCGGCGGCGTTGATCAGGCCCACGATGTCCTGCTGCACCTCGCCGGCGAGCACCCACTCGACCACTTCCATGGTCTCGTCGTCGGTGACGCGCATGCCCTGGATGAACTGGCCCTTCTTGCCGATCTTGTTCAGCGCCGCGTCGATCTGCGGACCACCGCCGTGCACCACCACCGGGTTCAGGCCCACCAGCTTGAGCAGCACCACGTCTTCGGCGAAATCGGCCTGCAGTTCCGGGTCGGTCATGGCATTGCCACCGTACTTGATGACGATGGTCTTGCCATGGAACTTGCGGATGTAGGGCAGCGCCTGCGCGAGGATTTCGGCCTTGTCACGGGGCGAAATGTTGACCAGGGTGTCGGGAGAGGTGGGGGGCTGGGCGGTCATGGCGGCGCGCGTTTCTTGTAACAAGCAAAGCAATCATTTTAGGGACACTGGACGGGCTTTCCGCAGAAAACTTGTCAACCCGATGACAGGCCCGCGCGTCTAAGGAAGGCGAGGACCGCGTCCGTGCGCGCCTCGGTTCATACTGGACCCCTGTGTCCGAGAAGGAGCCTCACGTGAAGACATCATTGTTCGCCAGCACCACCGCCTTGATCCTGGGCCTGAGCCTGTCGGCCTCGGCCCTGGCCGTGGACGGCGAAGTTCGCAAGATCGACGCCGAGGCCGGCAAGATCACCCTCAAGCACGGCGAGATCAAAAGCCTGGACCTGCCGGCCATGCAGATGGCCTTCCGCGTGGCCAACCCGGCGTGGCTCACGGCTGTGCAGGTGGGCGACAAGGTCGATTTCTCGGCCGACAAGGTCAATGGGCAATTCACCATCACCTCGCTGACCAAGAAGTGATCCAGGCATGAAAAAGCCCCGGAGCTTGCGCTTCCGGGGCTTGTCATCGATCAGCCCTCCCTGGACCTTTTTTATGATGACAGCGTGCATGGTCGCGATTGGAGTCAAAGATTTTTGCTTCGCGATTGCCGTCATCTTAGTGGGCCGGGTTGCGCAACATCCCAGGGCGCCGGACAAAATGGTTACAAAATGCATCCCATGTTCATGGGATGGCGCATGGTGAAATTCAAACCACCCAGAGCATGAACACCGTCATCGAGATGTAGCGGGCGCCCTTGCCGATGGCCATGTAGACCATGCAAGGCCAGAAAGGCAGCCTGAGCCAGCCGGCCACCGCGCACAGCGGGTCGCCCACGATGGGCAACCAAGACAAGAGACAGGCCTTGGCGCCAAAGCGTTGCAACCAGCGCAGGGCCCGCGAATTGACCCTGGCCTCGTGGTGGATGACTTTCTCGGTGCCCTTGCGCGCACCCCAGCCCATCCACCAGGTGACCGCACCCCCCAGGGTGTTGCCCAAGGTGGCCAGCAGCACGGCCGGCCAGAACATTTCGGGGTTGAGCTTGACCACGGCGAACACCGCGGGTTCGGAGCCCAAAGGCAGCAGCGTGGCCGACACAAAGGCCACCAAGAACACCGCGCTCAAGCCCACCTGGGGCAAAGCGAACCAATTCAAGAACGCGGCAACCCCCGCGACCATCCAAGCTTCCATGCCTGGATTGTGGGGGGTTTCAGAAAGGCCCTTGGAATCAACGGCGGCGGCGCACCCAGACCATCACGGCCAAACCCGCGCCCACCAGGGCGAAGGACTCGGGCTCGGGCACGGTGGCGATCGATTGCTGGGTGAAGCTCAGGCCCTTGTCGGCCAATTCAGCGTCGGTGAAGGCGAACACGTAGAAGCGGCTGCTCCCGGCCACGCCTGGCACGAAATCATTGTCGTTGGCGATGTAGAGGGTGTGCTTGGTGACGCCGTTCTCGACGATGTCCTCGCCAAAGCTCAGGCCTTCCAGCTTGGCCGGGATCTCGGTGTCGGGCACGCCGAAACCCTTCAGGGCGGCGGCGATGTCCAGGAACAAGGTCTTGTTGGGCGCCAGCGCCAGCAGCGCATTGGCGCCCGACAAGCCGCTCACGTCCTGCGCACCCGCCACGTCCACCGCCCAGACTTGCTTGACCTTGGCGGACGAGCCATCGCCCTGGCCCTTGCCGTCGCGCTCCAGAACCAGGAACTGGTGGTTGTTCAGCGCCAGGATCTCGCTGCTGTTGTAGGCCTTGCCGCCAATGACGTTGTCGTAGGCGTATTCGTGGGTCTCGCCGGTCTCGACATCGACCGTGACGATGCGGTTGGCGCGGCCACCATCACCACCGTCCTGCGCCAGGGGGCTTTGCATGAAGCCGACCAGGGTCTTGCCATCGGGACTGATGGCCAGGCCTTCCATGCCCTTGTTGGCCACGCGGCCGCTGCTGTTGCCGCTGATCTCCAGCGCACCTTGCGCGTTCTGGTTGGGCGCTGCCAGGTGGGTGGGCAGGGTGAAAGTCTTGATGCGCTCGCCGGTGGCGCGGTTGAATTGGTAGATGTAGGGGCCGTATTCGTCGGACAGGAACACGCTGCGGCCATCACGGGACACGCGCAGCGCCTCGGGGTCGAAACGGGCGTTGCTGGGGGTCAGCGAGTTGCCGGTGGCGAAGCCATCGGAGCGGCCGGTGAAGTAGTGCTTGCCCGCCGTGTTCTGCGTGGGCGCGCCACTGGGCAGGCCGGCGGTGGTGCCGTAGGACAGCGGCGTCGGGCTGTACAGCAAGGTCGTGGCCTTCAGGGTGGGCGTCAAGGTGTAGGGCAAGCCGCCCGAGGCGGACGCCGTGAGGTTGAGCGTCACGGTGTGAAAGCGCGGGATGAACGAGGTGGTGTTGTCGACCACCGAGCCACCCAGGTAGCTGGTGGCGTTGGGGCCACGATCGGGCAGCACCAGGAAGGTGTCGCCACCGGCCCAGGCCAGGCCCGATCCGATGCCGCCCAGCACATCGGCGCGCAAACCGCTTTCAAGCACACCCGACAGACCTGACAGGTCGGTGGTGCCACCCAGGGCGCCCACGGCGATCAGGTCGACGCCGGCATGGGACGAGGCCGAGGCGGACAGGAAGGCTGCCAGGGCAGCGGCTTGGGCGAGGCGGTGAAAACGCATGGGTACTCCGTGAGGCTGATGACGCAAACGCCGGAGGATGGCGGCCTTTCATGACAGGCGTTTGACAAACGAAAAAGGCGATGCACTCGCCTGGGCGGTGCATCGCCTTGGTGGAAAGCCGGCGCGGGCCGGCAACCCATCAGCCTTGGCGGCGACGGCGCGAAGCCATGAAGCCCACGGCGCCCATGCCGGCCAGCATCAAGGCCACGGACCCGGGTTCGGGCACGGCGGCCACGTTGACCACGCCACCGACGTAGGTCACGCTGACGGCATTGGCGAACTCATCGCCAAAGGGGAAGGACGGCGAATCGCTCAAGGTGATGGCCGAGGTGCCAGCACCGATGGCGGTGAACTTCAGGGTCGAGGTCAGGAAGTCACCGCTGATGGGCGCCACGAAGGTGTTGAAGAACACATCGCTCACGGTGCCGCCCACCTTGGTGCCCTTGCTCACCGCGAACTCCCAGTTGGACGGGAAGGTGACGTCGTCCAGCTGCAGGATGCTGGCATCGAAGGCGATGTTGTAGCCGCCACCGAAGATCTTGTCGGGGAAGCCCGTGGCGCTCAGGTCCAGGGTGAAGCTGTCGCCGATTTTCACGTTGGTGACGGCGGGGCCGACCGACACGGTCTGGGCTTGGGCGGCAAAGGCGGCCAGCGAGACGGCGGCGGCGATGAGGGTTTGGTGCAGTTTCATGTGGTGAGTCCTTGAAAAGAATGGTCAGGTCGAAAAAGAAGGGGAATCACTTGGCCGCCACGGTGGGCAGGTGCAAGGCGGAGGGGCCAGGGGCTTTGCCGAACAGCTTGTTGAAGCGGCTCACATCAAGGGCGTTGACGATGCCGTCGCCGTTGATGTCGCCCGCGACGCCGCGCTTGCCGAACTGGCCACGCACGATCGACAGGTCGAGCGCATTGACGAAGCCGTCGTTGTTCAGGTCGGCATCGCAAGCGTTGCCGTAGCCATCACCATCGCTGTCGAGCTGCTCCTTGTTGGACACGGCCACGCAGTTGTCGCGGCTGTCGGGCACGCCATCGCCATCGCTGTCGGTTTCCTTGACGGCGGCCTGGGTGGTGGTGCCATCAGGCGAGGCCACGCGCACCAGCACGTTGTCACCCTTGAACTCGTCGCCCAGGTCGATCTCGCCCACGCCATCGGCATTGAGCAGGCCACGGCCCAGTTCAAGACCAGACTTGGGATCGAACGCCACCACGGTGACCCACTCGGGCGTGAGCAGTTCGGGGGGGCAGGTCAGGCAGCCAGGCTGCACGGGCACCTTGATCTTCACCAAGGTCTTCTCCAGGGTGAAGAAGGGCAGGCCGAACTTCCAGGGCGGGCTGATGCGCAGCTTCACGGTGGGGTCGCCCAACAGGTTGTAGATGTTGAGCTCCTGGCGCAGGTTGCCGACGGCCGGGCGGGTGCCGCCGCTGTTCAGCGGATGGATGTTGGCCTGGGCGCCGGAACTCACATCGGAGATGTAGGTCTTGGCGTAGTTCAACAGGTCACCCAGGCGCTGGATCTTGGCGTTGGTGCCGAAGGTCGGGACCAGACCGGGGAACACCGCGTCGAACAAACCGAAGGTCAGGTGGTTGTTGTCGATGGTGCTGCTCTGGCGTGAATCACCGATCACGGCCAAGGCGCCGTCCGCTTTGCGCAGGAAGGACTCGGCCCAGTAAGTGGAGCCCGGTGCGATGGGCGTGCCGCTGCCCGGTGTCTTGTAGCCGGCACCGACCTTGTTGCCCGCCAGGTCCACGGTCTCGTTGTCGAACACGCCGCTGGCGCAGTTGATGCTGAACACGACCGGGAACTGGTTGTTGGTCACCGAGATCAGGCCCAGGTTGCCCGTGCCGAAGGACGGGTCCCCCCAGCCGTTCCACCAGCCATGGTCGCGGTGGTACAGGATGGCCGTGCCCTGGTTGACAGCGGCCGCCACGTCGTTGACGTCGGCATCCCAGGCAAAGCCGGGCTTCTTCAAGGAAGCGGGGATGGACGCGCCACTGTTGTAGAACAAGGGGTTCGCCGCGGCATCCGCTGTGTAGAGGCGGGCCACGCTGTAGCCCTTGCCGACGGCATGGTCACGCACCTTCTCGGAGGTTTCAACGAACCAGCGCTTGTCCTTGGTGGTGGTGGTATTGCCGTTCTCCGTGATCTGGAAGAAGGACGCGAAGGTCAGGCGGCTGTAGAAGTCCTGCCCGAAGATGGGGTTGGACGGGGGCGAGTTCTCGAAGGCCATGACCTTGGAGACGATGGTGTTGGCCTGGGCCAGCGTGTCCACCGGGAAGCGGCCGATGCCGAAGGGCGGGATGGTCGTGGCCGTGGCGCCGGGCAGGAACTGGCCGTACCACATGTCGCCCGCGTTCTTGGCAGAGTCCCAGATGTTGGGCTGGTCGTAGTGGGTGGGCACGAACTCGGCGTCACCCAAGAACAGCACCCACTTGGGACGGATCAGGTGCGTGTTGTAGTAGTTGGCGATCCAGGCGCGGATCTGGGCTTCGGTGGCATTGGGGCCGGCGCCGGTGATGTCCGCGGTGGTGACCACGCGGGTGGTGATGCCCAGGGCCTGCTTGTGCACCTTGAGGGTGTCGGCCGCTGCCTTGAAGTTGGGGTGCGTGACGATCAGGAAACGCGCCCCCAGGATGGCGGGGTTGATGGTGATGGGCGGGGCGCAGCGCAGCTTGGTCAGCAGGTCCTTGTTCAGTGTGAACTGCGTGGCTGGCAGGGGCAGTTGTTCGATGCGCTGGTCGATGCCGTCGAAGCCGAGCTTCTGCGATCCGACCACGCCCTTGAGCAGAAGGCGGTCGTACACGAAGCAGTTGCCTGGGTGCTTGATGGTGATCAGGTAGCTGGAGTAGTAGGTGATGAGCTGGTCGGCCGGGTTGTAGCCGTAAGGCGAGATGCGGTAGCCGTTCACATTGGCATCCCCTTTGAACACGGGCAAGGCGCCCTGGTCCTGGCCGGGGGTCTTGACGCCCTTGGCCCAACGGTCGGCATCGAAGGCGAACTTGGGCGCGCTCAGATCGCCGGCCACGGCGCTTTCAGGCGGCTGCACCGGGTACAGGCGGGCCTGCAGGCGCTTGATCGAACCTTCAGGCGTGACGTCCATCACCGCATCGCCCTTGCCATCGACCGGCAGGGCCAGCGAGAAGCCACTCAGCGGCACTTCAGGCAAACCGATTTCGCGGACGTCGTTGATGGCGCCACCGCCATTGACCAGCGAGAAGCGTTGGAACACGCCGCTGGGGGTCTCGACGCTGTCCAGCTTGGGCGTGGGCACGACCACGCGCAGCACGGTCTGGTCGGGGGACGAAGACACGGTTTCGACGTGCAAGGTCGGGGCCGTTTGCGCCCAGGCCGTCGAGGTCAGGGCCAGCATGGCCGCCACGGCTTGCGCGGTGCGCGACGGCGTGCAAGGCCGCTGGTTCATCAGGGACAAAATTTTCATGGTCGCCTCCAAAGGTGTGGAACAGGCACCGGGCCTGCTTGGTTGGTGTGGAGCGGAGACTAGGGAAGGCGGACACCGCTCACAAGGGCGCCAAGGCCCAAAGCCCCTAGGGTTGGGGACGGTCAAGCTAGGGGGGAACCTAGATCTAGGGCCCAAGGCTTAGGGGGTTTTGGGGGGCGGCTGACGCCCCAATGCAACAATGCCGGCTTGCCCTGGTTCAACCCGAGTTTTCAACAAGATGAGCGACACCCTCACCCTCACCCGCCCCGATGACTGGCACCTGCACGTGCGCGATGGCGCGGCCATGGCCAGCGTGGTGCCTGCCACGGCGCAGCAGTTCGCGCGCGCCATCGTGATGCCCAACCTGCGCCCCCCGGTGACCACGGCCGAACAAGCCATCGCCTACCGAGACCGCATCCGCGCGGCGGTGCCGGCCGGGGTGACGTTCGAGCCCTTGATGGTGCTCTACCTGACCGACAACACGCCCGCCGAGGAAGTGGCCAAGGCCAAGGCCATGGGCGCCGTGGCCTTCAAGCTTTACCCCGCAGGCGCCACCACCAACAGCGATGCCGGCGTGACCGACCTGCGCAAGACCTACCAGGTGCTGGAAGCCATGCAACGCGAAGGCCTGGTCTTCTGCGTGCACGGTGAGGTGACCGACAACGAGGTCGACGTGTTCGACCGCGAGAAGGCCTTCATCGATGACAAGCTGATCCCGCTGCGCCGCGACTTCCCCGAATTGAAGATCGTGTTCGAGCACATCACGACCAAGGAAGCCGCGCAGTACGTGAGCGAGGCCGACCGCTTCGTGGGCGCCACCATCACCCCGCAGCACCTGCTCTACAACCGCAACGCCATCTTCATGGGCGGCATTCGGCCGCACTACTACTGCCTGCCCATCCTCAAGCGCGAAGAGCACCGCCAGGCTTTGGTCAAGGTGGCCACCAGTGGCAGCGAGAAGTTCTTCCTGGGCACCGACAGCGCGCCGCACGCGGCCAACCTGAAGGAACACGCCAGCGGTTGCGCCGGCTGCTATTCGGCGCCCTGCGCCCTGGAGCTGTACGCCGAAGCCTTTGAAAACGCGGGCGCACTCGACAAGCTCGAAGCCTTCGCCAGCTTCCATGGGCCCGACTTCTACAGCCTGCCACGCAATGTGGATCAAGTCACCTTGAAGCGCGAGCCCTGGGTCGTGCCCGAGTCCCTGACCTTCGGTGAACAAGCCAGCATCAAGCCCCTGCGCGGCGGCGAGACTTTGGCTTGGCGGCTTCAGCCGGCGGCGTGACCAGGCGCGCGGTTTCGCGCACGTAGAAGTCGTGCAGGCTGCGGAAGACCACGGTCAGGTGCGCAGCAACGTCTTCCACCGGCTGCTGGAAATCCGCCCACATCCAGGTCTTGGCCGCCTGCAGGCAAGCACCGGCCAGGACCGATGACATCATCTGCGTCTCGTAACCCAGCTTGCCGAGGTCGGGGTAGAGCCTCTGGACAAAGGCCTGGATGATGCTGGCGAAATCCTGGAAAGCCGCCTTGGTGCTGCGCAGGCTGGATTCGTTGACGGTGACCGCCTCGATCAGCAGGATGCGGGCGCGGCGCGCGTCTTCCTTGATGTAGTGCAACCAGGCGATGAGGGCCGATTCGGCCATTTGCATGGCGTCGGCCTTCAGCGCGCTGGCCCCCACGAAGCCGGCCATGACGCGCCTCTGCGACTCGGCATGCAAATCTGCATAGAGGGCCTCGAACAGCAAGCCCATGCCTTTGAAGGACTCGTAGAAATAACGCTCGCTCAGGCCCGAATGCGCGCAGACATCACGCACGGTGGACAGGTGAAAGCCCCGTGTGCCGATGACTTCCAGTCCCGCTGCCAGCAAGCGCGCGCGGCGTTCCTGCCGCCGCGTGTCGGCATGCACGCCGCCATAAGGGCGGGTCACCATGGGCGAGCGACGGCGTTTGGCGGGAGGCGGGTTGGCGGTGCTCATGCCGGCAGGAAGCCTTCGACCGACAGGTAGCGCTCGCCCGTGTCGTAGCAGAAGCCCAGCACCTTGGCACCCGCCGCCAACTCGGGCAGCTTCTGCGCGATGGCGGCCAGCGTGGCGCCCGACGAGATGCCCACCAGCAAGCCTTCTTCGCGCGCGGCGCGGCGGGCCATCTCGCGGGCGGCTTCGGCCTCGACCAGGATCACGCCGTCGAGCACGCTGGTGTCCAGGTTGGCAGGGACGAAGCCCGCGCCAATGCCCTGGATGGGGTGCGGCGCCGGACTGCCCCCCGAGATCACGGGCGAGGCCGTGGGCTCGACCGCATAGACCTTGAGTTGCGGCCACGCGGCCTTGAGCACGCGCGCACACCCCGTGATGTGGCCACCCGTGCCCACGCCGGTGATCAGCGCATCCAGGCCTTCGGGGAAATCGGCCAGGATCTCTTGCGCCGTGGTCCGCACGTGCGCATCGATGTTGGCGGGGTTCTCGAACTGCTGCGGAACCCATGCGTTTTCGGTGGCCGCGGCCAGCTCCTGCGCGCGGGCGATCGAGCCCTTCATGCCCTTTTCGCGCGGCGTCAAATCGAAACTGGCGCCATAGGCCAACATCAGGCGCCGGCGCTCGATGGACATGCTGTCCGGCATCACCAGGATCAGCTTGTAGCCCTTCACCGCGGCCACCATGGCCAGGCCGATGCCCGTGTTGCCCGAGGTTGGTTCGATGATGGTGCCGCCTGGCTTGAGCGCGCCCGAGCGCTCGGCTTCTTCCACCATCGCCAGCGCGATGCGGTCCTTGATGGACCCACCCGGGTTGCTGCGCTCGGACTTGATCCACACTTCACGGTCCGGTCCGAACAGGCGCTGCGCCCGGATGTGAGGGGTATTTCCGATCGTGTCGAGAATGGTGGCGGCTTTCATGCGAGTCTCCTGGACAATGGCTGAGGTCGAGCGACAAGATAACAAAGGATCACGGATGGTCTTCTTCTGGCGAATGGTATTTCGGATCGTGCTGGCCAGCGTGGCCGGCTGGTTGCTGGCCACCCCTTGCCAGGCTGCGCAAGATTTCCTGCCCGTGGACCAGGCTTTCAAGCTGCAAGCCAGCGCCACGAAAGATGGCCAGTTGCTGCTGGACTTCAGCCTGGCCGATGGCACCTACCTGTACCGCGACAAGTTCAAAGCCGAATCCACCACGCCGGGCGTGGGCATGACACCGCTGGCCATCCCGCCTGGCCAGCGCAAGTTCGACGAGACCTTCGGCAAGGAGTTGGAGGTCTACCATGGCCTGGTGACCGTGCGCACCGGCGTGGAGGCGGCCACGCCCGCCGGCACCACCGTTGAGGTGGACGTGGGCTACCAGGGTTGTGCCGATGCGGGCCTGTGCTATCCGCCGCAAACACGGCATTTCAAATTGACCGTGGGCCAGGCGGGCAAAGTCACGGCGGTGACGAGCGCCGCCATGCCTGCCAGCGGTCTGGCCGCTTCGGCCTCATCGTTCAGCACGGATGCCCTCGCATCGGTGCCCACCGACGTGGCGGGTGAGCCCAGTGGCAACCGCATCGAAGCGGCCCTGGCGTCCGGCAAGCTGCCCACCATCGTCGGCGTGTTCCTGGTCGCCGGGCTGCTGCTGTCCTTCACCCCTTGCGTGCTGCCCATGCTGCCCATCCTGTCCTCGGTGATCGTGGGCCAGGGCAAGGTCGGGCGCCTGCGCGGCTTCACCTTGGCGCTGAGCTATTCGCAAGGCATGGCGCTGGTCTACACGCTGCTGGGCGTGGCGGCCGGCCTCGCGGGCGAAGGGCTGGCCGCCTCTTTGCAGAACCCCTGGGTGCTGGGCGGCTTCAGTGCCTTGATGGTGCTGCTGGCCCTGTCGATGTTCGGCGTGTACGAATTGCAGGTGCCTGGGTTCATCCAGGGCCACCTCACCACCACCTCGAACAAACTGAAGGGGGGCAGCCTGGTCGGCGTGTTCTTCATGGGGGTGCTCTCGGCCTTGATCGTGGGGCCTTGCGTGAGCGCCCCGCTGGCCGGGGCCCTGGTCTACCTGAGCCAGACACGCGACGTGGTCGTGGGCGGTGTGGCCCTGTACGCGCTGGCCTGGGGCATGAGCGTGCCATTGCTGGTGCTGGGCCTGTCGGCCGGCAGCTTGCTGCCCCGCGCTGGCCGCTGGATGGACGCGGTGAAGACCTTCTTTGGCGTGCTGCTGCTGGGCGTGGCCTGGTGGTTGGTCTACCCCTTGTTGCCATCCTTGGCCGCGACCTTGTCGCTGGGCGCCTTGCTGGCCCTGGCCGCCGCACTCACTGGTGGCTTCGACACCCTGAGCACGCACGTCAGCCTGAAGCACCGCGTGTCGCTGGCCCTGGGCATGGTGCTGGCCTTGCTGTCGGCCATCCAGATCATCGGCGGGCTGGCGGGGGCGCGCAGTCCTTGGGATCCGCTGCAGCCGTTCATTGCGACCCGCAGTTCGAATGCTGGCCCCGCCGTGAAGGAGGCCTCGTCCCCACTGGCCTTCCAAAGCGTGTCCAGCCCGCAAGAACTGGATGCTGCCGTGGCCGCCGCCACACAGGCCGGGCAAACCGTGATGCTGGATTTCTACGCCGACTGGTGCGTGTCCTGCAAGGAGATGGAGCACCTCACCTTCTCGGATGCGCGCGTGCAGGCGCGGCTCAAGAACGCCGTGCTGCTTCAGGCCGACGTGACGGCCAACAACGCTGACCACAAGGCCTTGCTCAAACGCTTTGGCCTGTTCGGGCCGCCGGGCATTTTGTTCTTCGATGCGCAAGGGCAGTTGGTGCAGCAGGCCCGCGTGATCGGTTTCCAGAAGGCCGACGAGTTCCTCAAGAGCTTGCAAACTGCCGGTCTTTGACGACCGCGGCCACGGCCCCTCGGGGCTTGCGCTAAGGTGTGGTGCCCCGCTGAGAAAAACCACATGAACCCCGACGCCCAAAGCCTGTGGCGCGCCCCCGCCTGGATGCTGGCCGTGCTGCTGGCTTGCCTGGGCATGCTGGGGCCTTTCGCCATCGACACCTACCTGCCCGCCTTCGCGGGCATCGCCGCCTCGCTGGACGCCACCCCGCTGCAGATCCAGCAAACGCTGTCGGCCTATTTGTTCTCGTTCGCGCTGATGAGCCTGTTCCATGGCGCCCTGTCCGACAGTTTCGGACGCCGCCCCGTGGTGCTGGTGGGCGTGGCCATGTTCACGATCGCCTCGGCGGGCTGCGCCTTGTCGACCACCATCGGCCAGTTGATCTTTTTCCGCGCGCTGCAGGGTTTGTCGACCGGGGCAGGCATCGTCGTGTCGCGCGCCGTGATCCGCGACATGTTCCCGCCCGACCAGGCCCAGCGCGTGATGTCGCAGGTGACGCTGTTCTTCGGCGTGGCCCCGGCCATCGCGCCCATCATCGGCGGCTTCCTGTTCACGCACCTGGGCTGGCACGCCGTGTTCTGGTTCCTGACCGGTGTGGGCGTGCTGCTGTGGCTGGCCAACTGGTGGCTGCTGCCCGAGACCCTGCACACCACGCAGCGCCAGCCCTTCGAGGTCAAAGGCTTGATGAACGGCTACCTGGAGCTGGGCCTGAACAAGCGCTTCCTGCTGCTGGCCCTGGCCAGCGGCGTGCCTTTCAACGGCATGTTCCTTTATGTGCTGTCGGCACCGGCCTTCCTGGGCGATTTGCTGCACCTGCAACCCACGCAGTTTTTCTGGTTCTTCCTGTGCACCATCGGCGGCATCATGGGGGGCGCTTTCGTCAGCGGGCGGCTGGCGGGTCGCATCGACCGCGCCCGGCAGATCAAGTTGGGTTTCACGGTGATGCTGGCGGTGTCGGTGCTCAACCTGGCCGCCAACCTGCTGTTCCCGCCCGACGTGCGCTGGGCGCTGATCCCCATCGGCCTCTATGCCTTCGGCTGGGCCATGATGACGCCGGTGGTCACCCTCATGGTGCTGGACCTGTTCCCGCACCGGCGCGGCATGGCGGCCTCCTTGCAGGCTTTCGTGGGCGCGGCGGCCAATGGCGTGGTGGCTGGCGTCATCTCCCCGCTGGTGATGCACAGCACGCAGTACCTGGCCGCGGCCTCCTTGGCGCTGATGTCGGTGGGATTGTTGGCCTGGGCGTGGCTGCAGAGGCGATAATGCGCGGGTGAAGTCGGCCAGACCGCCGCTGGTGCAAGCATCGAAAGGTGGCACTGGAGGAAGGTCCGGACTGCACAGGGCAGCGTAGGAGGTAACACCTCTCCACCGCAAGGTGAGGATCAGAGCAACAGAGACGAGCCAATTAAGTTTGGGTGAAACGGGCAATCTCTACGCGCAGCAACACCAAATAGGCACACGTTGACCTGGCCCGGGGAGTGTGCGGGTAGGTGGCACCGAGCCGTTCTGGCGACAGGCGGCCCAGAGGAATGGCGGTCACGGTCTGGCATCGCAAGGTGACAGGCTGCACAGAATCCGGCCTATCGGCTGACTTCACACTTTTTTTCATTTTTCGCGCCTTGAAAGCGGCGCGAGGCCTCAAGTTGGCGGGCCCGGCGGTCGAAATGCCTCCTGATATCTCAGGAAAAGCCGCCATGTTGCCCACGCCCGCCTCCCTTCGTTTTCCGCTGCGCGCCGCGCGCCTCCTCGTCCTGGCCACCGGTTTTGGACTGGCCTTGGGCGCTGCCCAGGCCAGCGGCCACGGGCACGAGGACGAACACGCCAGCGCTCCGAAGGAAGAGCCCAAGGTCATCGCCAAAGACTCGCTGAAGAACAAGCTGGCGGCGGTGAAAACCGCGCCCATGGCTGAAACGCGGGCCGTGAAAGCCGAAGTCAAGACCGAGGTGAGCAAGGAAGCCGCCCAGACCCCGAAAGACGAGCCGACCTCGGTGTCCATGTCGGAACTGCGCGAGCTGATCGACCAGAAAATCGCCGAGGTGCGCGCCAAGCAGGCCGCCGCCCCCGCTGTGAAGATCGTCAACAAATCGCCCAAGCCCCGCAAGCCTGTGCAAGTGGCGATGAACGACGCCAGCAAGCCAGGCATGGCCGCCAAGGTGCCTGGCCTGCCCGCTGGCCACGACCTGCACTGGGAATACAACGGCGCCACCGGCCCGCAAACCTGGGGCCAGCTCAAGCCCGAGTTCCAGACCTGCAACACCGGCACCCGCCAGAGCCCCATCGACATCCGCGATGGCATCAAGGTGCAGTTGGAGCCCATTCAGTTCGACTACCGCCCCAGCGCCTTCCGTGTGATCGACAACGGCCACACCGTGCAGGTCAACGTGGATTCGGGCAACTTCATCACCGTGTCGGGCCGCCGCTACGAGCTGGTGCAGTTCCACTTCCACCGCCCCAGCGAAGAACGCATCAACGGCCGCCAGTACGAGATGGTGGCGCACCTGGTGCACAAGGACGCGCAAGGCAAGCTGGCCGTGATCGCCGTGCTGCTGGACCAGGGCAAGGAGCACCCGATGGTGCAACTGGTGTGGAACAGCCTGCCCTTGGAAAAGAGCGTGGAGCAGGCCTCGCCCGTGCTGCTCGACATGAACCTGATGCTGCCCGAGCAGCGCCAGTACTACACCTACATGGGATCGCTCACCACGCCCCCTTGCACCGAAGGCGTGCTGTGGCTGGTGATGAAGCAGCCGGCCACTCTGTCGCCTTACCAGGCCTCGGTGTTCAGTCGCCTGTATGCCAACAACGCCCGTCCCATCCAGTCGCCCGGGGGACGGATGATCAAGGAAGGTCTCTGACCCTGCCTGGCCCACCCGCCATCAAGGCGTGTTGAGCAGGTCGGCCACCAGCGAGAAAGTCTGGTGGCGGGCGAGTTCCTTGCCATCGAAGGCCACGCCCATGCGCAGCACCACCAGGCGACGGCTGGGCACGATGACCACGTATTGGCCCATGTGGCCGGCAAACCAGACCAGGTCCGCCGGCAGGCGCGCGCGCAGGTCCGCGGGCAGGCCCGGTTGGCGCCAGACCGAACCACCGTACGCCGTGCTGGCCGGTGAAGCGGCACTCAAGAAAGCCATGTAATCGGGCGAGATCAAGGCCTGGCCATGCCATTGGCCCTTGTCGGCCACGAGCTGTCCCAGGCGCAACCAATCCAGGGGACGCAGCAGGCCGCGTGCGCCACCGACCGGCGTGCCCGACGCATCGGGTTCGATCACGCCGCCCCGGATGCCCAAGGGGGCGAACAGGCGGGTCTGGTAGTAATCGTAGATGGCCTGGTGGGTTCCCCCTGCCAGGTGCTTGAGCCCCAGCATGGCCACATTGGTGAAGCCCGTCGAATAAGTGAACACCGTGCCGGGCCGGGAAGTCAGCGGCCGGTTCGCGGCCCAGCTGGCCTGGTCAGGCTGCGAGAACAGCATCTCCGTGGCGTCGCTGGCACCGCCATAGCCTTCGTCCCACGCCAGGCCAGGCGCCATGTTCAGCAGTTGCCGCCAGGTGATGGCGGCCTTGGGCGTGCCCGTCCATTGCGGCAAGCCCACGGCCTCGTCCAGCTGCAGCTTGCCATCCCAATGCATCAGGCCGGCGATCAGCGAGGTCAGCGATTTGCTCATGGACCAACCCAGTTGCGGCTGCTCGCGCTGGTAGCCGTGGCCGTAGTGCTCGTGCAGGAGCTTGCCATCCTGGGCCACCAGCAAGGCGATGGTGTGGATCTGCTGCTTGGCCGGCGTGCCCGCGGGATCGGCGGCAAACACCAGTTGCTCGTGCTTGGCCAACAAGGCGGCGCGGGCGGTGCTCAAGCCCTGCGTCTGGGCGGGGCCGTCGCCATCGGGCCAGGGGCTCAGGCTGGAAGGCACCCCGGCCACGGGCTTGAAAGGCTGGGCCCGGACCTGCGCCTCCGAGGTGCCCGGCGTGACCAAGGTGCAGCCGAGGCCAGGGCGGTACACGCCCACGCGGCGGTTTTTCAGGAAAGGCAACCAAGTTTCCACCGCGACCTGCTGGCCCGGCACCGCGTCGATCTGCCATATCCAGGGCAAGGGCGGCACCTTGGGCGCGGTGTACTGGTCGCGGACGCGCGTGAAGTCATCGCCAGTGACCAGGGTGCGGCTGCACAACTCCCAGGCCGCGTAGCCGGTGCCAGCGGGCAGGTCATCGATCAAACTGGCTTGGGCGGCCAAGGGCAAGGGGCCCAGGACGGCCGAGGTCGACAGTGCGAACACCAGCCGGGCGGCAGGACGAAAAGGATTCAGCATGGGAGGTGTTGCGGCGTTTCAGGTCAATACACGCGCCCGCCCTTGAGCTGGGCATGGGTGCGGCGGGTCAGGCCAGTGGCGCGGGCCATGGCCGCCATCGAGTGGCCGGCATGGGCATGGCAGATGGCCAGGCCCAGGGCATCGGCCGCGTCCTTGTTGGGTTCGGACGGCAATTGAAGCAGGCGCATCACCATGTGCTGGACCTGCTCCTTGCGCGCATGGCCATGGCCCACCACGGCTTTCTTCATCTGCAGCGCGGTGTACTCGGACACGGCCATGCCCGTCCCGCTGACCAGCGCCGCCAAGGCCGCCCCACGCGCCTGGCCCAGCAACAGGGTCGACTGTGGGTTGACGTTGACGAAGACGATCTCGACCGAGGATTGCTGCGGTTCGTAGCGCGCCATCACTTCGCGCACCCCGTCGAAGATCAGCTTCAGGCGCCCAGGCAGGTCACCCAAATCGGCCTCCTTGGTCCGGATCGTGCCGCTGGCCACGTAGGACAGGCGCGGGCCATCGGCGTCGATGACACCGAAACCGGTGGTCTGCAGGCCAGGATCGATCCCCAGGATTCTCATGTGGGCGGGCGTTCAAAACGTGAAGGCCCGAGCATAGCCGGCCGCCTTGGCGTGGTTTCGAGGCCGAATGCGCATTTTTTCCACCTCGACCCCCATGAATTAGGACTAGGCCCCGGCCAGGATCGTGGCTAGGATCACCCGAGCCATTCATAGGGAAGTGATTCGCGGAGCATGTGCGGTATAGCCGGGATTTTGGACGTGACAGGCCCTGTCGCGCGCGCCTCCCTGGAGGACATGATCGGCCGCCTGCACCACCGGGGCCCGGACGGGCGTGGCTTTTTCGCCGAAGGGCCCATCGGCCTGGCCCATGCCCGCCTCAGCATCATCGACCTCGCGGGCGGCGACCAACCCATCCACAACGAAGACCGCAGCGTGCAGGTCGTCTTCAATGGCGAGATCTTCAACCACCTGGAGCTGCGCCAGGCCTTGGAGCAGGCCGGCCACCGCTTCTACACGCGGTCCGACACCGAGGTCATCGTCCACCTGTACGAAGAACACGGCGAACGCTTCGTCGATCACCTGAACGGCCAGTTCGCCATCGCACTGTGGGACGCCCGTCGACAACGCCTGGTGCTGGCCCGCGACCGCACCGGCATCCGGCCACTGTTCTACCACTGGGCGGGACGGCGGCTGGCCTTCGCCTCCGAGGTGAAGGCCTTGATGGCCCTGCCCGACATGCCGCGCCGTCTGAGCCTGCCGGGCCTGGGCGAGACCTTCACCTACTGGTCGCCCTTGCCCGGCAACACGGTGTTCGAAGGCATCCAGGCTTTGCCGCCCGGGCACCTGATGGTGATCGACGAAGGCGGCCCGGCCACGGCACGCCTGGAACGCTACTGGGATTGGGACTTCGACCCCGAGCGCATCGAATCGCACCGCAGCGCTGGTGACCTGGCCGACGAGCTGCGCGAACTGCTGATCGACGCCGTGCGCCTGCAACTGCGGGCCGACGTGCCCGTGGGGGCCTACCTGAGCGGTGGACTCGACTCGTCCATCATCACCAGCCTGATCAAGCACTTCACCGACACGCCACTGCGCACCTTCTCGCTCACGTTCGAAGACGAAGAGTTCGACGAAAGCGCCCACCAGCAGGACATGGCCGCCTACCTGGGCACCGAGCACACGGCCTTGCGCTGCAAGCGCTCGGACATCGCCACCCACTTTCCTCGCACCGTGTGGCACACCGAAAGCCCCATCGTGCGGACCGCTCCCGCGCCCATGATGATGCTGGCCGGCAGCGTGCGCGAAGCCGGCTTCAAGGTGGTGCTCACTGGCGAAGGCGCCGATGAGGTCTTCGGTGGCTACGACCTCTTCAAGGAAGCCAGCGTGCGCCGCTTCATGGCACGGCGGCCCGCCTCGGCCATGCGGCCTGCGCTGATGGACCGCCTCTACCCCTACCTGCGCCACTCGCCCGCCGCCAGCCGCGTGCTGGCCCAACGTTTTTTCAGCGAAGGCGCCGAACACCTGGGCCAAGCGCATTTCGCGCACGGCCCACGCTGGACCACCACGCGCCGCCTGTGGCAGTTCTTCGCGCCCGAGGTGCGGCAAAGCCTGGCCGGCGGTGACCACCTGGCCGCCATCGCCCCGCACCTGCCCGCCAGCATCGGCCAATGGGCCACGCTGAACCAGGACCAGTACGTCGAAGCGCACACGCTCATGTCCGGCTACCTGCTCAGCTCGCAAGGCGACCGTCCCGCCATGGCCCACTCCCTCGAAGGGCGCTTTCCTTTCCTGGACCACCGCGTCATCGAGTTCGCCAACCGCCTGCCACCCCGCTACAAACTCATGGGCCTGACCGAGAAATACTTGCTCAAGCGCTCGATGACCGGCCTGCTGCCGGAAAGCATCCGCACCCGCACCAAGCAGCCCTACCGCGCGCCCGACAGCGCCAGCTTCTTCGAGAACGGCCACCCCGTGGACTACGTCGCCGACCTGTTCAGCCCCGCACGCCTCAACGACGCTGGCTATTTCGACCCCAAGGCCGTGGGCAAATTGTTCGAGAAATGCCGGGCCGGCCGCGCCATCGGTTTCGCCGACAACATGGCCTTCGTCGGCATCCTCTCGACCATGCTGCTGCACGAGCAGTTCATCCAGGGCAAGGCCTGCTCATGAGCACGCTGCTTCATCACTTCTTCGAACAGACCGCCGCGCGCCTGCCGGACAAGACCGCCCTGGTGTGCGGTGATGAGCGCCACAGCTACGCGCAACTGCGCGACCAGGTCGACCGACTGGCGCTGGCCCTGCAACAGCGCGGGGTGCGGCGCGGTGACCGCGTCGCGCTGTTCCTGAACAACACCGTCGAGATGGTGGTGGGCATTTTCGCGGCGCTGAAAGCGGGCGCGGTGTTCATGCCCGTCAATCCGCTGACCAAGCAGGACAAGCTGACCTACCTTTTGAACGATGCCCGGGCCAGCGCGCTGCTCACGCAGACCACATTGGCCTCCAGCCACCAAGCGGCCCTGGCGCTCAACCAGACCGTGCACACCGTGCTCGTCGTCGGCCTGGCCGAAGCCACGGACGAACGCACCCGGCCCTTCACCGGCCCCTTGAACAGCCAGCCTTGGCAAGCCCCACCGCTGATCGACCAAGACCTGGCCAGCATCATCTACACCTCGGGCTCCACCGGCGACCCGAAGGGCGTGATGCTCAGCCACCTGAACATGGTGTCGGCCACGCGCTCGGTCGGCAGCTACCTCGGCCTTCGGGAAGATGACGTCATCCTGTGCGCCCTGCCCCTGGCTTTCGACTACGGCCTGTACCAGGTGCTGATGGGCTTCGCGGTCGGCGCCACCATCGTGCTGGAACGCTCCTTCACCTTCCCCGTCAAGGTGCTCGAGGTGATGGCCCGCGAACGCGTCACCGTCTTTCCCGGCGTGCCCACCATGTTCACCATGCTGATGAACCTCAAGCGCGTGGACCAGCACGATCTGGCGGGCCTGCGCATGATCACCAACACGGCCGCCGCCCTGCCCGAAGAACGCATCCGCCAGTTGCGCGGCCTGTTCCCGCAGGCGCAACTGTTCTCGATGTACGGCCTGACCGAATGCAAGCGCGTGACCTACCTGCCACCGGAGCAACTCGACCTGCGCCCCACCAGCGTGGGCCGGGGCATGCCCAATGAAGAGGTCTGGCTGGTCGACGATGCCGGCCAGCGCCTGCCCAACGGCAGCACCGGCGAGCTCGTCATCCGCGGCAGCAACGTCATGCGCGGCTATTGGGAAAAGCCTCTGGAGACCGCCAAACGCCTCAAGCCCGGCCCGCTGCCCGGCGAGGTGCTGCTGTATTCGGGCGACCTGTTCCGCACTGACGCCGAAGGCTACCTCTACTTTGTCTCGCGCAAGGACGACATCATCAAGAGCCGGGGCGAGAAGGTCAGCCCGCGCGAGGTCGAGAACGCCTTGTACGCGCACGAAGGCGTCTACGAAGCCGCCGTGGTCGGCGTGCCCGACGACTTGCTGGGCCAGGCCGTCAAGGCCTTCGTCGTGCTGAAGGAAGGCGTCGCATTGACCGAACGCGACGTCATCAAACATTGCCTGACCAAGCTCGAAAGCTTCATGGCCCCGAAGCACGTGGAGTTCGTCGCCTCACTGCCCACCACCGACACCGGCAAGATCAAGAAGACCGGGCTGAACTGAGCCCACCCCATCCACTTCACGCCCAACACCATGTCCAGCATCAAAGACCAGGTCCGCCAGTACATCGTCGACAACTTCATCATGGGGTCCGACGAACAGCCTTTCAGCGATGCCGATTCGCTGCTGGAGCTGCACATCGTCGATTCAACCGGTTTCCTCGAACTCATCGTCTTCATCGAAGACACCTTCGGCATCCAGGTCGCCGACGAAGACATGGTGCCCGAGAACCTCGACGGCCTGAACGCCATCGAGGCCTACGTCAACCGCAAGAAGGCGGCTTGACACCATGAGCGCGCTCACCCCCGACGTGCTGGCACTGGACTGCGAGGCCGAGGTCGCGCGCATTGGCCGGCACCTGGTCGACTCGCTGCGCGGCTTCCACAAGCGCGGCGTGGTGCTCGGCTTGTCGGGTGGCGTGGACAGTTCGGTGTGCGCCGCCCTGGCCGTGCACGCCCTTGGCCCCAAGAAAGTCTTCGGCCTCTTGATGCCCGAACGCGACTCCAGCGCGGGCAGCGCCGACCAAGGCCAGTTGGTGGCCGAGCAACTTGGCATTGGTTTCCAGCTTGAGAACATCGGCCCCACGGTCGAGGCCATCGGCTGCTACCGCTGGCGCGACGAGGCCATGCGTGCCGTCTTCCCTGGCTACACCGAGCAATGGAAGAGCAAGATCGCCATCGCCGGCGGCATGGAAGGCCGCATCAACTTCTTCAAGCTGATCGTGCAATCGCCCGATGGCCAACTGCACGAAGCCCGCCTGCCCTTGCGCGAATACTTGCAAATCGTGGCCGCCACCAACCACAAGCAGCGCATCCGCAAGACGGTGGAGTATTTCCACGCCGACCGCCTGAATTACGCCGTCATCGGCACCCCCAACCGACTGGAATACGACCAAGGCTTCTTCGTGAAGAACGGCGATGGTGCCGCCGACATCAAGCCCATCGCCCACCTGTACAAGACACAGGTCTATGCCTTGGCACGCCACCTGCGCCTGCCCGAGGCCGTGTGCGCAGCCATGCCTACCACCGACACCTACAGCCTGCAGCAAGGCCAGGACGAGTTCTACTTCGCCCTGCCCTATCCGCAGATGGACCTGGCCTTGTGGGCGCACAACCACCACCGCCCGGCTGGCGAACTGGCACAGGCCCTGAACCTGACAGAAGCACAAGCCCAGCACCTGTACACCGACATCGAGGCCAAGCGCCGCGCCACCCACTACCTGCACGCGCGCCCGGCCCTGGTCGAGCCCATCCCCCAAGTGTCTGACTGAAGCCCAAGCCGACATGGACACCCACCATCCGTTGTTCACCGAACGCCTGGCCCGCCTGGACGCGGCCTTGCGCACCCTGCCCGACAAGCCGGAAGAAACCAGCACCTCGGCCCTGCAAGCACTCTGGCACCTGGCCGGCGGACAGCCCCTGTCCATCGAGGCCGCCACGCGGCAACCCCTGCCTGAGTTGAACGCCGCGCAACTCCTCAGGCTGGACGAGTTGACCGCACAGCGCCTGAGCGGCACGCCCCTGGCCCACCTGACCGGCCGCCAGCACTTCATGGGCCTGGAACTGCTGGCCGGCCCGCAAGCCTTGATTCCACGCCAGGAAACCGAGTTGCTGGCGCGCACCGCCTTGACCTTGCTCAAGCAGGTGGCAAGCACCGCAGGTGAACGCCCCGTCAAGGTCATCGATGTCTGCACTGGCTCGGGCAACCTGGCCGTGGCCCTGGCGCACGGCGAGCCCCGCGCCCAGGTCTTCGCCGCCGACCTGTCGGAAGACGCCGTGGCCCTGGCCCAGGCCAACGCCGTCCACCTCGGCCTGCAAGGCCGGGTCCAATGCCGCAGCGGCGACCTGCTGGCGCCTTTCGACGACCCCGACTTCCATGGCCAGGTGGACCTGCTGGTCTGCAACCCACCCTACATCTCATCCGGCAAGCTGGACACCATGCCCACCGAGATCGTCGGTTTCGAGCCGCGCCTGGCGTTCGATGGCGGCCCCTTCGGCGTCCGCATCCTGCAACGGTTGATGCGCGAAGCCCCCCGCTACCTGCGACCCGCCGGCTGGCTGGTCTTCGAAGTCGGCCTGGGCCAGGGCCCCGCCGTCATGCAATGGCTGAACAAGGCCGGCCACTACGACGTGGTCGAATCCGCGCTGGACGCCGAAGGCCAACCCCGCGCCATCCTGGCCCGCCACAAGGAGGCGATCGCATGAGCTTCTCGCGCCTGCACGGTTTCAAGGTGGCGGGCGTCAGCACCTGCGTGCCGCCAACCCGGGTCGACAACCTGGAAGCCGGCAAGGACTTCGGCGCGGTCGAGGTGCGCAAGGTCGTCTCCATGGCCGGCGTTCGCCACCGCCATGTCGTCACGCCCGGTGTCACCGCCGTCGACCTGTGCACCGACGCCGCGCAACGCCTGCTGGACGCCTTGGGCTGGGCGCCCGAATCCATCACCGGCCTGATCATGGTCACCCAGTCGCCCGACCACTTCCTGCCCTCGTCCAGCTGCATCGTCCATGCGCGGCTGGCCTTGAGCGACCAGTGCGCCGCCTTCGATGTGGGCCTGGGCTGTTCCGGCTATCCCTATGGCCTGTACCTGGCCGCGACCATGCTTCGCGGTGGCGGGCACCAGCGCATCCTGGTGCTGCACGGCGAAACGCCCAGCCTCTTCATCGACCCGCAAGACCAGGCCACCAGCCTGCTGTTCGGCGACGCGGGCTCGGCCACGGCCCTTGAACACACGGGCGATGACCAAGACGAAGCCAGCTTCGGCCTGTTCACCGATGGCAGCGGCGCCGACAGCCTGATCATCAAGGGTGGTGGCTTCCGCGACCCACGCCCGGCCGACCCGCGCGACCTGCGACTGCGCATGGACGGCGCCAGCGTCTTCAATTTCACGATCAAGCGCGTGCCTGCCCTGATCAAGGACACCCTGGCCTACGCCGGGCTGCAAGTGGCCGACATCGACGCGTACATCTTCCACCAGTCCAACCGGTTCATCATGAAGCACCTCATCAAGAAGTGCGAACTGCCGGAAGACCGGGTGCCCTTCATCCTTGAAGACATGGGCAACTGCGGCGGCCCCTCGGTGCCCTTGACGTTGACCCGATCGCTGGCCGAACGCGGCGAGCAGCCCATGCGCCTCATGCTGCTGGGCTACGGCGTCGGCCTCTCATGGGGCTCGACCATCCTCACGCTGCACCCCGGCACGCCCTTGCTTCACCACACCTGCCAGGCGCCGGACGCGCCACCGAGGAGTCCCCTGTGAACCCCATCTCCACCACCGAGGCCTTGGCCATGTTCTCGGAATGCTTCATGGAGCCCGCCGAGCAGTTGAGCGCCGAGGTCTCTCGCGAGAGCATCCCCGGCTGGGACTCGATGGGTGCCCTGATGCTGATCGCCGAGCTCGACGAACGCTTTCAACTGGAACTGAGCGCCGAGGAATCCCGCACCCTGCAGAGCATCGGCGACGCCCTGGCATTCCTGAAGCGGCACGGCGTGCTCAGCGATTGAAGACCCCGGTGAACAAGCACAGCAGCAGCAACGCCCGCCCCCGCCCATCGCTGGCCCAGACCACGCGCCTGGTGGCCCGCGCGCTGGCCATGCCCCCCGCTGAGCTGATGGCCAGCCTGAGGCCTGCCACCCTCGACGACCTGCCAGGCATGCTGGCGTTGCGCGCGCGCGTGCTGGGCGATCAACTCGGCTGGGACGACCAAGCCTACCTGTCGTGGCGATACCGCCTGGGCCGCGCTGGCCAGGGCGGCGGCGACTGCTGGCTGCTGGCCCGCCACGGCGACATCCTCGGCATGGTGGGCACCCAGGACCTGGCCCTGCGCTGCGGACCGCTCGCCTGCCAAGCCCTGTCCCTGATGGACATCATGATCCAGCCGGAACTGGAAGGCGCGGGCGTGGGGGCGTGGTTGAACCTGGCTTTGCAGGAACAGGCGGAGGCCACCCTGGCCATCGGCTCCAATACTCATTCCATCGGCATGGTAAACCGCCTGTTCGACGCCCTGCCCAACCGACGCACCCACGTGCACCCTGTCAGGCTCGGGCACTTCATCAAGACACGCCTGCGCGCGCCGCTGCGGTCCGGCGCCATCGTCTCTGCCGCCGAAAACCTCATCCGCGCGGCCAACGCCCTGCTGCTGGCCCCCTGGGCCATCGGCCTCGACGTGCGCCCTCTGACCGAGCCGGGCGAACTGGAAGCCTTGGACACCCTGCAGCAACGGCAGGCGGCGACCTCGCTGGTCCACGATGAACGCACGCCCGCGCAGTGGCGTTGGCGCTTGATCGACAACCCCCGCACCCCCTGCCAGTTGTGGGGCGCCTGGTCAAAGGACGGGCTGGAGGCCTGCATGGCGACGTGCCTGACGCCGCTGGACGGCCAGCGCCAGGCCTTGGTGGTGGCCGACACGCTGGTGCCCCTGCCCTCGGGCAAGCGGGCCCTGAGGGCCTTGCTGTGGAAGGTGCTGCAGCACGCCTATCAAGCCGAAGCCGACTATGTGGTGATCACGACCTACCGCCAAGACCTGGAACAGGAATTGCGACGCTTGGGTTTCCGCTGCCAACCCCATCCCTTCGAGACCATGGCCTGGAGCTGCCGCCATCAGGCCTTCCGCGCGTTGGTGGCTCAGCACCCCAACTGGACCTTGAGCGAATTCCACACCGACCGAATTTGACCCCATGCCCGCCAAACCTGTGTCCGCTCGTAATTTCGTCGACAGATTGATTCGACCGCCCTTGGAATGTCGGACAAGGCGGGCCATCAGTGAAAGTTCTTCTTGAGCAAACCGCAGCCCGCGTGCAATATCACCGGGTGTGCTTGGCCACCTATAATAAATTTCACGGATTCCTTTCGACATGAAACTCATTCAGTTTTCCGCGGTGGCCCTGGCCATCGGTTTCTCGGCCCACGCTTCGGCGGCCGCTTCCCCCCATTACAAGATCACCGACCTGGGCCTCAGCGCTGACTTCCGGCCGGTCAAGATCAACGATGCCCGGGACATCGCCGGCATCCTCTTCACCACCGACGCCCAAGGCAACCTGTTCAACCACGCCGCGCTGTATTCAGCGGGCCAGTTGAAGGACCTGGGCACACTGGGTGGCGGCAACAGCACGCCCACCGGCTTGAACAACCTCGGGCAAGTGGTCGGCTCCGCCGAAAACCCGTCCAGTTACCGGCCTTTCGTCAACAAAGGCGGCACCACCCAGGACCTGGGCGGCAACTATGCCTACGCCCGGGGCATCAACCAATCCGGACAGATCGTCGGCGACTTCACCACCCAGAACGGGGAACCCTCCCGCTCCTACGTGCTGTCCAGCCAAGGCCAGGCCACCGACATCGGCAACCTCGGCGGCACCGACGGCACCAGCGCCCTGGACATCAACGACGCGGGGGCCGTGACCGGCTCTTCCTTCAACAGCGCTGGGCAGCAACGCGCCTTCATCTACCAAAACGGCACCATGAGCGACCTGGGCGCCCTCGCCTGGCAGGCAGGTTCGGGTCTGCCCGAGTACAGCGTTGGTTATGGCATCAACAACGCGGGCCAGGTCATCGGCGTGTCTTCGGGCAAGGCTTTCCTGTATTCAGGGGGCCAGATGACCGCGCTGGTGGATGGCGGCAACCCGGTCGACATCAATGACGTGGGTCAGGTCATCGGCTCGTATGGCGACCTCCGCGGCAACATCCACTACTTCTTGTACGGCAAGGACGGGCTGGTGGATCTGCAAGAGCAGCTCGGTGCCAGCTACGCCGACTGGATCCTGAGCGACATCGTGAGCATCAACAACGCTGGCGAAATGCTGGGCCTGGCGGTTCACAACCAGGAATACCGCACGGTCCTGCTGACGGCGGTACCAGAGCCCACGACCGTCGGCCTGGTGCTGGCCGGCATGATGCTGGTGAGCGTCAAGCGGAAGAAGACGCGGCAAGCTCATTGAAAAAGGCCCCCTCGGGGCCTTTTTCACATCAGTGCCGGAAGTGGCGCGTGCCCGTGAACACCATGGCGATGCCACGCTCGTTGGCCGCCGCGATCACTTCGTCGTCGCGCATGCTGCCACCGGGGTGGATCACGCAGGTCGCGCCCGCATCGACCACCACGTCAAGGCCATCGCGGAAGGGGAAGAAGGCATCCGAGGCCACGGCCGAGCCCTGCAAGGTCAAACCGGCGTGGCCAGCCTTGATCGAGGCGATGCGGGCCGAGTCCAAACGACTCATCTGGCCAGCGCCCACGCCCATGGTCATGCCATCCTTGCAGAACACGATGGCGTTGCTCTTGACGAAGCGGGCCACGGTCCACGCAAAACGCATGTCCTTCATCTGTTGCTCGGTGGGCTTGACTTCGCTCACCACCTTCACCTCACCGACCAGGTCGATGTTGTCGGCCGATTGCAGCAGCATGCCGCCGCCCACGCGCTTGAAATCAAGCGCATTGCTGAGCTTGCTGATGGGCACTTCCAGCAAGCGCACGTTCTGCTTGCCGGCGTAGGCCGCGCGGGCCGCGGGCGTGATGGCGGGCGCGATGGCCACTTCCACGAACTGCTTGTTGGCGTTGATGGCCTCGACCACGTCGGCATCGATCGGGCGATTGAAGGCCATGATGCCGCCAAAGGCGCTGGTGGGGTCGGTCTTCAAGGCCTTTTGGTAAGCCTCAAGCGGCGTCGCGCCCACGGCCACGCCGCAAGGGTTGGCGTGCTTGACGATCACGCAGGCGCACTCTTCAAAGGCCTTCACGCATTCCCAGGCCGCATCGGCATCGGCGATGTTGTTGAAGGACAGCTCCTTGCCCTGGATCTGCGTCCATTGCGAGAGCGTGCCCTCCACAGCCTGGGCTTCCTTGTAGAAAGCCGCGGACTGGTGCGGGTTCTCGCCATAGCGCATGCCCTGCACCTTCTGCAGCTGCAGGTTGTAGACGGCGGGGTAGGCCTCCCGCACGGGCACGGCTTCGGTCTTCAACTCGCTGCCGGCTTCGAGCGCGGTCAGGTAGTTGGTGATCATGCCGTCGTAGGCCGCCGTGTGCGCGAACACTTTCTTGGCCAGCATGAACTTGGTGGAACGGGTCAGGCCTTCGCCCTTCAGTTCAGACAGCACCTGCGTGTAGTCGACCGGGTCGATGATCACGGCCACGTCCTGCCAGTTCTTGGCGGCGGCGCGCAGCATGGTGGGGCCGCCGATGTCGATGTTTTCGATGGCGTTTTCCAGCGTGCAATCGGCCTTGGCCGTGGCCTGCGCGAAGGGGTACAAATTGACCACCAGGATGTCGATGGTGTTGATGCCGTGCTCTTTCAAGGCGGCCATGTGCTCGGGCAGGTCGCGGCGGGCCAGCAGGCCACCGTGCACGCGCGGGTGCAGGGTCTTGACGCGGCCATCGAGCATCTCGGGGAAGCCCGTCACCTCGGACACTTCCGTGACCGGCAGGCCCTGGTCGGCCAGCAGCTTGGCGGTGCCGCCGGTGGACAGCAGCTTGACGCCTTGGGCGTGCAGCGCTTGCGCGAATTCAACAATGCCGGTCTTGTCGGACACGGACAACAGCGCGGTGAGGTTTTGGCTCATGGGGGATGCTTCAGGTCAGAGATGAAAATGAAATCAGGTTCACTTGATGAGCTTGTGCTCGATCAATTTGCGGCGCAAGGTGTTGCGGTTGATGCCCAGCCATTCGGCGGCGCGCGACTGGTTGCCCTCGGCGCGCTCCATCACCACCTCGAGCATGGGCCGCTCCACCGCGTTCACGACCATGTCGTACACGGCGAACGGCTCGGCGCCCCGCAGGTCATGGAAATAGCCTTCCAGGTTGTCCTTGATGCAGTCTTGGATGTTCTTCTTGCTCATGGTGCTTCTAGTTCGCCATGCACAGGACCTGGTCGGCGGTCTGCGTGGCGTCGTCATCGTCTTCGCCGAGTTGGGCTGCCACGCTCGGCAGGCGAACGTGGCTCAAACTCAGCTGGTCAAAAAAATCCGTCACGGCCTGCACTTGGGCCGAACAGACATCGAGTTGGTTCATCTGGCTGCGGAAGGCTTCACCGCCCGGCAAGGCGCGCACGGCCCAGCCAATGTGCTTGCGCGCGGTGCGCACGCCGATGAATTCGCCGTACAGGCCATAGTGGTCGTCCAGGTGTTCCAGCAGCCATTGTTTGACCTGTTCGGTCAAAGGCTGGGCACGGCGCTCACCGGTGGCCAGGAAGTGTGCAATGTCACCGAAGATCCAGGGGCGGCCTTGCGCGGCGCGGCCCACCATGATGGCGTCGGCGCCGGTGTAGCGGAGCACTTCCAGCGCTTTTTCAGGGCTGACGATGTCGCCGTTGGCCACCACCGGCACCTTCACCGCGGCCTTGACGGCGGCAATGGTGTCGTATTCGGCCAGGCCTTTGTAACCCTGCTCGCGGGTGCGGCCGTGCACGGTCAGCATGGCGATGCCCGCGCTTTCAGCGGCGCGGGCAATGCGTTCGGCGTTCTTGTTCAGGGCCGACCAACCAGTGCGCATCTTCAAGGTCACGGGCACGCCGTGCGGCGCACAAGCGGCCACCACGGCTTCCACGATCTGCAATGCCAGGGCCTCGTCCTGCATCAGCGCCGAGCCTGCCCATTTGTTGCAGACTTTCTTGGCCGGGCAACCCATGTTGATGTCGATGATCTGGGCGCCACGGTCGATGTTGTAAGCGGCGGCCTCGGCCATCATGCCCGGCTCGGTGCCGGCGATCTGCACGGCGATGGGTGCGGTCTCGCCCTCGTGGTTGGCACGGCGAGAAGTCTTGAGCGTGTTCCACAATTCCTTGCGGCTGGTCACCATTTCGCTCACGGCGTAACCCGCCCCCAGCCGTTTGCACAGCTGGCGAAACGGCCGGTCCGTCACCCCTGCCATGGGGGCCACGAACAGGCGATTCGGCAGGGAAATGGGGCCAATGTGCATTGAAATGGCGTGAAACAGCGGGCCAGACAAGACAAAGCAGCCCCGGCGCTTGCGGCATTGCAAAGGCGCCAGGGCTGCTTAAAAAGGAGGCAGAGTATAGCCTCGGGCTGCCCGATCGGGCAAGCCCCTAAGGTGAGGATCAGGCGGCTTTGGCCACCTTTCGGCGGGTCATCCAACCCAGGCCCGCCAGGCCCAGGCCGAGCGTCAAGGCCGTGCTTGGTTCTGGCACCGGCGTGGTGGACACCAAGCCAGCATAAGGGTTACCCTCGCCGCCATAAAGCTGGCTTGACTCCGTTCCGGTGATGCGCAATTGGTATTGCCCGGCTTGCAGCTCATTGGCGGCCAATTGGGTGGTGTAAGAGTAATACGTGTCGGTGCAATTGACCTGCTGCCCTTGGTAGACCTGACACTGGCCACCCTTCCAGGTCACCGGGTTGGGATTGAGCACGCCCGTCGCCACCAGGTTCGACTGCGCATCAAGCAGCGAATAACTCAGGTTCCAATTGAGCACGCCGCCCATCCCACCAAAAGAGGTGCTGGTCAGCGAAGCGTTCAGAGCGCTCTTCGTGGTCACCGTGAAGTTGTAGGTGTCGTCGATCTCCACGCTGCGCTGGCGGTAGTTCTCGCTGGTCACCGCTGGCAGCACTGGCGTGGCTGAAAACGAGGTGGGAGTGGTGGAGACCGTGCCCAGGTTGAAACTGGCCGCCTCGGCCTGGCGGGCCAGGCCGCCCATGGCCATCATGACGATGGCCAAGCTACACGCCTTGAAGGCGCTTTTCTTCATCGATTTCAATGTCATCTCCCTGTGACGTCATGGCGTCAAGTTGAAAAAAGCGTTCATTGAACGCCGTCCCATGTTGGCATGCCTTGCTTCGCTGTCAATGCACATGAACACGAGGTTCCCCCATTCAAAGGGCCGGCGCGGCCACCTGCTCGCTCTGCTGCAAACGCCACATCTGCGCATAGCGCCCGTCGGCCGCCAGCAGGCGCGCGTGCGTGCCGCGCTCGATGATACGGCCGGCCTCCATCACCAGGATCTCGTTGGCATGCACGATGGTGGACAGGCGGTGCGCGATGATCAGCACGGTCTTGCCCTGGGCCACGGCCGCCAGCTCGGCCTGGATGGCGCGTTCGTTGGCGGAGTCGAGCGCCGAGGTGGCCTCGTCGAACACGAGGATGGGCGGGTCTTTCAGCAAGGTGCGGGCGATGGCCACGCGCTGCTTCTCACCGCCCGACAATTTCAGGCCACGCTCACCCACCACGGTGTCATACCCACCTGGCACGTTGACGATGAAGTCGTGGATGCGCGCTGAGCGGGCCGCGGCTTCCACTTCTTCGCGCGTGGCCTCGGGCCGGCCATAGGCGATGTTGTAGGCCACCGTGTCGTTGAAGAGCACGGTGTCCTGCGGCACGATGCCGATGCTGCGGCGCAGGCTGTCCTGGCTCAGGCCGCGCACGTCGTGGCCATTGACGGTGATGCGGCCCTGGCCCGGCTGGATGTCGTAGAAGCGGTAGAGCAGGCGCGCCAGCGTGGACTTGCCCGAGCCCGAGGGCCCGACCACCGCCACGGTCTGCCCGGCCGGGATCTCGAAGCTCACCTCGTGCAGGATCGGCCGCTTGGGGTCGTAGGCAAAGTTCACGTGGTCGAAGCGCACCGAAGGCGGCCCCTTGAGCAACAAGGGCTTGGCATCCGGCGCATCGGCCACTTCACGCTCGCGCTCCATCAGGTTGAACATCTTGTCCAGGTCGGTGAGCGACTGCTTGATCTCGCGGTAGATCACGCCCAGGAAGTTCAGCGGGATGTAGAGCTGGATCATGAAGGCGTTGACCATGACCAGGTCGCCCACGGTCATGCGGCCTTCGACCACGCCCTGGGTGGCACGCCACAGCATCACGATCAGGCCGGTGGCGATGATGGTTTGCTGGCCCGCATTCAAGAAAGACAGGCTGCGCTGCGCCTTGACGGCCACGCTGCGCAGGCGGTCCAGGCTCTCGTCGTAACGTCGGGTTTCGAAAGCCTCGTTGTTGAAGTACTTCACCGTTTCGAAGTTGAGCAGCGAATCGATGGCGCGCGTGTGGGCCTTCGAGTCCAGCTCATTCATCTCGCGGCGAAAGCGCGTGCGCCAATGCGTCACGGTCACCGTGAAGCTCACGTAGACGACCAGCGCTGCCAGGGTGATCCAGGCGAAGGCCATGTCGAACTTCGTGGCCAGCAGGGTGAGCACCAGCACCACCTCGATCAGCGTGGGGATGATGCTGTAGAGCGAGTACGAGATCAGCGAATGCACGGCGCGGGTCCCGCGCTCGATGTCGCGCGTCATGCCGCCGGTCTGGCGCTCGAGGTGGAAGCGCAGGCTCAGGGCGTGCAAGTGCGCGAACACCTGCAGCGAGATGCGCCGCGCCGCGCCTTCGGTGGCCTTGGCGAAGACCAGCTCCCGCAACTCGGTGAACAGCGAGGTCGACAAGCGCAACAGGCCATAGGCCACCAGCAGGCCCACCGGCACCACCAGCAAGGCCTGGGCAGCGCCAGCGTTGGGCGCCAGGCGATCGACGAGGTTCTTGAGCAGCAAGGGCACGCCCACGTTGGCCAGTTTGGCGCCCAGCATGAAGGCCAGGGCCAGCACCACGCGGCCTTTGTAGGCCCACAAATAGGGCCACAGGCGCGACAAGGTGTCGAGATCGGAACGACGGCTTTCCGTTTTCGTGTCGGATGCCGGATTTTCAGGGGTCAAGGCGGTTGCGGTGCGGCGCATTCTGGAACAATCGTTTCTACCTACTCGTTGTGCGTCGATTGTCGACCGGATTCCCCATGACTGCTGCCTCCCCCCGCAATACCCTGCTCACCCCCCCCGACCTCTCGCCCGACATGGAGCTGGTCATGCGCGTGATGCCCATGCCCCGCGATGCCAATGGCAATGGCGACATCTTCGGTGGCTGGATCATGTCGCAGGTGGACTTGGCCGGGTGCCTGCTGCCCGCGCGCATCGCCAAGGGCCGCATCGCGACGGTGGCGGTCAACGAGTTCGTGTTCCGCTCAGCCGTGTCGGTGGGCGACTTGCTGTCTTTCTATGCCCGCGTGGACCGCATCGGCAACACCTCGGTCAGCGTGCACGTCGAGGTCTGGGCCGAGCGCCGGCCGTCCGATCCGCACCTGGTCAAGGTGACCGAGGCCAAGGTCACCTACGTGGCCACGGACAGCGAAGGCCGTCCGCGCCCCATTCCCAAGGACTGAAGAAGAAGCCTCAAGGCAGCGCGATGACGCCTTTGATGGACTGGGCCTGGTCGACGTTCAGGAGCCAATGAACCCGGGAGAATTCGTCCTCCAGCATGCCGGGGTCCTGCACGAAACCTTCCAGGATGCCGCGGCCCTGCTGGTCGATGTAATCCACATCCCCCAAGCTCAGCTCCCAGCTTGGGCTGCCCACGGGCATGGCCTGCGGTCCGAGCATCAGCACATCGCCGGTGACCAGGCTGTAGCTCCGCAGGCGATCCTCCCGGCATTGGTGGCTCTGGCCTGCCACGTCGCACCACAACAGGTGCGAGGTCGCATTGTCACCGTAGGCATCCACCTGGCGGCTGCCCACGCCGTAGAGATAACGAACATCCGAAGCCACCAGCTTGGGTGCCTGCGATGGCAGGTTCGCCATGAAAGCCTTGAGGGTCACGAACCTGTTGGAAGGATCGGCACCGTCGCTGGTGCCATAGACCACGGTTTCGCCAGACACGCCTGCCACGAAAAGGCCGGCAGGGCTCGGCACGGAAGCCACGGGGCGGGCCACACCCGTCTTGCTGAGCAGCCACAGCGTGCTGTCGGATGACGGGATCGGGGCCTCGGCACCGACGGGACCACTGCTGGCCGAATTGCCCGGCCCTTGGATGACCAGCAAGGACGTGGGCGTCTGCGCCTCCACGGAGACGGCGCCGCCGCCCGAAGGCAAGGTCGCCAAAGTGCTGACCGCCCCTTGCGCACTGATGCGCCGCACGTTCAAGCCCTCAGCGAAGTAGGCACCCTGGTCATCGACCGCCTGCACATGAACAATGTATGGATCGGCGAAAGTGATGATGGCCGGGCCGAGCGTGGCCACGCCATCGAGCCAGCTCAACACATGCACGGCCCGGTCCACGCGGACCAGCTTCTTGTGGGCATCACCTGGATAGGCGCTGAAAGGTCGAACCACCTGGCCCGTGAAGCCGCCCGACACCTCCTTGATCGCTGCCGTGGTGGCGTGGACGGCGCGCAAGGCCCGCAACTGCGGGACGTAGCCATAGATCCAGGTCAGTTCGCCCTGGGCGTTGTATTCCCAGACCAGCACGTCCTGGTCACCGAAAGGCGAAGCCACGGGCGCCGCGGTGCTTGCGAAGTCCGAGCGCACGAACATGTATTGGTTGTCCTGCGTTTGCTTGCAGTCTTGGTCGGCCCCGGCGGTCTCGACCCTAAGCCAGGTCGCGATGGCGTCCAGCCTGGCCGACTGGGTTTCCCGGATGGCGCAGGCATCGGCGAGGTTGGAGATGCGCGTCTCAACGCCCACCTGCGTGCCCACCAGGGGGGTCTGAAACAGGCGACCCTGGCCATGGCCGTCATCGCGGATGAAAAAGAGCACCGATGCGTTTTCGCGCGTGCCCCCTTGCCCATTCGCCGCGGGCGTGAACGCACCGGCCAGCTCGTGGCTGCCACCTTGGCCGATGTCGATGGTCTTGAACACGTCGCCGGTGTTCGGATCCACCAGGTAGAGCTCATGGGGAATGACTGCCGACTGCGAGGGATTCCCATCGATGACCAGGTAAGCCGTTTCGGCCACACCGTCCGCACCGGCCGCTTGCCGGTTGGGATCGTCCTGATGGGCCGTCTTGCGCGGATCCGATCCGCCACCACCACAGGCCGTCAACAACAAGGCCAACGCCAAGGCGCACCCATGGCGCCATCCACTGCTCGACATCACTGCTTGCCCCCTGGCATTCGTTTTGAAATTCGTGAGGAATTCTGACCATGCCCGAGCGTTTCGGGAATACCCGGAATCGGGGGCCGGCTCTGGCCCAACCCTGGCACAAGCGCGGTTGGGCGGCGAGGTCTAAACTGGCCCTTCACCCTGAGGAGACCCAGATGAAAAATGTCCTGAAAACCAAGACCCTGCCTGATCAAGGTCCGATGATGCGCACCGTGGGATGGCTGGTCGGCGCGGCTTTGCTGGTCGGTGGAGTGGGCATCGGCCTGCGCGCTGAAGCCGCAACCTCCAACAGCGTGCAATGCACCCCATCCACCTGCGGCGAAGTCACCTCCGTCACCGCACGCCAGGTCAAGGGCAAAGGCTCCGGCTTGGGCGCCGTGGGCGGTGCGGTGCTGGGCGGCCTGGCCGGCAACCAGTTTGGCGGCGGCTCCGGCAAAACGGTGATGACCGTGGGCGGCGCCGTGGCGGGCGGCTTCGCTGGCAACGAGGTCGAGAAAAACGTCAAGAAGAGCACCGTCTACCGAACCTCGGTGCGCATGGACAATGGCACGGTTCATGAATACACCCTGAACACGCAATACGCCGTGGGCGCCAAGGTGTCGGTCGTCAATGGCCGCGTGAGGGCGCGCCACTGACACTCACTTCCTGAAAGCAGTCCCGGGTCATGAGCGACCAGAAGATCGACGTCTACCCCTACCCCGCCGGCGGCTGGGGCGCCCTGCGCAGCGTGGCGCATCAGCTGAAAGAGCAGGGCATCCCCGCCAAGGGTGCCCGCACCCTGCTCCACGCCAACCAGCCCGATGGCTTCGATTGCCCTGGCTGCGCCTGGCCCGACCGCAACCACGGCTCGTCCTTCGAGTTCTGCGAGAACGGTGCCAAGGCCGTGGCCGCCGAAGCCACCGCGCGGCGCTGCACACCCGAGGTGCTGGCCCAATACACCGTGCGCGAACTGGCCGCCCAATCCGATTATTTCCTGGAAGGCCTGGGGCGGCTGACCCATCCCATGGCTTATGACGCGGCCAGTGACCGCTACCGGCCGATCGCCTGGGATGCCGCTTTTGAACTGATGGCCCGCCACTTGAAGGCCCTGCCCGATCCCAACCAGGCGCTGTTCTACACCTCGGGCCGCACCAGCAATGAAGCGGCTTTTTTGTACCAGTGGTTCGTGCGTGAATACGGCACCAACAACTTCCCCGACTGCTCCAACATGTGCCACGAGCCCAGCGGTGTGGGCCTCAAGGGCAGCATCGGCGTGGGCAAGGGCACGGTCACGCTGGACGACTTCACGCTGGCCGACACCCTCTTCATCTTCGGCCAGAACCCGGGCACCAACCACCCTCGCATGCTGGCCGAGTTGCGGGCGGCGTCCAAACGCGGCGCGCGCATCGTCAGCTTCAATCCCTTGCGCGAACGCGGGCTGGAGCGCTTCGCCGATCCGCAAAGCCCGATCGAGATGACGACCGGCGGCTCCACGCTCATCAGTTCGCAGTACTTCCAGCCGCGCATCGGGGGCGACTTGGCCGTGGTCAAGGGCCTGCTCAAGCAGCTATTGGCCTGGGACGACGAGGCCCGCCTGTACGGCACGCCACCGGTGCTGGACCACGCCTTCATTGCCGAGCACACCACGGGCTTCGAGGACTTGGCTGCCGACCTTCGGGCCGAGGACTGGGACGTGATCGTCCTCGAATCAGGCCTGAGCCGCCCGCAACTGCTGGAAGCCGCGACCGTGTTGCGCCATGCCAAGCGCCTGATCGTGTGCTGGGGCATGGGCATCACGCAGCACCCGCACGCGGTAGGCACCATTCAGATGCTGAGCAACCTGCTGCTGGTCGGCGGGCACATCGGCAAGCCAGGCGCGGGCGCCTGCCCGGTGCGCGGCCACAGCAATGTGCAGGGCGACCGCACCATGGGCATTGACGAAAAGCCCAGCGAAGCCTTCCTGGACCGCCTGGAACAGGTGCTGGGGTTCACGCCGCCACGCGCGCATGGCTTCGACACGGTGGAGGCCATCGCCGCCATGGCCGAGGGCCGGGCCAAGGTCTTCTTCGGCATGGGCGGCAACTTCGCGGCCGCCACGCCCGACACGCCGCGCACCTGGGCCGCCTTGCGCCGTTGCGACTTGACCGTGCAAGTGTCGACCAAGCTGAACCGCAGCCACGTGGTGCACGGTCAGGCCGCGCTGATCCTGCCCTGCCTGGGCCGCACCGAAACCGACGCACAGGCCGCTGGCCCGCAAAGCGTGACGGTGGAAGATTCGATGAGCATGGTGCACCTGTCGCATGGCACGAACGCGCCGGCCAGCGAGCACCTGCTGTCCGAACCCGCCATCGTGGCGCGCCTGGCCGAAGCCACCTTGGGCCCGCGCCAACGCTGGCAATGGCTGGTGGAAGACTACGACCGCATCCGCGAACGCATCGAAGCCACGCTGGACGATTTCGCGGGTTTCAACCAACGCGTGCGCACACCGGGCGGCTTCCGCCTGCGCAACACCGCCAGCGAGCGCGAGTGGGCCACGCCTTCCGGCAAGGCACGCTTCCACGTTCACCCAATTTCGCAAGACACGGCCGTGCACCAGGCGCGCCGGCACCACCCACAGGCCACGGTCTTCACGCTGGCCACCATGCGCTCGCACGACCAGTACAACACCACGCTGTACGGCCTGGACGACCGCTACCGGGGCGTGTGGGGTCAACGCCGCGTGGTCTTCATCCACGCCGACGACATCCAGGCACTTGGCTTGCAGGCCGGTGACTGGGTCGACTTGCACACCATCAGCACCGATGGGATCGACCGGAGCGCGGCGCAGTTCAAGCTGGTGGCCTACAACATCCCGCGTGGCTGCCTGGCGGCCTACTACCCCGAGACCAACCCACTGGTGCCGCTGGGCAGCGTGGCCGAAGGCGCGGGCACGCCGACGTCCAAGTTCATCCCGGTGCGACTCACCGTGGGGCAAGCCCCGTTGAACGAGCCCGCGGACCACTGCGGCCTGCCGGAAGGCTCGCCGGAAAGCGCACCCGCATGAACGACGCTGGTTGGTGTCTGAAGCCCGTGCAGCGCCGCGGCCCGAAAGGCATGGGGGCCCCAGCGGAAGAGGCCGTCGCCGAAGAAGCCCCGGTGGCCTTGCTGTTCAATGGCGTGTCGCACGTGGTGATGATGGCGACCCCTTTGAACCTCAGCGAGTTGGGCCTGGGCTTTGCCTTGAGCGAAGGCCTGCTGGAAGATGCCTCACAGTGCTATGGCATCGACGTGGTGTCCACGCCACTGGGCTGGGAAGTGCGGCTGGAGGTGGCCACGCGCAGCTTCGCCCACCTGCAGGAGCGCCGCCGGCAAATGGCCGGCCGCACAGGTTGCGGCGTGTGCGGCATCGAAAGCCTGCAGCAGTGGGCGCAAGCACCACGCCGTCCTCCGCATTGGGCACCTTCCGAACTGGCGCCCGAACACGGTGCCTTGCAGGCCGCTTTGATGGCCTTGCCTGACCACCAGGTGCTCAACGCCCGCACGGGTGCCCTCCATGCCGCCGCCTGGTTGTCGCCCCAGGGCCAACTGCAAGAGGTGTTCGAAGACGTTGGTCGGCACAACGCGCTCGACAAACTGCTGGGCCACTTGGCCCGGTCAGGCACGGCCATGAACGAGGGCTGGGTGCTGATGACCAGCCGCGCGAGCCACGAACTCGTGCACAAATGCATCCGCGCGGGTGTGCCTTTGCTCGCCACTGTGTCGGCGCCCACCTCATTGGCCATCGACGCCGCCATCGCGGGGCAGTTGCGCCTTTGGGCCTGGTGCCGCGACGGACGTTTCAGCAGCTTCGCCTGAAACTTTTCAGCGCTTGTGCTTTTTGTAAAGCCCCATCAGCGCCGCCCGCAGGGCAGCCTGGTCATTGACAGATACATCGATGCCTTCTTCGAGCACCTTGATCGACGCCTTGCTGGCGGAGGTCAGTGAAGGGGCCACGGACGCGACAAACTGCTTGCCCAATTGTTCCTGCTGGGCGTTGAAATAGTCCATCGTCATGTTCTGAGCCTGGAGCGTGTTCAAGCCACCGCCTCCCTGCTGGAGCTGCGAGTTGTACATGCCCAGACTGGCCACGGTGCTGGCCCACATCCCCAGCATCCGCTTGGTCTGCGCGCCATAGGCATCGTCACGCGCCTGCCGGAACTTGCCTCCGAACCTGCCGGCGAACACCTCACGGGCGATGGCTTCGTCACGCCTGGCGCGGATCACCACTTCTTGCGCGTGGATGCGTTGGATCAATGCCATGTTTTGCCGCTGCGTTGCGGTCAGCGCACGGCCAGCGTCCAAGGCTTCCGCGATGGGGGCGTCAAACACGCGGACGTAGTTGGACATGATCTTGGGATGCAGATCCCGGGCATTCACCACGGGCAGCGCCGAGACCGCCACCCGAGCGTAGTTCTCCATCTGCAACAAGAGGGGTGCCTGATCGGCATCGGCCAGTTTTTGCGGCCGGCTGCTCTTGACATAGTCACTCATCGTTGCGCCGGCGATGTGCCCGTCGGAGTAACTGAGCACCCGAAAGAGCGATGTCTCGTCCTGGGACAATGGCAGGCCAAGCTTGGATCGGCGGCCAGGGATGCCGTCGGGGCGAACATCACCGTCCAGGTAGAAACTGGACTGCAGCGCATTGCGCGGCTCTCCGCCGCCCACGCAGTCAAGTTGCTTGAAAGCCGATTCGGTGGGTTGATGGGTCACCGTCGAAACCAGCAGGCCGCAGTTGCCCGGAGACCGGGACGGGGCAGTCTGAATCGAAAAATTAAAAAAGAATGCCAGCAAGGGGGCATCGGCCGCAGTCAGTGTCCACAGATCAAGGACCAGGTCCGGACTGACCGCCGGATCGGCCAAAGGCCTTTGCCTGGCCTCGCCAAAACCAGTGACTTCAACGGCTTGAGGTTCCAGCAGAACCGTGCTTTGGGGATGCGCCCGTCGAAGGGCCCAATAAAGCTCGGCGGCAAAATAGGTCGACGAGAGTTCGGTGTATTCGGCGAAAGCGGGAAACCCAGGGAAGTCGGCATAGCCGACCACACGCCTGACCCAATTGACATTGTTGTCAACCAAGGTGGGTTTGGCCGCAGGCAAGACCACGGCCGGCCAGCGAATGACATAAATGCCACCGTCCATGGTGCTCGGCGCTGCGCTGGTCTGAACCTTCGGCAGGAACTCAGGCCCCTCTTGCCCGGTGTTGAAAATGGCCTTGTTGGCACAACCCCCGAGCAGAAAAATGCTCACGGCCGACAGCAGCATGGCGCGCGCCCTGCGGGAAGCCTGCGGCCCGAAACGATATTTCGGCATCACATCATCATGGATCCACATCGCTGCACTCCCTCGCGTTGATACGCCAGCATGGATGGTCAAAGCTTGTTGTTATATTAACTGGCGCTCGACCACGGCAACGCTTTTGAGTTAGGGGGGCCACATGGCTGATCACGGGTCAACATCGGCAACCTTGCCAAGCCTCGCCTTGGCGCTGACGGCGCTCTCTGCGCAAGCGGCTCCCCCATCGGACGACCCGCTTTCCAGGGATTTCTATTCGAAGTACCCGGCAGCCACGGCCACCATCAAGCGCGAGCCCGGGAAGAAAACCGAACCGCCCACGCAAGCCGAACTGGCCAACTTCGACGCCTTCCTTGATCGGATGAGGGGCGCGCGTGATCGGCTTCAAAGCCAATGCCTGGGCGGCCAATCCAAGAACATGACCCGGACATTCAACGGCCAAAACATCCTGGTGCTGCCAACACTTTTCGCCGAGTGCGAAGCAGATGCCAAGACGCTGAGTTCGGGCGGTTCCGTGCACGACCAGACGGTGATCCCGGGCCTGATGCGGTACTGGAATGCCTATTGGAATGCCCAATACTCGCCCCCCAAGGGCGCAGCCTCTGACTTGCAAGCATGGCGTGACAAAGCCGGCCGCATGACCCGCCTGGATCCACCCCAGTGCAGCGGCATGGCGGGCGTGCTCATGGACGAGCTGGCCAACGGCCCCAGTGAGAGCCCCCGGAAGACTTTTGAAAAGTACTTGCCGCTGTGCGGAGACGCGTGGGCAAAGATGTTCGAGTCCAGCTTGCCCAAGCCCAAGCCTGCCGCCCAATCCACCGACCCATTTTCACGAGATTTCTACGCGCTGTACCCGAAGACCACTGGCACGTGGGCCGCGGTGCCCGGCAAGGGCGCGCCGCCGCCAGAGTCCGGCATCAAGGCTTTCGAAAACCACCTGGCCACCCTGCGGGACATCCGCGATCGCTTTCGGCAGGACTGCATCGGCCCGAACGCCAGCTTGATGATCCAACAGCGCCGCGGGGTGAACGTCCTGGCGTGGCCGGATCGATTCGATGCTTGCGAAAGCGACGCTGGCAAGCTGTTCGAGCCTTTGGGCCTTTTCGATTCGAACATGGCGAAAACCTGGAATCCCTACTGGGGCGCCAACTACGCTCCGCCACGCGGGGATGCCGCGGACCTGGAGAGCTGGAAACGTTGGAAAGGCAAGCTCGTCAGGTTCAACAGCGGATGCGAAAAAGCATCATGGCGAATCATCCACAGCGGCGAACCGGGCTTCCCTGACACGCCCAAGCAAATCCACGAACAGATGAAAGGCCGTTGTGGCGCGCAGTGGGCCACCATCTTCCAACCCACCGAAGAGGCCGCCGCGAAGGAGGGCAAAAGCCGTGCGGACGACGACTTCGCCGAGATCGATCGAGGCCAGTACCAGAAGGGCCAGACAGCGCTCTCCAAAGGTGAACAGGAGATGCGGGATGCCGTCCAGGCGCGCGCATCCAGCCACCCCAACCTCACCGAAAAACTCACGTCTTACAACCATTTGACCGAGAAGGCAGGTTCGATTGGCGGGGTGCAGATTTTTGGCGGAGAGAACGGGCAGATGCTGGAAATGGCCGTGAGGAGCGCAGGGGGCTCGGCAGGCGCCATGCCGCCTTCCTCGACGGAATGCAACCTGCAGGCTGAAGAAGATCATTTCGCACAGCAGCTCAAGGCCCTTGAAGGCAAACTCTCAAAGTTGTCGATAGAACAACAACAATGCATGGCCGCGCGAACTTACAGCCAAGGGCTTCGGCGCCTGGTGGCCGCACAGCAACGCTGCGGTCAAGCCAGCAATGCGGCCAAGAACCAGGCTTCGCTGAATGATGTCCTGCGTCAAGAGCGGGATCTCTGCACAACGGCGCCCCCGCCCCAAAGATCGGCGCCCCCATCGCAGCAACCGTCCACACGGCCCAAGCCAGCACCACCCGCGGTCAACCCCCGCGGTTCGGGAAAAAGCCGTTGCGGCGGAAATGTGTGCTGACTTTGAAGCATGCGACCATTGGCGCATGAATGCCGTCAAGCCCACCTCTCCCGCGGACCTGCCCGCCCAATTGCAAAGCCAAGGCTGGGCCTTGCTGAGCCCTGCCGACTTGCTGCCCGCCTTGGACGTGGGCGAGCCCGAACTCGAACCCTTGCGTGCCACCTGGAACCACCTGCCGGCCGATGCCCACCTGCGCGACGGCGGCCACTACCGCTTCCGCCGCCACAGCTGCTATGTGCTCGACAACACCCTGGGCACGCTGACCCAGGCCCCGCACCGCGCTCACTGGCAACCGGTCACCTACAACGCCCTGCACGGCGGTTTCGAGCGCTGGTTCGAACCCATCGAGGCCGGCGTCAGCCAGCACCCTGCCTGGCAAGACCTGCTGCGCCTCCTCGGCCAGCAGTTCAACGCCGCCAAACCCGTGCCGCGATGGTTCATCGAAGCGCACCAATTCCGCGTCGACACCGCGGGCGGCATCGGCCGCCCCACGCCGGAGGGCGCCCACCGCGACGGCGTCGACTTCGTGGCCGTGGCCATGGTCGGCCGCCACCAGGTCAAGGGCGGCGAGACCCGCGTCTTCGAGGCCGATGGCCCGCATGGCGTGCGCTTCACGCTCACCGAGCCTTGGAGCGTGCTGCTGCTGGACGACGCCCGCGTCATCCACGAATCCACCCCGATCCAGCCCCTGGGCGAACATGGCTGGCGCGACACCCTGGTGCTGACCTACCGCGCCGGTGGCTTCCAGGGCCCGAGCACGTACACTTGAGGCCATGGTCTTCACACGCCTTCACCGCCGCTGGACTGCCTGGCTCGCCATCGCCGCGGTCCTGCTGGGTGCGCTCGTGCCCACGGTGTCGCACGGGGTGCGGGCCTGGTCGCACGCGCCGGTCAGCTGGGTCGAGGTGTGTTCCAGCACCGGCTTCAAGCTGGTCGCGGTGACGGGTGTCAAAAAGGCCGACGCCGGCCGTGGCTTGCCCAGTGGCGAACATGCTGGCGAGCACTGCCCCTTTTGCCTGCTGCACGCCAACGATGCCGCCGCATTGCCCAGCAAAGTGCCCGCGCTGGCCTTGAGCACACCCGCCACCGACGACCTGCCTTTCCTTTTCCTGCACGCCTCACGCGGCCTGTTCGCGTGGGCGCCAGCGCAGGCGCGCGCCCCACCCGCTTCCGTCTGATCCGCCCTTGAGCACCGCCCCGCCCGTTGTGGCCTGGCGGACCTGATCCGACCGGAGTTTCCACATGCCTTCATTCAATGGACGCCTCAGCGTCCTGGCCTTGGCCTGCGCGGCCAGCTGTTCCTGCCTCCACGCCCAGGGCGTGGCCACCGAGACCGAACTGGCGCCCGTCGTCGTCACCGGCAACAAGGGCGCGGCCCGCAGCGGCCTGCAAAGCCTGGCGCCAGGCTTGCCCGGTTCCACCGCCAGCAAAACCGCCGAGCAACTGCGCGACCAGAACCTGGTCAACCCCGAAGACGCGCTGCAGTACCTGCCCAACACCACGGTGCGCAAGCGCTACATCGGCGACCGCAACGCCTTGCTGGCCGGCCGCAGCTTCGGCACCTTGCAGCCTTCGCGCGCGCTGGTCTACCTGGACGGCTACCTGATCTCGAACTTCCTGGGCCGCTTCGACGCGCCGCGCTGGAACATGGTCTCGCCCGAAGCCGTGGAACGGGTGGACGTGCTGTACGGGCCTTATTCGGCGCTGTTCCCGGGCAATTCCATCGGCACCACGGTGGCGGTGACCCAGCACGCGCCCAAGGGATTGGAGGCCTCGGGCCGCGTGATTGCCGCGCGCCAATCCTTCAGCCAGTATGGGCAGCGGGATCACCACGACAGCGGGCAGTTGTCGCTGCACCTGGGGCAGAAGCTGGACACGGGCCTGTGGTTCACCTTCGACGTGAACCACCAGGATTCGACCTCGCAGCCGATGCAGTACGCGGCGGTGTCGGCGGGAGCCAACGGCACGTTCCCAAGCTATGCCAACCCGTCTGCCACGCCCACGGCCGTGACGGGCGTGGTCTACGACACCGATCCCAAGGGGTTCAAGCGGGCCATCTTTGGCGCCAATGGCGGGGCCATCGACCACACGGTGCAAGACACCTTGAACCTGCGCGCCGGTTACCGTTTCACACCCATGGTGGAAGCCAGCGTGATGGGCTCGTGGTGGGGTAACACCACCGAGATGCGCAATGCCACCTTTTTGCGCGATGCCGCTGGCAACCCCGTGTGGCAAGGCAGGCAGGTCGCGGCCCAGAAGAATGGCAGCAGCACAACCGGGTCCTACTACCTCGTCAGCAGTGACGGCAATGTGTTTGAACTGCCTGCCAACTCCTTCGCGCCATCCACCCGCGACGAGCTCCACCAGCAAATCGGCCTCACCCTCAAGACGCGCCACGCCACCGGCTGGAACGGCTCCGTGGTCGTCTCCGACTACCGCATCCTGAACGACGAAGCGCGCCAGGCCAACAACCCGGACCCGGTCGCGGCCCAGGGCGGCGCCGGCACCCTCACCCGCCGCGATGGCACGGGCTGGAACACCCTGGAACTGCAAGGCACCTGGACCCCCAGTCCGGGCGACTGGACCGGCGGGCGCCATGCCCTGGCCTTCGGCCTGCACCGCAATGCCTACCAGCTGGACAACACCGTCGAAACCCTGGCGAGCGATTGGCGAGCCGGCAGCGGCACACTCGACCAGTACTTTGGCGGCAAGACCGAAGTCATCGCGCTGTACGCGCAAGACGCCTGGCGCCTGCACGACGACGTGAAGCTGACCCTGGGCTGGCGAGAAGAACAATTCCGCGCTTTCGACGGCACGCAGAAAGGCGCACCGGCCTACGCCAGCCGCACGCTGCAAGGACACTCACCCAAAGCCGCCCTGGCCTGGAGCGTGCGCGACGACGTGACCCTCAAGCTCAGCGCGGGCCGCGGCGTGCGCTTCCCGAACGTGGAAGAGCTCTACAACGGCACGGTCACCGCGACCTCCATCACGCAGTCCGACCCCACCCTGAAGCCCGAAACCTCGGACGCGGTCGAATTGAGCGCCGAAAAAACATGGGCATCGCAACGCCTGCGCATGGCCTTGTTCCACGACGAAGTGAAAGACGCCATCCTGCGCCAGACGACCACCGATGCCAGCGTCTGCCAGTCCAACATCGCCACCACCAGCTACACCTGCGTGCAGAACGTGGACCGCGTCAAGACCAGCGGCATCGAGTTCGCCTGGCAGGCACAAGACTTGTTCATCAGTGGCCTGTCCCTGGACGCCACCGCCGCCTTCACCAACTCGAAAATCGCGGCCAACACGAAGGACCCGGCGTCGGTCGGTAAGTGGTGGTTGCGCGTGCCGCGCGAACGCGTCACGCTGCAAGCCGCCTACCAAGTCAACGCCGATTGGCGCGTCAGCGCCGGCTACCGCCACGAAGGCCGTGCCTACAACGATGTCTACAACGCCGATGTGCACCCCGACGTGTATGGTGGCGTCTCCAGCGTCAACCAGCTGGACCTGCGTGGCAGCTGCCAATTGACGAAACAGCTGGAGGTGGCGTTGGGCGCCAACAATGTGTTGGGTGCCCATGCCTACCAATCGCACCCTTACCCCGGTCGCACGCTGTTCGCCGAACTGCGCTTCAAGCTGTGAGGAGACCCCGATGAACCCCAGCCTACACCGCCTGTTCTGGCGCCTGCATTTCTGGGCCGGACTCGTCAGCGCCCCCATCGTGGTCTTCGCGGCGCTGACCGGCCTGCTCTATGCGCTGTCGCCACAGATCGAGGCGCGACTGTATGACCACCTGGACCAGGTCAAGCTGCCAGCCGGCGGGTCGCCGCCCATGGCATCGCTGGACCAGCAGGTCGCCGCTGCCCTGGCCGGCCACCCCGATGAAGCCTTGCGGTATGTGGTGCCCGCCCATGGCCCGCGCGACAGCACGCAGGTCTACCTTCAAGCGCCCCATGCGCACCACCACCCCGGCGGCGAGCACGACCACGGCCTGCCCACGGGCAGCGTCGTCTACGTGAACCCTTACACGGCCCAGGTGCTGGGCCAGTTGCCCGAATTGCAACGCTTCAAGACCTGGTCCAAGAAGCTGCATTCCAGCGCCTTGCAAGGCGACGGCTGGCGCTGGCTGATCGAGCTGGGCGCCAGTTGGATGCTGGTCCTGTTCGCGACCGGCCTGGCATTGTGGTGGCCCAAGCCCATCGCGCAAGGTGGTGCCGGCTGGCGCGCCCTGTGGCCACGCTGGGGCCGCGGACGGCTCACCTGGCGCGATCTGCATGCCACCGTGGCCATCGGCTTCGGCCTGCTGACCGCCACGGTGCTGGTCACGGGCCTGACCTGGGCGGAGCACAGTGGCGACAACTTCCGCGCCGCCCAACAGGCCCTGGGCCAGGCCGCGCCCAAAGCCCCGAAAACGCTGCGCTCGCATGCGGAGGCTGGCCACCCGCCTTTGACTTGGCAAACCCTGCATGAACGGGTGCGCGCGCAAGCCCCCGACATCAGTGTTCAGCTGACACCGCCCATCGGCATGGACGGCGTGTGGCGCGCCGAAAACTTCGACCGCGCGCAACCCAGCAAACGCTTCGTCGCCATGTTCGATGCCTACTCGGGGCAGGTCCTGTTCAGCAGCGGCTGGGACCAGTTGCCCGTGCTGGCCAAGGCCACCGCCGTTGGCATTCCTTTCCACCGGGGCGAGTTCGGCTGGTGGAACCAGGCCTTGCTGATCCTGGTGGCGCTGGCCTCGGTGTTCTCGGTGGCGTCGGGCCTGGCGATGTGGTGGCTGCGCCGCCCCCGCGCGGCCCTGGCCGCCCCGCGGCTGAACCGCCAGGCCGTGCGCCAACTACCAGCCAGCACCTGGTGGTGGCTGCTGCCACTGGCCACCGGCCTGAGTCTGGCGCTGCCGGTGTTCGGTTGGAGCCTGGCGGTGTTCATGGGCATCGAGGTGCTGCGCCTTGCCTTGGAAACAACACCTGCCAAAGCACCTTCATGAGTCCCGCCCTACCATGGCGCACTTTTTTATGCCCGCTCGACGCCTCCGACGAAAGCCATGACATGACCGCTCCTTTCGCCCGCACCTGCCTGGCCGCGGCATTCACCGCCTTGGGCGCACCCTGGGCCTTGGCCCAGGCCACCGCCGAGCTGGACACCATCACGGTGCACGGCAACTACAACAACGCGGTCGGCACGTCGGATGCCGCCAGCCAAGGCGTGGTCACGGCCAAGCTGCTGGAAAGCCGCCCCACGCTGCGCCCCGCCGAGGTGCTGGAATTCGTGCCGGGCGTGATCGTGACGCAGCACAGTGGCGATGGCAAAGCCAACCAGTACTTCCTGCGCGGCTTCAACCTCGACCATGGCACCGATTTCGCCACCTTCGTCGATGGCATGCCGGTGAACATGCCCACGCACGCCCACGGCCAGGGCTACAGCGACCTCAACTGGCTGATCCCCGAACTGGTGGAACGGCTGAACTACCGCAAGGGCCCCTATGCCGCCGAAGACGGCGATTTCGCCTCCGCGGGCTCGGCCCGCCTGCGCCTGTTCGACAGCCTGCCCCGTGGCATCGCCTCGCTCACCGTGGGTGAGAACAACTACCGACGCGCGCTGGTGGCCAACAGCACCGCGCTGACCACGGGCCAGTTGTTGTACGCACTCGAAGGCGCCCAGAACGACGGACCCTGGGAACACCCTGAAAAATTCCACCGCCTGAACGGCGTGCTGCGCTACAGCCTGGCCCAGGGCGACACGAAGTCATCGCTGACCGCGATGGCCTACGCCGCCCACTGGAACTCCAGCGACCAGGTCCCGCAAAGCGCGGTGGACAGCGGCCAGATCGGGCGCTTCGGCACCCTGGACCCCAGCGACCGGGGCCGCACCCGGCGCTTCAGCCTGTCCTACGACCTGCTGCATTCGATGGACGATGGGGACTTCAAGCTCAATGCCTACGCCATCCAGTCGCAACTCGAACTGGTGTCCAACTTCACCTACTTCCTGGACAACCCGGTGGATGGCGACCAGCACGCCCAGGCCGAGCACCGCAAGGTCGTCGGCCTGAACACCAGCCGCAGTTGGAACACCACGCTGGCCGGTCACGACAGCACCCACACCGTCGGGCTGCAAGTGCGCCACGATCGCCTGGGGCCGGTGGGCCTGTACGCCGCCCAGGATGGCCAGCGCCTGGACACCAACACCCGTGAAAGCACCGTGCGCCAGACCAGCCTGGCCCTGTACGCCGAGAACACGACCCGCTGGACACCGTGGTTCAAAAGCGTGGCGGGCCTGCGGGCCGACCAGCTCCATGTGGACGTGGGCCGCACGACCAACATCAGTGCGGGCGACAAGACCGCCAGCCTCGGCAGCCCCAAGCTGTCGCTGGTGTTCGGTCCGTGGGCCAAGACCGAGTACTTCGTCAACCATGGCCAGGGCTTTCACAGCAACGACGCGCGCGGCATCGTCAGCGCGGTGGACCCGGCACCCGCCTTGGTGCGCTCCAAGGGCGTTGAGCTCGGTGTGCGCAGCGAGCTGATTCCCGGCCTGCAAACCTCGCTGGCCCTGTGGCAGTTGAACCTGGGGTCCGAGCTCATGTTCGTGGGCGATGCCGGCGTGACCGAGCCCACCGGCGCCAGCCAGCGCCATGGCATCGAACTCAACAACCACTACGTGGCCACCCCATGGCTGCTGTTCGACCTGGACATCGCCGCCTCCCAGGCCCGTTTCAAGGACGTGCAGGGCGATGCGCCCAACGCAGGCCGGTACATCCCCGGGTCCGTGAACACCGTGGCCTCCTTCGGGGCCACCATCACCGAACTGGGTCCCTGGTTTGGCCAGTTCCAGTGGCGCTACTTTGGCCCGCGCGCGCTGATCGAAGACAACAGCCAGCGGTCAAAGTCCACCTTGCTGGCGTACACCCGAGCCGGCTACAAGATCAGCCGGGACCTCAAGCTGTCGCTGGACGTCTTCAACCTGTTCGACCGCCAGGCCAGCGACATCGACTATTACTACGAATCACGCGTGAGCCCCACCGCGGACGCCAGCAGCCAGGTGCATTTCCACCCGGTCGAGCCACGCACCTTCCGCCTGACCTTGAGCGCGAATTTCTGAGCAAGCACCCAGATCAGGCGGGCACCAGCCTCAGTTGCGTGATCTCGGACGGCGCGCCCAGGCGCTTGGGCGGGCCCCAATAGCCGGTCCCACGGCTGGTGTAGACCCAGAGTTCACGCCATCGGTGCAAGCCCGCCGTGAACGGCTGCTGCAAAGGCACGAACAGGTTCCAGGGCCAGAACTGCCCGCCATGGGTGTGGCCGGACAACTGCAGGTCGAAGCCCGCCTGGGCCGCGGCCTCGGCGGTGCGCGGCTGGTGGGCCAGCAGCACCTTGACCGCGGCCGTCGAAGGCGCACCCGCCAAGGCCACGGCGGGATCACTGCGGTGGCTGGGATCGAAGTGGTGGGCACCATGGTCGGCCACGCCCGCCAGCACCAGCTCGGCCTGCGGCACCAGCGGGCCATGGCGCAGCACCACGTGCTCGTTCATCAGCACCGTGATGCCCAGGCGCCGCAACTCTGCCACCCAGGCGTGCGCGCCCGAGTAGTACTCGTGGTTGCCGGTGACGAAATAAGTGCCATGCCGTGACGACAAGCCGGCCAGGGGCGCCACGTGCGGTGCCAGTTGCCGCACCGAGCCATCGACGAGGTCGCCCGTCACCGCCACCATGTCGGCCTTCAGCGCATTCACCGCGTGGACGATGGCCTGCAGGTAGGGCCCCTTGATGGTGGGACCCACATGGATGTCGCTGATCTGCGCGATGGTGAAGCCATGCAGGGCCGGTGGCAGCCCGGTGATGGGCACATCGACCCGCACCACCGCCGCCCGGCGCCGGGCATTGAACAAGCCCCACACCGTGACGGCGCCCGCGATCAAGGGCACCGCCAGGGCGGACTCGGCGCGCAGCGCATCCAGCGGCAACGCGATCCCCCCGGCGTGCACCAGGGTCAGCAACAGCAAGGCCACATCGCGCAGCACCGTCAGCACCAGCAGCGACGAGAACAAGCCCATGAACAGCAAGCCGGCCCAGGCCAGCCTGTCCGACCAAGGCTGGCGCTTGATGCGGTAGGCCATCATTCCCCAAGGCAGGACCAGTGCCGATACCGCCAACACCACGCCCAGGGCCACGCCCGCCCAGGCAGGGCCTGGCAGCGCAGGCACCAGACGCCAGGCCACGTAGGCATGGACCAATAAGGACAGCAATGACAGAGGCATTGGCCTCAAGTGGGGGCACCATCGCCGATTGCAAGCGGCAGGCTGATGGTGAAACGCGAGCCCTGGCCGAGTTGGCTGTGCACATCGATGCGCCCGTTCATGCGCTCCACGAGCTGTTTGACGATGTACAGCCCCAGCCCGGTGCCCTCGATGCGCTCGGCCTGAGGCGCCAGGCGCTTGAAGGGTTGGAACAACTGCGCCAAGTCTTCCGGCGACATGCCGATGCCATCGTCCGAGAGTTCGATCACCACGGCCGACTGGTCGTCATCAACCCAGCCTTCGACCACCACGTGGCCGCCGGGCCGGTTGTACTTGCAGGCATTGGTCAGCAGGTTGATGAACACTTGCGCCAGGCGCTGGGCATCGGCGCGCACCCACAAGGCCTGCACGGGCAGGCGGTCGATGAAGGTCACGCCATGGTGCTCACGCACCGCCTCGATCATCGCCGCGCTGGAACGCCACAACGGCGCCACCTCGATCGGCTGCAAGACCATGGTGATCTCGCCGGCTTCGACCTTGGTCAGGTCCAGCACGTCTTCGACCATGCTCAGCAGTTGCTGGCCTGCCTCCAGCATCATGTTGACGCGCTGAGCCTGGGTGGGGTCGAGCGCATGGGTGCGGTCCATGAGCAGCAGTTGCGCGAAACCCAGGATGGCGTTCAGGGGCGTTCGCAGCTCATGGCTCAGCCTCGACAGGAAGTCGCGCTGCGACTGGGCCACCTTCTCGGCCGCATCGCGCTGCATGGCCCGCTCGGCCCGGGCCTGCTCGTCGGTGATGTCCCGCACCACGCCCACCAGGCGACGCGCGCCCGGCCGGCGGCCCTCGATCAGGTGGCCGGTCGATTCCAGGTAGCGCACGAGGCCATCCGTGCGTCGAATGCGGTAGGCCGCGCCAAAGGTCCGACCGGATTGCAGGGTCTGTCCGTAAGCGGCCTGGACCAAGGCCTGGTCTTCGGCCAGGATCAACTCCCTCAAGGTGCCACGGGACAGGGCCATGGCGGTCGACCCCACCCCGTACAGGGACGCCGCCCTGGCGTCCAGGGTGATGACCTCGGCCCCCACGTCCATCTCGAAGAGGCCCAGTTCGGCCACGGCGGCGGCCAGCATCCAGGGCTCGTTGGCCGACGCCAGGGCATGCCGGTGGGACTCCTGGCGCCGCAAGGCATGGCGCACCAGGAAAAAACTGAGCAGGCCGAGCATCACCGCCGCGAACAAGGTGCTGCCGATCAAGACCTTCTCGGTGAGTCGGGAGACCTGGGACAGGCTGGCGCTGAAGCGCTTCTCGGTCAGCATCAACTCGTCGTCCAGCTCGCGCACCTCTTCGAGCGAGGCCAGCACCATCACGCCATCGGCCGGCGAATGCAAGTGCTGGCGCAATCGCTGGGCCTCGGCCCGCAACCTGGCCAGCAGGGCATCGCCATGCGTCCAGGCATTGAGGGCGTCCTGCAAGGCGGCCTGGTCGCCAAAACGGCGGAACAAGGTGATCATGCCTTCGATGTCGTCGGGGTGATTGCCCCCGTCGATGAGGCCCTGCCGCACCACGGCCAGGTCGGGATTGCCCCCCATCATTTCCTCGCGCGCCTTCTGGTCGCCCATGGGCAAGGCCAAGGCGTTTTCAAAAGCGGCGTAGTCGGAGGGGTTGCGGCTGCTTGCGAAGTCGCGCAGGTGCTGAACAGCATCGCTGCGGGCCTTGGACCACAGGCTCTCGCCGCCCACGTAGGCGCGCAAGGCGCCCAGCACGTTCACACTGGTGACCGCCAGGGTCGCCAGCAAGCTGATCACCACCAGCGACAAGGCCACGAAAGCCACGTAGGGCTGCCAGGACTCGCGTCGGTGCGGCATCACGAACTGGCGGTGATCGGGGGACTCCTCAATGCTCGACTCGGAGACCTTCATCTTGGTCGGCCTTCATCCTCTTGGATTTGTGGCGCTATCGTAGGGGACATTGCCCCGGCGGGGGAGCCATTTTTACCGCATCAAGGTTTCTTCAAGCCCCCGGGCCGCAGTCCATGCAACGCGCCACCGGCACCGGCCCCATGCGCAGTCGCCGGTTCAACTCGCGCAGGGCGGTTCGCACGCCCTCCTCGATCACCGGGTGGTAAAACGGGCTGTCCAGCATCTGCTGCACGGTCAACTGGTGCTGCACCGACCAGGACAGCAGGTGGGCGATGTGCTCGGCGGCTGGCCCCACCATTTCGGCGCCCAGGAAACGGCCGGTGTGGCGCTCGCCATAGACGTGCAGCAGGCCACGGTTCTGCCCGCTCACGCGGCTGCGCCCCTGGTCGTCGAAACTGACGGCTCCCACCTCGAAGGCCTGCCCCGACGCCTGCAATGACTTGAAGCTGGCGCCCGCGATCATCATTTGCGGATCGGTGAAAACCACGGCCAATGTCGCGCGCCGGGGATGCACCCGCACGTCCGGAAAGCGCCCGGCGTTGTCGCCCGCGATCTTGCCGTCGTCGGCGGCCTCGTGCAGCAAAGGGTGGGCATTGCTGACGTCGCCCGCGATGAACAGGTGGCTGTCGCCGATCTGGCCGGTCTCGAGGTCGAAGGCTGGGATGCCTTGGTCGTTCAAAGCGATGCCGGTGGCGGCCAGGTTCAGGCTGGACAGATTGGGCTGCCGTCCCGAGGCCACCAACACCTGGTCAAAGGTTTCGGTGTGTTCGGTGCCCTGCACGCGGTACGTGAGCCGGGCCTGTTCGTCCTGCCGCGCGACCTTGGTCACCTCGGCCAGGGTTGTCACCGACAGCTCGGCCGACAAGATGCCCAGCACCTCGGCGCTGACCGCCGGGTCGGTCAAGGGCCCCAGCTTGGCCCCTCTGCTGAACAGCTTCACACGCACGCCAAGCCGCGCCAGGGCCTGGGCCAGTTCCAGGCCCACCACGCCACCACCGACCACGGCCAGTGATTCGGGCAGGGTGGTCCAGTCGAACAGCTCTTCGTTGGTGATCAGCCGGTCGCCCAGGGCTTCGCGCCAGCCCGGCGGGATGCTGGGCGAGGAGCCGGTGGCGATGACCACCCGCGCCGCCGTGACCTGGGTGTGCTCGTCCACCATCAAATCGTGCGGCGAGATGAACCGTGCATGGCCCTGCAATCGCTGCTCGGCCGGCCAGCCCTGGACGGTGTCGAGCACGAAGCCCACGAAGCGGTCGCGCTCGGCACGCACCCGGCGCATCACCGCTTCGCCATCGACGCGGACGGGGCCGGCGTGCACGCCGAACATCGGCGCCTGGGCAATGGCATGGGCGCTGTCGGCCGCCGCGATCAGCAACTTGCTGGGCATGCAGCCCACGCGCGCGCAGGTGGTGCCCAAGGGACCCGCCTGGATGACCACGATGCGCTGGGTGTGGTCGCTGGCCGCGCGGTAGGCGCTCATGCCCGCCGAGCCAAAACCGAGGATCGCGACGTCTGCCTGGAGCTTGTTCATGGTGGGGATATCCGGGCTAGTAGCTCACGCCGTAGCGGTGGCCTTTGTACTGGAACACGGCGGACTTGAGCTTGATCTCCTGCAGCAGCAGGTCGGGGCCCAGCTTGTCGCCTTCGTGGAAGACCTGGCTGTTGATGATGAGCATGCGGTTGGCCGGGGTCTCGGAATACATGGCGCCACCCACCACCAGCTTGGGCAATTCACGCTGGATGTTGGCCGGCAGTTCGTGGACGGCGTAGACGCGAGTGTCGGCTTCGGGCTGGGGCGCGGGCGTGGTTGCCGTGGCCAGGGATGGGCGGGGCGGCGATGGGCGCGGCGGCAATGGGGTGGGTTGGACCGGCTCAATGGGCGGAGCGGCCCGGGGAGGCGGTGCCATGGTCAGGGGAGGCGGCGCGGGTGAAGGCTCGGCGGCGGGTGCCGGCTGCGGCATGGCGGGGGCTTGCACGGTGCCCTGCGGCGGCGCCTGGGCCGGCATGGGCGGCGGCAAGGATGCCCCTTCCGTCACGGGCTGGGGCCCCGCCGCCACGTGGGTCGGCGCGTCCTTGCCGCTCATCAGATGCCAGGCCAACAAACCGGCCAGCGCCAGCAAGAGCACCACGATGACGGCGACCAGCACAGGCGACTGGCCGCGCGCTGGCCTGGGATCGTCGGCCACTGGCGGCACCGGTGGGGCATGGATGCTGGGAACGGCGCCCCGCTCGCGTTCGGAATCAGCCCGCCTGAGGGCATCAAGGATGTAAGACATGGACGTTCATCCTCCCGTCGCCAAGCGTGGTTCGTCCACGCCGGTGACACGGTTGAGCTGCATGAAGGTGGTGGGCCCGGCCACGCCGTCCGGCCGAAGGCCATGGGCTTGCTGGAAGGCGGCGACCTTGGCCTTGAAGGCCGCGTCGTAAGTCTGCTTTTCCGCGGTGACCGGTTCGCCCCGGGCCATGGCCAGGCGGGTGGCCAGGCCATCCACCAGCGGGCCGACATTGCCATCGACGATGGACTGCAAATAGCCCGGCGGCGCCCGCCAGAAGGTCGAGAAATCGCCACGCCAGATCTTCTGCAAGGTGCTCAGCGGCACGGTCTGCGACACCCCACCCACGCTCAGGGTGGCGCTCTGGTTGCTCAGCCCGACCAGCAAGGCATAGGTGGCCCGGCCGTTCTCGTCGTTCAAGGTCAGGATGGCCGGGCGGTCCAATTGGCGGACCAGGCCCAGCCCCCGACTGCTTCGAAAGCAATGGACCTGCGCATGCTGGGCCTGCTCGCAGGGATCGCCCTCGGCCACGGGCAGCTTCCACAAGGCGGCCAACTCCAGCCAGGCTTTGCGTTCACTGGTCTGCTTGTGGTTGAACAGCGAGGCCAGTTGCGCACTGGCTTTCAGCACGGGTGCCTCGACGGCGATGGGCGCGGCCGGGGCCGTGGCAACGGCCTGGCCGGCCTGCACGACCGGGGCCACTGTGGCCTGAGATGCCGGCACCAAGGGGGCGCTGGCGACGGCATGCTGTGCTGTCACCAGGCCCGCAGCACGGTGCTGCTGCATCCAGGCCACGCTGACCATGCCCGCCACCCCCAGCACCGTCGTGCTCGCCACCAGGCCCCAGCCCCAGGCGGGCATGCGGCCGGCGCTGGTCTGGGCTGGCGCCAGCACCCGGCTCAGGTCGAACACCTCGCCAGCGGCCTTGTCGACGATGCCGCGGTCGACCCGGCTTTTGCCCTCGGCGTAGGCGCCCAGCAAGGCCCGGTCGCACAGCAAATTGATGCGGCGCGGGATGCCCCGCGACAACTGGTGCACGCGCTCCATGGCCGGGGTGTCGAACAACTTGCCGCGCGCCAAGCCGGCCACGGCCAGGCGGTGGCGGATGTATTGCGCCGTTTCGGCCTCGGACAGGGCATCCAGGTGGTAACGCGCGATCACGCGCTGCGCCAGTTGCTCCAGTTCGGGCCGGGCCAGCATCGTGCGCAACTCGGGCTGGCCGATCAGGATGATCTGCAGCAGCTTGCGCTCGCTGGTCTCCAGGTTGGTGAGCAGGCGCAGTTGTTCCAGCACATCGGGCGACAGATTTTGAGCCTCGTCGATGATGAGCACATTGTTCTGCCCCACCGAGTGCGTCTTGAGCAAGAACTCGTTGAGCGGGTCCAGGTAGTCCTTGACCGTCTCCACGCCCGGGCCCACGTGCTGGTAGGGGATGCGGAATTCTTCGCACACCGACTTGAGCAGTTCCTGCACCGTCAACTTGGGGTTGAAGATGTAGGCCACATTGCAGCGGCGCGGGATCTGCTCCAGGAAGCAACGGCACACCGTGGTCTTGCCCGCCCCGATCTCGCCGGTGAGCAGCACGAAACCACCCCCACCGCCGACGCCATACAGCAGGTGGGCCAACGCCTCGCGGTGCCGGTCGCTCATGAACAGGTAGCGGGGATCGGGCGCGATCGAGAAGGGCTCGTGCTTCAGTCCGAAGAATTTGGCGTACATGCCCTAGAGAATACCTGCTGGCGCAGGCTTCGGCGACCTGCTCAGGCGGCGCTGCGCAACAGCCCGTCGATGGTGTTGAGCAACAGGTCTTCCGAATAGGGCTTGGTCAGGAAGGCATTGACCCCCGCGTCATTGGCCAGCTGGCGGTGCTTGTCGGTGAACCGCGAGGTGATCATGACCACGGGCGTGGCCTTGGTGGCACTGCGGTTGCGCAAGGCACTGGTCAGCTCCAAACCATTCATGCGGGGCATTTCCAGGTCGACCAACACGATGTCCGGCGCCCGCAACTGCACGGCGCCCAAAGCATCGACCCCATCTCGCGCGGTGACGACCTCGTAGCCGGAGTCCTGCATCAGTTGCTCCATGGTGCGGCGCACGCTCACCGAATCGTCCACCACCAGGCACAGCGGCAGCTTGTGGCGCGAGGCCACCACCGCCTCGTCCACGCCGGGCATCTGGCCGGCCTTGAAGTCGCGCAGCAGGTCGGGCAGGTCGATCACCGTGGCCACCGAGCCATCGCCCAGCACCGTGGCGCCGTCGATGCCCAGGGCATTCGGCATCATGGGGTTGAAGGGCTTGACGACCACGGTGCGCGCGTCGCTCAACTCGGGCACGATGATGGCCAGGCGTTGGCGGAACTCGTCGCGCACGATCATGGCCACCTCCATCACGCCGGGCTGCTTGAGCGCCTCGTGCGGCAGGCCCATCAGTTTTTCAAGGCGGATGGCGGCCAGTTGTTCGCCTTGCAGCGCGTAGGTCAGGCCGCCCTGCTCGTCCAAGCCCACTTCTTCGCGGGCGGGCAGGATCTGCTCGACGCCGCGCACCGAGATGCCCAGCAGGTGGTGTTCGGAGCGGCTGAGCATGACCTGGATGGTGCTCATGCGCACCGGGAAGCGCAGGTCGAAGCGCGAGCCCTGGCCCGATTGAGAGTCCATGTCCAGCGTGCCGCGCAAGTCCACCACCGCGCGGTGCACGACGTCCATGCCAATGCCCCGGCCAGAGAGCTGCGTGGTCTGCTCGCGGGTCGAGAAGCCCGGCAGCACGATCAGGCGCATGACCTGGGCGTCGGACAGCGCGGCATCCGTGGCGATCAGGCCACGTGACAGAGCGCGGTGCCGGATGGCGCCCAGGTCCAGGCCCCCACCATCGTCCTCGCAGCGCACGGCCACGTTGTTGCCTTCGGTGCTGAAGCTCAAGGTGATGGTGCCGGTGGCGGGCTTGCCCAATGCTTCACGCACCTCGGGTGGCTCGATGCCATGGTCCACGGCATTGCGCAGCAGGTGCATCAGGGGGTCGATGACGCGGTCGAGCAACTGGGTGTCGACCATGGTGGCCTCGCCCTGGATGCGCAGGTCGACGGAGCGGTTGAGCACGCGGGCGGCCTGGCGCACGGTGCGTTGCAGGCGTGGCGAGATCGAAGCGACTTCGACCATGCGGGTGCGCTGGATGCTGCGCTGGATCTCCAGCTGCAGGCGTTCCTTCTCGGCCATCAGGTCGCGCAGGCCGGTCAGTTCGCGTTCGAACGAACGCGAGAACTCGCGGCTGTCGGCGCCCGACTCCACGATGCGCCGCGACAGCATGTGCAGCTCGTTGTACTGGTCCATCTCCAGCGCGTCCAGCTCGCCGGTGTGTCCGCCCAGCATGGCCAGGCCGCGCACGTCCACCAGTTGTTCCAGCTCGGCCGACAACTGGCCGAACTGGCGTGAACCGGTCCGCAAGGCGTTGATGTTGTCGCTGAGGCGCGTGACGCGGTCCTGGATCTGCGAGGTGACGATGCTGTTCTCGCCCGCCAGCTTGAGCAGGGAATCGATGAGGGACGCCGGCACGCGCAGGTAGGTCTCGGCTTGGGCGTCTTCGTCCGCGGCAGGGGTATCGCTGGCGGTGGGCGCATCGACCGACGTCGGCGCCACCGTGACCGACGGCCCCGCGACGCCGCTCGGTGATTCGAGCTTGTCACTGGCGTCGTCCTGCTCCACCGGCAAGCCATCGCGGTCAATGCGGTTGGCCCAGTCCAGCACCTTCTGGTGCACGGCCAGGCTTTCAGGTGGTGTGCCGGCATTGGCCACCAGCGCTTCGCTCATGGCCTCCAGACAGTCGGACGCCTCCAGCAGCATGTCCACCAGTTCGCGCGTGGGCAGGCGCTCTTCGCGGCCAAAGGCCACCAGGATGTCTTCGAGCGCATGGGTGAGGTTGGCCACGCCCTTGATGCCCACGGTGTTGGCCGCACCCTTGAGGGTATGGGCCACGCGCCGGGCCTGGTCCATGTCGTCCAGCGTGCCGCCTTGCGACAGGCGCTGCACCAGCGCGGAGAACTCTTGCGCGTGCGGCGGCAATTCGACCAGGAGGCTGTCCAGCACCTTGCGGTCGATGTCGGCCGGAACGCCCAGGTCCACGTGCGCAGGCATGGCTTTCACCGGCCGGTCCTGCGAGGGCCTTGCCCGCACCAGGCTCACGGCGGTCATGGCCTTGACCCACTCGGGCAAGGTGTCGGTGTCGGCGGGATAAGGCCAGCCGGCCCCGGCCACGCAGTCGGCCAGGGCTTGCGCGTGCGCGGTTTCTCCGGGAGCCTGCAGGTGCGCCATGGCCAGGACGGGCCAGGCTTGCAAAACCGCGCGGTGCGGGTCGCCCAGGGCCTCGGGTTCGGCTTGCAAGGCGGCCGTGTTGATCAGGATCACTTCCAGCACCTGCTGGAAACCGGCCAGGCCCAGCAGGTTGGCGGCGTTGACGAGGTTGTGCAGCTGTTCCAGGTGGTTCTCGAACAGGCCATCGCGCTCGGCCAGCGCCCGACCAGGCACGATCAGGGTGGCCAGGTCGGCTTGCAAAGCGACCAAGGCCTCGATGAGCATGGCCAGTTCTTCCGCCGTCACCGCCGGGGCGGCGGTGGCATGTGCTTCGCCAATGCCGATGTCGAAGACGGTGTCGGAGTCCATGTCGGACTCCAGCCCATCATCATCCGCCAGGTCGACCTGGTCCCCCAGCTCCACCCCAAAGGGCTCGAGCCCGTCCGTCACCTGTGCCAGCTTGTCCGCATCCTCGGCCAGCCGCCGCTCGATCAAGGCCACATTGGCCGCCGAAATGGCGGGGAACCAGGGCTGGCTGCGCAGGTCGTGCAGCACCGCCCAAGGCATGGCGGCGGCGTCGATCGCCGGGCTCATCAACTCGCCCAGGACCAGGGCCGGCCAAGCGGCCAGCGCGGCGCATTCCTCGGCCGCCACTTCGCGGTCCAGCGTGATGAGCTTGGTCAAGCCGCTTTCCACCAACATGCCCACATAGCTCAGGCCCAGCAACTGGTGCTGTTTGGCCGCCAACTGCAAGGCCGTGACCCGCTGCAGGTAAGCCCGCAGGCAAGGCTCGGAGCCTTCGTCCTGGAGCAAGGCCGCCTGGTCGAACAGCTCGAACAGGAGCGGCTCCAGGGTTTCACGCAAAAGGGTGGCGGTCATCAAGGGGTGCTCCAGCGAGGGACTGTGGACAGCGGACTCAGGCTTGCTCGGCGGCCACCAGGCGGCGCGGCAGCTTGAACACCGCCACCTCGCGCACCAGGGTCTGGGCGTAGCCCACCAGCTTGTTGGTCACCTCGTTCTGCTGGGTCAGCTGCTTGGTCGTGTCACGGCTGGTCTGCTGGATCGTCAGCGCGCGCGCCTGCAAGGTCTGCCCCGAACGCGCCTGCTCGATCGACGCCGCCGCGATGCCGCGCACGCTGAACGCCAGCGCATCGGTGGCCTGCTGGGTGCCCTTCATCTCCGAGCCGGCCTGGTCGGCCAGCCGAGACACATCCACCACCCGCGTGATGGCGTTGTTCATGGCCAGCACCGTTTCCGAGGTCTCGGACTGGATGGACAGCACCAGGGTCGAGATCTCACGCGTGGCTTCACGCGCGTTTTCAGACATGCGTTTGACTTCGTCGGCCACGATGGCAAAGCCCCGGCCCGCGTCGCCAGCGGCCGTGGCCTGCATGGAGGCGTTCAGGGCCAGGATGCCGGTGCGCTCGGCGATCGAGTTGATGAGGCCCACGACCTGCGTGATCTCTTGCGATCGTTCGCCCAGGCGCTTGATGCGCTTTTCCGTTTCGCGGATCAGGTCGCGCGATTCGTTGATGCCGAGCACGGTCTTGTCCACCGTGGCCAGGGCCTGGCGCGTGGTGCGCACGGCGGCTTCGGCCGATTCGTTCGCCTTGGTGGCCATCTGGGCCATGTCGGTCAGGGTCAGGGCGGCTTGCGACAACTCGCGGGCGGCCGATTCGACCTCGTTCTGACCCTGCGCGGCCGAGGCCATCGCCGTGTCGGTGCTTTGCTTGACCGCCATCGTGGCGCGCGACACGTGGTGCGACACGTCGCTCACGTTGTTCAGGACCTTGGCGGTCTCGCTGGTCAGCATGTTCATGGCATCGCCAATGGCGCCGGTCACGTCTTCGGTCACGGGCACCTGGATCGACAGGTCTTTGGTGGTCGCAACCTGGCCCATGGCCTGCATGATCTCCACCACGGAGTTGCTGATCTGCTCGCTCTCCTTGGCCTGCTTGCTCAGGCCTTCCAGGCGCTCGTCCAGCAGGCGGTCCAGGGCCGACCCCAGGCGGCCCAGCTCGTCCTTGCTCTTCAGGTCGGCACGGGCGGTGTAGTCGCCGGCCGTCAGACGGGCCAGCGCCCCCAGCAGCTTGTTGATCGGCAGCATCAGCGAACGCACCACGAAGAAGGCCGCGAAGAAGCCCACCAGGGCTGCAGCGCCCGCGATGCCCGCCATCCACTGCTTGGCCACCGCGATTTCCTGGAACTGCGTCTCGCGCTTGATGGCGTCGTTCTTCACCGTGGTTTCCAGCAGCTTGCCGAAAGCCTTGATGGTGGCCGCGCCAGTGGGCGTGGTGTACTTCTTGCGCCAGGCGGCGGCCTCTTCGAACTGGTTGTTCACGACCAGCTTGAACCACTCGGCACGGTGCACCTTGTAGGCGGGGAAACTGCCCACCAGGGACTTGTGCTGGGCACGCTCTTCGGCCGACAGGCCCTGGCTTTCGCCATAGGTCTTGAGGTTGTCCTCGACCACCTTCCACAGGCCCGGCTGCTCGTCGATGATCTTCTGGCGCGCGGCCTGGTCTTCCAGGGCCAGGTACTGCGGCAGGCTGTAACGCAGGCTCCACAAGGCCGAATTGGCCCGGCCCAGCAGGGCTTCCTTGCCCTGCGTCATCCGGATGGTTTGCTCCAACTGGTTGAGCTGCACGATGGCGTAACCCCCCACCGCGAACAAGGCGGACAGCAGCAGCGCGAAGCCAAGCAACAGCTTCTGACGGATGTTGAGTTTCATGGGTGTACCTCTTCTTCGGTGGATGCGGGATGGGCGCTGCGCGCCAGGGATTCAAAAGCGGCCCGGTGGTTGAATTCCCACCAGATCTGGCCGGGCTGGTCGGCTTGCGCCCAGGCTCGCACCAGGTAGGCGCTCAGCTTGCTGCCGGGGCGCGTGGTGCTTTCAGGGGCCGGCACCAGGCTCAGCAGTTCGGGGGCGGCGTCCAGCAAGAGGCCGACACGTTGCTCTTCCCGGTCGAACACCAGCACGCGGTGTTCGAAAGGCCGGATGTCGGGGCTGCCGCGGCGAAACTCGCGGCGGTCCAGCAAGGGCACGATGGTGCCGCGCAGGTTGGTCACGCCGGCCAGCGCCGGGGCCGCTTTGGGCACGGGGAAGACCCGCGCCTCGGCGATCATCTCGGTCAGCACGCGCGCGGCCGGCACCAGTTGCAAACCCGCGACCCGAAAGCCGTAGCGCAACTCGCCAGCGGCAGGGGCCACACCACGCGCCAGGGCAGCGATGTCCATGGTGCGGTCCGGTCAGGCGGCGAACTTCAGCGCGTCGACGATCTGGTCGGCGCTGAAAGGTTTGCCGATCAACATCTTGCCGCCCTGGGCCTTGGCCCAGACCTGGTCGGCGCGCGTGTTCTTGGTCGACACGAAGACCACCGGGATGCCTTTGGTGGCCGGGTCATCGGCCAGCGCGCGGCTGGTGCCATAGCCATCCAGCTGCGGCATGACGATGTCCAGGAAGATGATGCTGGGTCGGTCGTTCTTGGCGCGCTCCAGGGCCTGCATGCCATTGCTGGCGGTGTTCACCAGCCAGCCCGCGTCCTGCAGGATGGTTTTGAGGTTCGACAGGTCGGTGGTCGAGTCGTCGACGACGAGGGCTTTGTTGGCGGTCATGCCAGGTCTCCGGGTGAATGATGGGATGGGCTCAGGCGTGTGCCCGGGCCTTGGCCTGCGTCGGATCGGTGATCCAGCCGCTCAGGTCGTCCACGGCCATGGATTTGCGCAGCGCCTTGGTGGTCGCGGCATAAAACTGCTTCAGCCCCACCGGCTTGGTGAGGAAGATGTCGCAGCCGGCCAGGGCACCACGCGCCCGGTCGAAAGGCGAGGACTGGCTGGTCAGGATGATCACGGGCGCCTTGTTGCTGCGGTCGCGCTTGATTTCACGCGTCAGCGTGTAGCCGTCCATGTCGGGCATCATCACGTCGACGTAGATCAGGTCGTATTGGCGGTTGGCCAGTTGGGCCAGCGCGGCCTTGGCGCCATCGGCGATGTCGCAGGCCATGCCGATGTTGGACATGACATTGGCCAGTTGCGTGCGCACCGTCTGGCTGTCGTCCACCACCAGCGCGCGCAATTTGGCGGGCGTGGGCGGCAAGGCGGTGACCGTGGACTCGATGCGGGCCGGGGCGGGGGCCGCGGGCGGTTGCTCAGCGATGCGCTGGAGCAAGCGCTCCAGCGTGGGCAACAACTGCATCATCAACTGGCTGGACAGGAGCTCACAGCGCTCGCCAGCGCGGCCAGCCTCGCTGACCAAGTGCACCACAGCCAGGTTCGGGTGGCGAGCCACGGCGGAAGCCAGGCGTTTGCGCATGTCTGGATCGCTGTCGTCCACCAAGGCGATGTCGATGGGCGCTTCACCCGTCCGCTCGGCCATGCTGAAAGCGTATTTGGCGCTCTTGAGGTGGGTGAGCACGATGCCGATCACCCGCATGTCTCGCTGCTGCGCGGTGAAGACCGCCACCTTGAGTTCCTGTTTTTTCATGATTTCCTTCAGCGCTCGACAACGGCACAACTGGCCATGAATCGCAGTCTGCTTTATTCGGCCCCGGCGTGGGTATATCCCTCAGGCATGAAATCACACAGCTCACTGGTGTTGCACAAATCAACACCTGGTTACATGAGTAAAAAATTAGCGCACCGTTTTGGACGTCGCTAGACTGATTTCAACCAAGGAGTTGCCGTGAAAGCAGTATTGAAGAAATTGTGCAATAACACCGCTTTGGCCCTGTTGGCGGGCCTTTTCAGCCCCTTCGCGCCAGCCGCTGACATATCAACGCCATTGCACATTGAAAAATCCATTCAAAATATCACGAATGAGCTGAAACAACTTTGCCCTTTGGCCGATCCCTCCAGCCAAAGCGCTTTCGACCAATGCCGGCAGGCCTTGTTCAAGGACTCTTTGCTCAAGCAAGCCATGGTTCAACCCGTGATTTCATGGGGCCGGCAAAAAGACCCCGCATTGAGTTTGAAGGAAACCCACCTGACGCAGTTTGCGCCGGATATATTGACTGGGCTTTACATACCATTATTCATGTTTGACGGCCAATATAAAATCAGTTACATCGAACGTGAAAAATTATTCCTGGCGACCCTTGGTGTTGGTTTCAGAAACCGGTTGCAGCCGGGGCAATTCCCCTATCCTTTCTGGCACGATGCCAATAAGTGGGAAATGTATGAAAATGCCCGATCCCTGTATTTGTGGCTGGACCCGCAAACTGGTTTGATTCGTTTTGCGCAATTTTCAAACCGGGGCGCACCGGCCGAGGGACATGTGGTGAACAAGGCCACTTTGCCTGCCTTCGATGGCCAGTGGTTGTGGACGGACGCGCAAGGCAAGACCCAGCCCGCCGTCACCTTGTTCGATGGCCTCTACCGTGAAGACAACCCCTACAAGCCACAGCTCGACAAGTCCTACCGCGAGTTCGCGACCTCGCTGCGCGATTCGCAATGCCTGAACTGTCACGTGCCGAACAACCCCGACAAGATGAAGCGCTTGGTGCTGCTCCAATCACCGGCCCATGCTTCGGGCGAAATCCACCGGGTCCTGAAATCCGTGCGCGAAAGGAAGATGCCGCTGGACGATCAGGGCATCGAGAAAACACTCGACCCCGTGTTGGAAAAAACCTTGCTGGAAAAGGGCGGCACCTTCGAGAAGCTCGTCGATGCCGCCGCGGCTTGGGAACGCGAGCAAGCCTTGCAACGCACCGCCGCCCTCAAGTAGCCGGAGTTCCACCAAGATGCGACGCCCCTCCATCCTCGCCTTGTTCTGGGCCGCGGCACTGACCTTGCCTTGGCCCGCACACGCCCAGTTCACACGCCTGAACGACGCCGTGAAATACCGCCAAGCGGCCTTCCAGGTGCTGGGCACGCATGCGCAGCGTGCCGGTGCCATGGCCAAAGGCGAAGTCCCTTTCGACAAGCCGGCCGCCGAAGCCAACGCCGCCCTCATCGAACTGCTGTCGCGTCAACTGGTGCATGCCTTTCCACCTGGCTCTGACATGGCCCCCGCCAAGACCAAGCCCGAGGTCTGGCAGGACGCCGCCCAGTTCAAGATCCAGTTCGAGCAGTTCCAAAGCGCGGCCAGCAGGTTGTCCCTCGCTGCGCGCTCCAGCGATGCGAACGCCTTCAAGACTGCCTTCAATGCCATGGCGCAGACCTGCAAGGCCTGCCACGACAGCTACCGCAACCGCTGAGGAGTACCCCATGAAGGCCATCCGGGTGTGGGACCTGCCCACGCGACTGTTCCATTGGGCGTTGGTGGTGATCATCGCTGGCGCGTTCATCACCCAGTACCTGGGCGGCGAGGCCATGGCCTGGCATTTCCGCTTTGGCTACGCGGCCTTGGTCCTGGTGTTGTTCCGGGTCTTGTGGGGTTTGATCGGCCCCCGGTATGCGCGCTTTGCCAGCTTCCTGCGCTCACCCGCGACGATCGTGTCCTACCTGCGCGGACGGACGGGTGGCCATGGCTCGGGCCACAACCCGCTGGGCGGTTTGTCGGTGCTGGCCATGCTGGCCGTGATCCTGCTGCAAGCCGGCTCGGGTCTGTTCAGCAACGACGACATCGCCACCGAAGGCCCGCTTGCCCATGTCATCGACAAGGGCCTGTCCGACCAGCTCAGCTGGCTGCATGCCCAGGTCACCGGCCCGCTCATCTATGGCCTGATCGGGCTGCACCTGCTGGCCATCGCTTACCACCGCGTGTTCAAGAAACGCGACCTGGTCACGCCCATGATCACGGGCGATCAACTCACCGAGAGCGACGACTTACCCGCCAATGACAACGCCCCCGTGCGCACCGTGGCCTTGCTGCTGATGGGCTGCTGTGCCATGGGCGTGTACGGGGTCGTTCACTGGTAGTCAGGCATCACAGCTTCGAGAAGTCGGGCCGGCGCTTTTCCATCACGGCACTGATGGCTTCCTTGGCGGCCGGGCCGCGCAGCAATTGGCCGAAGTGGCCGAACTCCTGTTTCATCACGGCCGGCAAGCTGGGATGCGCCTGCTTCATCAGCGCCTTGGTGATGCGCAGTGATTCAGCCGGCTTGGCCGCCAGCTTCGAGGCCTGGGCCTGGGCGTAGCCCGCCACTTCGTGCGGCGGCAGGATGCGGTTGACCAGGCCCATGTCCACGGCCTCTTCGGCATAGAAGGCCTCGCCCAGCAGCAACTTTTCAGCCGCGCGGAGGTAGCCCACCTGTGCGGGCAGCAGCAGGCTGGCGCCGGCTTCGGGGCACAGGCCCAGGTTCACGAACGGCAGGCTGAAGGCCGCGTTGTCGCCTGCGTAGACCAGGTCGCAGTGCAGCAGCAAGGTCGTGCCAATGCCCACGGCCGGGCCGCTGACGGCCGCCACCAAGGGCTTGGGAAAGGTGCTCAGGGCTTCCAGGAAACGGAACACCGGCATCGACTCCATCTGGTCAGTGGACGGTGGGTTGTTCTTGAAATCGGCCAGGTCGTTGCCGGCGGTGAAGACCTGCTCGTGACCTTGGATCACCACCACGCGCACGGCGGCGTCGGTCGAAGCCTCGACCAAGGCATCGGCCAGCGAGGTGTACATGGCCGTGGTGATGGCGTTCTTCTTGTCGAGTCGGTTGAAGGTCAGCGTCAGCACGCCGCCTTCGACGTGCGCCAGGATGGCTTGGGCTTCGGACATGGTGGTCTCCTAGTGTGAGAGGGGGCAAGGGGTCAGTCGGCGATCCACGCCAGGGCCAGGGGCCACAGCGCGGTCGACGATTGGGGTTTGAACAAACCGAAATGACCCAGGCGCTTGAGGCCATGGGCTTGGGGCTGCAGGGATTCGAAGCGCGTTGGCGCATTGGGGTAGAGGCGGTACAGGCGGCGCACGCCCTCGGGGCTGATCAGCTCGTCATCCTCGGCCAGCACCGCGGTGATCGGCGTGTGCACCTCGGCGTAACGCGCCCGCAGCGCGGGGCCTTCGGAACCGATGTAGTCGGGGCTCAGGCACCAACGGCGCCATTGCCACATGACCGCCTTGGGGATGTTGCCCAGCGCGCCCAGGCGCTCGCCAGGGAAGTAGCCGGCCAGCGTCAAAGCCACGGGCGCCAGAACCCACCACAGGAAGTGCACCGAGTAACGCACCTGCGGCGCGTTGTTGCGCCAATAGCCACTGCCGCTGGCCACCGTGACCATGCGGTCGAAGTGCTCGCGCCCGTCCAGCCAGCCGAAGATCTGGCCACCGAGGCTGTGGCCCAGGTAGGTCAAGGGCACACCGGGCCAGCGCCGCCGCAGTTCGGCCAGCGCGGCCGGGTGGTCCAGCCTGACCCAGTCGGTGATGCTGGCCACACAGCCACGCAACGACTTCGGCGCGGATTCGCCCATGCCACGGCAATCGAAGGTCAGCACCGCCACGCCCTGCTGCGCCAGCCAGGTGGCGAAGGCGCGGTAGAACGCCTGCGGCACGCCCATGGCCGACGAGATCAGCACCGCCCGACGAACCGGGCCATCCGGCTGGTAAGCGCGCGCCGCGAGGATGTGGCCATCACTGGTCTGCAGGCGAAGGGTCTCTTCCATCAGGGGACCTCGGTTGGAGCGTCGGCCAGGCCCAGCCAGGAACGACTCAGGGCCCACACCTTGGGCCCCGTGTGAGCATGGAAAAAATTGAAATGCCCGATGGCGCGCACGCCATGGTCCTTGGGCTTGACCAGCACGTGGGTGACCGGCGCATTGCGGTAATGCGCATGCTGCGCCCGCACGCCTTCGTGGCTGGCGAAGACATCGTCGTCGATCATCACGGCGGTGATGGGCTGCGTCACGCGCGCATAGGCCTGGCGCGCATGCTCGCCATCGCTCAGCACAAAATCAGGGTGCTGGCTCCAGCGCTTCCACTGCGCCACCACGCCACGCGGCACATCGCCCACGGCCTTCATGCGGCTGCCCGCGAAGTAGCCATGGCGCGCCACACTCAGCGGCACCATCACGTGCCAGAACACGCTGATGACATAACGCAGCGGCCGCGCCAGGTGCGCGCCATAACCACTGCCGCTGGCCAGGGTGGCCACGTGGTCGATGCGCGGGTGCTGTGGCATCAGGCCATACAGGATGCCGCCCATGCTGTGGCCGAACCAGCTGATGGGCAAATCGGGATGGCGCTGCGCCACCGCCTTCATCACGGCGGGCGCATCGTGCAGGGCCCAGTCGCTCAACTTGGCGCGGTAACCGCGCAGGCTGGCCGGTGCCGATCGGTACATGCCGCGCCAATCAAAGGTGTAGACCACGCAACCCTGCTGCACCAGCCAGAGCGCGTAGCGTTGGTAAAAGGATTGAGGCACCCCGAGCGCCGTCGCGATGATCACGGCACGGCGGACCGGCACGCCATGCGGCCGGTAATGCTGCGCGGCCAGGGTCTGGCCGTCATCGGTGGTGATGCTCAAGGACTCCACATCGGTCTCCAAGAAAAAGCCCGCACGGTGGCGGGCTTTTTCAACAGCGTCAAACGACGGTGAACCAGGCAAGGATCACAGGCGTTCGATGATGCCGGCAGCACCTTGGCCGGTGCCGATGCACATCGTCACCATGCCGTACTTGCCGCCCGTGCGTTGCAGGCCGTGAACCACGGTGGCAGCGCGGATGGCACCAGTGGCGCCCAGCGGGTGGCCCAGGGCGATCGCGCCGCCCATGGGGTTGACCTTGGCGCGGTCGAGCACGTGGCCCTTGGCGTCCAGGTCCTTCAGCACGGCCAGCGATTGCGCGGCGAAGGCTTCGTTCAGCTCGATCCAGTCCAGATCGGAAGCTTTCAGGCCGGCGTACTTCAGGGCCAGGGGGATGGCTTCGATCGGGCCGATGCCCATGATTTCAGGCGGCACACCCTTGACGGCGAAGCTCACGAAACGGGCCAGGGGCTTCAGACCGTACTTCTCGCAGGCTTCCTTCGAAGCCAGGATCAGGCAGCCAGCGCCGTCGGAGGTTTGCGAGCTGTTGCCGGCCGTGACGCTGCCCTTGGCGGCGAACACGGGGCGCAGCTTGGCCAGACCTTCAGGGCTGGTGTCAGGGCGGGCGCCCTCGTCCTGCGTGATCGTCTTCTTGGTGATCGTCACTTCGCCTGTTTCCAGGTTGGGTGTGCGCACTTCGATCTCAATCGGCGTGGTCTCGGCCTTGAAGAAACCGGCTTGCTGCGCGGCGATCGCACGGCGGTGCGATTCGACGGCGAAGGCGTCCTGCTCTTCGCGGGTCACCTTCCACTGCTCGGCCACCTTCTCGGCGGTCATGCCCATGCCGTAGGCGATGCCCACGTTCTCGTCGTTGTTCACGATCTCGGGGTTGAAGGACGGCTTGTTGCCGCCCATCGGCACCATCGACATCGACTCGACACCACCAGCGATCATGACCTCGGCCTCACCCACGCGGATGCGGTCGGCGGCCATGGACACGGCGGTGATGCCGGCGGCGCAGAAACGGTTGACGGTGGCACCAGCCACGGTCTTGGGCAAGCCCGACAGCAGCACGGCGATCTTGGCCACGTTCATGCCTTGCTCGGCCTCGGGCATCGCGCAGCCAATGATGGCGTCTTCGATGGCAGCGGGGTCGAGCGTGGGCACTTGCGACAGCGCGCTCTTGATCACGGCCACCAGCAGGTCGTCCGGACGGGTGTTCTTGAACACGCCACGACCAGACTTGCCGATCGGGGTGCGGGTGGCGGCGACGATGTAGGCGTCACGAAGTTGAGTCATTTGGATGCTCCGATCGATCAGTTGCGGACGGGCTTGCCGGTGGACAGCATGCCCATGATGCGCTCTTGCGTCTTGGGGTTGTCCAGCAGCGAGCAGAAGTGCTTGCGCTCCAGGGCGTGCAGGTATTCCTCGGTCACCAGGGTGCCGTAATCGACGTCACCGCCGGTCAGGACATCAGCGATGGCCGAGCTGATCAGGTAGTCGTGGGCGCTGATGAAGCCACCGTCACGCATGTTGATCAGCGAGGATTGCAGCGTGGCCTTGACGTTGCGGCCGGCGACCGGGAAGGTGCGCTTGGCCGGGGCACGGTAGCCCGACTCGTACATGGCCTTGACCTGGGCGATCGCCACGTAGAGCAGTTCGTCCTTGTTGGGGACGATCACGTCGCCGTCGATCAGGTAGCCGTACTTCTTGGCTTCGATCGCCGACGTCGCCACCTTGGCCATCGCGGCCGCCTGGAAGGCTTCCTTGATGAAACCGATCAGGTCGCCACCAATCTGGCCGGACACGCCCTTGGACGGCTCCAGCAGTTCGGCCGCGCGGCGGGCCAGGTAAGCCAGGCCACCGCCGCCGGGAATCAGGCCCACGCCGACTTCAACCAGGCCCACATAGCTTTCCATGGCGGCAACGCGCTTGGACGCGTGCACGGCCAGCTCGCAACCACCACCCAGGGCCAGGCCGTGAACGGCGGCCACGGAAGGCACGTTGCTGTAGCGCAGGCTCAGCATGAAGTCCTGCAGTTGCTTCTCGAAGGGGGCAATGGCCTTGCCGCCACCCGACATGAAGGCGGGCATCATCGATTGCAGGTCGGCGCCAGCCGAGAACGGGCCGTCTTGCGACCAGATCACCAGGCCCTTGTAGCCTTCTTCGGCCAGTTGCAGGCCCTTGGCCAGACCACCGGTGACTTCGGCCGAGATGGTGTGCATCTTCGACTTGATCGAGGCGATGACCACTTCGTCGTCCAGCGTCCACAGACGGATCGCGGCGTCTTCGAACAGCGTCTTGCCAGCCGTGTCGGCCGACTTGGTGCCCGAACCCAGCACGTCTTCGCGGAAGAACTGGCGGTCGTACACGGGCAGCTTGCGCTGTGGCACGTAGGTCTTCTTGGCGGGGCTCCACGAACCTTCGGGCGTGTGCACGCCGTCACGGCCGTCGAACACCCAGGCGGGCAGCGGCGTCTTGGTGATGGCCTTGCCAGCGTCGATGTCGGCCTTGACCCACTCGGCCACTTGCTTCCAGCCGGCTTCTTGCCAGATCTCGAAGGGACCTTGCTTCATGCCATAGCCCCAGCGCAGGGCCAGATCCACGTCGCGGCAGGTGTCGGCGATGCTTTCACCGGTCACGGCGGCGTAGTGGAAGCCGTTGCGCAGCATCGCCCAGATGAACTGGGCTTGCGGGTTGCTCGACTCGCGCAGGGCCTTCAGGCGCTCGGCGGCGGGCTTGCGCAGGATGTCGGTGACTTCCTTGTCGGCCTTGTTGCCCGCGGGAACGTACTCGCCGGTCTTCTCGTCGAACTGGCTGATGACCTTGCCTTCCTTCTTGAAGAAGCCGGCCTTGGTCTTCTGACCGAAGTTGCCCTTGTCCAGCAGCGCCTGCACGTCAGAAGGCGTGGCGAAAGCGGCGGCGAAAGGATCGGTGGCGCAGCCGTTCTGCAACGTCTTGATCACGTGGGCCATCGTGTCAATGCCGACCACGTCGCAGGTGCGGTAGGTGCCCGAAGAGGCACGGCCCATGCGCTTGCCGGTCAGGTCGTCGACGATGTCGTAGCCCAGGCCGAAGTTCTTCACTTCGATCATGGTGAACAACAGGCCGGCCACGCCCACGCGGTTGGCGATGAAGTTGGGGCTGTCTTCGCAGCGCACGACGCCCTTGCCCACGGCGGTGGTCACGAAGGCTTCGAGCTGGTCGACGATGACGGCATCGGTGTACTTGGTGGGGATCAGCTCCACCAGGTACATGTAGCGCGGAGGGTTGAAGAAGTGGATGCCCAGGAAGCGCGAGCGCAACTGCTCGGGCAGCACGTCGGCCATGGCCGTGATCGACAGGCCGGAGGTGTTGGTGGCCAGGATCGCGTGGTCATTGACGAAGGGCGCGATCTTTTTGTACAGATCTTCCTTCCAGTCCAGGCGCTCGGCGATGGCTTCGATGATCAGGTCGCAACCGCGCAGCTCTTCGAGGTGCTCTTCGTAGTTGGCTTGCTGGATCAGGACGGCGTCGTCGGTCACGCCCAGGGGCGAGGGCTTCAGCTTCTTCAGGCCTTCGACGGCCTTGGTCACGACCCCGTTCTTGGGGCCTTCCTTGGCGGGCAGGTCGAACAGCACGACCGGCACCTTGCAGTTGACCAGATGGGCGGCGATCTGCGCACCCATCACGCCGGCGCCGAGCACGGCGACCTTGCGGACATTGAATCGACTCATTGTTCTCTCCTAGCGGAACACTCTGTGGATGTGGAGATGGTGAATGAGGAAGCGGTTTCAAAAAGCACCGCTTCCCCGCAAAGCCCGTTGATTAGAACAGGGCTTCGTCCATTTCCGTCAGGGGCTTCAGACCAGCCTTGGCGGTGATCATCAAGGTCTCGACTTCAGGCAGCAGCTTGGCAAAGTAGAAGCGGGCCGTGGCCAGCTTGGCGATGTAGAACTTGTCGCCCGAGCTTTGCTTTTCCAATGCGATCTTGGCCATGCGGGCGAAGAAGTACGAGTACACCAGGTGGCCAACCACGCGCAGGTAATCCACCGCGGCGGCGCCGACTTCATCGGGGTTCTGCATGCCCTTCATGCCGATTTCCATGGTGAAGGCTTGCACCTTCGTGCCCAGGTCGGCCAGGGGCTTGGTGAACTCCTGCATGGCTTCGTTGTCGGCGTTTTCCTTGACGAAACGGCCCACGATCTTGCCGAACTTGGTCAGCTTGGCGCCACCGTCGCCCAGCACCTTGCGGCCCAGCAGGTCCAGCGACTGCACGGTGTTCGTGCCTTCGTAGATCATGTTGATACGGGCGTCGCGCACGAACTGCTCCATGCCCCACTCGTGGATGAAGCCGTGGCCGCCATACACCTGTTGGCAATGCACCGTCGCTTCGAAAGCGTTGTCGGTGATGAAGGCTTTGACGATCGGGGTCAGCAGGGCCACGATGTCGTCCGATTCCTTGCGGACGGCTTCATCGGGGTGGTTGTGAGACTTGTCCAGCTCGATGGCGGTGTAGTACACCAGGGCGCGGGCGCCTTCGGCGTAGGCGCGCGAGGTCAGCAGCATCTTGCGCACATCGGGGTGCACGATGATGGGATCGGCGGCCAGGTCAGGACGCTTCGGGCCCGACAGAGCACGCATCTGGATGCGGTCCTTGGCGTAGGCCACGGCGTTTTCATAGGCGACTTGCGTCAGGCCCAAGGACTGGTTGCCCACGCCCAGGCGCGCGCCGTTCATCATCACGAACATGGCGGGCAGACCGCGGTGGGGCTTGCCCACCAGGGTGCCGACGGCGTTTTCCAGAACGATCTGGGCCGTGGCGTTGCCATGGATGCCCATCTTGTGTTCCAGGCCGGCGCAGAAGATGCCGTTGCGCGAACCGATCGAGCCATCGGCGTTCACGTTGAACTTGGGCACCACGAACAGCGAGATGCCCTTCGAGCCTTCGGGGGCGTCGGGCAGGCGGGCCAGCACCAGGTGGACGATGTTGTCGGCCATGTCGTGTTCACCGGCCGAGATGAAGATCTTGGAACCCGTGATCTTGTAGGTGCCATCGGCTTGGGGCTCGGCCTTGGTGCGCAGCAGGCCCAGGTCGGTGCCGCAATGGGGTTCGGTCAGGCACATGGTGCCGGTCCACTCGCCGCTGGTCAGCTTGGGCAGGTAGGTCTTCTTTTGCTCGTCGGTGCCGTGGGCTTCCAGGGCAGCGTGCGCGCCGTGGCTCAGGCCGGGGTACATGGTCCAGGCCTGGTTGGCCGAGTTCATCATTTCGTACACGGCCTGGTTCACCAGCTGAGGCATGCCCTGGCCGCCCCATTCAGGATCGGCGCTCAGGCCAGACCAACCGTTTTCGGTGTAGGTCTTGTAGGCTTCCTTGAAGCCAGCAGGGGTCTTCACTTCGTGCGTGGCCTTGTCCAGCACGCAACCTTCGACGTCGCCCACCAGGTTCAGGGGGGCCAGCACCTTGGAGGCGAACTTGCCGCCTTCTTCCAGCACGGCGTTGACCGTGTCGACGTCCAGGTCGGCGTAGGCCGGGATGGTCTTCAATTCATCAACCGCGCCCAGCAGCTCATGAATCACGAACTGCATGTCGCGCAGTGGGGGGTTGTATGTAGGCATCGTGGAGCTCCTCGGTCACAAAATCAAGGTTAATGAGAAAAGCCTGATCACACTTGTTTTCACAGGGTGGTGATGACAGGGGGATGGGGACGGGTCAAACGGCTGCCAGGGGGGCCGAAGCCAACCCGGCTTTGGCAGCGTCAGACGCCACCGTTCCAGACGGATTCGAAGGCGCGCCCAGTGCATAGAACTGGACGACACGCTCGAACGCCGCACGGGCCCGATCCTCCGCACCCTTCGAGCGCAAAAAACGCGCATCGTGGTGGAGCGACAGGATCAGACCATGGATCTCGAACAACATTTGCATCGGGTCGGTGTCGTCGCGCAGGTGGCCCATCTGCATGGCGATGCGGATGGCCTTGTCGAGCGCGCCGTGCCAGGTCAGCACCATGCCGGCCAGCGCATCGCGCACGGGGCCGGGACGGTCGTCGAATTCAACCGCACCACTGATGTAGATGCAACCCGAGTCGATTTCGGTGGCGACCATGGCCACCCAGCCTTCGAACATGGCGCGCAGGCGCGGCAAGCCACGGGCCTCGCGCAGGGCGGGCAGGAAGACCTCGGCGGAAAAACGCTCGTGGTATTCGCGGATGACGGAAATCTGGAGTTCTTCACGCGAGCCGAAGTGGGCGAACACGCCCGACTTGCTCATGCCGGTGACTTCGGCCAGGGCGCCGATCGACAGCCCCTCGATGCCCATTTGTGAGGCGAGGTTCAACGCGGCCTCGAGAATGGTGGCGCGGGTCTGCTGTCCCTTGGCCACGCCTTGCGCTCCACGCCCACGCTCGCGCACCGCGTCGGCGGTCTGCTTGGCGTCGAGGGGCAGGGAGTCGGACAAGGAAGCTCCTGGGGAATAAAACGAACGATCGTGCTATTTTGCAGAAAACCAAGCGGTATGTGTGCGTTCCATTCAACTTTTTTTGGGGATTTTTAGACAATCGCGTTGTTCAGATCGGGTCGACCCTTGGTTTTCAGGCTGTTTGGACGCGCCTCTGTCGCCAAAGTGTCGAGATCTTTGCGCTATCCTGTAGGCAGCATTCCCCTTTGGAGACTTTGTGGAGAGGCTGTATGGACGTGCTGCAACTTGACGTGTCAGGCCGTCCGCAGGCTTGGCTGTCGGCCAAGGAAGCGGCGGTTTTGTATGCCAGTGACGGTGTCGCGTGGACACTGGGCGAGCCTTGCATGGTCTTGCGCGGCGGCATCCAGCGGCGCACGGGCTTGCAATCGCAGCTGGCCTTGCACTCCATCATCGCCGTGCGCGGCAGCGTTCCGAGCCGGGCCTGGCGCCAGGAACCGGCCCTGTCCAACCCCAAGCTCTTCGCCCGCGACCGCCAGGTTTGCGCCTACTGCGGCCACCGCTTCCAACTCGACGACCTGACGCGTGAGCACATCGTCCCCACCTCGCGTGGCGGCATCGACTCCTGGAAGAACTGCATCACGGCCTGCCGCAACTGCAATGGCCGCAAGGGCAACCGCACGCTCAACGAGCTGGGTTGGCAGTTGTATTACCTGCCCTACGTGCCCAGCCTGCACGAAGACATGATCCTGCGCGGGCGCCGCATCCTGGCCGACCAGATGGAATTCCTGCTGGCCAGCGTGCCGGCACACAGCCGATTGCGGGTCTGATCGGAGCGCCGCTCATGCCCCGAACAATGCCTCGCGGGCCGACTGCGTGATCGCCACCACGCAAGGGTGCGTGATGCGCCGCTCCACCGAGATCGCGTAGAACTCCTCCACCAGCTCTTGGGTGCGCCCCAGCACCTGCACGCCATGCTGGGCGCAGGTCTCGGCTTCCAGCACGGTGGGCGCCATGAACACGCCGCGCCCTTCGCCGCCGAAAGCTTTCATCAGCGCCGCGTCGTCGAACTCGCCGATGGCGCGCGGACGCAATTGATGCTCGGCCAGCCAGACGTCCAGCCTTTGCCGCATGGCCGATGAGGCACCTTGCAAGAGCATGGGGGCGCCATCCAGGCACTGCGGAAAGGCGCTTTTTGGCAGCGAGGCCTTCAAGGCTGGCGTGGCGAAGAAACTCATGGCCGTGGTGCCCAGCGCGTGGCTGAAGGCCTTGACGCTGACCTGCCGGTCCATGGGCTCATCGGCAATCACCAGGTCCAGGCGGTGCACCGCGATCTGGCCCAGCAGGTTGTGGAAATCGCCTTCATGGCAGATCAGGCGGACCGGCTCGGGCAGGCCCAGAGCAGGCTCCAACAGGCGGTAGGCGATGGACTTGGGCACCGAGTCGGCGATGCCCACGCGGAAATCCAGCACCGCCTGTCCGGTGCGGGCTTTGCCCACCGCCGCCTCCAGCTCGGTGCCCAGGGCGAAGATCTGGTCGGCATACGACAACGCCACCCGCCCCTCGTTGGTCAACTCCAGCCGCCGCCCGACCTTGTGGAAGAGCGCGCACCCCAGCTGGGCTTCCAGCAGCTTGATCTGGCCTGACAAAGTCTGTGGCGTCGTGTGCAATTGCTCACCCGCCTTCATCACGCCGCCTGACTTGGCGGTGGCCCAGAAGTAGTACAGGTGCTTGAAATTCATACTGCGCCTTTTTCGAAGTGATGCTTCAGAAAATTCGACTTTACGCGAAGTATCGATTCCCCTAGATTCAAGGCTCGCTCAACTTTGACCAAATCGTGGAATTCCTGCTCGACCCCAACATCTGGATCGCTTTTGCGATGCTCACCGCCCTCGAAATCGTCCTGGGCGTGGACAACATCATCTTCATTTCGATCCTGGTGGGCCGCCTGCCGCCCGCCCAGCGTGACCAGGCCCGGCGCCTGGGCCTGGGTTTCGCCATGGTCTCGCGCCTGGCACTGCTGTTCTCGCTGAGCTGGGTGATGGGCCTGACGGCCGAGCTGTTCAATGTCGCCGGCCAAAGCATCAGCGGGCGCGACCTGGTATTGCTGCTGGGTGGCCTGTTCCTGCTCTACAAGGCCTCGCACGAGATCTTCGTCGAGGTGGAAGCCCGCGAACAGGATGGCCCCCCTTCGACCGACCCCGTGGCCCTGGCCGCCGCCGGCAAGAAGATGATGTGGGCCATCATCGGACAAATCGCCGTGATCGACATCGTGTTCTCGCTGGACTCGGTCATCACAGCGGTCGGCATGGTCGACGAGATCGGTGTGATGGTGGCGGCCGTGATCTGCGCTGTCGGCGTGATGATGATCGCGGCCAAGCCCATCGGCGATTTCGTTGACCGCCACCCCTCGGTCAAGGTCCTGGCCCTGGCCTTCCTCGTGATGGTCGGCATGGCGCTGACCGCCGAAGCTTTCGATGCCCACGTGCCCAAGGGTTACCTGTACGCCGCGATGGCGTTCTCCCTGGCGGTCGAGGCCCTCAACATCCGCGCACGCGGCAAGCGGCAGAAGAAGCTGTCCGCCGCCGCCTGACCTGTCCCACTGTTTTTGTTTTTGACTGGAGGTTCACCATGAATCAAACGCTTCAAACCATCGACCAGGCCTATGGCACCTCGGTCGCCCAGCGCAACCGCGTGCTGCGCAACACCTATGCCTTGCTGGCACTGTCGATGATCCCGACGGTGCTGGGCGCCTGGCTGGGCGTGGCCAGCGGCATCGCCAGCATGATGACGCCTGGCGTGGGCGCGATCGTCTTCCTGGCCGGCGCCTTCGGCTTCATGTTCGCGATCGAAAAAACGAAGAACTCGTCGGCCGGCGTGCCCGTGCTGCTGGCCTTCACCTTCTTCATGGGCCTGATGCTGGCACGCCTGATCGGCACCGTGCTGGGCTTGTCCAACGGTGCGAGCCTGGTGATGACGGCCTTCGCCGGCACCGGCGCGATTTTCCTGGGCATGGCTTCGCTGTCCACGGTCATCAAGCGCGACCTGACGTCCATGGGCAAGTTCCTGTTCATCGGCATGATCATGTTGCTGGTGGCCGGCATCGCCAACATCTTCATCCAGTCCAGCGCCTTGATGATCACGCTGTCGGTGATCTCTATCGGCATCTTCTCCGCCTTCATCCTGCACGACCTCAAGCGCGTGCAAGATGGCCACGAGACCAACTACATCACGGCCACGCTGGGCGTCTACTTGAGCATCTACAACGTGTTCCAGTCGCTGTTGGCCCTGTTGGGCATCTTCGGCGGCAACGACGACTGATCGGCGGATGTGCCACGTTGACCAAGCCGGGGACTTCCCCGGCTTTTTTTCGCCAGTCAAAGGTTGGCCACGCCCAGCTTGTCCAAGGCGGAGGTAGAGGTCGGCCCCGGACTCAGGCCATTGACGCGGATGCCCCGCCCTTTCCATTCGCCCGACAGCGTGCGTGCCAGCGACAAGAGGCCGGCTTCCGCCGAGATCAGCCGCGCTGAGCTAGGCCCGAAAAACAACTGTCGATCAACCACGCGATGATCTGCTCATGCGGGTGCCCACCGGCCTTGAGCACGGCCAGCACCGGATCGCAAGCGCGGGCGAACAAGGTGTAGAGGATCAACTCGGGCGGCAGCTTCTGGCTGAGCTGGCCATCGGCCTGGCCTTGCACGATCCACTCGCCCAACTTGTCGCTGACGGCCATGAGCAGCGTCATGTAGTCCATGTCGGCGATCAGTTCGGCGCGCAGGCTGGAGTTCTGCGAAGGCAGCGAAGGCATCTCGCCGGCCAGCTGCACCTCCATGGTCCAGCGGGCCACGGCCTTCAGGCGCTCGACCGGGTCGGTGGGGCCTTGCTGCGCCAACTCGCCCAGGTAGTCCGACGCCCGACTCAACAAGCGCTTCATGGCCGCGGCCGCCAGAGCTTCTTTCGAGGCGAAATGCTTGTACAGGCTGGCCTTGGCGATGCCCACGTCGGCGGCCACTTCGTCCATGGTCATCAGGTCGAAGCCCTTGTCGGCGAGCAGGCGGTTGACGGAGGCCACGATGGCTTCCTCGCGCGCCTTGAGCACCTGCTGCTTGAACGAGACTTTGGGGATGGCCATGCCGGTGATTGTAGGCAGGCGGCTCAGACCTTGCGCGGACCTGGCACGCCGCGGTCGATGACGTAGCGGGCCTGCACTTGCAGGCGCGAATCGGCTTTCACCGGGTGCGGTGTGGCGCGGAACTCGCAGTGCACCCGCTGCGGCGTCACGTCCAGCAGCACGAAACCACGTTCGTCACTGCGCAGGTGCAGCAGGTCGGGGTTGACCGCTTTCATCCACTGCGTGATGAATTCGCTCAGGCCAGGGCTGCTGATCGACGAGGTGACGATCTCGCTGGCGACGATGGGGGATTCGAGGTCGGACGGCTGCAGGCGCAGGTTGGCCGCCACGTGGCGGTGCACATCGCCGCCCAGGCAGACCACATCGGGGACGCGGGGCTGGGCGATGGCGGCCATCAGGCGTTCGCGCGCGGCGGGAAAGGCGTCCCAGCCATCGCCGTAGAGGAGCTTGCCGAAACGGCCGGTCAGGCCCGAGGGGCTGATCTGGGTGCTTTGCACGATGAACTTCCAGGCCCGCGTGCTGGACGCCAGGCCATCGGCCAGCCAGAGCTCCTGCGCCTGGCCCAGCATGCTGCGCTCGGGCTTGAGCGCGTCCGGGCAGCGCCACAGCATGCGGCCGTTGCGTGGGCCGCGCCAAGTGCTGCACACGTGCTCGCTGCGGAACTGGCGCGTGTCCACCGTCCACAGCTCGGCCAGTTGGCCCCACTCGTAGCGATCGTGCATGCGCATGCTGGCCGCCACCGGCGCGCGCGTGGGCGGAATCGGCATGTGCTCGAAGTAGGCCTGGTAGGCGGCGGTGCGGACCTTGATGAACTGCGCCTCGTTCAGTTCATCGTCGGGCTCGGTCAGGCCGGCGTAGTCGTTGAGCACATCGTGGTCGTCCCACACCATCAACCACGGATGGGCGGCATGGCAGGCACGCAGATCGGCTTCCAAACGGTAGGCCGCGTGGTGCTGTCGGTAGTGGCCCAGGGTGTATTTTTTCTTGTCGCGCGGAAACCGGTGCGTGTGTTGCCGCACGCGCAGGTAGCCCGGCAACTGGTTTTCATAGAAATAGTCGCCCACGAACAGCACCAGGTCCACGTCGCTGGCCGCGATGTCGCGGTGCACACTGAAGAATCCCGCCTCGAAATGCTGGCAGGAAGCCAAGGCGATGCGCAAGCGCGGACTGGCCTCGGAAGGGTCCGGCGCGGTGCGCGTGCGGCCGATCGTGCTGACCTGTCCGGCCGCCAGGAAACGATAGAAGTATTCACGCCCGGGCGCCAAACCCGACACCTCGACGTGGACGCTGTGCGCGCGCACCGCCTCGGCCTGCTGCGAACCTTTTCGGACGATGTGGTCAAAACGGGAGTCGCTGGCCACCTCCCATTGCACGGCCACGGACTGGGTCGGCATGCCGCCGTCGGCGCGTTCGGGCTTGGGTGCCAAGCGTGTCCACAACACCACCGAATCGGGCCGGGGCTCGCCACTGGCCACGCCCAAGGTGAAGACCTCGGCGGTTTCGTGCCAGTTGTCCAGGGTGGGCGCCTGGGCCCCCGCCAGCGGCAGGAACATCTGCTGCCACGCCAGTGCAGCGGCGGTTCGACTGAGGTGGCGTAAGAGGTCTCGGCGTTGCATGAAGCTGGTGATTATGCGGTGGCTTGGGCGCACAATGGACTGCTGTTTTTTTGCAGGAGCCTCGCCCATGCCCACGCGTCCCACCAGTCCTGATCCCAGCAATACCTCGGGCGCCGATGCCTCGTCGGCCTTTAGCGGCCTGGGCGCGGGTTTGTCGTTCTTCCAGGATTGGATGAAGGCTGCGGGCAGCGCCCTGCCCAACCTGCAGGCAGCTCAAGGCATGGGTGGCAAAAGCGCCACACCCTGGAGCCTGCCCACCCTCGACCCGGAAGAGCTGGACAAGCGCATCCAGGACCTGAAGACCGTGCAGTTCTGGCTGGAACAGAACTCGCGCCTGATCGGCATGACCATCCAGGGCCTGGAAGTGCAGCGCATGACCTTGACCACCTTGCGCGGCATGAACGTGTCGATGGACGCCGTGCGCGAGTCCCTCAAGGCCCGCGCCGCGCCGGCCGAGGCCCCCAGCCAGCCTGCCGCCGAGCCCCCCGCCCCGCCGCCCTCGGCAGCAGCGGAAGAAGCCCCGGCCGACGCGGCCGTCAACCCGCTTCGCTGGTGGGACACCCTGACCCAGCAATTCAGCAACCTGGCCAACCAGGCCGTGCAGGTGGCGCAGGCCAGCGCGCAAGGCATGGAAGCCGCCGCGAGCGCCCCGGCCAGTGCCGAACAGCCCCCCGCCCCCCCAAAAGCCGAGGCGCGCAAGGCATCAGGCGCCACCAAGGTCCCCGTCAAGACGGGCCGCGGCCCGGCCACCCGCAAAACCTCTGCCGCCAGCCTTCGCCGCCGATCACCGGACGGTGGCTCGGCCGATTGACACCCTCGTCACCATGACGCCCACCTCCACCCTGACCATGGCGCCGCGTTTTCTGCACGCGCACGCCACCCATCCGCAGGCGGACCTCGCCTTGTCGCTGGTGTGGGCGCAACTCGAATCCCAAGGCGCGGCCACCATGGGCGCCACCCTGGGCTGGTGTTACCTGACCGATGCCCTCGCGCCCCAGGCCGAAGCCGTCCTGCAAGGACTGCGCGAACGGCTGCCTGGCGTGGCCTGGGTGGGCGGCGTGGGCGTGGGCGTGCTGGCCAGTGGCGTCGAATACATCGACGAGCCGGCCCTGGCCGTGATGGTGTCCACCCTGCCCAGCGATGATTTCCGCGTCTATTCGGGCCAGCAGCCCTTGCCCGCCCTGCCGCGGGTTGGCTTGAGCCCCTTGTCCGTGTCGCCAGGCCATGCTTTTGTGCCGCACGTGGCGCAGGTGCACGCCGACGCCCACACGCCCGAGCTGCAGGAGTTGATCACCGAGCTGGCGGGCCGCACGCGCACCGGCTACCTGTTTGGTGGCCTGAGCACCGGGCGCAGCCGCAGCGTCCACCTGGCGCTTGACCCGCTGGCCGAGCATGGCGACCAGGCCCGGGGCGTGTGGTCGGGCGGCGTGTCGGGCGTGGCGTTCTCGGACCGGGTGCACCTGGTGTCGCGCGTGACCCAGGGCTGCCAGCCCATCGGCATGGCGCGCCAGATCACCGCGGCAGAACGCAACGTGGTCTACGAACTGGACGGCGAACCAGCCTTGAGCTGCCTGCTCCGCGACCTGAACCTGACCGCCGCGGTCACCGCCCAGGGGCTGCCGCGCGAAGCCTTGCCCAAGGTGCGCGCCACGCTGGCGGGCCTGACCGACGCGGCCAGCGATCTGCTGGAGCACCGCAACAGCTTTGGCGCCGACACCCGCGTGCGCCACCTGGTGGGCCTGGACCCGCAACGCCAGGGCGTGGCCGTGAGCGACTTGGTTGAAGTCGGCATGCAACTGGCCTTCTGCCAACGCAACGTGACCGCCGCCCGGCGCGACCTGGTGCGCGCCTGCGCCGAAATCCGCGAAGAGTTCGACCCGCAGGACGGGCTCAGCCGCACGCCGGCCGGGGCCATCTACATCAGTTGCGCGGGGCGCGGCGGCCCTCACTTCGGCGGACCCGATGCCGAGATGCAAATCATCCGGCACGCCCTGGGCGACATCCCCCTGGTGGGGATGTTCGCTGGCGGCGAGATCGCGCGCCATCACTTGTACGGCTACACCGGCGTCCTCACCGTCTGGGCTTGAGCAAAGCGTGTCCCACCGGGAACACCCCCAAGAGGACGCCCCCATCGGGGTTCCCCACCGAAGGGGATAGGCACCGCGGGCACCGCCGAGCACACTGCCGACCATCGGCCACGCAGGGCCATTCAATCAGCAGGATGTCGCCATGATTGCTCGCGTTCACACCAAAACCCAGCCCATTCCCTTCAACGCCAAGTCCTTGCCGGACGAGCAGGCCAAGGTGGACCAACGAGCCGCCGTGCCGCTGGCCACCGTGTCGTGGGCACGCCCCGCCTTGGGCACCCACAAGATCACCACGGTCGCTCCCCTCGTTCACCGGCCCGGGGTGAGCACCACCCTGGCGGACCCGGCGCGCGCCACGCCCGTGCCGGCACCACCATCGGTTCCCACGCCACGCCGCACCACCGAGTTGCGCGCCAAATACCTGGGCGGTGGCAACCTGAGCGTGCGCTCCTCGGTGACTGGCCGCCACTACCGCTTCGAGGGCCACGGCGCCACCTTGAACGTCGACAGCCGCGACCAGCTCATGTTGCGCCGCATCCCCGAACTGCTGATCAGCTGAGCCCGAAGGCCACGTGCGTGGCTTACAGTGGTGGCGATGGACAACACCACCCAACGCACCCACCGCCAACGTGAAGTCGTCGCCGCCCTGCACAAGGTGCTGCCCGCCCGCAGCATCCTCTGGCAAGACGAGGCCGTGGCCCCTTTCGAATGCGATGGCCTCAGCGCTTATCGGCAACGCCCCCTCGCGGTGGCCATGCCCGAAACCCACGAGGAAGTCGGCGCCATCCTGAAAGCCTGCCACGCACTGAAGGTGCCGGTGGTGGCGCGCGGTGGTGGCACCGGCCTGTCGGGCGGGGCCTTGCCCGATGCCCTGGGCGTGACCCTGTCGCTGGCCCGCCTGACCAGCATCGTGCAGATCGACCCGTTGGCACGCACGGCCATCGTCCAGTGCGGTGTGCGCAATCTGGCCATCAGCGAAGCCGCCGCTCCCCACGGCCTGTACTACGCCCCAGACCCCAGCAGCCAGATCGCCTGCACCATCGGCGGCAATGTGGCCGAGAATGCCGGCGGCGTGCATTGCCTCAAGTACGGCCTGACCGTGCACAACGTGCTGCGTGTGCGCGGCTTCACCATCGAAGGCGAATTGCTGGAACTGGGCAGCGAAGCTTTGGACGCGCCAGGCCTTGACCTGCTGGCCGCCTTCATCGGCAGCGAAGGTCTGCTGGGGGTGGCCACCGAGGTGACCGTGCGCCTGCTGCCCAAGCCGCAGGTGGCGCGTTGCATCCTGGCCAGCTTCGATGAGATCGGCAAGGCGGGCGATGCGGTCGCCGCCATCATCGGCGCGGGCCTCATCCCCGCCGGCCTGGAGATGATGGACGGCCCCATGACCGCCGCCGTGGAAGACTTCGTGCAGGCCGGTTACGACCTGAGCGCCGCCGCCATCCTGCTGGTCGAAAGCGACGGCACGCCCGAAGAGGTCGAAGAAGAAATCGGCCGACTGATCGCCGTTCTGCAAGTCGCCGGGGCCACCCGCATCGACTGCAGCGACAGCGAAGCCCAGCGCCTGCGCTTCTGGAGCGGCCGCAAGAACGCTTTCCCCGCCACCGGCCGCATCAGCCCCGACTACCTGTGCATGGACGCCTCCATCCCGCGCCGTTGCCTGGCCGAGATGCTGCATGCCATCAACGCCATGCAGACCACCTACGGCTTGCGCTGCGTCAACGTCTTCCACGCGGGCGACGGCAACCTGCACCCGCTGATCCTCTTCGATGCCAATGACCCGGATGAATTGAAACGCGCCGAGGCCTTTGGCAACGACATCCTGTGCACGGCGGTGGGCTTTGGCGGCACGATCACGGGCGAGCACGGCGTGGGTGTCGAAAAGCTGAACGCGATGTGCACCCAGTTCAGTGATGCCGAGCGTGGCCAGATGCTGGCCTTCAAAGCCGCCTTCGACCCGGACGGCTTGCTGAACCCGGGCAAGGCGATCCCGATGCTGGCACGTTGCGGCGAGTTGCGCGGCGTGGTCCGGTCATCCGCGCTGACCACGGCACTGAGCGAGCTGCCGCGCCTGTAGGCTTGCCGCGCCTGCGCGGTTTCGTCTCAGCCGCGCCGGGCCTGGTACAGCATGTCCAGAGTGATGTGCCGCACTTCCAGTTTGCTTTGTTCGATGTGCGCGCGCAGCAGCCTTTGCGCTTCATCGGTGCGCCTTTGCGTGATCGCGCGGATGATGCGCGCATGCTCCTGGTAAGTGGCCTCCACGCGCGCTGGCTTGGTGAAGTCCAGCCGGCGGATGATGCGGATGCGCTCGGTGATGTCGTCGTGCACGCGGGCCATCTCGGCATTGCCCGTCGCGTGCACCAGCGAGGAATGGAAGTCCTCGTCCAAGCGGTCGACCATGCTGATCACCGGGTGCCGTTCGTCGACCTTGACCAGCCAGTTCTCGGCCAAGGTCTTGAGGATGGGGCGGTCTTCGGCCTCGCAGAGCTTGGCCACGGCGTGGGTTTCCATCAACACGCGGAAATCGTAGAGTTGGTCGAAGACCTCGAAGTTGAGTGGCTCGACCTGCCAACCACTTTTGGGGAACACCTGCAGGAAACCTTCGCTCTGCAATCGCTGCAGGGCCTGGCGCAACGGTGTGCGGCTGACCTGCACGCGGCCGGCCATGTCGCTTTCCGAGAAGCGGTCGCCAGGCAAGAGCACGAAGTCGAAAATCAGTTGCTTGATCTGCGCGTAAGCCCGTTCGGCCAGCGTCGCGGGCGAAGAGGTGTTGAAGGGCGGCGCGATCATGTTCACGGTGTCATCCCGGGCTGAAGGGGATCATGCTGACGTGGGCCGACACGATCTTCCAGCCATCGGAAAAGCGCACCCAGGTCTGGGTCTGGAAACCACGCAAGGGGGTGTCGCTGCGTGTGAACTCGGTCATCGCCACGGCCATGTCGGCGCCAAAGGCGGTGATGCGCACGTCGTGCAACTGCCGCGTGTAGTCGGGCGCGGACACCGTCTTGCGGTAGGCCACCAGGGCCTCGTGGCCCACTTGCCTGTCGGCGATGCCATAGCGCGTGGTGCAGGGGCTGGCCCAAAAATAGGCGTTGAGGGCGTCCACATCGTTGGCCATCAGCGCGTCTTCATAGCGCAGGAAGACGGAGGTCACTTCTTGCAGCACCTCGGGGTGGTTGAGCTGGCTGGTGGACAGTGTCATGTCGCGTTCCTGCCCATGTAAGCACGCCAGCCGCCGTACTGGCTGATGTCGTCGGCGCCTTGCAGACCGCAAGGCTCGCAGATGAAACCCTTGACCCAACTGCCGTCTTCCAGTTCGACCGAGCCCAGGCCCAGGGGCGGCGGGATCATGGCGAGGAAGGAGCCGATGCTGCTTTGCGGCAAGGCGTAGACCTCGACCGCGATGGCGTGGCCGGCTTCGGGTGGCGCATCGGCCGCCACGCGCACCAAGCCGGGTTTGGGCGGCACGGTGCCAGGCAAGGCGAACAGCTGGTAGCGGGGCGAGGTGTGGGTGCTGGACACCAAGCGGGCGTGCCGCTCGGTGAGCTGCCAGTGCAAGGGCATGCCGCTCAAGTGCGCGCCCACCACCGACACCATCAGGGTGGGCGCGGCTTTGGCTTGCACGCCGCAAGGCCAGCTCAGCTCGGCGTCGGTGGGTGTGTTCAAGCCATGGCCCAGTGGTGTCGTGGCGATGCGGGCCAGCGCCTGTTGCCATTGCGCGCCCAGGTCCAGCAAGGCGGCATCGCTGCCACCGGGGGCGATCAGGGTGATGCCGAAAGGCAGGCCGGTGGCGGTGGAGCCACTGGGCAAGGCCAACGCCGCCAGGCCCAGCAAGTTGACGAAGTTGGTGTAGGTGCCCAGCTGGCTGTTGCGGCCCACGGGGTCGGCCTGCACGCTGGCCAGGGTCGGCATGGTGGGCGCGGTGGGCACCATCAACACGTCGATGGCCTGCCAAATGGGCAAGGTGGCCTGCGCCAGTTCACGCAGGCGGTATTGGCCCTTGAAGGCCGAGACCGCATCGTGCTGGTTCGCCCCTTTGATGATGCCGCGCACCACGGGGTTGATGTCGTCGGCATTCGATTCGATGAAGCCGCTGATGGCCGCGTAGCGCTCGGCCACCCAGGGGCCGTCGTACAGCAGCTTGGCCACGGCCAGGAAGGGGCCCATGTCGATGGGCACGAACTCGACCGGCCAGGGCTGGCCATCGACATCGCGCAGCTCGGCCCATTGCGCCTGCGCGCGGTCGAAGGCGCCGGCGTATTCGGCATCGCCAAAGAACTCGGGCACACGGGGCACGCCCACGCGCAGCTTGGCGGGCAGCCGTGGCGCTTGCAAGGTCACCTCGTTGAAGACGGCTTCGCCGGGCTGTGGCCCCTCCATGACGGACAACACGCGCGCGGCATCGGACGCAGTGAGCGCGAAGATGGACACGCAGTCCAGCGACTTGCAGGCTGGCACCACGCCCCCCGTGGGCACCAGGCCCGGCGTGGGCTTGACGCCGACCAAGTTGTTGAAGCCGGCGGGCACGCGGCCCGAACCGGCCGTGTCGGTGCCCAAAGCGAAAGGCACTTCACCGCGCGCCACGACCACGGCCGAGCCCGAGCTGGAGCCGCCGCTGACGTGGTCGTCGCTGAAGGTGGAGGTGGGGATGCCGTAGGGCGAACGCGCGCCGACCAGGCCGGTGGCGAACTGGTCGAGGTTGGTCTTGCCGACCACGATGGCGCCGGCCTTCATCAGCCGCTCGACCGTGGTCGCGGACTTCTCGGGCGTGTAGGCGAAGGCCGGGCAGGCGGCGGTGGTGGGCAGGCCGGCCACGTCGATGTTGTCCTTGACGCCGAAGGGGATGCCGAACAGCGGCAAGGCCTCGGGGCTCTGGCCATCGAGCGCGTCCAGCTGGGCCTGGATGAAGGCGGCGGGCGCGCGGTGGATCCAGGCCGGGTCTTCCGGAGTCGCGGGGCCGACGGCCAGGAAGCTGGCGAAGACTTGCGCGGGCGTGAGCAGGCCTTCGCGGTAAGCAGTCAGCAGGCCTGAAATGGTGTGGGGCATGGACATGGTCTCAGGGATTCAATCGGTCGGTCAGGATGTCGAGGGCAAGGCTGCCAACAGGGCCGCGCTTGGCGCCGTCCAGCCCACGATGGCGCCTTGCGCGCGGATCATGGCAATGGCCGCTTCCTTGAAGGCGGGGAAGTAGCTCTCGGTGCCGTCTTCGACCAGCAGGCAGTCGTAGCCGCGGTCGTTGGCTTCGCGCAGGGTGGTCTGCACGCAGACCTCGGTGGTCACCCCCATCACGACGAGGTGGGTGATGCCGCGCGCTTCGAGCACCTCGCCCAAGGCGGTGCCATAGAAGGCGCCCTTGCCGGGCTTGTCGATCACGACTTCGCCATCGATGGGCGCCAGCTCGGGGATGATGGCGTGGCCGGGCTCGCCGTGGATGAGGATGCGGCCCATGGGGCCCGCGTCGCCGATGCGCAGCTTGGGCTCGCCACGCAGGCGCTTGGCGGGCGGGCAATCGGACAGGTCGGGCGCGTGGCCTTCGCGGGTGTGGACCACGTAGCCTCCGGCATCGCGCCAGGCTTGCAGCACGCGCTTGACGGTGGGCACGATGGCGGCCAGCAAGGACACGTCGTTGCCCAGGGTTTCGCCAAAGCCGCCCGGTTCGATGAAGTCGCGCTGCATGTCGATGATGACCAGCGCGGTGTGCGGCAAGCTGAAGCCGTAGTCGAAGGGTTCGGCTTTCACGGTGAGGCTACCTGGACTTGAAGTAGTGCTCATGCGGCTTGCTCCAAAGGTGCAGGTTCTTCGTGGTGGCCACCGCCCATGAAGGCGCCCAGCACGCGGCGGTCGGCCTCAAGCGCCTGGCATTCGTGGACGATGCGGCCTTCGCACATCACCACGATGCGGTCGGCCAGCTTCAGCAGTTCATCGAGGTCTTCGCTGACCAGCAGCACGGCACCGCCCTTGTTGCGCACGCCCATGATGCGCGAGTGGATCTCGGCCACGGCGGCGAAATCCAGGCCGAAGACTGGGTTGGACACCAGCAGCACATCGACCTGACCATCGAGCTCGCGGGCCAGCACGGCGCGTTGCACATTGCCACCCGACAAGGACTTGATGGGCGCGTTCTCGCCTTGCGTCTTGACGCGGTACTCGGCGATGAGCTGGCGGGCCTGGTCGCGCAGCACGCCGCCACGGATCCAGCCACCGCGCGCGGCCGGCGCCTGGTCGAAGCGGCGCAGGCCGATATTCAGGGCCACGCTCAGGTCGCCGACGCAGGCATTGCGCAGGGGTTCTTCGGGCAGGCTGCGCACGTTGAGGCGCTGGTTCTGTTCGCGGCGGGCTTCATACGATTCGTTGGCGATTTTCACCACACCGGACTCGCGGTCACGCTGGCCGACCAAGGCTTCCATCAACTCGCGTTGGCCATTGCCTGACACACCGGCGATGCCAAGGATCTCGCCTGCGCGGACCTTCAGGCTCAGCTTGTGCACGGCGCGCTCGCCCCGGTCGCCCTGCACGTCCAACTTGTCCACTTCCAGGCGCGAAGGCGCCGTGGGGCTGAGCAGCACGCGGTGCAAAGGCGCGGTGGACACGACCTCTTCCAGCACGGCCTCGGGCACCAGTTCGATGACATCGTCGGCGGCCTTGCTCGGTGCCTTCGGCTTGTGGCTTTCGCCGACCATCTCGGCGCCCAGCAGGGCTGGGTTGGTGTCGACCACGCGGTGGCTGCCAACCAGGCGGCCACGGTGCAGCACGCTCACGTCATCGGCGATCTCCATCACCTCGCGGAACTTGTGCGTGATCATGATGATGGACACATCGCCCGCGTGCGCACGGTCGCGCAGCAGGCCCAACACCTCGTCGGCCTCTTGTGGCGTCAGCACCGAGGTGGGCTCGTCCAGGATCAGCAGGCGGGGCTTCAAGTAGAGCTGCTTGAGGATCTCCAGCTTTTGCTTCTCGCCGGCCGACAGGTCCATCGGGCGCGCGTCGAGGTCCAGCTTGAAAGGCGTGGTGTCCAAGAACGCCTTCAACTCCTGGCGCACCTTGTGCCAGGGAATGATGGTGGGCAAGGTGCCGCGCGCCAGCAGCAGGTTCTCGGCCACCGTCATGCCGGGCACCACGGTGAAGTGCTGGTAGACCATGCCGATGCCCAGGCTGCGCGCCACCACCGGCGAGGTGATGGCGTGTTCACGGCCATCGATGAGCACGGCACCTTCCTCGGGCTGGTGGTAGCCCACCACCGCCTTGACCAGCGTGCTCTTGCCCGCGCCGTTCTCGCCCAGCAGGGCATGCACGGTGCCGGGCCGCACGTCGATGGACACGCTGTCCATCGCGGTGAAACTGCCGAAGCGCTTGGTCAGCTTGTAGGTGGACAGCGCCAGCGCGCCAGTCTTGGGCGGCGGCTGCAGGTTGGGGTCGAGGGGCGCGGTCATGCTTTCATCTCCCGCTTGAACACGGCCAGGGTGTGCGCCTTGACGCGCACGAATTCTGGGTCGGACATGGACTCGGGCTGGCGCGGCCGGGGCAAGCTGAAGGGCACGATCTCGGCGATGCGCGTGGGCCGGCGCGTGAGCAACAGGATCTCGTCGGCGAGGAAGACGGCGTCTTCCAAGTCGTGAGAGACGATGACCATGGTCACGCCGGTGGCCAGGTGCGCCTCTTGCAGCTTCTCGCGGATGAAGAGGGTCATCTCGAAGTCGAGCGCCGAGAAAGGCTCGTCGAGGAACATGACCTCGGGGTTGGGGGCCAGGGCGCGCATGATGCACACGGTCTGCTGCTGGCCGCCGGACAATTCATAGGGGTAACGGGCCAGGTCGAAGCGGATCTCGAACAGCTTGATGAGCTCGTCCACGCGGGCCTGCACCGCGTTTTCCTTCATGCCTTGGCGGCGCAAGGGGTAGGCGATGTTGTCGCGGGCGGTGATCCAGGGAAAGAGCGCATCGCGGTAGTTCTGAAAGACGTAGCCGATCTTGGTCTCTTTCAGCGTCTTGCCATCGAACAGGATCTCGCCTTGGTCCAGCGGGATCAGGCCGGCGATCATGTTCATGAGGGTGGACTTGCCGCAACCATTGGGCCCGAAGATCGACACGATCTTGCTGCGTGGCAGGTCGAGGTTGAAGTCGGTGTAAAGCGGCTTGCCGGCGAAGGACTTGCTGAGACCACGCACGGTGACGTGCGCACGGGCCGGGGCAGGCGTGGCCATGGGCTCTTCGGGTTGCAGAACGGCGCTCATGGGGTGATCCTCGTTGATGGCCTGTGGTGCGGGTTGGCGGTTGTTTTGTGGTTTGGGGTTGTGCGGTGGAATCGAAGCGGGCAGTGGGGTACACGGCTGCGCTCATGTCCCCCGGCCGGGCTACGCCCGACCTCCTCCTTGACTTCGCTTCGCCGTGCACTCCACTGCCCGCTTCTTGCACCGCATGGGTGGTGAGAGGGGAATTGAAGGAGGCCTTCGCCTCCTTCAATTCCCTGGCCTTCGCGCAGCGAAGGCTCTGCCAGAGCGCCCCCGGGAAGTTTGGCGTGGGTGGTCGGCATAGCGAAGTCAAGGAGGAGGCCAGGCGAAGCCTGGACGGGGGACATGAGCGGCGCCGACCACCCACGCCAAACTGCCCCACCCCCAAGCGACGGCAACCCCAAGCCTTTCATGCCTTGCCACTCCAATGCACGACCTTCTTTTCAATCAACAAGAAGATCAGGTTGAGCAAGTAACCCAAAGCCCCCGTGATCAGAATCGACGTGTACATGTCCTTCACATTGAACACCTGCTGCGCATCAATGATCCGATGCCCCAGCCCCGTCTCCGACCCAATGAACATCTCCGCCACGATCACGATCACCAGCGACATCGACACCCCTGTGCGCAAGCCCACGAAGGTCTGCGCCAGGCTCTCCATCAGCATCACGTCCTTGAACACATGCCAGCGCGACACCCCCATGATCTGCGCCGCCATCACCCGCGTCTTCTTGGCATTCATCACGCCATAAGCGCTGTTGAACAGCACGAGCAGCACCGCCGCGAACGCTGCGATCGCGATCTTGTTGGCATCCGTGATGCCGAAGATCAGCAGGAAGAGCGGGATCAGCGCCGACGAAGGCGTGGAACGGAAGAAGTCGATCAGGAACTCGACACTGCGGTAGGCATTGACCGAGCTGCCCAGCATCACCCCCAGCGGCACCCCGATCGCCACCGCGATGCCAAACGCCACCAAGGTGCGCCACAACGTCGCCAGAAAATCCACCCGGATCGCGCCACTGATGACGCTGTCCCACAAGTGCAGCAAGGTCTCACCCGGCGGCGGCAACAGCACTGGCTTGACCCACTGCGCGGCGATCACCAGCTCCCACAGCGCGAACAACAGCAGGGGCCCGACCAGCGGCAGCAGGCGGGCGTCGAACAAGCGGTCAAGCTGTTTGGGGATCATGGTGTGGCACCTCGCTTAGCCTGCGTAGATCAAGGGCTTGACGGGCACGGCGCGCGAAAAGATCTTGCGCTCGGTGAACACATCGAAGAACTTCTGGAAGTAGCCAATGTCGGACGCCGTGAACTCGTTGTACAGCGTGAAACCGGCCATCGGCACTTCCTTGACCAAGGAGGGGTCAATGGACGTGAAGCCGTCCAGGTGATTGCGCACCTCGGCCGGGTTCTTGCGCACGAAGTCCACGGCCTTGGCGTAGGCGGCGATGTACTTTTTGGCCAGCTCGGGCTTCTCTTTCAGGAAGGCGGAGGTCACGCTGGCCGAACCACCGAACCAGGGTGCATCGGCCGCGCCCAACACATACTTCGAGATCACGCCGTTTTCCAGCACGCGGGTCAGGCCCTTCAAGCGGCCGGACGTGCCGGTGGGCTCCAGCGTGTAGACCGCATCCAGCTGGTCGGCGGCCAAGGCCGGCACGTGCTGGCCGATGGGCAGCTCGATCACCTTCGGATCGACGATGCCGTTCTTCTCCAAAATGATCTTGGCCAGGGTCACGTTCTGAATGCCCGGGCCCGAGGCCACGCGCTTGCCCTTGAGCTCGGCGATGGATTTGATCGGGCTGTCCTTGGGCACCACGAACTGGTCGAGCACCAGCTTGTGGTTCGACGGGTTGGAGCAGATGATCTTGAACAAGCCTGGCGAGGTGATCTCGGCCAGGCCCAGCGCGGCCGAGGCCGTGCCGTTGGCCGAGCCATGCGTGCGCCCGGCGATCATGGCTTCGGCCACCTGCTGCGCGCTGGCGAACTTCACGCCTTCCACGTTCAAGCCCGCTTCCTTGAAGAAGCCGCGCTCCAGCGCCGTGTACAAAGGCAGGCCCGAAGCGATGGGCCAATAGCCGATCAGGATCTTGTCATCGGCATGCGCGGGCATCGACGGCAACAAGCCGGCCCCCACGGCCAATGATGCCGCACCGGCTTGCAGAAACTGCCGGCGGCCCGGCTTGTTCGACGAAGATGAGCTCACAGGGTCTCCAATGCTTTGATGGGGGATGAAGATGGGTGGTGGTTGGGCGCGAACGGACAGGGCAAGCGGGGTGCACGGCTGCGCTCGTGTCCCCCAGAATGGGCATGGCCCATTCCTCCTCCTTTACCTCGCTTCGCCATGCACCCCGCTCGCCGTGTCCTCCGTGCGGTGCGGTGAGGGTGGGATTGGTCACGGCCAAGGCCGCGCTCAATCCCACTCGGTGGCACGCCACCACCATCGCCGCCAGCGAAGTGGGGTGGGTGGTCAACGTAGCGAGGTAAAGGAGGAGGTCGGGCACAGCCCGGCCGGGGGACACGAGCGCAGTTGACCATCCACCCCACGCAGCCCCCCACCAGGCGATCAGCATGCAAAGAATGCCCCATCACAAAGCCTCCAACGCCTTGATCACAGCCAAAGAATCCGACACCGTGCCAAAGACCCCCCCCTGCATCAACACCATGTTGAACGCCGCCGCGTGGTTGGCAGGGTCGGTGGCTCCGGTGCAATCGGTGAGGATCACGCACTCGAAGCCGCGGTCATTGGCCTCGCGCATGGTGGTGTGCACGCACACATCGGTGGTGATGCCGGTCAGGATGATGTTCTTGATGCCCTTGGTGTGCAGCAACATCTCCAGGTCGGTGGCGCAGAAACAGCCCTTGCCCGGCTTGTCGATGATGGGTTCGCCCGCGATGGGATAAAGCTCAGGGATGATGTCCCAGCCCGGCTCGCCGCGCACCAGGATGCGGCCACACGGGCCCACGTCGCCAATGCCCACGCCGTTGGTGCCGATCTGGCGTGAGCGCCAGCGCTTGTTGGCCGGCAGGTCGGTCAAGTCGGGCCGGTGGCCTTCACGCGTGTGGATCACCAGGATGCCGGCCTTGCGCGAAGCGTCCAGCAGCTTCTTGATCGGCTCGATGGGCGCGCGGGTCATCGACAGGTCGTAACCCATCTTGTCCACATAGCCGCCAACACCGCAGAAATCGGTCTGCATGTCGATGATGATCAGCGCGGTGTTGGAGGCCTGGAGGTCGCCGTCGTACGGCCAGGCGTAGGGTTTGGATTCGATGGTGATGGTCATTGGGTAACCTCCGTGCTTTGCACTGCGGTGCGAACGCCTTCGGGCGGCCGTGCGTCGTTCATGCCGCCTCCTTGAACAAAGACTTCTGCGTGCCGGTGTCCAGCAGGTTGGGCTCGTTGCCCTGGAACTCGCGGGTGGGCGCGGGGATGCCACACGAGGTGCCGTCCTTCACCACCACGTCATCGCCCCAAGGCAAGGCGAACTGGCCCGACACCATGTCCTGCATGAAGGTGTAGGGGCAGTCTTGCGCCCCACCCTTCACGGCGGCGTAACCACGGTGGTAGAGCTGGTAGATGTTGTTCTCGACGCCCCAGTTCAGGCGCGCTTCTCGGATCAGGTCGGGGCGGATCTCGGCGCAGACGATCTCATCGGGGCGGCCACCGCCTTGCACCTGCACAGTGCCATCGAAGTTGCAGACCATGGCTTCGCCCATCGAGTCAAACGTGCCATCGCTGCCGCACAGGCAGACGCTGGCAGTGGCCATCAGGTTCTGGAAAGCGTTGGCCTGGTTGGTGATGCCCCAAGCGTGGCGGATGGGCGCGGTGTAACCCGCTGTGCGGATCATCAGCTCGGCACCCTTGTAGGCGCACTCGCGTGCCATCTCGGGGAACATGCCGTCGTGGCAGATGATCAGCGACAGCTTCACGCCCTTGGGCCCATCGATGACGGGGATGCCCATGTTGCCGGGCTCCCAGGGCTCCACCGGCACCCAGGGGTGGTACTTGCGGTAGTAGAGCTTGAGCGCGCCCTGGTCGTCGAAGATCAGGCCGGTGTTGTAGGGCATGCCATGCGGGTTGTGCTCCATGATCGAGAAGCAACCCCAGATCTGGTGCTCGATGCACGCGGCGCGCAGGGCAGCCACCTCGGGGCCATCCAGCGTCACCATCAGCTCGGGCGCGGTGCTCATCGACAGGCCATGCAGCGAGTACTCCGGGAAGACCACCAGGTCCATGCCCGGGTAGCTGCGGCGCGCCTTGCCCACCATGCGGACCACCCGCTGCGTCTGCATCGCCAGCTGCGCCGGGGTCTCGACCACCGGCAACTGCAATTGCACCAAGCCCACCACCACACCGTTGGGCGATTTGTTCAGGCCAGCCAGTCCGCTCATGCCATGCTCCTTTCAAGCCACTACCGGGAGACGTTCAGTTCCATCGGCGCCCCTTGCAGCGACCGCTTGGGCGAGCACGTCCAGATCAGGATCAGCAAGGTCAATGCATAGGGCATGGCGTTGAACAGGTGGTAGCCCGCACTGATGCCCACCGATTGCAAAGCCGGGCCCAGGGCACCCGCGCCACCGAACAGCAAGGCTGCCCACAAACACTTGATGGGTTGCCAGCCGGCGTAGATCACCAGGGCCACGGCGATCAGGCCCTGCCCGCTCGACAGGCCTTCGTTCCAGCTGCCCGGGTAGTACAAGGACAGCGACGCACCGCCCAGGCCCGCGATGAATCCGCCCGCCATGGTGGCCAGCACACGCACCGTGTTGACCGAATAGCCCAGCGCGCGCGAGGCATCGCTGCTGTCACCCGCCATGCGCACGATCAAGCCCCAGCGCGTGTTGGCCATGGCCCAGGCCATCAGGGCCGCCAGCGCCACGCCGATCGGAAACAGCGCGTTGATGCGCAAGGCCGCCTGCACCTGCTGCGAGTCGCTCCAGCCCCCCAGGTCGATCGAGGGGATCTGCGCGGCCTGCGGCTGGATCAAGGCCTTGCCCAAGTAGAAGGCCAGGCCGGCGCCCAGCAACATCAAGGCGATGCCGGTGGCGATGTCGTTCACACCTTTGAGCGAGCACAGCAGGCCATGCAACAAGGCCAGCAAGGCCCCCGCACACCCCGCCAGCAGCACACCCCACCAGGGCGAGCCCGTCAGGTAGCTGCCCGCGAAGCCGGCCATGGCCGACAGCACCAACACCCCTTCCAGGCCCAGATTGATGCGGCCCGACTTCTCGGTCAGGCACTCACCCAGGCTGACGAACAGAAACGGCGTGCCCACGCGGATCGCACCGCCCAGCACCGCGATGATCACGTCGAACCAGATGGAGCCGCTACTCATGCGGGCACCTGTGACAGGCTGTTGGCGGGGATGCCAGGACGGCGGGCCAGCAGTTCGCCGAGGCGACCGCGCAGGGCCTCGCTGGCCAGGATCATGACGAAGGCAAAGCCTTGCAGCACCAGGACCGACGCGTCGGGCAAGTCCAGCCGACGTTGCAGCAAGCTGCCCGCCGAGCCAAAGCCCCCAAACAGGATGGCCACCGGGATCACGGCCCAGGGGTTGTGGCGCGCCACGAAGGACACCAGGATGCCCGTGTAGCCCAGCCCCGCGATCAAGGACGCGTTGGCGTTGGTGTGCACCGCCGCCACCTCGATGGCACCCGCCAGGCCGGCGCATGCGCCCCCCAGCATGCAGGCTGTGATCACCAGGCGGTGGCTGGGCAAGCCCACCAGCCGCGCAGCGCGGGCATTGCCGCCCACCACCCGCGTGGCAAAGCCATGGGTGGAACCGTACAACCAGAAGCCTGCGATCACGCAGCAAGCCACGCCCCACACGAGGCCCCAGTGGACGTCGTAGCCAGGAATCATGCCCAGCAAGATGGCCGGGTCCAACGGCAAAGTCGATGGCTTGTTCAGGCTGGTCGGGTCGCGCATGGGCCCTTCCACGAAGTGCTTGAACAGCGCCACGGCCAGGTAGCCCATCAACAGCGAACTGATGGTTTCATTCACACCGCGGTATTGCCGCAAGGCCCCCACGATGCCGATCCAGGCGGCGCCAGCCACCGCCCCAGCCAACAAGACCATCACGGTGCCCACGGCCGAAGCCGGCGGCGCGAACAGGTAAGGCAAGCCGGCGCAGGCCAGGCCGCCCAGCACCAGCGCGCCTTCACCACCGATCACCATCAGCCCCGCGCGCTGCGGGATGGTGACGCACAAGGCGGTCAGCATCAGCGGCGCCGAGCGCTGCAAGGTGTTCTGCCACGAGAAGGCATCACCGAAGGCGCCCTTGAACAGCAGGATCCAGGTCTCGGTGGGCGATGTGCCCCCCAGCCACACGAAGCCGCCGAACAGCAGCACCGCCCCGGCCAGCGCCAGGATGGGCAGGACCACGCTTTCCACCGCAGACACCGTCGATGATGAAGAACCACTCATGGACACCCCTTGTTGAGGTCAGACCTTGCCGATGACGCCTTCGACCAGGTAGTTCATGCCTTCCAGCACCGGGTCGATCTGCTTGATGGTCGCGCCCTTGGCCACGACGACCTTGCCGGTGTTGTCCTTGATCTCGCCCTTGAAGATCTCGAACTCATCCTTCAGCATCAGGGCCTTGATGGCATCGGCGTTCTTGCGCGCGGCCTCGGACACGGCGGGGCCGTAGGGCGAGGTCTTGACGAAGGCCTCCTTCAAGCCGCCGCGCAGGAAGTTGGGGTGCGGCTTGCCGGTGCGCGCGGCATCGACGATCTGCTTGTAGGGCGTGACCCAGTTCCACTCGGCGCCGGTCAGGTAGGCCTGTGGCGCGAGCTTGGCTTGGGAGGCGTGGTAACCGCAGACGAACTTGCCGCGCTTGGCGGCCGTCTCGACGATGACCTTGGGACCGTCGACGTGCATGGTGAACACGTCCACGCCCTGGTCGGCCAGGCTGTTGGTGGCTTCGGCCTCTTTCACCGGCATCGACCAATCACCCGTGAAGATGACCGAGCAGGTGATGTCCGGGTGCACTGAGCGCGCGCCCAGCGTGAAAGCGTTGATGTTGCGCAGCACTTGCGGGATGGGCTTGGCCGCCACGAAGCCGATCTTCTTGGACTTGGTGGCGTGGCCGGCGATCACGCCGTTGAGGTACTGGGCTTCGTCGATGTAGCCGAAGAAGCTGCCCACGTTCTTGGGGTGCTTGGCTGCGTCCCACATGCCGCCGCAATGGGCGAAGCGCACGTCGGGGTTCTTCTTGGCGACATCGAGGATGTGGGGGTTGAAGTAGCCGAAGGAGGTGGGGAAAAGCAGCGTGGCGCCGTCTTGCGAGATCATGCCCTGCATGGTCTTTTGCACGGCCTGGGTCTCGGGCACGTTCTCTTCGCCGACGATCTTGATGCCGGGCATCTTCTTGATCTCGGAAGCCGCTTCATAGTGCGACTGGTTGTAGCCAAAGTCATCCTTGGGGCCCACGTAGATCATGCCGATGGTGATGGGCTTTTGCGCCAGCACCAAATCAGACCAACCCGCCATGGCCACGCCGGCTCCGGTGGCGCCCACCGTTTTGAGCCAGGAACGACGATTCCAATGATCCAGCGACATGCGTTTTCTCCTTGCACCGGCTTGATGCACCGTTGATGTACCAGCTTGTATACCAGCAACATGTGTGCCAAGCCATGGTGGTGCAGGAGAAGTTCCCACCCGCCTCCCGGCGGTACCGCCCTGTCAGGAAATACAGCCTCGGCGAGGGCGGCCTGACCGCCATCTCAGCACGAACAGCCCGGCCGTGACCAGCCACAGTTCGCCTGGCTCCGGAACGGCAACCGCGTTGGCATAGTTGATGCCGGTGTCCGCACTGACCGCGGTGAAGTGGCTGACAGCCTGTCCGGCTTCGTCGCGCACATGGCTGATGCCCAGCCATGTCATGGTGTGGGCGTACTGGGAGGTCGCATTGGCGTAGCTTGAGTCACCGTCGGGCTGGTCGAACACAACAATGCCCGCCGTCGCCCTCAACTGCATGTACATGGACACATTGGTGCCCCACACAAAGTCGATGTCCATGGTCAGGACAAACTCCTGATCGCCTGTGCTGCGCTCGGGCACGTCGATGCCAATGAAATGCGCGCCCCCGTTTTCGACCCAGCCATTGCCCTGGTGGAAGCTGCCACCGGAGTTCAGCCCCATGCGCGCCGTCACATAGCTGGTGGCGTAGGCAATGTCCTCGAATGAGCCGGTCATGCTCCCGCTGAGCGCCACCGAGACAGTCATGGTGCCCCAGCGTTGGTTTGTCATGCCGGCCGACGCCATGGAAAAACTGTCGGCCCATTCCCCATAGGCACTGCCGTGGGCCGAGGTCGCCAGATCACCCCGCGCGTTGGCATAGGCACTCACCGCGCCGGCACGGCTGGTGGCGCCGGCCGAGACGAACAGGTCGTGCCCGGTGTCGCCTTCAAAAGTCAAGGCATTGGAGGCCTGCGCGCCCTCGCCCGCACCATCTTGCGCCTGGGTGGGAACATCGAATCCCGAAGCCACCACCGACGCATCGGCATGAGACTTCGCCGCGTGGGATGCACCCATGAAGGCCAAGCCCAGCAAGAGCGCCACCCATGGGTTCCGTTTGATTGCAGTCATGACGTCCCTTTGGATGGCCGCGATGTGATGACGGCAGTCTATGAACCCTGGGCCGAGCCAACCATCCCTAACTCTTCAATCACCACGGCCATGGCGAGTGGTGACAATCCAGTGTGTGAATCGGCGCCCGACGCTTCGGAGAGATCATGGACTTCTTCACCACGACAGCGCCCCAGGCGGCGCTCATGGCGGCCGTCATCGGCACATCGGGCGGCGCTTTCGCCCAGGGGGTGATCACCGAGTATCGAGGCCTGTGCGATGCGTCGGCAGCCGTGGCGCTGGATGCCGACCACTTCATCGTGGCCGACGACGAGCGCAACACCCTGGTGGTGTACCGGCGCGGGCAAGCCGACGCGCTGGATGCGCTGGACGTCTCAAGCTTCCTGGGGACCAAACCGGACAAGGAGTCGGACATCGAAGGCGCGGCGTCCATCGGCCAGCGCGCGTACTGGGTGTCTTCGCATGGGCGCAACAGCGAGGGCAAGCAGCAGGCGCGGCGCTTGCGCTTTTTTGCCACCGAGGTGCTGAGCCGCACTGCGCCATCACCGCAGCCTCCATTCAAGCTGGTCACCGTGGGCAAAGCGTATGCAGGCTTGCTTGACGATCTGCTGGCGGCGCCATCGTTGGCGGCGTTCAAGTTGGCCGATGCTGCGGGGAAAGCGCCCGAGGCGGAGGGCGGCCTGAACATCGAAGGCCTGGCCGCCACGCCGGACGGGCGCCTGCTCATCGGGTTCAGAAGCCCAATGTCGAATCAGCGTGCCTTGCTGGTGCCGCTGGAGAACCCAAGCGAGGTGATCGACCATGGCGCGCGTGCGCGGTTTGGGCAGGCGATTCAATTGGACTTGGGAAGGCGGGGGATTCGCAGCATCGACTGGGTGGGGTCAAGCTATTTGATCGTGGCGGGCCCAACGGCGGACAAGGGGACGTTTGCGCTTTATCGATGGTCGGGCGATGCGGGGCAGGCGCCTGTGTTGGTGAAGGGGGTTGACTTCAAGGGGCTGCACCCGGAGGCGTTGTTCGCGGTGCCGGGCATGCAGGGGGTTCAGGTGCTGAGTGACGATGGGCAGCGCAAGCACCGGGGCCTGGCGTGCAAGGTGTTGCCTCGTGGCTGGCAAGGGTTTAGAAGCTGGGGGCCGGGTTGAAAGGGCGGAGCGCCAGGGTGTGGGGCTCGGCGTGCGCCTTATTGAGGGGCGTGGGGCGAGGCTTGAAGGTCGGTGCGCAAGGCTGAAGTGCTCGGAGCGCGGCTTTCAGAGCCTGGCGCGCAAGGCTTTTTGGCTTGCACGCGGGGTTCAAGAGCTCGGTGCGCAAGGCTGTTGAACTCGGTGTGCGCCCCTTTGAGGGGCGTGGTGCAAGGCTTGGAGCCCGGCACGCCGGGCCGAAGTGCTCGGGACGAGGCTTTCAAAGCTTGGCGCGCAAGGCTTTTTGGCTTGCGTGCGGGGTTCGAGAGCTCGGTGCGCAAGGCTGTCGAACTCGGTGCGTGCCCCTTTCAGGGGCGTGTGTGACGCTTGGAGCCTGGCGGGCCGGGAGAAGGCGCTGGTGGCAGGGCATCGGACCGGCGCTGGTGGGGCTGGACGTGATGAATGAATGTTGGTGACCGAGGTCTTTCGACCAACGACGGTCACTCGTGGCGCTAGGCGGAATGACTGCTTCGCAGCGGTTGCGGCCTTTGGTCCAAGTTGGTCGGATGACGGCTTCGCGCCGCATTCCCGCCTGCGGGGCGAACCCACCGCGCGAAGTCCGAGGTGCGGCGATTGCTATCGGTGCCGAGCGGAGCATGAAGTGCGCTGCCGATCGAAATTCAGTCATTGACGAAAAGCGTCAAACGTTGACTTAATGAAGGCCCGGTTGTCGGCGCCAACAGCATCGGTGGCTTAGGCGGCCCTGCGACTGCGGCGCCGGCCATCATGTTCCAATCGCCAGCTTGAAATGGCCGTCGGCGATGAGTTGTTCGGACCTTCCCTAGCAACAACAAGATCGACCAGGAGGAGATACCATGCAAATGTCAGACGCATTCGAACGTGGCTCGGAATGGAGGCAGTGGGACCTGCATGTCCATACGCCCGCGTCCTTCTACTGGAAAGGCGCAAAGTTCGACGCTGACCCGAATTCTGCGCACAACCGCGGTCTCGTCGACCAGATGATCGGGGCCCTCAACGCCGCCCCACCTGCGGTATTCGCGTTGATGGACTACTGGACGTTCGACGGCTGGTTCGCGCTTCAACGTCGCCTGAAGGAAGAGGGCGCGCCAAAGCTCAACAAGACCGTGTTCCCCGGTATCGAGCTCCGGCTCATGGCGCCCATGAACATACCGGGAAAGCGTCTCAACGTACACGTCCTGTTCTCCGACCACAGCCCGGATCAAACGCTTCACGACTTCAAATCAATGCTGCGCATCGCCGAGACTGGCAGCGCTCTCTCGAATGCCGGGCTTATTGAACTGGCGCGGACGACATCCGAGGACAACCTGAATCACAAGGGCTTCAAGAAAGCCGATATGGCCGACGAAGCAAACGCGCTTCGCGCAGGGTGTTCGCTGGCCGAGTTGACTGCTGAAAGCTACAAGGAGGCAATCGCGCACGTCAAGGATGGTCTCGCGATTGGCTTCATGCCGTTTGATACCAGTGACGGTCTTAAGGAAGTGAAGTGGCAAGAGCACTACGCGTTCTTCATTTCGCTGTTCAAGTCATCCCCGATCTTCGAATCGCGCAATCTCGAACTGCGCGACTGCTTTATTAACGAGCCGACCGAGAAGAACAAGGACTTCCTGAAGAAGTTCCAGGAACGACTCGGCAACGTTCCTCGTCTTGTCGTTTCGGGCAGCGACGCCCATTGTTTCGTCGGAGTCAAAGGTGACAACGACAAACGCGGCTACGGTGACTTTCCATCTGGAAAGATCACATGGATCAAGGCCGATCCGACGTTCTTCGGCCTGCAGCAGGCCATGATGGAGCCTGCGAAGCGATCATTCATCGGCGATCGACCGCCGAAACAGATCGAAATCGAGAACAACAAGCCTTTCTTTATTGACCGCGTCGAGATCACCAAGCACGTCGCCGCCGCGCCGGGGATTTGGCTTCATGGCATCACGATCCCTCTCAACTCCGACCTAGTTGCGATCATCGGCAACAAGGGCAGCGGAAAGAGCGCCCTTGCCGATGTGATCGCGCTTCTCGGCAATTCCCGGCAGAAGCAGCACTTCTCATTCCTAAAAAAGGAGCGCTTCCTCGGCAAGAACGGTGAGCCGGCGAAGAACTTTACCGGCAAGTTGACATGGGTCGATACCAAGAGCGGGTCCAGGGTTCTCTCTGACGACCCCGCACCCGACAAGGTCGAGATGGTGAGATACATCCCGCAGCACCATTTCGAAGCCCTATGCAACGCGCACATCACCGGAAGCTCCAACGCCTTTGAGCAGGAGCTACGCTCGGTGATCTTCTCGCACACCAGCGAGCAGATTCGCCTCGGCGCGCACAATTTCGACCAATTGATAGAGCAGCAAGAGGACGGGTTCCGCATTCAGCTGAACGACTTCCGGAAGGATTTGCATCGCATCAATGGCGAGATTGCTGCCATCGAAGAGCAGCTTCAGCCCAGCGTTAAGAGCTCGGTGCAGGAGCTTCTCGCGGCCAAGAATCACCAGATCGACGAGCACGAGAAGATCAAGCCGACGGTTGGGCCCAAGCCGGCAGACGCGCTGACGCCAGACCAACAGGCGGCGACCACACGCCTTGAGCAGATAGCGGCTGAACTAAAGACGCTCGAGACGAATGCAGCGAAAGATGCGGCCACCAGCCTAGCGCTTGCGGGGAAGCTCAGGGCTGTCCAAAACATCCGGGAGCGCGTGCAGGTGCTGACGCGCGCGCACGCGCAATTCCTGGTCGACACTGACAAGGATCTGGCGTTGCTGGGCCTTGCAGCCGATGCAGTCGTCGCGTTCACAAGCAAGGATGACGCGCTGCAGGTCATCGCCGATGCGATCCCGGACCAGCAGAATGCTTTGCAGGCAAACAGCAATGCAGCGGCCACACAGAAAATCAAGCTTGAGGACGAACGATCGCCCTTGAATGCCAAGCTAGATGGACCGCAACTTCAGTATCAGCAGGAACTCGCGGCGCTTGAGAGTTGGAATCAGAAGCTCGCTGAACTGAAGGGTACAGCCGAAACGCCTGAGGCTCAGTTAGGGCTTCTGGAGCGGATCAAGCAACTCGACGAATTGCCGAAGCGGCTGGCTGAACATGAGCAGGCACGCATGAATCTCACCGGCAACATCTTCGACGTCCTTGAGGTGCAGCGAAAAGCCCGGGAGATCCTTTTCAAGCCAGTGCAGGATCTCATCCAAAGTGACGAACTTATACGCGAGGAATACAAACTTCAGTTCCAGGCATCTTTGAATGGGTCTGCTGACGCTATCGCTGCGACCTTGTTTGATCTGATCAAACAAACGCACGGTGAACTCCGGGGTGTTGATGAAAGCCTCAATCTCATTCGGGGCCTGGCCGACAAATTCGAGTTCGGTAGTAGGGCGGGCATTCTCGGATTCGTAGATGCCCTGCACAAGAAGGTATATGAAGCGGCGAGTGCGACCGGCAAGACTATGATCGGCGTCGCGTCCATACTAAAGAAGGACAAGGCAGTCGTTGATGTGTACGACCTGCTTTTCGGCTTGCCATTTCTTGAGCCTCGATACTCGTTGCTCTTTCAGGAGACCCGGATTGAACAGCTATCACCGGGACAACGCGGCGCTTTGCTGCTCATCTTCTATCTGCTGGTCGACAAGGGCCGCAACCCGATTATATTGGACCAACCTGAGGAGAATCTCGACAACGAGACGGTCTATAACCTGCTCGTCCCTGTCCTGACAAAGGCCAAAAAATTCCGCCAGATCATCATGGTGACGCACAACCCGAATCTTGCGGTCGTTTGCGATGCGGAGCAGTTGATCTGGTCCTCGTTTGATCGCAAGAACGGTTCGAAAATCTCATATCTCTCGGGTGCGATCGAGAATCCCGCCATCAACGGCCACGTCGTGGATGTACTGGAGGGCACGATGCCGGCTTTCAATAACCGCGGCAACAAATACCACCCAAGGGCGGTATAGCTAATTTTTTTGATCGGCCCGGGGCGTTAAGCCCGGAGATCGCTCTGACGATCACTTTCGCCCGAGGCGCCGCGTGACCGAAGCCCTAACGTCGGCTATCAGCCAAACCAGCCGTTGACCGTGCCGCCCACGGATGTCGGCAACCAGCCTCAAGCGGACATTCATTGACGACGGATCACCCACTCAAGGTCGCACAGGCATGGCGTCGATCACGTCGATCAGCGCGTCGATCGCGAGCTTTTGCGGCGCGGCGTCACAGGCCTCTTCCAGTGCGTTCATTTCCGCCAATCGATCTTTGTCGTTGAACATCGCGGTGTCGCGTTGCGGCTGGCGGCCTTTGAAACTGATCAGTCCCATGGCCCGCATGCCCAGGACATCGGTCAGCGATCGGAAGTCAGGCAGGTGCAAGCGATAGCCTCGCCAAGCGGTCGCATCCAGGCGGTAGGTGGCGCAATCCAGTGATGTGATGCTGTCGGTGTCATCCCGCTTGAAACCGACCGTCATCTCGATCGCCACAGGCCAGGTGGCCAGGTGCTTTTTTTCAAGCCGAGCCTCGGTCCATCGGCGGCGCAGGACTTCCTGGGCTGCATTGGCCAGCATAGGAGAGCCTGAGCGATCGCTCTTGGTGGCCACCCGTTCGATCATGCCGGCCTCGTCCAACTCAGCCCGGACCTCCACCTCACCTTGGGCGCCAGCGGTGAGCGCGGCTTGGGGATATTCGGCATCTCCACGCGTGACGGTGATGCTGCCCAGTGAGATTGGCTCATCACGTTGAGTGTGCAAGATCGATCGGGGCAATGGCCCAGCTTCGTCGGGCACGTTATCCGGACTCGCCGGCGCTGTTTCTCGGGCCTTCGAAGCTTCGTGCAGCAGATGATTGAAAACATCCTTCATGAGTTTGTCAGGTTGTGCGCCGCACTCAGCGACCGTGCGGCGGGACGCAAGGAACAGCGCATCGCGCACCGATCGGCCAGCCTCGCGATCGTGGCGATCGGCCATCCAGCTTGTGTTGAATGACACCAGATTTCGGGCAACGCGCAGCGCACCTACGTTCTCAGGCGGCTGGACGGGCCGGTGTGCTTTCAGCCAAGCGACGTCCTGGTTCAATTCGGCGCAGCTTTTCTTCTGCACCGAGTCAATGCTGTCACGCGAGAACAGCACACGCAGGCTGGCCTGAGGCGGGGCCTTGCGCGCGCCCATCCAGTGGAGTTGTGAGGCCAACCGAAGGGCCTGCCGGTCAAGCGCGGGGGCTTGCGTGGATTGGACGATCCTGGCCTTCGCCACTTGGCCGTCCCGGGTCAAGTCCATCACGACAAGGGCTGTGCCTTGTGCGCCAATGGCGGCGTCGGACTCGGGATACCACGCGGCACCGGGGGACAGCATCAGCAAGTCACCCACCTGCACCAGGCCTGCTGCAGTCAGCCTACCCTGGTAGCCGACCTTCGGTGCTGCCAGATCGCCAATTGGAGCGGAGGCCGCAGAAGCTGGTGCAGGCGGTTCGGCCGCAAAAGCAGGGAGCACCGCCAGCAGAAGCACGGGCACCAGGAGGCGAAGCGATCGACGCAAAGTGGAAATCGGCATCGGGTAATTATTGCTGAGCAATCGGAGCCCGCGACACCACCGCCCCAACACGCGAGTACCCCTCCGTCGTGTCCAACCGCCCATCCCCATTCGTGTCAATGTCAGCACTGGTGGCCGCCCCCAGCCGCACATGCTCAACGCGCGCCACCTTCTGCGTGATCGGGTCGATGTATTCCACCGTGTGCGCCACGCCATCGCGGTACAGCGTTCGCACATCGGTCACGCCATCGCCATCCAGGTCCACCTCGCCCAACTCAGGGTTGTTGCGCTTGTAGTGGAGGTGCGTGTCCATGACGCCGTCAAAGTCCTCGTCTGAATCAGAGCGGACCAACTGACCAAGGCCATCGAAGGTGATGACCTCATCGATCCGCTGGTCAAAATTCCGGTCTAGCTCGGTCGACAGGTGCCGGCCCGAAGCCGAGAACCGCCAGTGTTCATCGAGCACGCCGTCACCGTTGTTGTCCTGGCCTTCGGATGAGGCGGGCAAACGCATCAAGCCAAACGACAGGGCCACGCCCAAGGCCAAGCCGCCTAACGCGGGCAGCGCCCAACCCGAGCGGCCAACGCTGCCGTCCGCATTGGTGCCCACCGGCGTGTCGGGCACGGGGCTGGCGGCCTCCCAGCGGTCAATCGCCTCGCGGGCACGCAGGTGGTCTTCTTCCGCCACCTCCAGCCGCACCAGGCCGGCGGCAGGCAATTCGCCCATGGCGCCTTGAAGGTGCGCGCCACGGATGTGGGCCGTGATGCCCTCTTGCCTCAGCACGTCCAGCAGCATCTGGGCTTCGAGCGCATTGGCGGCGTTGTACACGGTCTTCATGGGTGATCTTTCAAGGCTTGCACCACCAATGCCCGCGCCACCCTGTCTTGCAGGGTGCGAGGATGGGCAAGCGCCAGCCAGTCCAGGTAGGGCCGCGCTGATGGCGGGATGTTCGATGCACCAGGCCGCAAAGCGGCCCAGGCCAGTTGCCACTTGGGCGTGGTGTCGGCGCGCTTCTTCACCGCCTTCAGCACTTTGCCCAGCATCACCTCCTCGTCCTTCAAATCGGTGCCAAAGGGAAAGTCCGGGAACAACTGCTGGCGCTTGAAGCCCGCCAGTTGCCGCTCCAGCCGTTCGGGCAGGTTGTGGCGGAAGGCATCGGGGATCTGGTAGCCGGGCTCAAGCTTGCCGGCATGCTTGGCCGCCGCCATCAGCCCATCTTGAAAGCGCGAGTCCGCGATGTTGAGCAAGGCCTTGATCACCTCCGCATCGGTGCGCGAACGCAAGTCGGCGATGCCGTACTCGGTGATGACGATGTCGCGCAGGTGGCGCGGGATCGTGGTGTGCCCATAGTTGAAGACGATGTTGCTGCTGGGCCCGGCCTTGCCGCCCTTGTCGCGCACCGCCCGCACCATCAGGATGGATCGGCCCGTGGGCAGCTCGTGCGCCATCGCCACGAAGTTGTACTGCCCGCCCACGCCCGACACCACGCGCAGATCGTCCAGCCCATCCGAGCACACCGCACCCGACAAGGTGGCCATGATGCCGGTGTTCATGAAGCGCGCGTGCACGCGCTGCTGCCGGTAAAGCCGCGGGTTGCGGTCGAGCTGGTTGATCTTGCTCACGCCGGTCATGCAGATCTGGCGCGCCTGGTCTTCGGGCATGCGGCGCAGGCCCTCGTAAAAATCCAGCGGGCCCAGAAAGAAGCCGCCGTGCAGCACGATGCCGTTGCGCAGGCGTTGCCCCAGGCACTGATCGGCCATCACCTGCCGCGCATGCGGATCGGCCACATTGGCGATGACGCGGGTGCCATCGGGCGCGATGATGTGGCCTTCGTCGTAACCGGTCTCGTCGTTGAACAAGCCGTGGTGTTGCAGCACCTTGAAGTCCGCACCCCGGATCACGCGCACGCCCAATGAGGCCAGGTCGTCCAGCACCTGCGGCGTCACATGATCGGGATCACAGCGCCCTTCATTGACCAGTTGCTGCAGCGCCCAGAAGTCATGCACGCGGCGCTTGAGGATGCCGGACCGCAGCAAGTGCAGGTAGCCATCCACGAACATCTCGGTGGCGCCATACAGGCCTTGCGCGAAAGGTTCGGTGCCGCCAAGGTCCTTGATCAGCTCGCCCGAGTTCGCGAGGATGCCGCAATCGCCCAGCACCCGCAGGTAATCGGCGTTCCGCGCGTGGCGCAACTGCGCGGCGTACACGATGGCATCGCCCAAGGCGCCGATGCCCAGTTGCAACGTGCCGCCATCCTTGATGAGGGTGCTGGCGTGCAGGCCGATCAGGTAGTCGGGTGTGGTCACGCCCAGCTTGGGATTCGAGAACAGCGGCGTGGTGTAACGCGCATGGTCGACGACGATGTGGAAGGCCTCCGGCCCGACCTCGGCATCGTTGAACATGAAGGGCAGGTTCTGGTTGACCACGCCGACCACCACGTGCGGGCGGCCGCTGGCGCGCAGCATGTCGACCAGCTCGGGTGGCGTGTCCGGGTTGCACGAGAGCGAGTAGCGCGTGCCTTCGGGCGTCTCGCGCTGGCAGACCATCTGCGCCACGACGTTGCAGCCGTGGTTGAACACATCGCGCGCAGCGTGCGTGTAGTTGCTGCTGATGTAGTGCTGCTGCGCGTGCGCGTTGTCCATGAAAGCGCCGGGTCGGAAGAAGAACTCGCAGACCTGCACATTGGCGGGCAGGCGGTTGGCGCGCAGGTCGGCGATCACGTCCAGCTGGGGCACGCCACCGAACACACGCCCCACGAAGGGTTTGAGGAAGGCGCTTTCGATGGCGCTGCCGCCGGTGGGCTTCTCCAGCGACAGGGCGGTGAGGATCTTCAGTTGCAGGCTGCTGTCTTGCGTGGCCCTCGCGTACAGCGCGTTGACCAGTTCGACCGGTTTTCCCAGTCCCAGCGGCAAGCCCACGACCAGGCTCTTGCCAATGCGAGCGATGATGTCGTCCACCGCTTGCGCCACGTCGTCCATCACCACCGCAGGCCCCGTCATGCACATCTCCTGCCCGGGAGGGCCGGGCTTGCCGGACGAGCATACCGCGCGCTCACTCGCGTTCGGGCACCGGCACGTTGAAGCCGTTGAGCGTGGTCGACACCAAAGCGTACAAGCCAACCAGGTAGATCAGTTCATTCGTGCCATGCTGGCCGAAGGTCTTCACCGCCAGGCTGTAGACCGGCTCGGGCAGGACGCCGCCCCGGCTGAGCGCATAGGCCACGTCGAAGGCCACGCTTTCTTCCTTGTTGAGGTCGTTGGGCTTGAGGTCGGCCACGAGCGTGGACAGCCGCTCGGGGGACATGCCCTCGCCTTCGGCCACCGCAATGTGCGCGTACAACTCATAGGCCGCGTCGAACCGCGCACCGACCACCAGGATGGCGATCTGGCGCACCGGATCGGGCAACACGGCCTTGGCGGTCATCGCCAGGGTCAGGTCCCAGATCGCCTTGCCAATCGTGGGCTCGTGCAACCACGGATTCCACGGCCCCATCAGGGCGCCGTCCTCGCGTTCGACCTTGAAGGCGTTGAAGTGGCTGGCGATGCCCTTGCGCATGTCGTCGTACAAGGGCTTTTGCTCGGGCGTGAGGTCTTGGGGCGGAATCAGGGGTAGGCGCACGGCAGATCCTTGGTTTTGAAAGGGATGTCTTCGAGCATAAGGATCGGCAGCGACCGCCATCGCGCCAGGGTTATCCGTGGTGCCTCCGCGCCGCGCTTCAGCGTTACTTTGACCTCTGCAGCGCCCCGTCCAGCCAGTCCGCCAGCATGGCGCGCCCCGCCGCAGCCTGCGCCTGCCCATGGACGGCCGTGGCGGCACGAAGCGCGGGGATGTCCACGTTCGCCAGCCCCAACTCCATGGTGTGGCCCACCAACCAGGCTTCGATGCGCGATGCCGGGAATTCAGGATGGAACTGCAAGGCCAGCACGGCCGGGCCCCAATCAAAGGCCTGGTGCGGCGTGAGGTCGGTGGAGGCCAGCAGGCGTGCGCCTTCGGGGACGTCGAAGGTGTCGCCATGCCAGTGCAACGTGGGGCTGCCGGCCAGGTGCCGCAGGGGCGAGTCCAGCCCGGCACTCGACAAGGTCACCGGTGCCCAGCCGATTTCCTTGGCCTGGCCCGGGTACACGCGCGCGCCCAAGGCCTTGGCGATGATCTGCGCGCCCAGGCAGACGCCCAGCGTGGGGCGCTTGCGCAGCACCCGCTCGCGCACGGCATCCAGCTCGGCGGACAGCCAGGGGTACAGACCGGTGTCGTTGACACCAATCGGACCGCCCAGCACGACCAGCAGGTCTGGCTCGTCCAATCTGGTGGCATCGATCGGCTGCACGCCAGCGTCCAGGTATTCGGTGTCGAAACCTCGCTCGGACAGCACGGCTTCGAAGATGCCGAGGTCCTCGAAGGCCAAGTGGCGGATGGCAAGACACTTCATGGGTCACTCTCCTGTGGTTGGTGGATGCTTGACGGCAGAAAGCCAGGCCCTGGGCGAAAGGCCCATGCGTTGCAGGAAAACCCGGGACAGCGCCGAGGCATTGGCGTACCCCAGCTCCGACGCCAGCACCTTCACCGGCCGGCCTTGCCGCAAGCCGGTCTGGGTCAGGCTCATGCGCCAGTTGGCCAGGTAGTCGCCCGGGGTGGTCCCCACCACGCCTTTGAAGCGGGCCGCGAAGGCCGTGCGCGACAGGCCCGCCTCTTGTGCCAAGGTGTCCAGGCTCCAGGGCTGGCCGGGATGGTCGTGCATCGCCACCAAGGCACGCGCCAGCTGGGGATCCGACAGGCCGGTCAGCATGCCGATGGGCACCCCGCCGTCTTCGGGGCGGTCCAGCAACCAGCGCAGCAGTTGCAGCAAGACCACCTCGAACAGGCGATCGGCCAGCAGGCGTTGGCCGCACCGCACCCGTTCGGTTTCGGCGAACAGCAACGCCAAGGCAGGGGCCAGCCCCTCCACGCGGTGCAAAGGCACGAGCACCAGGGGTGGCAAGGCCTGCACCAAGGGGTGCGTGTGGCCGCCCTCGAAATCGAGCGTGGCGCAGGCGAAGTCCGCCCCATCATTCGGGGCGTTGTGGAACTCGTGCGCCAGGGGCCTCGGGTAGAACAAGAGGCTGGGCTCGGACACCTTGGTGCGCTGGCGCAGGCCCGTGCTGGCGCGGTGCGTGACCACCATTTCGCCCTGCCGCAGCACATGCAGGAAACCACGCCCGGGCTTGGCCGCGTAGGTGGTCACGCCACACAGGGGCCCGGTGTGGAACAGGTGGGCCCGAACGCTGAAGCGCTCAAGCAATGAAGACAATCGGTCGAGGGGCGGCATCGTCATGCTGTGCTGAACGCCTCATCCTACGTCAGGCCCGATGCAAGCCCACCTTGGGAAAGTCGACCGGCACGTCCAGCGCCACGTTGACGTAGTTGGTGAACAGGTTCAAGGCCACATGGGCCAGGATCTCCACCACTTGCTCGTCCTTGAAGCCCACCTCGTGCAGCGCGGCCACATCGGCATCACGGACCTGCGCCCGATCGCTGACGACCTTGAGCGCGAAGCGCAAGGCGGCCGCGCTGCGCGGGTCGCTGGATTGGCCGATCTGGGCGGCGGCCATCTCCCAGGCCGAAGCTCCCGCCTTCTGGCCCAACGCCGTGTGCGCGGCCAGGCAGTATTCGCATTGGTTGCGGTTGGCGATGGCCACGGCGATCTCTTCGCCCAACCGGGGCCCCAGCGTGCCCTGGCTCAGGGCGCCGAAGGCGGCCCACATGCTTTGCAGGGCGGCCGGCGAATTGGCCACGGCCTTGAACATGTTGGGCGTGGCGCCGAAGGCCTGCTGGATCTGGCCGAGGATGGTCTGGCTGGCGATGGGGGCCTGGGCCTGGGTGGTGTGGAGCGTGACGCGGGTCATGGTGTGTCCTTGGGTGGATGTCGAGGTTGACCAGGTCAGTGTCTCGACAAACCCCGAACCCATGGGTGCATTCCGTGCAGAATTGGTACCCATTCGTCCAGCAAGTGACCTGGGGACTCCGCGTGTTCAACGCACCGTTTGGCCTTGCTCGAACCAGGCATCGAAGCTCACCTTGCCCAGCCAGGGCTGTCCGCTGGGCACCAGGGTGTCGTCCTTCAATTCGGCGCCAAAATAGCGCGCCTGCACATCGGCCACCACCTTGCGTGGATCCCTGACCGCGACCAGGTAGCGCTGCACGAGTTCGGACAGGCGCAGGCGCTCCGGTCCCGCGATCTCGACCACGCCGTTGACCGGCGCACCCAAGGTGTACTCGGCCATCGCCGTGGCCACCTCGTCGGACGAAATCGGCTGCACGAAGGCCGGCGACAGGTGCACTTCATCGCCCACAGTACCTGACTGCGCGATGCCGCCCAGAAACTCCATGAATTGCGTCGAATGCACGATGGTGTAGGGCAACCGGCTTTCGCGGATGAGCTTTTCCTGCGCGATCTTGCCGCGGAAATAGCCGCTTTCGGCCAGGCGGTCGGTGCCCACCACCGACAGAGCCACGTGGTGCCGCACACCCGCCCTGGCCCCCGCAGCGAGCAGATTGCGGCCCGAGGTCTGGAAAAAGTCCAGCACGGCTTGGTCCTCGAACGACGGCGAGTTCGCCACATCGACCACGATCTGCGCGCCTGCCAGCACCTGGTCCAGGCCTTCGCCGGTGATGGTGTTGACACCCGAAGCGGGCGAGGCAGCGATGACCTCGTGGCCCACCCCGCGCAACTGGTTGACAAGCTTGCTGCCGATGAGCCCGCTTCCGCCAATGACGACGATCTTCATGGTGTGATCCTTTCAGGGCCTGCGCGAGGCCGTTGGTGGTTGATGGATTGTTGAGACAGGAGAGGTAAGGCATGGCGGGTCCAGGGCCCGCGTGTGCACGGTCATGTGATCGATGAACACGCGGACCCGGGCTGGCAGCTGCTGGCGGCTGAGGTAGCAGATGTGGTGGCCATGGTCGTCCGGGGCGTGCTGCGGCAGACAAACCACCAGCCGACCGGCGCGCAGCAGGTCGCCAACCTGGTAACCCGCCATCTGGGCAATCCCCCGCCCTTCCAGCACCGCCTGCAGCACCAGGTCGTCGTCGTTGAATGTCGCCGCGGCCCGGGGCACGAGCTTCTTCGTGTGCCCATCCACCTTGAACGACCATTCGGCCAGTCGGCCCGAAGCCAGCCGGAAGTTGATGCAGCGGTGATCGGCCAGATCATCAAGGCTGCGCGGCAGACCGTGGTGCTGGGCATAGGCGGGTGAGGCGCACAGCAGCATCTGCATGGAGATCAATTGCTTGGCGATCACCTGGCTGTCCTCCATGCGCCCGTTGCGGAAGGACACGTCGATGCGGTCGGCGATGAAGTCGGTGGGCCCATCGTCCAGCAACAGGTCGATGGCGATGTCCGGGTAGCGGGCCTGGAACCCCCCCAGCAAGGGGGCCACGACCTTGCGCCCAAATCCCACGTTGGCGCTGATGCGAAGGACCCCGCGCGGAGGCCCATGGCGCAGTTCGCGCATGTCTTCCAGCGCCTGCACGATGCGCTCGACGCCGGGGTGGCAGTTCTCGTAGAAGAGCTCGCCCTCGCGCGTGAGCGCGGTGCGGCGCGTGGTCCTCAGGAAGAGGCGCGCCTCAAGCTGGGCCTCCAGCTTCCGCACCGCGCGACTGACCGCCGAGCGGCCGATGCCCAGGCGATCCCCCGCCTTGGCAAAGCTGCCTTCAGCGACGACCGCGATGAAGGCCACCACCCCCGCATGGCTGGTGGCGAAACTGGAAGCCAGTGAGTCGGCAGCAGTGGGGAGGGTGTCGAACATGGCGTCATGGGCGTTCATGCTCCATAAGACGTTCGAGCACTCAAGCTTGTGACACCCGCCGCGAGCGCTTATGCCAGCCCGGCCTTGTCCAGGCCAAATGCCTTGTCGGACGAACCAGGCACCGTCTTGAAGGCCACGTTGATGCGGTTCCAGGCATTGATGGCCATCACCACGTAGGTCAGGTCTGCGATTTCTTTCTCGGACAGCTGGGTGCGGACACGCTCGTAGAGCTCATCGGGCACACCTTGCTCGGGCAGCTTGGTGAGGACCTCGGTCCAGGCCAGGGCCGCGCGCTCACGCGGAATGAACAAGGTGGACTCACGCCAGATGGCCAGGTGGTGCAGGCGCAATTCGCGTTCGCCGTGCAGCTTGGCTTGCTTGACGTGCATGTCCAGGCAGAAGCCGCAGCCATTGATCTGAGAGGCCCGGATGGCCACGAGGTCGCGGGTCTTTTCTTCGATCGCGCCATCCTTCACCAGGTTGTTGAACTCGATGAATTTCTTGAACAGTTCCGGCGATTGCTGGATGTAGTTGACACGTTGCGTCATGGTCGTCTCTCCTTGGATGAGGCCCGAAGGCCACCCTCAGTGCGGCTGAGGTGTCCGCTGCCGCGAGTGGTTCACGGCATGGACAAATCCTAGGTTTCGACCACGCATCGCGGTAGCCCCGCGGGGGGACTCACCGTGTTGCCTGGCGGGCAACAATCGGCATTCAGGTCAGCGTCGTGTGGATGGGCACGCCACCCTTGAGCGTCAGCGTGACCGGCGTGCGCTCGGCGATGTCGGCCAGCTTGGCCTTCTGCGCCTGGTCCAGTCCGACGATGGCCAGCGTGCGGTCAATCTTCGACGAGCCGTCCTCACCACGCGAAAAGTGCAGGCCCACGTCCACGCTTTCGAGCGGCCAGGATTTTCGGTCGGCGTACATGCGCAAGGTGATGGCTGTGCAGGCGCCCAGGCTGGCCAACAGCAAATCGTAAGGTGCGGGGCCCGCATTGGCGCCGCCCAGGGCCGGGGGCTCGTCCGAGACCAGGGCATGGCCTCCAACTTCGATCCGCGTGCGGTACTGATCGCGCCCGATGCGGGCCACGCCGTGTGCCATGGTGCTGTCCTTTCAAAGATGGCAAGGATACGTGAACGACGCGACCTCGGCCGATCAACAGGCGCCCAGGGCCGCCGACAACCGCACCAGTTTCTCCGGGTTGCGCTGCACGTGGATGCGGAGGATGCGTTGGCCATCGGTCTCGTAGGATTGCGCGGACTCCAGCTCGCCGTTGATGAAGCGCAGCAGGGCCCATTCACCATTGACGAGGGCCAGTTCGACACGCACCGCCTCGCCAAACCGCAAGTGAGAAGCGTAGAACAACTGTGCAATGCGCTTGCCGCCTGACAGGGGCTTGCCAAAGCTTGGCACGATGCCGCCGCCATCGCCGATGAGCTCGGCCTCCTCGGCCAACATGAGGTTCAGCGCGCCGAAGTCGCCGCAAGACATGGCGTCGGCAAACCCGCGCAACAGCTGGAGATGCGTGTCGCGGGACACCGCATACCGCGGCCGCTCATCGCGCAACTGGGTCTTGGCTCGGCTCACGATCTGGCGGCAGGCCGCCTCGCTCTTGCCCAGGGCTTGCGCCACGTCGCTGTAGTCGGCATCGAACACCTCGCGCAACAGAAAGGCCGCGCGTGCCTCGGGGGACAAGCGCTCCAGCAGCATCAAGAAAGCCACCGACACGTCGTCGGCCAATTCCTTGACTTGCTCGGGCGTGGCGGGTGATTCGGTCAGCACGGGTTCAGGCAACCAGAACCCGACGTAATGCTCGCGCTGCACCTTGGCCGAGCGCAGGCGGTCGATGGACAGGCGCGTGGTGACGGTGACCAGCCAGGCCTCGGCGTTCTCGATCGTGGCATGCGCAGCCTCGTGCCAGCGCAGCCAGGCGTCTTGCACCACGTCCTCCGCTTCCGCGATCGAGCTCAGCATGCGGTAGGCAATGCCTTGCAAGCGTGGGCGCAGGCGGTTGAAAGTGGCGGTGGTGTCGTTCATGCAGCCAAGACGGGCGAGGGGCCGGTTTTGTGACAACCTGGGGCAAAGCTTGATGGTGGTGCACAGCCCCGTGAAGCAGGGGGGCCCGGCCCAGGCCGGCTCCACTAAACTGCGATGGCCGTTTCAAGGGAGAGAAAACATGAGCATCGCACGCAACATCATCTGCACGCTGGCCATCGGGTTCAGCATGGGCTCGGCCTTCGCGGCACCCACCAGCGAATCGTTCGTGTCCGGCACGGGCACGCTGGATTTCCACGACAACGCGTTCCGGGTGAACCAACTGCTTTGGGTCAGCACAAAATCCAGAATCGCCGCTCCAGCCAGCCTGCCGCCCAATACCGCCCTCTATAGCCCAAGCACTGGTACGGTGGCCCTGAGCTTTGACGGCGCGTCTATTTCAGGGGTGGATGGCAAGGCCTCCTTCAACGCGGCCAATTCTCACGTTGAACTGTATTCCCTCTTTCAAATGGAGGATGAGAACGGTGATCCTTTGGCGACCTCGCTCAATCTGATCACGCTTGAGAACATCACCATCGACTTGAGCGACGCGTCGGTGTCTGCCAACGTGATCAGCTACGCCGGCACCACCACCAGCGCCACCTTGGTCAGCGATCACGGCAGACTCAAAGTGTTCCAGGGCATGGCCCCCATCACCGATGGCACGCAGGGCTTGGTCGTCAACGGCCAGGCCAGTGGCAGCACGGTCGGCGGCTTGATGCTGGCCCCTGAGGCCAGGGACATCGTGATCAATGCCTTGTATGGCGCCAACTGGGGCACCCCCCTGGACACAGAAAATCCCTCCGGCATCTACCATGTCGCCAGCACCATGAACTGGGGCACGGCCAGCGCCTCGGGCACCTTCACCTCCGCGGTGCCAGAAACATCCACGCAGTGGATGATGTTCACCGGCCTGCTGGGCCTCTTCGCCTTCAGCCGCCGCTCACGCCGCTGAGAGCAAGCCTTCCTCGGTCCAGCGCCTGAGGAAGCCGCCGGCCAAGGCCGCGGCGTTCTCTTCGGGAAAGCGCGCCGACAGCAAGTCACAGGTCTCGGCGAACGAGTGCCCCTGCAGCAAGGCCTGCAAGGCCACCGCCTCCATCGGCGATGCGCTCCTGAAATGCGGCCGCTCGTCCAAGCGCCATGCCGCCACCGTCATGGCCGATGGCAAGGCCTCGGCGGCAGGCACTTCGGCATCCTGGTCCAGGGCGTGCCACAGGCTCAGGGTGTTGCATCGCAGGCTCAGCAAGGCCAAGGTCGGGTGGGGCTTGAACACCACCGTGGCCCAGGCCTCGGGCGCCAAGGCCGCCAGGTCCGTCATGGCCAAGGCCTGGGCATCGGGCCCGTCGAACGCCGAACGCAAGGCCCAATCCACGCGGGCCAACTCGGCAACTTCGGGGTGGTCGCCCAGGTCATCGGCGTGGTCCAGGCGCTGGGCCAACCAGTCGGGATAGGCCGCGCCATACCAGCGCAGGTTGGCCGACGCCGAAGGATGGGCTTCGATGAACTCGGCCGACAAGGCGTCGAACCATTCGTCGCCCAGGTACATCAGGGTGTGGCCGAAACTGTCGCGCAAAGTCTCCAGCAGGCGGGCACGGTAGGCGTGGTGGTAGATGCCCAGGCCGCGAGCGCCGCCACCCGGGAGCACGCTGACGACATCGCTCAAGGCAGACTCGTCACCGATCAGCACACGGGCCTGCACCCGGGCCTGCAAGGCGGCCAACGCCGTGGCGCTCATGCCGCCCGTCTTTCCAGCACCGAGGCTGCCACGCCCCGCGCGCGGTTCAATTCGGCGATCAATTCAGGCAAAGGGGGGATGTGGTCATCACGCTCAATCATCGTGGCCACCGGGCCAAAGCGCTCGCAGGCGTGCGCGTACAAAGACCACACCGATTCGGCCACCGGATGATCGTGCGTGTCGATGATGTGGTCGCCATGGTCGGTGTGGCCGGCCAGGTGAATTTGCTGCACGCGGCCCACCGGGATGTGGTTCAAGAACTCCAGGGCATCGAAGCCATGGTTCACGCTGCTGACATGGATGTTGTTGACATCGAGCAGCATCAAACAATCGGCCTCTTCGCAGAGGCGGGCGATGAAGGCCCACTCCGTCATGTGCGAACTCTGGAACTGCACATAGCTGGACACGTTTTCCAGCACCAGGCGCCGCCCTAACGCATCCTGCACCTGGCGCACATTGCGCACGACCAGCGCCAGCGCTTCGTCGGTGTAGGGCAAGGGCATGAGGTCGTGCAACTGCCGGCCATGCACGCCTGTCCAGCACAGGTGGTCCGACACCCACAGTGGATCGATGCGGCGCACCAGGGCCGACAACTGCTTCAAATAATCAGGATCAGGTCCGGCCACCGAGCCGATGGACAGCGACACGCCGTGCATGGCCATGGGGTAGCGTTCACGGATGGCGTCGAGCATGCGCAAGGGCTTGCCGCCGGGCACCATGTAGTTGTCGGAGATGACTTCGAGCCAGTCCACCTGCTGAGGCCCGGCCAGGAAGTCGGGGTAATGCACGGTGCGCAGGCCCAGCCCGAAACCGGGCGAGGGCCGCGTCAGCACGGCATGCGGTGATGCAAGGGAGCCGCTCATGCCGTGATGCTGAAAGCGCTGGATTACTTGGCGGCGCCCAGGTCGCCAATGGTGCCGCCCTTGCTCAGGCAAGCCTTGGCTTCCATGGCCTTGAAGCCGTGGCCCTTGCAGGCGTTCTGGCCCTTGCAAGCGTTCTCGGCGGTCTTGCAATCGCTGTTGCCTTTGCAGGCGTGCACGCCGTAGCAGTGCACCTTGTCGCTGGCGGCCACGGCCGAGCCCATGCTGCCGGCGGGAGCCTCGGCAGCGAAGACGGCGCCCGACATGGCGATCAGGGCAGCAGCGGCGGCCAGGGCGGAAGAGTGGGTGCGTTGGGTCATGTTGGTTCTCCGAAGGTAGCAAGTGGGTTTGTGAAACATGGCCCGGATGTGGTTTGTCATCCGGGACAAGCGTGTAGTCGAGTACACGGCCCACTTCTTACACCCCGCTTGAAAATAAGTCCGCCTTACCTGAATGCGGCCAGGCGCGCGGCGTCCAGTTCCTTCTCCATCTGCCCCTGGTCGATCAACTGGTCCTTGAAGCGCTTCATGATCACCGCCTCGCGCTCCTTGTAGCTGGCGGTCTGGGCATCTTCGGCCTTGAGCTTGGCGTCCATGGCCGCGTCGTGTTCGAGCGCCCGCATCAAGGACTGGCGAGCGGCGTCTTCGATGGGCTTGCGTTGGGCCTCGTCGGGGATCATGTCGGCGTAGATGGCGGCCTGCAGCAACAGCGCCTCGGGCCCGGTGACTTCCTGGTTGGCGAAGCGCACTGGCAGCGCGTCCAGGATGCGCTGGCCCACCTGGGCGCGTTCCAGCGCATTGGGCTGGTCTTTCAGCGCGGTCCACTTGTCCATGTCGCGTTTGAAGCGCAGGTAACCGATCAGGCGCTGGAGCTCCTGGTCACGCTGCGGATGGTTGCGCACCGCGTCTTCCAGTTGCTGCCACGCCTTGGGATCGATGTCGGCGGGCCGTTCGATCTCGCGCGTGCCCGTGGTCGAGGCCGTGGCCGCGGGCGGTTCGTTGTCCAGCATCTTGGCGTAGGCCTCGATGTGCGGCGGTGGGGCCTCGGTGTCCAGGTGCGTGCGGGTGGCGTAATAAGCCCCGCCCAGCATGGCCACCACCACGGCGCCCCCCACTGCCCAAACCATCGAGCGACGCTGTTTTTTAATCACCAACATGACGACTTCCTTGTCCTTTCACACCTTTCGGACCAGGGGCAATCGTTGCACGCAGGTCGTTCAGCCAAGCCAGGGTTACTCCTGGTTACCCCCCTTTCCAGGGGGCAAAAACCACCCATCAGACCAGCAAATTTGCCGCCACAGGGTCAATCCACCCCCACGGACTGCCACTCTGCGGTATAAATGCGACCTTAATTCGAACGATCGTTTGAAAAGCACGGTCGTTCGAAAATCCAAGATTGCTCCCATGGCCCGGCCGCTGTTCACGCGGCTTTGAAAGAGGTGACTTCCTATGCCGCAGTACAAGGCGCCCTTGCGCGACATGCGCTTCCTGTTGAACGACGTGTTCGACTACACCAGCCACTACGCCAGCCTGTCCAACGGCGGTGAGGCCACCCCGGACATGGTCGAAGCCATTCTGGAAGGTGCCGCCACCTTCTGTGAAGAAGTGCTGGCCCCCCTGAATCTGTCGGGCGACCAGGAAGGCTGCCACTTCGAAAACGGCAACGTCACCACGCCCAAGGGCTTCAAGGAAGCCTACAAGGAGTACGTGGCCGGCGGCTGGCAAGGCCTGTCGCACGAAGTCAAGCACGGCGGCCAGGGCCTGCCCATGTCGCTGAACCTGCTCAAGGCGGAAATGATGGGCACGGCCAACTGGTCGTTCACCATGTACCCCGGCTTGAGCCTGGGTTGCATGAACACCATCATGCAGTACGGCACCGAAGCACAGAAAGACCTGTACATGCCCCCGCTGGTCTCGGGCGAATGGACTGGCACCATGTGCCTGACCGAACCCCAGTGCGGCACCGACCTGGGTCAGGTCAAGACCAAGGCCGAGCCCGTGGGCGACGGCAGCTACAAGCTCACTGGCACCAAGATCTTCATCTCGGCCGGCGAACACGACTTGGCCGACAACATCATCCACATCGTGCTGGCCCGCCTGCCCGACGCCCCCCGCGGCACCCGTGGCATCTCGCTGTTCATCGTGCCCAAGTTCCTGGTGAACGCCGATGGCTCGGTCGGTGAGCGCAACCCCGTGGTCTGCGGCTCGATCGAGCACAAGATGGGCATCCGCGCCTCCGCCACCGCCGTGCTGAACTTCGACGGCGCCGTGGGCTACCTGATCGCCGAGCCCAACAAGGGCCTGGAAGCCATGTTCACCTTCATGAACACCGCCCGCATCGGCACCGCCGTGCAAGGCGTGGCCCACGCTGAACTGTCGTACCAAGGCTCGCTGCCCTACGCCAAGGAGCGCCGCTCCATGCGCGCCCTGTCCGGCAAGAAAGACGCCGACCACACCGCCGACGCGCTGATCTGGCACGCCGACGTGCGCCGCATGCTGCTGACGCAAAAGGCCGTGGCCGAAGGCGGCCGCGCCATGATTTACCACGCCGCCAAGCTGGCCGACAACATGGTCAACGGCGTGCTGGAAGGCAACAAGGCGAAGTACGAAGAGTTCGACGACAAGCTGGGCTTCTACACCCCCATCCTGAAGGGCTTCCTGACCGAGATGGGCCTGGAATCGGCCAACCTCGGCATGCAGGTGTTCGGTGGCCACGGCTACATCAAGGAACACGGCATGGAGCAGATCGCCCGCGATGCGCGCATCTCCACCTTGTACGAAGGCACGACCGGCATCCAGGCCTTGGACCTGTTGGGCCGCAAGGTGCTGCTGACCACCAAGGGCAAGTGCGTGCGCGAGTTCACCGGCGACATGCTGGGCCTGGCCAAACCGCACCTGCTGTCCGGTGGCCCCATCGGCAAGATGGCCCGCCAGCTGGCCAAGCGCGCCATCCAATGGAACGTGCTGACCACCCGCATCATGTTGCGCGCTGCCAAGGACCGCGACCTGGTCAGCTCGGCCAGCGTCGACTTCCTGATGTACTCGGGCTTCGTGATGATGGCGCACTTCTGGCTGCTGCAGGCCATCAAGGCGTCCGAGACGCTGGCCAGTGGCAAGGGCAAGGAGCCCGCCGAGTTCTACAAAGCCAAGATCCAGACAGCCGAGTTCTACTTCGAACGCCTGCTGCCGCGCGCGGATGGCCACAAGAAGAGCGCCCTGGCGCCCACCAGCGCCGTGATGGCGATGGACGCGGAGCACTTCACTTTTCAGTGATTGGTGTCTCAGTGATGAAAGGCCCTCCCTGCGAGGGCCTTTTTTTTATGGGGAATTGAAAGTCAAATTAGACTGGCCATCCACCAAATAAACAAGGGATGACCATGAATGAAAGACTAGCCTCCATCGCAGGGGCGGCATTGCTCTGCGTCGCTTCATCGGCCGCGCAGGCCAACACCAGTTCCGCCTCGCTCAAGGTGAGCGACTTGGCGTTCACCGTGATCGATCTGGTGCCTGGCAATGCGCAACTGCCCTCTTACGAGTTGTTCGAAGAGAACGGGAGTTCACAAGTATCGATCTACCGCAAGAGCCTCCAATCGACCACGCAACAGACCACGCCCGGCTTGTTCTCGCCCGTGTCGCTGACGGCCAACGATGGGCCCAACGTCAATGCAAGCGCTTCGTTCACCGCCACTGGGTTTGAAACCACCGTGGCAGGCACGGGGCTCTTTGAAACGGTGGCCGCCAACGCCGCCGTCCCCACGAGCCTCAATCTCATCCGCCTGGCACCGGGCTCGGCCATTTTTTTGTCCGGCCATTATGAAATAGCCCTGACCAGCGATTGCCCCGCCGTCAATACGCCCTGCAAATCGACGGTCCATTTGGATGCCAGAATCTTCGCCCCCTACAATTTTTACGATTACTTCAACCAGTCTTCCTTCCTCAAAGAGCTGTCGATCGACAGCGGCAGCCGAACGCTGGACGGCGTATTCGGCGCCAGCTACGTGAACTTCAGCAACCAGTATGTGGACCTGGGCCTGAGCCTCGGCGGATCTGTGTCGGTCGCCACGGTGCCCGAACCCGCCATGTGGGGGCTGATGGCAGCAGGCGTGCTGGTCGCCGGCATGGCAAGCCGCCGCCAACGCGGCGCCAGGGCCCTGACAGCCCTCGGCCAAACCGCGGCGTGAATTTCACCGACGCCTTCAATCCATTCATCAAGGGACACCATGAACAAAACCATTCAACTGGCGCTGGCGCTGGCCATGGGCGCATCGACGGCCGCACACGCCACGGGCACCGCCGCCATCACTTTCAGCAACCTGAGCATCGCCACCATCGATCTGAACCCTCAGGACAACGTCATCGCCGGCTATGAGGTGCTGAGCGGCGGCTCACCCACGACCGTGAGGGCGGTCACCAGCGAGTCGACCGAGCAGTCGGCGCCTGGCATCTTCACCCCCTTGTCCGCCACGAGTTCGGACACCACCAATGGCAGCACGGCACAGGCGTCGATCGGGGCGTCGGGGTTCTTGGCTTCAGCCAGCGGCCCTGGCGCGTCGGCCCTCGTGGCCAGCAGTGACGACCCCATCGGCAGCTACACGCCCAACATCAGGCTGGCCCCCGGGACGGCCATCCTGGTCACCGGCGATTACCAGATCGAGCTGACCACCGATTGCACCGAGGTGAGCTACTTGTGTCGCTCCTCGGTGGAACTGAGGGCGGACTTCCCAGGGAGCGAATGGAACATCTCGTTCGACGATGTTTCCCCCTATGGCGAATTTGGCAGCTCCACCTCGTTCAACAAGTATTTCGCCAACGAGACCACTGGAACCCAGACTTTCACGGGCTCTGCCGGCGTGACCTACTGGAACTTCAGCAACCATACGCAGGACCTGACGCTGCGCTTCATCGCCGAGGCCGGTGTGCGCGACAACTCTTTGGCCACGTCGATCACCTCGGTGCCGGAACCCATGACCACGTCCTTGATGGTGGCCGGCCTGCTGACGGCCGCCGCGCTGGGCCGCCGCCGCGTTAAGTCACAAGGTTGAGCAGTGCCTTGACGCACGCCCTCAAAGGCCCTTCCCCGGAGGGCCTTTTTTCATGCTTGCCCCCCGGCTCACTTGTTCCTATGCTCGTCCCACTCAACAAACAGGGGCCCCTCATGAAGCGTCTCACCACCTTCACCTTGCTTTTGGCCTGTGCCGGGGCCACCGCGCACGCCGCGGCCGATCTGTCCGCCTCGGTCAAGTTCAGCAACCTGGCGTTTTCCGTCACCGACATCACTCCGGGCGACGGCGTGGGCCCGTTCTACGAACTGCTGCCCAGCGACCACTGGAAATCAGCCACCTCCATCTACCATGACAAGCCACCCTTCTTCGTCAGCGACAACGTCGTGCCTTTCCTGGGCAATGCCTCGGTGAGCCAGGCTTTCGCCGACGGGACCACGGCCCTGGCCCAGGTCACCAGCAATTCGGTCGAAGCCGGGGCCACCGGTGCAAGCGTCACCACCAGCTACCTACTCCAGAGCAGCGGCAACCTCGTCGGTTCGTACTACGCCCCGCTGATCCGGATCGCGCCCGGCACCCGGCTGACTTTCTCGGGCAATGCGGAGCTGCAGGCCAGCGCCACTTGCGCTACCGAATGCTATGCGGTGGCCTTGCTCGATTTCAGCTTCGGCTACTACGGCGAAGAAAGCTCCTACACCAAGACCCTGTTCACCAGCCTGGCCGCCCCGTCCCAATCGTTCACGGCGCCAGTGGGCCTGTCCTATGCCAATAACAGCACCGAAGACCAGTTCCTGGGGCTGGTGGTGCACGCCGACGTCGAACTGTCGAACACCGCGGTGCCCGAACCCGCCAACTGGGCGCTGGCCCTGGGTGGCGGCCTGCTCGCCTTGGTTTTTAGCGCCGCCGCCAGGCCTCGTGAGAACCCCGCACTCGACTGAGGGATGGCAAAAGCCCGGATCTATTGCAAAATGACAGCAGTTGTTTTCAGATTGATCCCGGCTTTTCTCACAGGACAAATTCATGTCGATTGCCAAACCTTGGTTGGACCAGTACGCCGCAGGGGTCCCCGCCACGATCAACCCCGACGAATACACCTCGCTCGTTGACCTGCTGGAAGACGCCTTTGCCAAGCACGCCAAGCGCGACATGGCCGCCTTCATGGATTCGCGATGGACCTTCGCCGAGATCGATGCCCAGTCCAAGGCCCTGGCAGCCTGGCTGCAGTCGCTGAACCTGGCCCAAGGCACGCGTGTGGCCATCATGATGCCCAACGTGCCCCAGTACACCGTGGCCATCGCCGGGGTGCTGCGCGCGGGCTTCGTGGTCGTCAACGTCAACCCGATGTACACGCCCCGTGAACTGGAGCACCAGCTCAAGGACTCCGGCGCCGAAGTCATCATCGTCCTCGAAAACTTCGCCGTGACCCTGCAGGAAGTGGTCGAGCGCACGCCCGTCAAGCACATCGTGCTGAGCGCCATGGGCGACGTCTTCGGTCCCATCAAGGGCCCGCTGGTCACCTTCAACACGCGCCACCTCGAGAAGAATGTGGTGGCCTTCACGCTGCCCGACAACGAGCGCTGCAAGCAAACCACCCTCAAGGCTGCCCTGGCCAAGGGCCGCGCCAGCAAGTACGTGCGCCCGATCATCAAAGGCTCCGACCCTGCCTTCCTGCAGTACACGGGCGGCACCACCGGCGTGTCCAAGGGCGCCACGCTGTCGCAGCGCAATGTCACCGCCAACATCCTCCAGTGCGAGGCCTGGTTCAAGCCCGAGCTCGACAAGGTCGACGGCCAGTTGATCAACGTGGTGGCCCTGCCGCTGTACCACATCTTCGCGCTGACGGTGTGCTTCTTCCTGAGCGCGCGCATGGGCACGATGAACCTGCTGATCGCCAATGCGCGCGACTTGCCCGGCGTCATCAAGACGCTCAAGAAGTACAAGGTCACGCAATTCCCGGCGGTCAACACCTTGTACAACGCGCTGATCGAAGAGCCCGACTTCGCCACCATCGATTTCTCGCGCCTGCGCATGTGCATCGGCGGCGGCATGGCCGTGCAGAAGTCCACGGCCGATGAGTGGAAGCGCATCACCGGCGTGCCCATCGTGGAAGGCTATGGCCTGTCCGAGACCGCGCCCGTGCTGACGGTCAACAAGCTCACCAACACCGACTACAACGCCGCCATCGGCTACCCACTGCCTTCCACCGAGATCGTGCTGCTGAACGACGATGGCCAGGTGCAGCCCACGGGCGAGCCCGGCGAAATCTGCGTGCGCGGTCCACAAGTGATGTCCGGCTACTGGAACCGCCCCGATGAAACCGCCAAGGTCATGACCGCCGATGGTTTCTTCCGCACCGGCGACATCGGCGTGTTCGACGCCCATGGCCAGATCAAGATCGTGGACCGCAAGAAGGACATGATCCTGGTGTCGGGCTTCAATGTGTACCCGAACGAGATCGAGCAGGTGGTGAACCTGCACCCCGGCGTGACCGAATGCGCGGTGGTGGGCGTGCCCGACGAACGTGCCGGCGAGGCCGTGATGCTGTTCGTGGTGCGCAAGGACTACAGCCTGACCGAGAAGGACGTGGCCAACTACTGCAAGGAGCAGTTGACCGGCTACAAGCGCCCCAAGTACGTCGAGTTCCGCGAAGACCTGCCCATGACCAACGTCGGCAAGATCCTGCGCAAGGACCTGCGCGATGAAGCCATCCGCGACATGGCCCTGCGCCAGAAGACCAAGGCCGCGGCCTGAACCGCTGGGCCCAACAAAAAGGCCTCCATGCTGGAGGCCTTTTTTCATGAGGCTCTTCGTCTCAAGAACCCCAGTGCTGCTTCATGAACGCCGCCTGGCGTTGCAGGGCCAGCGTGGCACTGGGCATGATGCCCGCGTGAATCTGGAACACATGCCAGCGTTGCTCGTAGATCTCCAGCTCCACATGGCGGTCAAAGCGCTTGGCCGCGTGCGCGAGCCACACCGAGTCGTCGTGCAGCACCTCGATCTCCCCCACCTGCACCAGCGTGGGCGGCAAGGTGGCCAGGTTCTGGCGCTTGGGGAAGGCCAGCGGGTGGTCGTGCTGCGGGCGGTACCAGGTGAAGCCCTGGTGGCCCCACTCGATGTTGATCATCGGGTCGAGCTTGCGGTACTTCTTGACGCTCTGGCTGTCGAGCTTGGGGTCGAAGGCCGGCGACATCATCACCAGGCACCCGGGCGCCTCGACGCCTTCGAGCTCCAGCGCCTTGGTGACCAGCAAGGTCAGCGTGCCACCGGCCGAATCGCCCGCCACGGCGATGTTCTCGGGCTTGAAGCCGTCTTTCAGCAACTGCTTGTAGCCGGCCACCGAATCGTCGATCTGCGCAGGGAACGGCGCTTCGGGCACGCGCCGATAGTGGATGGCCAGCACCTGCGCGTTCGCGAACTTGGCCAGGCGGCTGGTGATGCTGCGGTGGCTGCGCGGGCTGCCCGCGACGAAGGCGCCGCCGTGCAGGTACAGGATGGCATGCTTGGGCTTGGCGCCCTTGGGCGTGAGGCGCTCGGCCGTCATGTTGCCCACCTTGGTCTTCTCGACCGTGACGCCCGTCGTGCCCGGCATCGCCACCGACAGCATGTGCAGCACGCCGCGCTGCAGTTGTGGTGGCAAGGGCGGCTTCATGATCGACTTGAAGAAAGTCCGCAAAGCGAAGCGCATGGCCCCGGCGGTCACGGTTTCAAGCGCGCCGGGCAGCGGCGGATAGCGGCGGATCACGGCCTCGCCAGCGGCACGGTCTTGGGGCAAGCTCGTCATGGCTCAGCCCATCATCTTCTTGAAGAAGAAGGTCACCAGCGGCTGGTACCAGGAACCGGTCAGGCGCACCAGCTTGTCCAGGAAGACCGCATCGGGGCCGACCAGCACGCGGCGCTTGTTTTTCTCGACCGCGCGGATCATCGTGCGCGCGGCGCTGTTGGCCGTGGTCGTGTTCAGCAGCTTGTCGAAGCGGCGGCGCGCCAGTTCGAGGTCGGTGCCGGGCTTGGCCATCGACGGGTCCAGCTTGGCCGCCTTGGCGATGTTGGTGCGGATGCCGCCCGGGTGCACGCAGGTGGCGCTCACGCCGCAGTTCTCGACGTCCAGTTCTTGCCGCAGCGATTCGGTGAAACCGCGCACCGCGAACTTGCTGGCGTTGTAGGTGCCCTGCGTGGGCTGCGACATCAAACCGAACAGGCTGGAGGTGTTGACGATGTGGCCATCGCCCGACTTCTTCAGGTGCGGCAGGAAGGCTTGCGTGCCCCACACCACGCCCCAGAAGTTGATGCCCATGATCCATTCGAAGTCGGCGGGCTTGACCTTGTCGAGCGTGGCGCCCAGGGCCACGCCGGCGTTGTTGAACACCAGGTTGACCTGGCCGAACTCACTGGCCACCTGGTCGGCCCAGGCGTTGACGGCCTCGCGCTTGGACACGTCCAGCTTGGTGGTCGAGACCTTCACGCCGTGCTTGCGGGCCAGCGCGGCCGTCTCGGCCAGGCCGGTTTCGTTCACATCGGACAGGGCCACGTGGCAGCCACGCTGGGCCAGCTCGACCGCCAACTCACGGCCCATGCCGGAGGCCGCACCGGTGATGGCGGCAACTTTGTTCTTGAAATTTTTCATGGATGGCTTACTTGGCTTTGATGGCGTAGTCGCGCAGGTTGAATGAACTGGTGATGTGGGGTAGCGGAAGCCTCGGCGACCACTCAAGTAGAGGATGCTTCGTCAAAACGCGACGCCACCGCATTGGCGTTGTCGCGAATGTGGGGCAAGATGCCGTACTGCTCTGCACAACGGCGCAGACAGGACCAGGTCTCGGGCTGGAGGGCGAATTGACGCGTCCGATCGGGGTCGGGCTCGAAGGAATGCGAATGAAGGTGCGACTGCACATCGCCGCGCACAGGCCTGAAAAACCCGTGCCAACGATCAGAACACTCGCTCGCTCACTCATGCATCTTGTCTCCGAATCCTGCGGCACTGCACCATTTTGACAATGGTCAACTTCAAAATAGTATTTGACAATGACTGTTTCCAGAACCAGGGTTAACCCCGACGCCCCCTCGACCCCGGGGACCCTCGGCCGTCGTTATGGCGGGGTCGATCCAGAGGAGCGGCAACGCCAGCGCAAGGCCCGTTTGATCGAAGCCGCCTTGGCGGTCTTCGGCGCCAATGGCTACCACCCATCGACCGTGCGCGACGTCTGCAAGGAGGCGCAGCTCACCTCGCGCTACTTTTACGAGTCCTTCGATGGCATGGAAGGCCTGTTCAAGGCCGTGTACGCCACGATCAGCCGCGAGCTGATGCAGCAAACCATCATCGCCCTGGCCCAGTGCCCGCCCGATCCCGAGAAACTGGCCGAGGCCTCGCTGCGCACATTCCTGGAGTTCATCCAGCAAGACCCCCGGCGCGCCCGCGTGGCCTTGATCGACGCCCTGAACGTGGGCGAAGGCATGAACGCCCTGGCCAACAAGGCCAGCCAGGACTACGCCCAACTGGTGGGCACCTTCGTGCACCAGTTTTTCCCCAACATGGCCGAATTGGGCCTGAACTCCACCATCGTGGCCGACGCCCTGGTGGGGGCCAGCAACCGCATCGCCACGCAATGGGTGGCCGAAAAATGCAAGACCCCGCTCAACGAGGTCCTGCACAACAACCTGGCGGTGTTCAAGGCCTGCATCGAATATGCGCGGCGCGGCGCGGGCAAGCAAGTCGTGCCAGCCGCCTGACCCAAAGGGCATTCGCCGCCGAAAACGGCAATATGGCCGCTTCTCCCGGCATCCACTGGGCGGGCATGCGCGTACGGTGTCAGACGAAGCAAACCCGACCACATTCATGAAAACCGCACTGGCCCTTTCGGCCTTGGCCTTGCTGGGATGGCATAGCGCAAGCCACGCAGCCACGCAGATCGATTTGGCACAGGGTCAGGCGCTGTACGAATCGCACTGCATGAAATGCCACGCCATCAGCACGAACCATGTGGGCCCCAGGCACCAAAACGTGGTGGGCCGCCGCGCCGGCTCGGTGGCCGATTTCATGTATTCGGCCGCGCTGAAGAACTCAAACGTGGTCTGGACCGAGGAGATGCTGGACCGCTGGCTCAGGAATCCCGAAGCCTTGATCCCTGGTCAGGAAATGGACGTGCGGGTCAAATCGGCCGAAGAACGCCGCTTGCTGATCCAGTACCTGAAGTCCCAGTCGCTCGCTCCAAACCCCAGCCAAACCGCCCCGCCCTGAACACCCGGGGGTTAGTTCACCTCGGCCTGCGAACTCAGCACGGTGCGCTGGCGCTCGTGCTGCCGCCGCTTGATGTCCAGGAAGGTGTCGCCGTCCATCTCGTGCAACTGCCGGGGGTATTGCTCCATGGAAGCCAGAAAGCGCTTGAGGCGCCGGTCGAAACGCTGGTCGGCGGGCGCGTCCATGGACTGCAGGCAGGCGTCGATGGCCAGGTAGTAGCGCATGGCATTGCGCTCGACCGCGCCGCGCACGCCACCGATGTACACCGGCTTGCCCTGATCGTCCGTCCCGGTCCGGCTGAAGCCGACCTTGGAGCGACCCGCCGTGGCCAGGTAGGCCTTGGTGGCGAGGTGGCCCGCCATGCTCGAGGCGTAGGAATACGAGAGGTGGATGAAGCTGCGGTTGTTGGGCAGTGACACCGCCTCGACCACGAAACGGTAATTGCTGGTGCCCAATGGCCCCTCTGCGGCGCGCAATTGCACCTGAAAATAGTCGGGCGCGCTGGAGGCCAGCGAATAGCTCAGGTTCAAGGGGTAGGCATCTTCTGCCGGTTGTTCAAGCTTCTTGCCGATGGCGACCTTCAACACCGATTGCCCGGTCGGGGGCGATTCGCATTGCTTGGTGTTGGGGTGCAGGATCATCACATCGCACCAGCGGGCTGGATCGCGCAGCGCTTGCTGCACCTTGGTGAAAGGGTGCTCCACCACCGCGTAGACGTCACCCCGCACCTGGCCCGATGACTCGCTCGAATCGATGACCAGGGGCCGGCGGAAGGCATTGCTCTGCAGGGATGGGCCCAGCTGATCGAACTTGGCGCGCAATTCCGGCGCGGACGAACCCGAGGCGGTTTGAGCCTGGGCCCAGAACGGCAGCCCTGTCAGAAGCGCGGCCAGCAACAACGGCGTGGCGCGCCAAAAAGAAAGTGTGGTGATTGAATTCGGCATGATGAGCTCCTTGCACCCATGCCGTGGCAATTGGCTTGCCCACCCCGTCAGAACACGGCTGAAGTTACGCGATCAAGGTCCGGATGGTGTCCAGCGCGTCGTCGATGCTGTAGGGCTTGCGCAGGAAGGCGTCGTACAAAGGAAACCGCTGTGCCACCGAGGCTTCCGGCAAGCTGCTGTTCATCAGGATCTTGATGTGGGCGGTTTGTGGACTGGCGCGCAAGGCATGGCCCATCTCGGCGCCATTCATCACCGGCATCATGAAGTCGAGCACCACCAGATCGGGGCCCACCTCGCGCACCTTGTCCAGACCGTCACGGCCATTGGCGGCGCAGAAAACCCGATACCCCTCATCTTCCAGGATGAGGCTCAGCACTTCCGCATTGCCCAGTTCGTCATCGACGATCAGAATGGTTTTCAACACAAGGTACTGTCAAGCGTCGGGTGGAGGGGAGCCGGAGGCCACTGAGGCGGATGGGATGACATCACCATTGGCCGTGTGGAGACCAGCAATCAGCATTCCCTGGTTGCCGATGTGAAAGGCATGCAGCCCAAGCTCGAACTGGGTATCGCGCATTTTGGTGACCGTCAGCAGGCGCTTGACGTGGCCCTGGTCTTCCACGAAGCGCAGGAAGAACAGGTTGTCCACGAAGCCGGACACCCCATAAGGCAGCGACACCAAGGAGCCGACCACGTCGCGCGTCTCCAGCGTCATCAGCACCGTGGCGCCCCGGCGGCGCAATTCATTGGCCAGGCAAGAGAAGTAGCGGGTGATCCGTTCGGGGTGCACGGCCGACTCGAAGAAGCCGGACAGGCCATCGATCACCACCCGCTTGATGTTCAGCCGCTGCACGGCGTCGAGCAGGCGGTGACCCATCTCGTCGAGCACGTGCTCGCCTTGCGAAGTCCACATCAGGTGCAGGGCGCCGGAGGCTTCGAGCGCATCGATGTTCAGGCCCATCTTGCGGCCTTTGGCACGCAGCCGCCCCGGCGATTCGAAGAAGCCGAACAGCAGGCCCGGCTCCTCGGTCGAGCTGCGCGACAGGAAATGCAAGCCCATGGTGGTCTTGCCCGTGCCGGTGGACCCCACCACCACGCTGGCGCTGCAACCTGGCAACCCGCCGCCTTCGATCATGGCGTCCAGGGTGGCGATGCCCGTGCTCAGCACCCCAGGTTCTTCCTGGGGCTCGGGCGGTTTCGCGAACATCGACTCGATGCGCGGGAAGACCTGCAGGCCGGCGTCGGTGATGCGCAGCGGGTGCTTGCCGCGCAGCGAGGCCGCGCCCCGGAACTTGCGCACCTGGATGGCCCGCTCGGAGCGGGCCTCGTACAGGCGCTCTTCGAGTTCGAGGATGCCGTCGACCATGGTGTGCTCGGCGCTGATGCGCTGGGGCGTGCCGCTGGTCAGCAGGAACACCGTGCAGCCGTGAAAAACGGCGCTGGTCTGCAATTCGTGGATGAACTTCTTGAGGTCCCGGTCGGTGGGGGCGGCTTCGGCCGCGGCCACCAGGCCATCGAGCACCAGCACATTGGCGGCCAGCGAGCGCATTTCCTGGCGCAGCACGGTCATCAGCCCCTTGAGGCCATCGGCTTCGAGCACATTGAAGGCGCTGAGGTAGGACACCCGCTCAGGGATGGCGGTCTCGTCGAAGAAGCTCAGCGTGTGGATGTGCTGCAACATGCGCGAGTGCGACTCGGCCAGCAGGGTGACGTAGACCGCACGACCGCCCTGCTCCGCCTGGTGATAGCACAACTGGTTGGCCAAAATGGTTTTGCCGCTGCCAGGCAGCCCGTGCACGATGTACACGCCCGCCTGGAAAAAGCCGCCGCCCAGCACCTGGTCCAGGCCAGGCACACCACTGGACAGCCGCTGGAGAGTGGTAAGCGTGGAAGAGGGCATGGTCATGTCGTCGCGTTGTGCGCAGGTTGATTCAAAGGGATCCGCAAGGTGAAGGTGCAGCCCTGGCCCGGCGTGCTGGTCAGCGATACGCTGCCTCCCAGCACCTGACTCAGTCGACGCACGATCCACAGGCCCAGGCCGCTGCCAGTACCTCGGCCCGAATTCTCCGCCACGGCGTACTTGTTGAACACGCGCTCCTGATCATTTTTTTCGATGCCTCGGCCGTCATCCGCGATGGCGATCTCGGCCCAGCCTTGCGCGCAGGCCATCGTCACGGTGACATTGGTGCAGGCCGCGTGCTTGAAGGCGTTGAGCATCAGGTTGTCCACGATCTGCTCCAGCACCAGCATGTCCAGCACGGCATGGCAGGGATCGGACGGGCCGTGGAAATGCACCGCGACCTGGCGATACTGGCCTTCGGGCATGAGGCCTTCCAGGATGTTGGCCAGGGCCTGGCCCAGTTCCACCGTCTGGTGCTTGGCCGGAAAAGCCTGGCCCTCGTGGCTCAGCAAATCCAGCAGGACCGTCACGCGGTGCACGTAGCGCTGCAGGTTGGCCTGCACCTTGGTGATGCGGTCCAGGGTGTCGTGGGCCTGTTCCGACTGGGCGCTGAGCCGCGCCACCGACACCATCAGCGACAAGGAGTGCAGCGGGTTGCGCAATTCGTGTCCCACCAGCGCGAGCAGGTCGTCGTGGTCGTCCAGGCGCTGGCGCAAGCGGGCCAGCTCGCCATCCGTGTGCGGAATGGCCAGCGGCAACGCTGGGGGCAAAGGCGGCTGTTGGGGCTGGGTCACGGTGTGTCCATGGGCGAACCAGTGTAGCCCGCCATCAGCCCATCCGCGCCAACCCCATCGTCAAACCCCGGCGTGCGCCGCCTGCTGGTCCGCGTGGTAGCTTGAGCGCACCATGGCACCCACGGCCGCGTGGCTGAAACCCATCTTGCGGGCTTCTTCCTCGAACATCCTGAAGGTGTCGGGGTGCACGTAGCGGCGCACCGGCAAATGGTGCCCGCTGGGCGCCAGGTACTGGCCGATGGTGAGCATGTCGATGTCGTGCGCGCGCATGTCGCGCATCACCTGCAGGATCTCTTCGTCGGTCTCGCCCAGGCCGACCATGATGCCGCTCTTGGTGGGCACGTGCGGCGCGAATTCCTTGAAGCGCTTGAGCAGGTTCAGGCTGTACTGGTAATCAGACCCTGGGCGCGCTTCCTTGTAGAGGCGCGGCGCGGTTTCCAGGTTGTGGTTCATCACGTCGGGCGGCGCCAGCTTGAGGATCTCCAGCGCGCGGTCCATGCGCCCCCGGAAATCGGGCGTCAGGATTTCGATCTGCGTGGCCGGGCTCAATTCGCGCACCTGGCGGATGCATTCCACGAAGTGGGCAGCACCACCGTCGCGCAGGTCGTCGCGGTCCACGCTGGTGATCACCACGTACTTGAGCTTCAAGGCGGCGATGGTCTTGGCCAGGTTGAGCGGTTCGTCCACATCGAGCGGATCGGGACGGCCGTGCCCCACATCGCAAAACGGGCAGCGGCGGGTGCACTTGTCGCCCATGATCATGAAGGTGGCCGTGCCCTTGCCGAAGCATTCGCCGATGTTGGGGCAGGAAGCTTCTTCGCAAACCGTGTGCAGCTTGTGCTCGCGCAGGATCTGCTTGATTTCGTAGAAGCGCGTGCTGGGCGAGCCGGCGCGCACGCGGATCCAGTCGGGCTTTTTCAGCACTTCGCCGATGGGCACCACCTTGATGGGGATGCGGGCCATCTTGGCCTCGGCTTTTTGCTTGATGGTGGGGTCGTACTGCGGGAGGACAACAGCCGGAGACTCGGGGGGCGTGGTTTCGGTGGCCATCCCGCCACTTTAGCCGATCAGGGCGAAAGCCAGGTGTGCAGCTTTTGGCCCAGCAGCGCCGCGGCCTCGTCCCAGGACACCTTCACCCCCAGCGAAGCCAGGTCCACGGTCTTCAAGCCCGTGTAGCCACAGGGGTTGATGCGATCGTAGGGCGACAGGTCCATGGCCACGTTCAGCGCCACGCCGTGGTAAGTGCAATGCCGGCTGACCTTGATGCCCAGCGCGGCGACCTTGCCCAGGCCCTTGAAGGGATCACGCGGGTCGGCGGGCTCGGTCAGGGCGGCATGGCCGGCCGGATCGGCCAGGCGAACATAGATGCCCGGCGCGCCCGCCACGCGGTGCCCCGTCACGCCCAAGGCCTCCAGCGCCTTGATGATGGCCTGCTCCAGGCGGAACACGTATTCCTTGACGTAGATGCCCTGGCGGCGCAGATCGACCAGCGGGTAGCCGACCACCTGGCCAGGCCCGTGGTAGGTCACCTGCCCGCCCCGGTTGGTTTGCACCACCGGGATGTGGTCGGGCCCTGGCGGGTTGAACAAGACATGGCCGGCCTGGCCCGCCAGGCCCTGCGTGAACACGGGCGGGTGTTCGCACAACCAGAGTTCGTCGGGGGTGTCGGGGGTGCGGGCCTCGGTGAAGGCCTGCATGGCCTGGGCCGTGGGTGCGTAATCGACCCGGCCCAGTGTTTGGCGCAGCATCAGCCCATCCCCACGCGCTGGAACAAGGCCCCCGGCAGGCGCGCCACGTGGCCCGCCATTTCCAGTTCGAGCAGGCGCGCGCCCAGGTCGGCCGGGCCCATGCCGGTGCGCGCCGACAAGGCATCCTGGCCCACCGGGTCGTGGCCCATGGCGCTCAGCACCAGGTCTTCCTGGCCATCACCTTCGGCATCGTCGCCATGCTCATCCTGGTGGATGGCGGGCGCATTGCTCGACCAGCGCATTTCTTCCAGCACATCCTGCGCGGTTTCCACCAGTTTGGCACCCTGCTTGATCAGCGCATGGCAACCCCGTGCCTGAGGCGCATGGATGGAGCCGGGGATGGCCAGCACCTCGCGGCCCATCTCCATGGCCAGGCGCGCCGTGATCAGCGAGCCGGATTGCACCGCCGCCTCGACCACCAGGGTGCCGCGGGTCAGCCCCGCCACGATGCGGTTGCGCTTGGGGAAATTGGCCGACAAAGGCGGCGTGCCCAAGGTGAACTCGCTGACCAGCAGGCCGTCTTGCGCGATGCGGTGCGCCAGATCATGGTGGGCCTTGGGGTAGACGCGGTCCAGGCCCGTGCCGACCACGGCAATGGTGCCACCCAGCGCCCCCGCCAAGGCCCCTTCGTGCGCCGCCCCGTCGATGCCCAAGGCCAAGCCCGAGACCACGGTGATGCCCGCCTGGCTCAAGGCCTTCGCAAACGCCAGAGCGTTTTCCTTGCCTTGCGCGGAAGGGTTGCGGCTGCCCACGATGGCCACGCTGGGCGACGACAACAAAGCCACCCTGCCCTGCGCGAACAACAGCAAGGGTGGGTCGGCGGTTTCCAGCAGCGCAGCCGGGTAACGCGTGTCGCCCAAGGTGATCAGGGCGCGGTCCTGCCCGGCCGGGGCGCCTGCCAACCAGGCCACAGTGGCGTCCAGTTGATCGGCCAGGTCGGCGGGCAACTTCAGGAGCTCGTTGGTTTCCCGCGTGGGCAACACGCTCAGCAGCGTTTCCCGGGGGGCCGTGAACACCGCCTGGGGCGAGCCCAGGGCGGCCAGCAGGCGCCGGGCTGACGCCGGGCCCACACGTGGCGTCAGCAACAGCCTCAGCCACGCGCCAATTTCGTCGCGGTCCATGTCTCGTCTCGGATCTCTCAGGCCATCGTCACCAGCCCATCAGGGCTGGGTGAACTTGTCCCCAGGCTTGACGGGCTCCTGCACATTGAGGATCAAGGCATAGGACATGCGGTCGAAGGTGCGGAACACGAACAGCAGGCCGTGGCGCTCGTCGGGCAGCTTGATCTGGGGCTTGTCGGGCAAGGTCATGTCGCGCACGGTATTGCCCTCGCGCCACAAGGCCAGCACGTGGCCGCGTTCCACGCCATCGCGGGTGCCCTTGTTCAAGGACACGATCTGGTTCTGGCCGGCCGTCAAGCTTTCGCCGTAGATGGACACGATCTGGCCGCTGAGTTCTTGCGTGGGCGCGTGGGGCGCCAGGTTGTCGAACTCGCGCGGGGGCACGGGGGCCAGGCGGTCGCCGATCATGCCTTCCTGGCGCAGGATGCTGGTGGTGAAGGTAGAAGGGATGACCATGGGCTTGCCGTCGGCGCCCGTGCCTTCCACGCCTTCGCGGACCAGGTTCATGGTGCCCACGTAGGCGGCCTCGAAGCCCAGCACTTCCTTGGTGGTGGGATCGCGCAGGGGCTTGGGCTGGCGGAACAAACGGAACTCGCGGCGGCCACCCAATTCGCCACGCACATAGGCGGTTTCGCCACGCGACAGCATGACCCGGCCCTCTTGCGTGGCCACCACGCGCGGCGCCCGCAGCAATTCCTGGCTGGTGTCGAAGATCACCGCTTCATTGAAGAAGGGCTCGATCAAGTGCAGGGGCACGGCCGTGATCGCGTCTTCCAGCGAGCCTTCACGCACACGGGGCGACAGGCGGGCGTCACCACTGGCCCCCACCGGTTGACCCAGGCGCAGGCGTGCCAGGCCATTGGACTTGTCCAGGTAAAGCACCTGCCCCGGGAAGATCAGGTGCGGGTTGCGGATCTGTTCAAGGTTCATGCCCCACAGCTCGGGCCAGCGCCAAGGGCTTTTGAGGAAGAGCTTGGAGATGTCCCAGAGGGTGTCGCCACGCTTGACGACGTAGGAGTCGGGGGCCGTGGGAGACAATTCGGACAGGGGAACCCCAGCTTGCGCGACCTGCTTGGCCGTGGCCTTTTGCTGCGGGGTGATCGGGAAATTGGGACCGTCGGCGGCGTGCGCGGTGGTGGCCAAAATACCCAGGGACACCGCAACCGACAAGGCCATGGCATGAGCAAGGGGCAGCAATCGCTGGGTCATGAAAACTCTCTCCAATCCACCCGCCGATGAGATCCCTGACAATAAGGATTCCCAATAACCGGCAAAATCTGGTCAATGATCGTTTGATTCTGCCCGGAAAAGACAAGCCGTCGCAACGAAAATTGTCCTCACTTGCCCGCTGATTCTTGCCGGGTGCCTTGGGGTTCGTTGCGCCGCTTCCACATCCGAGCGGGAACACCCTGACGCCATCCGACCCGCCATTTGACCGCCCAGACCCGCTGAGAAGTACCATGGCCCTGCTGCCCATCCTTTGCTACCCCGATGCTCGCCTCCACAAAGTGGCCAAACCCGTGGCCACCGTGGACGACCGCGTCCGCCAGCTGGTCGACGACATGCTCGAGACCATGTACGACGCCAAGGGGGTCGGACTGGCCGCCACGCAGGTGGACGTGCATGAGCGGGTCGTCGTCATCGACACCAGCGAGGAGCGCGATGATCCGCGCGTGCTGATCAACCCAGAGATCATCCGGGCCAGCGACGAGATGATCATCTGGGAAGAAGGCTGCCTGTCGGTGCCGGCCATCTACGACAAGGTGGAACGCCATGCCCAGGTGCGGGTGCGCGCCCTGAACCGCGACGGCCAGTTTTACGAATTCGACGCCGACGAACTGCTGGCGGTGTGCGTGCAGCACGAGCTGGACCACCTGCTGGGCAAGGTGTTCGTGGAATACCTGTCGCCCCTTAAGCGCAACCGCATCAAGACCAAATTGCAGAAACGCGCCAAAGACGGCGACGACTGAACCGGCCGCCACGCATGAAAGTCATTTTCGCGGGCACGCCCGAATTCGCCCGGGAAGCCCTGGCCGCCTTGCACGCCGCCGGTTTCGACATCCCCTTGGTGCTGACCCAGCCCGACCGGCCGGCTGGTCGCGGCATGAAGCTGCAGGCCTCGCCGGTCAAGCAGTTCGCGCTGGAACATGGCATCGCGGTCGCGCAGCCGCCCAGCCTCAAGCTGGATGGCAAGCATGCCGAAGCCGCCCAGGCCGCGCGCGCGACGCTCGAAGCGGTTCAAGCCGACGTGATGGTGGTGGCCGCCTATGGGCTGATCCTTCCGAAGTGGACGCTCACTCTCCCACGATTGGGCTGCCTGAATATCCACGGCTCACTGCTGCCGCGCTGGCGAGGTGCCGCTCCCATTCACCGCGCCATCGAGGCAGGCGATGCGGAGACCGGCATCACCATCATGCAGATGGACGAGGGCCTGGACACGGGCGACATGCTGCTGATGGAACGCGAAGCCATCCGGCCGGATGACACCACCGCCCTGCTGCACGACCGGCTGGCCAGCCTGGGCGGCCGCATGATCGTGGAAGCGTTGAGGCTGGCGGCCAGCGGTGGCCTGAAGCCGGTGCGCCAACCTGAAGCCGGGGTCAACTACGCCCACAAGATCGACAAGGCCGAAGCCGCCATCGACTGGACCCAGTCCGCGAGCCAGATCGCACGGCGCGTGCGCGCCTTCGACCCGTTTCCAGGCACCACCTTCCAGATGAACGGCGAGACCATCAAGCTCTGGACCGCATCGGTCCTGCCGGCCAGTGGCACGCCCGGCCAGGTGCTGCACGCCAGCGGCGACAGCCTGGTGGTGGCCTGCGGTGAACAGGCCCTGGCCCTGCACAGCCTGCAGCGACCCGGCGGCAAACGCGCCACCGCCCGCGAATTCCTGCAGAGCCAGCGCGAACGCTTACCCGCGCAACTGCCGGGCTGAGCGCCGACCGGCCGCCACGCCGCAGGTGGCCAGGCGGGCCAGCAGCAGCGCCATCGTTTCGGGTTCAGGCAGGTGCTGCCGATCAGGATCAGTTCGGCGTTGGCGGAGTGTCCTTCGGTGTCGAAGGCCGTGGCCTTGAACACATTGTTGCCCGCGAAGATCGTGACATCGGGCAGCACGAAAATCCCGACGCCCCTTGAACCTTGCGGCGCCGCCCGCATCTAACCCTGGCCGCCACCATGGCGGCCTCCCGCAAGACCGAAGGACCTCTCCATGTTCAACATCCTGAAAACCGCTGTTCTGATGGCCGCCATCACGGCCTTGTTCATGGCCATTGGCGGGATGGTTGGCGGACGCACCGGCATGATGGTGGCGTTGCTGGTGGCCGTGGGCATGAACTTCTTCAGCTACTGGTTCAGCGACACCATGGTGCTGAAGATGTACAACGCGCGCGAGGTCGATGCCACCACCGCGCCCCGCTTTTACGGCATGGTCCAGGAACTGGCCCAGCGCGCCCAGTTGCCCATGCCGCGCGTTTACCTGATCGACGAGTCGGCCCCCAACGCGTTTGCCACGGGCCGCAACCCGGACAACGCGGCCGTGGCGGCCACCACCGGCATCCTGAACGTGCTGACCGAGCGCGAGTTGCGCGGCGTCATGGCGCACGAGTTGGCCCACGTCAAGCACCGCGACATTTTGATCAGCACCATCAGTGCCACCATGGCCGGTGCCATCTCGATGCTGGCGAACTTTGCGATGTTCTTCGGCGGCCGTGATTCCGAAGGCCGCCCGCACAACCCGATCGCCGGCATCGCCGTGGCCTTGCTGGCGCCCCTGGCCGCCAGCCTGATCCAGATGGCGATCAGCCGCGCCCGCGAATTCGAGGCCGACCGGGGCGGAGCCGAGATCAGCGGCGACCCGCACGCCCTGGCGAGCGCCCTGCAAAAAATCCACCACTACGCGCAAGGCATGCCCATGGCCGCGGCCGAGCAGCATCCTGAGACCGCCCAGATGATGATCATGAACCCGCTGTCGGGGGGCGGTTTGCGCGGCTTGTTCTCCACGCACCCTTCGACCGATGAGCGCGTTCAACGTTTGATGGCGATGGCTCGCGGCGCGGCTTAAGGCCGCCATACCTCGCCAAGCCGTGACCTAGGACCGGTTTTCGGTTCAAGCGCCCGTGATTGCGTCCGATAGTCCTTAGACCGAGCCTTCGCCTTGTCGAGGGCCACGTCTGCCACACCAGGACAAGGACAACACGGCATGGATCAAACGCTGGATCAAGTCACCCGCTGGTCGGACCGATGGACCTTGCTGTCCCGGGTCACTTTGGTCGTGGGTGTCTGCTTGAGCCTGCTCGCCTGGCAGCAGGCGGCCAAGGAGGTGCAACGCAATGCGGATGACCGCTTCAACCGCGCCTCGATGGAAAGCACCCACCGGCTCAGCGAAGCCCTGGTTTACTACGTCAACCTGGTGGGCAGCTTCCAAGCCCTGTTCCTGTCCACCGACGCGGTGTCGCGGGATGATTTTCACCGCCACTTCCTGAGCCTGGACGTGGACAGCGGCTACCCCGGCCTGGTGGCCGTGCAGTTTGCCCGGCGGGTGCCGCACGACCAGAAGGCCGCGTTCGAAGCGTCCGTGCGCGCGGACAAGAGCTTGAACGACCAGGGCAACCCGGGCTACGCCATCCACCCGCCCGGCCAACGCGCCGAGTACATGGCGGTGACTTACGTCGAGCCAGCCGCCCACAACGACAACATCCTGGGCTACGACCAGATCCACGAAGCCAACCGGCGCGAAACCACGCAGCTGGCACGGGACACGGGCAAGCCCATGGCCTCCGCGCCCCTCACCCTGGTGTCCGGCGACAGCCAGGCCTTGGGCTTCGTCATCCGCGCGCCCATCTACAAGCCGCACAGCCCGCTGGCCACCGTCGAGCAACGCCAGGCGGCCTTCATCGGCCAGATCGGCGCCGCCTTCCAGGCCGAATCCATCTTGGGCGTCATCGTCAACCCCGATGATTGGGCTCTGGGCCAGTGGGTGGTGCGCGACGTGGGGCCAGCCGAACGCAGCATGACGCCCGCGACGCCGCAACTGTTGTTCGACACGGCCAAGCTGTCCCCGACGGCCTTCAAGCCCACCGGCCCCGTGGCGGACGCCGACCACCGACTGCAGACCGTGGAGGTGGCCGGCCGCCGCTGGGAACTGACCATGGTCCGCCCGCCGGTCGATGCACTCTGGCAGCGCTACCCTTTGGCCTTGCTGTTCAGCGGCCTGTTCGTCACCGCTGGCCTGGGCCTGGCCTTGCGCGGGTTCGCCACGCAGTACGGTCAGGCCGCGCGCATGGCCGGGCGCCTGGCCAGCCAGGCCGTGTCCAGCGAGAAACACCTGCGCTCGGTGATCGACAACACCGTGGACGGCATCGTCACCGTGAACGAGGCCGGCATCGTGCAGTCGGTCAATGCCGCCATCAGCCGCGTGTTCGGGCACGAGGCGGCGCAGATGGTCGGCCAGCCCCTGAGCAAATTGATCCCCGGCATCCGCAGCCATGGCCTGGACCAAGCCATGGAAGACTTCCTGCAAACCCAGCAGATGAGCTTCGATGGCGTGGGCCACCGCGTGGAAGGCCGCCACCAGGATGGCCACCTCGTGCCGCTGGACCTCGCCATCAGCCACATGGAGGTCGATGGCGAGAAGCAGTACGTCGGCATCCTGCGCGACCTGAGTTCCGAATACCAGGCCGAGCAATCGATCCAGGAAGCGCACCGCCAGCTCAACGAGGTGGACGAGATGCGCCGCGTCATCGTGCACAACGCGCCTTACGCCATCTTCGTGCTCAACCGCCACGGCATCATCCAGACGGTGAACCCGGCAGGCGAAGCGCTGCTGGGCTACCGCTCGAACGAGCTGATCGGCAAAAGCACCGCCGAGCGCTTCTTCGAGCCCGACGAGGTCGGCGAACGCGCCCGCATGCTGGCCCTGCGCCTGAACCGCCCGGTGGAACACATGCAGGTGTTGTCGCACCTGGCGCAGGAATCGCCCGGGCTGCCCAGCGAGTGGACCCTGGTGCGCTCGGACGGCCGCCACCTGACCGCCGAGATCACCGTCACCATCCTGCGCAACGAGGTGGACGAGATGACCGGCTACCTGGCCATGGCGTCCGACGTGACTTCGCGCCGCGAAGCCGAAAGCCAGCTGCAACACCTGGCCCTGCACGATTCGCTCACGGGCCTGCCCAACCGCAACATGCTGCAGGAGCAGCTCAAGGCCTCGGTGACCCTGGCCGAGCGCGATGGCAACAGCCTGGCGCTGATGTTCCTGGACCTGGACCGCTTCAAGAAGATCAACGACACGCTGGGCCACCACATCGGCGACAGCGTGCTGATCGAGGTGGCGCGCCGATTGCGCTCCGAGATGCGCACCTCCGACATCGTGGCGCGTCTGGGCGGCGACGAGTTCGTGGTGATGCTGCCGCGCATCGCCTTGCCCGAAGATGGCAACGTGGTCGCGCAAAAGTTGCTGGACATCTTCGCCGAGCCCTTGCGCGTGGGCCCGCACGAGTTGCGCGTCACGCCCAGCATCGGCCTGGTGATCTACCCCGCGCACGGCAACGACGCCATCACGCTGATGCGCCACGCCGACCTGGCCATGTACCAAGCCAAGAGCCACGGCCGCAACCGCGTGCAGATGTACACCGAGCACATGGAGTCGCCCACGCTGGACACCCTGCGCCTGGAGAACGACCTCTACAAGGCGCAGGAACGCGACGAGTTGCGCCTGCACTTCCAGCCCCAGTTCGACTGCATGACCGGCCGCATCACCGGCGCCGAGGCTCTGATCCGCTGGGAGCATGGCGGCAAGCTGGTGCCCCCCGGTGACTTCATCCCCTTGGCCGAAGAGACCGGCCTGATCGTGCCCATGGGCGAATGGGTGCTGCGCCGCGCCTGCCAGAAGGCGCAGGCCTGGCGCGAACGCAGTGGCTGGCCCATGCGCATCGCCGTGAACCTGTCGGCCATCCAGCTGGACCAGCCCGACATCGTCGAGGTGGTGGACCGGGTGTTGAAGGAAACCGGCCTGCCGCCCACCGCGCTGGAACTGGAGATCACCGAAAGCGTGGTCGTGCGCGAATCGCTGCGCGCCGCCGCCGTGCTGACGCAACTGCGTTCGCTGGGCGTGGGCGTTGCCATCGACGACTTCGGTGTGGGCTATTCGAGCTTCTCTTACCTGCGCGAACTGCCAGTGGACCGGCTCAAGATGGACCGGTCTTTCCTGAGCAATGTGCCGAACTCACCCGGCGACAGCCGCCTGGCCGCCGCGATGATCGCCATGGCGCACCGGCTGGAGGTGGGCATCGTGGCCGAAGGCGTGGAAACCGAAGCGCAGAACGCCTTCCTGAAGGCGCATGGCTGCGACGAATGCCAGGGCTATTTCCTGGCGCGGCCGATGGCCGAGCCGGCTTTTGAAGCGCTGCTGATGGAGCACAGCCGGGACAGTGCGGCCAAGGATGCACTGGCGCGCATCGCGGCCACGGCGAAGAATCAGCCGGGTTGACGGCGACGCGACGCGGCGAACAAGCCCACCAGGCCCACGCCCATCAACAGCCAGGTGGCGGGTTCGGGCACGGCGGACAGCGTCTTGACCAGGAAAACGCCCGCACCGGGCGTGCTGTCCTGCGTGCTGAGCCAGGTGGCCGTCGTGCTGATGAAGACTTCGTAGCTGGCCGCCACCGTCTCTCTCAAGGGAGTTCCCAATTCACCCGGCCAATACCACCCGCGGTCGCCCGGCACGGTTTCACTGCCTTGCGGTGGCGTGAGGACGGGGCCATACTCGAAGCTCTTGACCGGGATCGAGCCGCCTTCAGCCAGGAAATTCCCCGCAATGGCACCGGTCAGCCTGGGCGTCCACCATTCCACACCGGAGGCGGAGTTGTAGACGAGCTGGCCACCCAGCAAGCCCAGGGACGGGATGCGTGAAACCGCCGCCATCAAAGTGTCCACCTGCGCCTGGGTCGCCAAACTGAAGCCCTGGTCGAACCACCCGGCTGCGGCCACTTGGTCCAGTGACAGTCCCGCGGTCTTGTTCAGGTTCAACCAGGCCAAGTGGGTCTGTGAATCCACGACCAGGAGCCGATCGCCCGGCGCAGACAGGTCGAGCGTGTACATGTCTGCCATGGCCAAGCTCGATACCGTGGAAGCCAGCGCCGCCAGCACAATTGATTTGAATGTCATGTCCGCCCTGATGTTGTCGACACGTGTCATAGACACCGGCCGGATTGTAATCGTCAGTTCAGCAACCTCGCCGGATCGGCGTCCAGCTTGGCCAGGGCCTCGCGCGTGGCCCGCACGGTGAGGGACTCGTCCTCGACCGGCACCAGCAAGCCCGCCTGCAGGAAGGCCGCCAGGCGGTGCAACTGGAACAGCACACCCCGCCCTTGCGGCGTGACGAACAGCGCCAACTGCTTCTGCAGCCCGGACCAGGCGAACTGCACGGACTCTTGCGTGCCCCGGTAGTCGAGCTGGAACCAGGCGCCGATCTGGAGCTCGCGCGCCCAGGCCATCATGGCCGGCGTGGGCATGGTGCCGCCTTCGGCCACCACCTCCAGGTCGCTGCTTTCATGGCCGGACAGGTCGCGCAGGGTTTGCGCGTCCAGTTCGACCTCGGCCAAGTTGGGCAGGATGTCGTCCAGCGCTTCCAGGCGCTCGGTGACTTCCTTGAGGTGGGCCGACGAGATCGTGGCGGAGCGCGCCGAGAAGGCCGCCGCCAGCGCGGTGTTGAGCTCGTGGACGTGTTCGTCCTGCTTTTCGACCGACATGCCGCCCCGCGCCATGCCCTCGCGAACGGTCTTGAGCAAGGGCGGCAGGCGGCGCAGCACGTCGGCGCGGTCTTCGCGCGAATGCTTGGCGCTGGCCGACCAGATCAGGTCGGCGGCGGCGCGCTTGAGCACCTTCGTTTCTTCGCTGGACGGGCTGGTCTGCACCGCGCTGTGCGCCAGCACATCGGCCCAGACGCGGAACAGGAACTCGCGCACGCCCTCGTGCACGGGCACGTCCGCCAGCATCTTGCGCAGTTCGATGGTGTACTGGATGGCCCAGGTCTCGCGCTGCTCGACTTGCTGCGCCAGGGACACGCCCTTGCGGCTGGACTCGTTCTCGTCACGGAAATAACGTTCGAGGAATTTCTCGAACTCGACCAGCACGGTCTGGAACACCCGCCGCCCGGTGTCGGGGTAGGCTTCGACCACTTGCACGATGCGCTTGATCTCGCCGGGCAGGGTGTCTTCCTGCTCGCGCGTCTTGGCGGCGAAGCCCATGACACAGGCCCCCATGCGGTCGATCAGGGCGCGCGCCGGGTGGTCGATGGTGGCGAAGAAATCGGGTTCGGTGACCGCCACGCGCAACACCGGCATCTGCAGGCGGGCGAACCAGACGCGGATGGCCGCCGGCAGGCGCTCTTCGGTCAGGATGCTCTGGAACAGCAGGGCCACGATCTCGATGATGGCACGCTCGTTGGGCGTGCTGGCCGCCTGCTTGAGGGCACGCTTGCTCTCCTGAAGGTCTTGCAGCAAGGCCGCGGGTGTCGTGACAGCGCGCGCTTCCGAATCGGCCTCGGCGTGGCGACGCACCACCTGGCTGGCGTCCTGGATGGCCTGCCCCAAGGCCGGGGCCACCACACCCACGACCACATTGGCACCACCGCTCATCACCTGGGTGGGCACAAAGCCCGGCACCCTGTTGGACACGAACTGGTTGAGCTTGCCCAGCACGGCCTGGGCCGGCACCGCCGAACGCCGCAGGGCCGGCGTCTGCGTCATCAGCCGGGTTTCTTCGTGGGCGCTGCCCATGGGCTGCAAACCGCTGTTGCCGCCGATCTGCGAAGGCGTGCCCATGCCCGAATGCACCATGGGCGAAGAATGCTGCGCTTGGCGGGTGCCGGGCATGGAGGCGCCAATGCCCGCGCTGCCGCTCACGTAGGAACTGGTGGCTTTCTGGATGGCCGGGGCCACGCCGGTGTCCTTGGTGCGCCGGATGAAAGGACGCAGGTCGATCTCGGGCTTGACGCCATGGTCCAGCAGCACGTGGTTGGCGTCGTGGTAGCCCTCCTGGGCCAGGTGCGTGGCCTCGTCGTGGAGCACGGTCTGCAAGGTCATCCAGTGGGCCGCGCCCAGGCCGGCGTCGGTCCAGCTGTCGATCAGCCAGCGCGCCAGGACCTGGGGGCGCAGCACGTCGCCGGCGGGATCGGGGTTGTTGGCGCCCCCGGCTTCGAGGGCGTTCAGGCGCGAACACAGGTCGGTGTATTCCCAGCCAGCCTTGTCCGCGATGGACTGGCCCAGGCGTGACGCCATCATGTCCTGCTCGACCGCGCTGTCTTCCACCAGGGTGAAGTCGGCCCCCAGTTGCCCGACGGGCTTGGTGTCCAGAGGACGGGCCAGGCGCACCGCCGTCAGGGCGGACTGGATGCGTTGTTCAAGGCCGCGCTGCCAGGCGTCCAGGCTGACGGGCATGTCGAGCACCAGGTCGCGGCGGCGCATGTAAAGGCCAGGCTCGGCGGTTTGCGAGGCCAGCAGCTTGGCGCCATTGGCACAGGCGTGGATCAGCCCGGAGGCACCCCTCAGGAGGGTTTCCAAATAGGTTTTTCGGGCCGTGATGGCCAATGCACGCGAAGAGCCTATGGATGACATGTGGTCGGTTGATCCGCAGGACCCGGCCTGGACTCCCTGGCCGGGTATTCATGGTTGACCAACTCTACACCACGGCTCCGGAGTTCGGGTCGTTGGGATCGACGTCTTTCTTGGTGCTTTTCATGAGGTCTTCACGGGTCACACCCAGCCACATGGCGATGGCCGCCGCCACGAACACGGACGAATAGATACCAAACAAGATGCCGATGGTCAGGGCCACGGCGAAGTAGTGCAAGGTCGGGCCGCCGAAGATCAGCATGGACACCACCATCATCTGGGTCGAGCCGTGGGTGATGATGGTGCGGCTCATGGTGCTGGTGATGGCGTGGTCGATGACCTGCGATGTGTTGAGCTTGCGGTAGCGGCGGAAGGTTTCACGGATCCGGTCGAAGATCACGACCGATTCGTTGACCGAATAACCCAGCACTGCCAGCACGGCCGCCAACACCGACAGTGAGAACTCCCACTGGAAGAAGGCGAAAAAGCCCAGGATGATGACCACGTCGTGCAGGTTGGCGAAGATGGCCGCCACCGAGAACTTCCACTCGAAGCGGAAGGCCAGGTAGATCATGATGCCCAGCACCGACACGCCCAGCGCCAGGGCGCCATCGCGGGCCAGTTCGCTGCCCACCTGAGGGCCGACGAACTCGCTGCGCTGCAAGGTCAGGCTGGTCTGGCCCGCCACCTGGCAAGCCTGGGTGGACGAGGGGTGGCCTGGCGAAGGCGCCAACATGGTCACCGCGCCTTTTTCGGCGGCGCACAAGGTGCCGAACACCTTTTCGACCACCTCGGCTTGCTTCATGCTGCCGCGCAGGGGCAGGCGGATCAGCACATCGCGCGAGGTGCCGAAGTTTTGCACCTGCACTTCGCCATAACCCAGCGCATCCACCGAATGGCGCACCTTCTCAAGGTCGGCGCTCTGGGCGTACTGCACCTCGATGACCGAACCGCCGGTGAACTCGATCGACAGGTGAAGGCCCCGCGTGGCCAGGAAAAACACGGCGGCGGCAAAGGTCAGGAACGAGATGAGGTTGAAAATCAGCGCATGCCGCATGAACGGGATGTCGCGCTTGATGCGGAAAAATTCCATGGCGAGTGTCCTTCAGGGGGTGCGGGGGGTCATTGGTCCAGGACGTCGACGTCGGTCGACAGGGCGCCGGGCTTGGCGGCGGCCTTCCAGACTTGACCAATGGACACGCTCTTGAGCTTCTTCTGACGGCCGTACCAAAGGTTGACCAGGCCACGCGAGAAGAACACCGCCGAGAACATCGAGGTGAGGATGCCCAGGCAGTGCACCACCGCGAAGCCCTTGACCGGCCCCGAGCCGAACATCAGCAAGGCCAGGCCCACGATCAGGGTGGTGACGTTCGAGTCCAGGATGGTGGCCCAGGCGTGCTCGTAGCCGGCCTGGATGGCCGACTGCGGCGCGGCGCCGTTGCGCAGCTCTTCACGCACACGCTCGTTGATCAACACGTTGGAGTCGATGGCCATGCCCAGGGTCAAGGCGATGGCCGCGATGCCGGGCAAGGTCAAGGTGGCCTGCAGCATGGACAGCACCGCCACCAGCAGCAGCAGGTTGATGGCCAGCGCCAGCGTCGAGAACACGCCGAACAGCAGGTAGTACGCCATCATGAAGACGGCGATGGCGCAAAAGCCATACAGCAGGCTCTTGAAGCCTTGCTCGATGTTGGCAGCGCCCAGGCTGGGGCCGACGGTGCGCTCTTCGATGATTTCCATGGGCGCGGCCAGCGAACCGGCGCGCAGCAGCAGCGCGGTGTCGGCGGCTTCGTCGCCCTTCATGCTGCCCGAGATCTGCACACGGCCACCCGAGATTTCAGAGCGGATGACCGGGGCCGTCACGACCTCGCCCTTGCCCTTCTCGAACAGGATGATGGCCATGCGCTTGCCGATGCTTTCGCGGGTCACGTCCTTGAAGATGCGCGCGCCACGGGCGTCCAGCGTCAGGTGCACGGCGGCTTCGTGGTTCTCGTCGAAACCGGGTTGCGCGTCGGTCAGGTTGTCGCCGGTCAGCACCACCTGGCGCTTGGCGATCAGGGGCACGCCCTGGCGGTCGGTGAACTTCTCGGTGCCGAAGGGCACGTTGCCGCCGGCCAAGGCCGCGTGGGCCTCGGTGCTGTCGTCGACCATGCGCACTTCGAGCGTGGCGGTGCGGCCGATGATGTCCTTGGCCTTGGCCGTGTCCTGCACGCCAGGCAACTGCACGACCACGCGGTCCAGGCCCTGCTGCTGGATGATGGGCTCGGACACGCCGAGTTCATTGATCCGGTTGTGCAGGGTGGTGATGTTCTGCTTGAGCGCGTTTTCCTGGATGGTGCGCTCGGATTGGGGCTTCAAACGGCCGACCAGGGTCGGGTCGCCGCTGCCATCGGTGTCGGTGCCGTCGGTCCACTGCAGGTCGGGCAGGCTGTCCAGCAGCACGTTGCGGGCCTTGCCGCGCGTGGCCTCGTCGTGGAAGCGCACGGTGATGACCTGGTCGTCACGACGGATGCCGCCATGGCGGATGTCCTTGTCGCGCAGCAGGCTGCGCATGTCGCCGGTGAGGCTTTCGATCTTCTGCGTGAGCGCGCCCTTCATGTCGACCTGCATCAGGAAGTGCACGCCACCGCGCAGGTCCAGGCCCAGGAACATGGGGTTGGCGTGCAGGGTGCGCAGCCAGTGCGGCGAACGCGACACCAGGTTCAGCGCCACGATGTAGCGCTCGTCCTTCGGGTCGGGGTTGAAGGCCCGGCCGAGCACGTCACGCGCCTTGAGCTGGGTGTCGGTGTCGGCGAACCGCGCCTTGATGGAATTGCCGTCGAACTCGATGAAGTCAGGTGTGATCTTGGCGTCCTGGAGGGCGGACTCCACCTTGGCACGCGCGCCGTCGTCGATCTTGACCGTGGACTTGCCACTGGACAGCTGCACGGCCGGCGCCTCGCCAAAGAAGTTGGGCAAGGTGTAGATCAGGCCAACGAACAAGGCGATGGCGATGATCAGGTGCTTCCACCAGGGGTAGCGGTTCATGTTTGAAATCCTGCGATTTATTTACTTGTAGCTGCCCTTGGGCAAGACCTGGACGATGGCCGAGCGCTGCACCTGCAGTTCGACGCCATTGGCCACTTCGACGGTGGCGAAGGTTTCGCCCAGCTTGCTGATCTTGCCGATCACGCCGCCTTGCGTGACGACTTCGTCGCCCTTGGCCAGGCTGTCGAGCATGGCCTTGGTCTCCTTCTGGCGCTTCATCTGGGGGCGGATCATGACGAAGTACAGGACCACGATCATCACGATCGGCAGCAACATGCTGTTGAGCAGGCCGGCAGGACCGCTGGCGGCGGGGGCTGCGGCTTGGGCGAAAGCGTCGGAAATGAACACGGTGAAAATCCTTCAAACGGACGGCCACGAAGGCGGGCCAAATCCATTCGATTGTATGCCGTGGGGGTGAGGCCCCTTCAGAGCACGTACTTGACCAGGGGGTGGCCCGTGAAAGCCCGGTAGATGCCGTCCAGGTGCTCGCGGCTGGTGGCGTTGACCGTGATGGTCAGCCCCATGTATTTGCCGGAACTGCTGGGGCGCAATTCCAGGGTCTTGGCGTCGAAGTTCGGGTCGTGATGCACGGCCAGCGCCACCATGGTTTCGACGAAGGGCGGCTCGTGCAGGCCCATGACCTTGATCGGGAAGGCGCAGGGGTACTTGATCAGCGACTCTTCGGGCGGGATCTCGGGCGGGGTTTGGGGACCAGCGGGTGGGTTCATGCGAATACTCCTACGATTACTTGACGCCCAGGCGGATGGCATCCCACAGGCGGCCGAACCAGCCGGCGCTGGGCACGGCCTCCAGGGTGTGCAGGGCGACATCCTGCCAGGGTTGCCCGGCCAGGGTGACCTTGAGCGTGCCGACGGCCTGCCCTTGGGTCAAGGGAGCCAGCAAGGGGTCGTTGCGGCTGACGGTGGCTTTCAGGCCGGCAGCCTGGCCGCGCGGCACCACCACCATGACCGGGGCGACTCGGCCCAGGCGCACGGTGGACGACTGGCCCTTCCAGACCGGCGCCGTGGTCACGGCCTGGTTGGCGTCGAACAGGCGCACCATGTCGAAGGCGCCATAGCCCCAGTTCAGCAGCTTCTGGCTTTCGTTGGCACGGGTTTCGGGCGAGGTCGCGCCGACCACCACGCTCAGCAGACGGCGCGGACCCGCGGGCGTGGTGCGCTGGGCGGTGGCGATCAGGCAGTAGCCCGCGGTCTCGGTGTAGCTGGTTTTCAGACCATCGACCGTGGGGTCGCGCCACAGCAGCAAATTGCGGTTGGGCTGCCGGATGCCGCCGAAGGTGAACTCCTTGGCCGCGTAATACGGCAGCGATTGGGGGAAGTCCGTGACCAGGCGCAGGGCGATGACCGACAGCTCGCGCGCGGTGCTGGCGTGCCCGGCCACGGTCAAGCCTTCGGGGTTTTTGAAGCTGGTGGCCCTGAGGCCGAAGACCTGCGCCTGCCGGTTCATCATGCCCACGAAATTCTCGACCGTGCCGCCCACGGCCTCGGCCAGGGCCACGCTGGCGTCGTTGCCGCTCTGGATGGTCATGCCCTTGAGCAGGTCGTCGACCTTGACGCGGCTGCCAGCCACCAGGAAGCTGCGCGAGCCCCCGGTGATGCCGACGCGCCAGGCGCGCTCGGACACCGGCACCTCCTGCGCCAGCTGCAGCTTGCCGGCTTTCACGGACTGGAACACCAGGTAAGCCGTCATCAGCTTGGTCATGGACGCCGGCTCGACGGGCTGGTCGGCGTTGCGCGCGGCCAGGGTCTGCTGGCTGCTCAGGTCCTGCAGGATGAAGGCCCGCGCGGCCAGTTCGGGCGGCTGCGGCATGGCGGCGCTGGGCGCGGCGAAGGGGAACACTGGCGCCACGGCGGCCGGCTGCGGCCATGCGGGCATGGCGACACACAGCAGGCCAGTGAGCGCGGTCAGCCAAGCGCGGCGGGACAAGGAAAACGACATGGGCGATTCAGGATGGAAAAAAGAGATGGGCTCAGGCCTGGGCGCCCCGCAGGTGCCGCAACACCCGGTCGCGCAATACATTGAGTTGACCATGGAAGAAGTGGCCCACGCCCGGCACCACGGTGACCGGCAAGGCCTGGGGTCGGGCCCAGTCGAGCACGCTGGCCAGGGGCACGACGTCGTCCTGCTCGCCCTGGACCACCAGGGTGTGCGCCGGCACCGTGGGCACGCCATAGCGCGTGGCCGGGCTGACCAGCACCAGTTCGCTCGGCGGCTCGGGCAGGCGCGCACTGGCGCTGGCGGCGATGAAGCCGCCGAAGGAAAAACCGGCCACGGCCAAGGGCAGTGGCTGCACAGCCGGGTCGGCGCGGTGGTGGGCCAGCACGGCCAGCAGGTCATCGACCTCGCCCAGGCCTTCATCCCAGCCGCCCTCGGATCGGCCGATGCCCCGGAAGTTGAAGCGCACCGCCCGCCACCCGGCCATCACGAAAGCGCGCGACAAGGTGTGGACCACCTTGTTGTCCATGGTGCCGCCCATCTGCGGATGCGGGTGCGCGATCACGGCCAGGCCGATGGGGGCCGTGGCGGGGTCTTCCTGCACGACTTCGAGCAGGCCGGCCGGGCCGTCGATGGTGGTGGAGTCGGGGCGACCGATCATGGGGTTCTGCGCCAACTCAGCGGCCGACGTCCGGTGGCAGCACCAGGCGCTCGACGACCTGACCCTTGACGAGGTGGGATTCGACGATCTCCTCGATGTCGGACTGGTCGACGAAGGTGTACCAGGTGCCTTCCGGGTAGACCACGGCCACCGGGCCGCCGGCACAGCGGTCCAGGCAACCGGCCTTGTTGACGCGCACCTGGCCGGGGCCGCTCAGGCCGGCTTTCTTGACCAGCTTCTTGCAGTGGTCGAAACCCTCCTGGGCACCGTGGTCGCCGCAGGAGCTTTCACCGTTGATGCGCTGGTTCAGGCAGAAGAAGATGTGGCGTTCGTAGTACTGGGACATGGCAATCGTTTCAATCAATCAGTGGTCATCGTCAATCCAGGGGCTCCGGGCCGGGCTCGTCCCAGGGCGAGGACATCTGGCTCATGCCCTCGTCGAGCTTCGGGCCCGTCCAGTCCGAGAACTTGCCGACGTAGGTCGTGGCGGTGACGTCGTCCGCGTAAGCGATCAGCACCACCGCCAGGTCGGCCAGGCGGGACACCTGCAGCACCTCGGCGGTCTTGGCGTGGTCGGCCAGGCAGTGCGCTTCATCGAAGGCCTTCAGTTCGACCCGTTCCAACTGCTGGCCGAACAACTTGACAACCTTGACCATGCGACACGCTCCGTGGGGTGATGATGAGTGGGGTGGGTGGATTTTGCACCTCAGTGCGCGCCGTCACGCTCGCGCCCGAAGATCCGGGTCAGCAACCAGGCCATCGCGACGAAGGGCCAGAGGATGCCGAACCAGCGCGACAGGCCATGGAAGCGGATGAAGCGGCCATGCTCCCACGATTCGAGCGCCAGGGCGTAGTACGGGTCGGGAGGCACCTGGTGCACCAGGGCGATGAGGCCCACCAGCGTGGCCACGCCCAGCACCGCGCAGGTGGTGCGGCTGCGTTCCAGCAGCAAGGTGCCGCCCAGGGCGCCCACCAGCAGGCCGGTGACCGTGGGCAGGCTCATCCAGGTCAGGGCGTGTTCGGGCCCGAAGTTCATGGCCGTTGACAGCGCGGTGGCGCCCACGCCCATCACCAGCGCGCCCACCAGCAGGAAGACGCGGGTGTTGCGCGGCCGGGCCAGGGCGCAGGCCACGCACATGGGCGCCAGCAGCCCCAGCGCCACCGTGGTGGCCTCGCGCACCGGGATCCACAGGGAGTCCTGGCTGGTCGAAATGGTGTCGGTCCACAGGCTCAGCGGATCGTCGGGCAGCACCCACTCTTGCCAGGGCGTGTCACGCGTCATCTCCATCAAGCCGATCAACAGGTGCGGCAAGACCTGGCCCTCGCCCAGGGGCAGGGGTGGCGGAAACAGCAGGCCCAGCGGCCACATCCAGATCAGGGCCAGGCCAAAGCCCGCCTGCGGGATGAACCAGCGCTCACGCAATCGGTGCCACACCTCGACCAGGCCCAAGGCATTGAGCGTGACCGCCGCCAGCGCGCCCCAGGCCATGCCCAGGGTGTTGAGCGCCCAGTCGGAAATGGAAGGCACCCGGTTGGGGACGGTGAACTGCGCCAACTCCAGCAGATAGGACAAGGCCGAGCCCGAGGCCAGCGCCAGCAAGGCCGCCAGGAAAGCATTGCGCCCGCTGCGCAGGTGGGCCACCGTCAGGATCAGGCCCAGCGGCAGGTAACCCAGCAGGTTGGAGACCAGGTCGGAGGGCACCTCGTGCGGCAGCTTGGGCAACTGCCAGGTGAACACATGCCGGTCGGGCCAATGCCAGCCGGTCAGGGGAAACAGGGTGGCGTAGACGATCAGGGCCACCGCCACCCAGGTGAGCGGCCAGGCGGTACTGCGGTGTGACGACATCAAGGCAAGCCCTGCTCGGCCAAGCGGCTCAGAAAGGCTTGACCACCACGAGGATGACGATGAGCGCGAAGACCAGCACCGACACCTCGTTGAACACGCGCAACCAGCGGTGGGTGCGGCGGCTGCTCAGCTGCTCGAACTCGCGCAGGATCTTGCGGCAGACATGGTGGTAACCGATCGCGCCGATCACCAGCAGCAGCTTGGCATGCAACCAGCCGTTGCCAGGCCCCTTGCCAATGCCGTAATACAGCCACAGGATCAGGCCCAGCAGCAAGGCCGGGATCATCAGCAGCGACATGAAGCGGTACAGCTTGCGCGCCATGAGCAGCAATCGCTCGCGCTCGGCGTGGCTGTCGTTCGGCACCATGGCCAGGTTCACGAACAGTCGCGGCAGGTAGAACAGCCCAGCGAACCAGCTGGCGACGAAAACAAGGTGGAAAGCTTTGATCCAGAGCATGGCTGATTATGGCCAGGGACTGGGTCAATGGCGCGGTGCAACATGGACCGCACAAAAAAAAGAGCCCCGGCATGGCCGGGGCTATGGAAGCCTTAACGCTGTCATCACGGTAAGGCACCTGCTCAGGGAGGAAAAGCAGGGAATGAAGGCCTTGCGGCGTATCATTCAGGATCGATTATAGAGGGCTTGCAGCGACATGTCTCTAGCCCATGTCCGCAAACCCGGGATTCCTACCGGTTTTTTTATGCTCTTTGCATTCCTTCACACTGTTTTCACAACTTGTTCCGCATGTCGCTGACGCACCATTTTCCGCATCACCGCGCCCGTCGCCTGCGCCGTGACGAATTCACACGCCGCCTGGTCCGCGAGCACGCGCTAACTTCAGCGGATTTGATCTACCCGGTCTTCGTGTTGGATCAAGACGACGGCGTGCAAGAGATTGCCTCCATGCCCGGCGTGCAACGTTTGAGCCGAAGTGCCTTGTGGGCCCAGGCCGAGCAGTGCGTGAAACTGGGCATCCCGGTGATGGCCCTGTTCCCGGTCATCGACCCGGCCCTCAAGACGCCGGACGGCCAAGAAGCCCTGAACCCCGAAGGCCTGGTGCCCCGCACCGTGCGTGAACTGAAGCGCCGCTTTCCCGAACTGGGCGTGATGACGGACGTGGCATTGGACCCGTTCACCACCCATGGCCAGGATGGCTTGCTGGACGACACCGGCTACATCCTGAACGACGAGACCGTGGCGGTGCTCACCCGCCAAGCCCTGGTCCAGGCCGAGGCCGGCGTGGACATCGTGGCCCCCAGCGACATGATGGACGGCCGCATCGGCGCCATCCGCCAGGCGCTCGAATCGCAAAATTTGATCCACACCCGGATCATGGCCTACAGCGCCAAGTACGCCAGCGCCTTCTACGGTCCCTTCCGCGACGCCGTGGGCTCGGCCGCCAACCTGGGCAAGAGCAACAAGAAGGTCTACCAGATGGACCCGGCCAACAGCGACGAGGCCCTGCGCGAGGTGGCCATGGACATCGCCGAAGGCGCCGACATGGTCATGGTCAAGCCCGGCATGCCCTACCTGGACATCGTGCGCCGGGTGAAAGATGAATTCCGCGTGCCCACCTTCGCCTACCAGGTCAGTGGCGAGTACGCCATGATCAAGGCCGCCGCCCAGAACGGTTGGCTCGACCACGACGCCACCATGATGGAGTCCTTGCTGGCTTTCAAGCGCGCGGGCGCCGATGGCGTGCTGACCTACTTCGCGCTGCAGGCGGCCGAGTTGTTGCGCGCCTGAGCGCGGGAGTTTGCCCGAGTGCGTTTTTTTCTGATCAACGAGCGCTTCCAGGAGTTGCCGGACTGGCCCGACACGCCCCCCACGCAAGGCTTCCTGTGGGTGACCACGGCCCGGCGCGAGTTCGAGGTCAACCTGGGCAAGGTCCAGGCCCAACTGCAGCACCTGGCCGGCGGCACGCTGGTGGACCTGCACGTGCTGGACCTGCTGAACGCCCAGCTGCCCTCGCAGTACGACTACACCTCGTGGTACGAACCACATGGTCGACAGCTACCTGGACCTGCGCCGCCTGCTCACCAAGCAGTCGGCCTATCTGCAGCAGGAGCTGCTCAGCGACCGCAACCAGTTCAACCACTGGCAATCATTGCTGGAAGCGCGCAACACCCTGCACGTGCTGGAAGACACCTGTGAAGACCAGCGCAGCGCCGTGCAGGAATGGATCGACGCGCTGGACGACTGGCCCATCCCCGCCGAACCCGCGGCCGCCCGCGAGCGCGAGGTGCTGCGCGTGCGCTCACGCGATGTGCAGGAGCACATCGAGCGCGTGCTGGGGCATGTGCGCCGGCTGGAGTCGTCGTCGGAAAGCGCGGTGCAGATGCACTTTTCGCTGCAGGGCAACCGCACCAACCAGATCATGCGGACCTTGACGGTGCTGACCGCCATTTTCCTGCCCCTGAACCTGATCACCGGCATCTTCGGGATGAACTTCGACTTCCTGCCGCTGATCCACACCAAGCTGGGCTTCTGGGTCGCCTGTGCCCTGATGACGGTCGTGATGGTGGGACTGGTGATGCTGTTCCGGCGGCGCAGGTACCTGGACGGCTAGTCAACTCAACAACAGTTCGCGCACCCGGCACAGGTCGTCCCACACCAGGCCCTTGTCGACCGGGTTGCGCAGCAAGTACGCCGGGTGGTAGGTGACCACCACGGGCGTGCCCTGCACCTCGTGCAGGCGCCCGCGGAGGCGGCCGATGGGCTCGCTGGTCTTGAGCAAGGACTGCGCGGCAAAGCGCCCCATGGCGATGATGACGCGAGGCTTGACCAGCGCGATCTGGCGCATCAGGTAAGGCTCGCACTGCGCCACTTCGGCGGGCAGGGGGTTGCGGTTGCCGGGCGGACGGCACTTGAGCACGTTGGCGATGAAGACCTGGCGGCTGGCGGCGGCATCGGCCCGGGTCAGGTCCACGGGATGGAGCATGCGGTCGAGCAACTGGCCGGCGCGGCCCACGAAGGGCTCGCCCTGTCGGTCTTCCTGTTCGCCCGGGGCCTCACCGATGATCATCACGCTGGCCTGCTCGTGGCCCACGCCGAACACGGTCTGCTGGCGGCTTTCGCACAGGCCACAGGCGGTGCACCCGGCCACGGCCTGGCGCAGGGTCGGCCAATCCATCTGGTCGATGCCTTCGGGGCGGTGGCGGAGGATGGCGTCCACCCCGGCGGTCGCGGCGGCGGCCAGGGACACGGGGGCCTTGGCTTCAGGCCGGGCAGGACGGGCCACGGCAGGGGGTGGCGCCGCCGTGATGGCCTCTGGACGGCGAACGGGGTCGGAAGAAGGGGCCTCGGCCGGCGAAGGGCGCGCCTGGGGGGCGGCCTCCGGCAAGGTTGGCGCGTCGGCAGGCGCTTCCGGCGGCACCGGCCAGAAAGCCGGGATGCCCATTTCACGCAGCATGGCGCGTTGGCGTTCGGACCAGCTCATGACGGGGCCACCTGCAGATCAAGGCGCATCACCAGCGCATCCTCGCGGCCGCCAGGCGCGGGGTAATAGCCTTTGCGCACCCCGACCTGGACAAAGCCCTGGCGCCGGTACACCCCCAGCGCGCGCTCGTTGGACGGCCGCACCTCCAGCCACAGCAGGGGCACGCCGGATTGGCGGCAGAAATCGTACAGCGTGCCCAGCAGGCCGCGCGCCAGCCCGGCCCCGTGCCAGGCCTTGTCGATCGCGATGTTGAGCAGGTGCATTTCATCGACCCCGTCCATGGCCACGCACACGCCCACGATCTGGCCCGTGCCGATGTGCGTGCGCACCCTCATCCAATAACCGCTGTTCAGGGAGGAGCGGTAGTTGTCCTCGGACCAGGCGTGCACGGGGTGCGGACAGGCCAGGCGCTCCATTTCCAGCACGGCGGGGATGTCGGCCTCGGTCATGACGCGGTCGGCGAAAGCGGTCGCATCGGCCGGCTGGCCTAGGAAAGAAGCGGTGGAACGTTGGGGCGAGAACATGGTGGGCTGGATTGTCGCGCTCACCCGCGCCTGGCCGCCAGGCGTTCGGCGGTGGTTTGCGCCACTTTGTCGCGCACATACAAAGGCAGGGCCAGGGCGGCGTCCACCACCTCGCCACGGGACCAGGCCCGCGTGGCCAAGGCGGCCAAGGCGGCCCCGCGCGGCGCGGCTTGCGGCCAGCTGGCCGCGCTCAAACCCTCGAAAGTGGCAGGATGCGCGAGCAGGGCGTTGCCGGCGATGCGCCGCCGTGCCGCGCCTGCGGCCCCGTCGTCCCAGCGCTCGCGGGCAACGCCCAGGGCCCACAGGCCAGGGTCGGTGTCCGCCTGCCAATGGGTGCCAAGCCAGCGGTAGGCCGCCACGTAGAGCTCGCCCATGCGGGCATCCTGGGCCACCCACAGGGTGTCGCCTTCGGCCCAGACCGAAGGATCGGCCTGCCGGGCGTCTTCCGCCACCGCCATCAAGGTGTCCAGCGAGATCACGGGACAGTCGGCCGCCAGGGCCAAGCCCTGTGCCAGGGAGCAGGCCGTGCGCAAACCGGTGAAGGCCCCCGGCCCTCGGCCGAAGGCGATGGCGTCCAGTTGGGACCACGCCAGACCCGCGTCGGCCAGCAGTTTTTGCAGGGCTGGCAAGGTGCTGCTGGAGGCCTGCGCGCCACCCTCCACGGCCAGGGCGCGCACCTCCTCCCCCACCACCAGCGCCAGGTGGACCACCTCGGTCGCGGTGTCCAGCGCCAGCAGGCAGGGCCGGGCTGGGGCAGCCGCGGTGGCGGTCAAATGAGAAACGGGATCAAGGGGGAGCATGGCGGGAAGTGTAGCCAACGCCGCCTTCTATGATGCGGCCATGACCCACACTTGTTCACACCGCCGCGGCGCTCACTGGCGGCTCACGCCCTTGCTGGCACTGTGGAGCGCGGCTGGTTGGGCCGCCGCCGAAGCCCCGCCCCCACCACCTCCGGCACCGCTTTTGCCGCCCGCCATCCAGCAGGCCCTGCAGGCGGCCGGCATCCCCGCGGCCTCGGTGTCGATGCTGGTCTACCCCGTCGAAGGCGGCAACACTCGGCTCAGCCTGGGCGCGGACGTGGTGCGGTCCATGGCATCGGTGATGAAACTGTTCACCACGGGCGCGGCCTTGCAGACCCTGGGCCCGGCCTTCACCTGGCGCACGCAGGTGGCATTGGGCGGACGCCTGGGGCCCGACGGCGCGCTGGAAGGCCCGCTGCTGATGCGCGGCGAAGGCGACCCCAGCCTGGTCGTCGAGCGGGTCAACCTGATGATGCTGCGATGGCGCGCCGCCGGCTTGCGCGACATCCGGGGCGACTGGCTGCTGGACCGCTCGGCCTTTGCCGCGCCCGAACACGATCCCGCCGCCTTCGATGACCAGCCCCTGAAACCGCACAACGCTGGCCCCGACGCCCTCTTGCTGTCTCACCAGGCCGTGACCCTGCGCCTGCGCCCCGATGTGGCCAACCCCGCTTGGGCCCGGGTCAGCATGGAACCGGAACTGAGCGGCGTTCGCCTGGACGCCAAAGTGCCGCTGGACGACAAGGCGCCTTGCGGCGACTGGCGCGAAGCCATGGGCCTGACACTGCGCCCCGATGCGCCGCCCGCCACGGGCTGGACCATCGCCCTGAAAGGCCGCTACCCCCGGGCTTGCGGCGAACGCGACTGGCCCTTGCATTGGCCTGGCACGCCGCGCCAGGACCACACGGAACGCATGCTGGACGCGGCCTGGCGCCAGGCGGGCGGGCTGCTCCAAGGCCAGGTGCTGGCCTCGGGGCCCTGGCCACCCGAGACCCCGGTCTGGTTCACCTGGGAATCGCCGCCGCTGGCCACCGTGGTGCGCGACATCAACAAATTCAGCAACAACGTGATGGCCCGGCAGCTGTTCCTGACGCTGGGCCGCGCGCCCGCGCCCGATGCGCGCAGCCCCCTGGGCCCCGCCACGCTGGACGCCGCCCGGGCGGTGGTGACGCAGTACGTGGTGCAGTCGACGCTCGACGCCAGCACCGGCACCTCGCCTTGCGCCGGCAATGCCCTGGTGATGGACAACGGCTCGGGCCTGTCGCGAACGGAAGCGGCCTCGGCCGCGTGCGTGGGCCGCTGGTTGCAGGCCTTGTGGGCCAGCCCGGCCATGCCCGACTTGCTCGCCTCCTTGCCCTTGGCGGGCGTCGATGGCACGGCACGCCGGATGGGCGCCGCAACCGGGCGGGCGCACCTCAAGACGGGATCCTTGGATGGCGTGGCCTCGGTGGCCGGGGTGGCCCTGGGCGATTCAGGCCGCCGCTACGTGGTCGTCGGGGTGATCAACGACCCCAAGGCGAATGCGGCCCGGTCCGCGCTGGCCGCCCTGGTCGATTGGACGGTGCACGACCGATGAACAACGCACCGCAGCAACAACTGGTCAGCTTCGTGGACCCGGCCTGTGTCAAGGCCATCGGCTCGGCGGCGGTGACCATCCTGGGGATGAAGGTGCGCCACGGGCACCTTCAGGATCAGAGCTGATCGCGGATGCGGGCGATGGCCAGGTTGGCCAGGTTCCCATGGCCCAGGGGCGCCAGGCGCTGGTCATCGGCCCAGAGGTAATTGGGGTAGTACCCACGGATCTCTTCGGTGGGGGTCGAGGCGGTGAAATCACCCAACACGACCCTCAGGTTGTTGGACCGGCAATTGAGCAACAAGGCCTTGGCCTTCAGGCTCTCCTGACCGACGGCGTTGATGCTGGGAAATGCGCTCAGCAACGTGCTGCCGTTGGGCATCGTGACCTTGCTTGGGTCCGTTTGGCAGGCGTAGTCCGAGTAGGTGGCGCCCAGCGACGAGATCAGGCTGTAGCCGTCCACCTTCACGATCTTGTGGCCATTGGTCCCCGTGCTGTAGGTCAGGCCGCCCACGTTGAGGTAACCCTCATTGAAAGCCTTGGTCAGGTCGTTGGCCAAGCCGATTTTGCCATCCAGCACCGCCCGCGGCGATCTGCCCATGTCTGGCACCGTGAGGTACACCACGCGGGCCCCCGTGGCCACGATGTTCTTGATGATCCCGCCCAGGATCGCACCTTGTTCGCGCATCCGGATCTGGGCGTTCTCTGCGCTCAACGTCCCTGCCCTGACCTCGGCATAGGCCGCCATGATGTCGTTCTGGCCCGCCAGAAGCGTGACGAGCACCCCGTCGCGCAACTCCGCACGGTGGTCGTTGAACTGCGTCCCCACGTCGGCCACCTTGGCGCCCCACTTGGCATAGGAGCGGCTGCCGCCACCATCCTGCGGACAGCCCGTGGCGCCGCCCAGGTTCAACTGGCCACCGCCCAGGCCATGGGCCAGGCGCTGCACCCAGTTGCCGTGGTCATCGGCGAAGTCCGTGGAGCAGTAGTAGACGTGGTCGGTCGTGAGGTAGATGGTCGGGGCGGGCGACGCGGCATCGTTGAACGATCCCGTGACCACCTCGTTGACGACGGGAATCACGCCGCTGACCAGGCTGTACTTGTCCACCACGGCCGTGGCGGTCTGCGGCAAAAAGAAGGAGCTGCTGCTGGGGTAGTCGGTGCTGACCAGGGCCGCGCTGCCGGCGCAGAAAATATCCGTGGGCAGGGCTGTCTTGCAGAAATTCGGCCGGTCCGCCACCACGTTGATGGTGTAGCGCGCCCGGTAAGGCACGTCCGCCGTCGAGCTCGGGGCCCCTGTGATGGTCCGGAAATCCACCAGTGGCGCACCGGTCGTCGCCGTGTCATCGAACGCGCTGTTCTCATCCCCAAACGCGATGATCTGCGAGGGCTGGAAGGGCTTGACCCGGTCACCGCCACCGCAACCGGCCACCAGAACGGTCGTGGCCAGGCAGGCCGCCAACGCCACACCCGCGCGGCGTGAGTTCAGAAGTCGGGCGGTATCGGTGATGCGGAACATGGACACTCCAAAAAATGGATGAGGGGCGACGAGCAGGGCCGAAGCTTACTAGAGTCGCGTAAAGGAGGTGTTAAGCGGCCGCCGCTCGGGCGAGTCGGTCGCGCACGCCGTCCCAGACGGGATCGACCGGGGGCTGTTCGACCCAGATCAGGTCCACGCCGAGGGCGTCGAGTTCGCGCAAATCGGAAAACAAATGGTGCGCCGCGCTGATGGCATCGGCCGGCATGGCGCGTTGCACCACGCCTGGGCTGGCCGGCCGGTGCGCCCAAAGGCTGCGCGAATACACCGCGATGCCGGGCTTGACGGCCGATTTGTTCGTCATGGCCTTGGCGGCCAACTCGGGCTCGATCAGGTCCAGGGCCGATGACAGTTGCGTGTCGCCCATCACGCGCAGCTTGGCGCGTGGGGCATAGTGCGCGAGCAGGGTGCCGGAGGCGCGAGGGGCATCGGCGTCTGGTGCTTCAGGCGTGGACAGGCCCACGGGTTCACCCGCAGCGGCCTCGATCTCGTCACGGGTGAGGCGGCCGGGGCGCAGGATGACCGGGTGGGCGCGGGTGCAATCGACGATGGTCGATTCGATGCCCACATCGCAAAAACCGCCTTGCAGCACCCAGACTTCGTCCAGGCCATCGCCCTGGTCCTTGAATTCGTCGATGACATGTTCAGCCCGCGTGGGGCTGATGCGGCCGAAGCGGTTGGCGCTGGGCGCGGCCACGCCAGGCACGCCCAGGCGCGCGGCGGCTTGCAGCAGCTTCAAGGCCACGGGGTGGTCGGGGCAACGCAGGCCGATGGTGTCCTGCCCCCCAGCGGAGGCCGCGCCCACATTGGGCGCACGCGGCACGATCACCGTCAAGGGGCCGGGCCAGAAGCGGTCCATCAACTGCTGGGCCACCAAAGGCACGGCCGACGCGAACTGCCAGGCAGCTTCGGCATTGGCCACGTGCACGATCAGCGGGTGGTTGCTGGGCCGGCCCTTGGCCGTGAAGATGCGGGCCACCGCGGCATCGTCGTCGGCGCGGGCACCAAGGCCATAGACGGTTTCGGTGGGCAGGGCCAGCAGCCCGCCATCGGCAAGGCGTTGAGCGGCTAGTTCAATGGCGTCAGGTTGGGTGGCGGGATCGAGCAGTCGCATGGGTGACAGTTTAGAAAGGCTCGAGGCCCAGGATGGCCGCTGCTTTCAAGGCCACGTCACGTGCAAGGTCGGCCGTGGGGCCGGTCACCGTCAGGTGTCCCATCTTGCGGGCACGGCGCGCTTCTGTTTTGCCATACAGGTGCAGGTGCGTGCCAGGCAAGGCCAGCACCGCGGCCCAGTCGGGCTCGCGTTGCACGGTGGGCGCGGCATCGTCGAACCACAGGTCGCCCAGCAGGTTGAGCATGAAGCAGGGGCTGTGCAGTCGCGGCGCCACCAGGGGCAGGCCGGTCATGGCGCGCACCTGCATCTCGAACTGCGACACATCACAAGCGTCGATGGTGTGGTGGCCGGAGTTGTGGGGGCGCGGCGCCATCTCGTTGGCGACGAGGCTGCCATCCTGCAAGATGAAAAATTCGACACACAGCACGCCCACGTAGTGCAGGGAAGCGGCCAGGGTCTGCGCGGCCTGGATCACCTGCACGGACAGGGCTTCGCTGACGCCCGGCGCGGGCACCGAGGTCACGGCCAGGATGCCGTCGCGGTGCAGGTTGTGCTGAACGGGGAAGTGCACGATCTGGCCATCGCGGCCACGGGCCACGATGACGCTGACCTCGAAGGCCAAGGGCAGCATCTTTTCCAGCAGGCAGGGCACGTGCTTCAGGTCGTCCCAGGCCTGGGCGAGTTCGGCGCGGGTCTTGACGCGGACCTGGCCTTTGCCGTCATAACCGAGGCGGGCCGTTTTGAGGATGCCTGGCAGCAGGTCGTCGGTGATGGCGGCCAGTTGCTCGGGCGTTTCGATCAAGGCGTGGGGCGCACAGGGCACGCCGCTGGCCACGAAGTGGGCCTTCTCACGAGCGCGGTCCTGGCAGACCAGCACGGCGGCACCCGCAGGCGCCACGGGACGCCTCACCGCCAGGGCGTCGAGCGCCTGGGCCGGCACGTTCTCGAACTCGGTGGTGACCGCCGCGCAGAGCTTGGCCAGTTCGGCCAGCGCAGCGGCGTCCAGGTAGTCGGCTTTCAGGTGGTGGTGCGACACGAGGCCGGCCGGGCTGGCGGGATCGGGGTCGAGCACCGCCGTGGCATAGCCCATGGACTGGGCAGCGTGCACGAACATGCGGCCCAGTTGGCCGCCACCCAGCACCCCGAGGGTGGCCCCCGGCAGGATCACGTCAAGCGTCATTTGGCGTCCAGGCTCAGGTCTTGGGTCATGTGGCGAGCGACGTCGGTCTGGCGGGCGCGGAACGCGTCCAGGGCGTCACGCAGGCGGGCATCGTTCTGGGCCAGCATGGCCACGGCGAACAAGGCCGCGTTGCCAGCACCGGCCGTGCCGATGGCAAACGTGGCCACCGGGATGCCCTTGGGCATCTGCACGATCGAATGCAGGGAATCGACGCCTTGGAGGTGGCGCGAAGGCACGGGCACGCCCAGCACCGGCACCGTCGTCTTGGCGGCCAGCATGCCCGGCAAGTGCGCCGCGCCGCCCGCGCCCGCGATGATGGCGACCAGCCCGCGCTGGCGCGCCGCCTCGGCGTAGGCGAACATGTCATCGGGCATGCGGTGGGCGGAAACCACCTTCGCCTCGAAGGGAACACCGAACTCGGTGAGAATGTCGGCGGCATGGCGCATCACGTCCCAGTCACTGCTGGAACCCATCACCACGCCAATCAAGGGAGTCGCGTCATTCACCGGCTCGCTCCTTACGTAAAACCTGCAATTTTAGGCGCTACCGGCCACCATGATCGACATCACCCTCGAGAACTTTGAAACCGACCTGCTGGCCGGCTCCGCCCAAGTGCCCATCCTGCTGGACATCTGGGCCCCCTGGTGCGGCCCCTGCAAGGCGCTCGGCCCGGTGCTGGAGAAGCTGGAAGTCGACTACGCCGGGCGCTTTCAACTGGCCAAGCTGAACGCCGACGAGCAACAAGAGATCGCCGGGCAGCTGTCGCAGATGTTCGGCGTGCGCTCCATCCCGTTCTGCGTGATGTTCGTGGGCGGCCAGCCGGTGGACGGCTTCGTGGGCGCCCTGCCCGAGGCCCAGATCCGCGAGTTCCTGGACAAGCACGTGCCCGGCGAAGGCGCCCTCGAATCCGAGCTGGAGACCGCCCAGGCCGAGCAACTGGCCGCTTCGGGCGACACCGCCTCGGCGCTTGATCTGCTGGAAGACGCCCTGGCCCGCGACCCCAGCAACGATGAAGCCCGCTACGACCTGATCAAGCTGCTGCTGGCCGAGGGCAACGCGGTGGCCGCCGCCAGCGTGTTCGAACCCATGGCCTCGCGCGCCACGGGCCTGCTGGCCGAGCCCCGCGTGACCGCCTTCGGCCGCTACATCGAAGCCGCACAAGCCGCGCCCGACCTGCGTCCCGCCGCCGCGCTGAACGAGGCCCTGGCGGCCAACAAGCGCGACTTCCAGGCCCGCTTCGACCTGGCCCGCCAGCATTTCGCGGTCGGCCAGTTCACGCTCGCCATGGACGAACTGCTCGAAATCATCATGCGCGACAAGGCCTGGTCCGACGAGCTGGCCCGCAAGACCTACATCGCCATCCTGGAAGTGATGAGCAAGCCGGTGCCCAAGCCCTCGGCCAAAGCCGCGGTGGCCGCCGACACCAAGGGCAAGCTGGAGATCGCGGGCAAGCACGAGGTCGCCAGCGCCGACCCCGTCATCGACCAGTACCGCCGCAAGCTGAGCATGGCCTTGTTCTGAAGCGCCCGACCATGGCCAGCATCACCACCCGCCGCGTCGACCTGCCATCGCCTGGCCCCGGCCAAGTCGCGCCTTGGCTCGATTGCCGCGTGGCCGGCCCGGAAGACGCGCCCTTGCTGGTCTTCCTGCATGGCTTCCCGGAAGCGGCCTTCGCCTGGGACGAGTTGCTGGCGCACTTCGGCGAGCACTACCGGTGCGTGGCCCCCAATCTGCGCGGCTACCCCGGCTCGCATTCACCCCCCGAGGTGAAGGACTACCGCGCCCAATTGATCGGGGCCGATGTGCTGGCCCTGATCCAGGCGCTGGGCGCGCCCGCTGCCGCCTTGATCGCGCACGACTGGGGCGGCGCCATCGCCTGGGGCCTGGCCGCCATGGCACCTCAGATGATGCAGCGCCTGGTGATCCTGAACGCGCCCCACCCCGCCCTGTTCATGAACGCCTTGCGCCATGACCCCGAGCAACAAGCCGCCAGCGATTACATCAACCTGCTGCGCCAGCCCGGCATTGAAACGCGGTTGCAGGCCGACGACTTCGCCGGCATGTGGTCCTTCTTCGAGCGATTCGGCGGCGCCACCTGGCTGACGCCCGGGTTGCGTGACCACTACCGCCAAGCCTGGTCGGCCGGGCTGAGCGGCCCATTGAACTACTACCGCGCTTCGCCACTGCACCCCCCCACGGCCCCCACCGACCCGGTCATGCACATCACCTTGCCCGAGGCCATGCTGCATGTGAACATCCCGACCACGGTCATCTGGGGCGAGGCCGACGCCGCCCTGCCGCCCAGCCTGCTCGACGGCCTGGAAGCCTATGTACCGCACCTGCACGTGACCCGGCTGCCCCAGGCCACGCACTGGCTGGTGCACGAAGAACCCGCCGCCGTGATCCACGCCCTTCAAGCCGCCTTGAACCGCACCGACGCATGAGCCACACCTTGATCTCGGCCAATGACCTGGCCACCCTGCTGAACCAGCCTGGCACCGACGTGCTCGTGCTGGATTGCCGCTTCAGCCTGCCCGCGCCCGACGCGGGCCAGCAAGCCTACTTGGCGGGCCATGTGCCCGGCGCCGTGTACGCGCACCTCGACCGCGATCTCTCGGGCCCCAAGACCGGCTTGAATGGCCGCCATCCCTTGCCGACGCCGGAAGCTTTCCTGGCCACGGTGCGCGCTTGGGGACTGAAGGCCGACACCGAGGTCGTGGCCTATGACGATGCCGGCGGCATGTTCGCCTCGCGCGCCTGGTGGATGCTGCGGTGGATGGGGCACCCGCGCGTGCGCGTGCTGGATGGCGGTTGGGCCCAATGGCTGGCGCAGGGTTTCGAGGTCAGCCAGGCGACCACCTCGCGGCCGGCATCGGACATCGACCTGACGCCGCGGGAAGGCCAATTGACCCGCATCGACTTCGTGCAGACGCACCTGGGCAACCGAGAGTTCATGCAACTGGTCGATGCGCGCGCCCCCGACCGCTTTCGCGGCGAAAACGAAACGCTGGACCCGGTGGGTGGCCACATCCCCGGTGCCATCAACCGCTTCTTCCAGTTGAACCTGGGGGCCGATGGCCGCTTCAAGAGCCCGCACCTGCTGCGCCAGGAGTTCACGTCGCTGCTGGGCTCACAGCCTTTGCACACCGTGGTGCATCAATGCGGATCGGGCGTCACGGCCTGCCACAACCTGCTGGCGATGGAGCACGCGGGATTGGCGGGCTCGCGGCTGTATGCGGGGTCGTGGAGCGAGTGGTGCGCGGACCAGGGGCGGCTTTAACTGGCCGCCAGGTTGTCGAAGTCCACTTCGATCTTGATCAGTGACTTGACGATGCGGCCGTTGACTTGGCCGGGTGTGAATCGGGCGTGTTCAAAGGTTGTGCGGGCTGCACGCTCAAGAACGTCAGGCAAAGGCGCTCCTTCGAACTCGACCCGGCCGACCCGGCCATCGGCTTCGATGTACAGATTCATGGTGAATTTGTAGCGCGCCTTGTCCTCGAAGTCCTGCGGAAATGGCACGGCGATCGAAGCCGTGGGGCGAGGAACCACCGTCAGCCGATGGCGCGGGACGTAGTCGTCTTCGACCATGTCACCCTCACCAGACAGGCTGGACTTCACATCAAAAGGACCGCCCACGGCAGTCTGCTGCTGAACCGCCAGCACACGCTGCTCAGCTGGCGCAGGGACGCTGACTTCAGGCTCCGACGACAACACCGACTGAACAGGCGAGGCCTGGGCGTTTGGGTACATGATGCGAACCCGCATGGGCTGCTCAAGGGCGGCGTTCGCCTCGGTCTGCGACGGACGATGCCAAAGCATGGCCCACGACAGCACCGCCCCATGCAAGGCCATGGCGCTCAAGGCACAGGCCATCAGGCGGCGGTTCATCCCGAAAATTGAAGCCTCACTGGCAAACACGGCGCAACACTCAATTGCTGATCAGCTCGCGCCAGGACGCCCGCTTGAAAGAGCCGCCGCCGCCGGCAGGTGGCTGGCCACCGCCGCCACCTCCGGAGAGCCCGCCATCGTCACCGGTTGTGAGCAGTTTTGCCTTGCCATCGATCAGCATGTAAGTCGATCCCGCGATGGCTGAATCCAGATACGTGCCAAAGTCGGCCCCCGGCACGTTCGATCCGGTGAGTTGATCGATGGTGTATTTCCATCCCGTGGCAGCGGTCACGGAGCAGTTGCTGGCTCCTGGAAGAGTTGAATGGGCCACCAGTATTCCAAAATTTGCCGCCATGTTGACTCGGATGCGCTCCTTGGCGTCCGGCAGATCAATCCGCCAACCCGCCACCCCGCCGGATGACCAGTTGACCGAATTCGACGACGCCGATCTGTTTTTACCGGTGGTCGTGACCGTCTGCTGTACGACAGTGCCATTGGCCCGCACATCACCCCAGTCCGAGGCAGTCAAACGATCCTTGATGCCGTAGATGGACTGCACGGTGGTGTCCGTCAAGTCAGTGGCGGCCAGATACCGGCCCGTGCCCACAAAAACCACAGGGTAGTCAACCCCGCCATAGGTGACGTAGGACAGCTCAGGCCTGGTGGTCAATGGCTGGGGCGTGCTCGCGCTGGAGCCCACCAGGAATGACGCCAGTCGCTGGGCCGCACCGTTCGGTGCAACAAGGTTGTCGATGTCGAAGCGCCAGAGGTTGCCCAGCAGGTCGCCCCCATAAAAACGCTTGGCCGTGTTGTCCGTCGGGTTGTCCACCCACGCATTGATGGGCGCCAAGCCACTGGGCGTGGCGGCCGTGCCCACGGCCGTGGTGCCGGGATTGTTGGTCCGTATCTTGAGCAGCAAGGCGCCTGTTTCTGCATTGAGCACGTACAGGTAGCCCGGGCCCGTGTTGTTGTAGCCCGACGCAAAGACCACCACCCAAGTGCCATCGGCCCGCTTGGTGATGATGGGGTTGCCGTAACTCAAGCCCAGATCGGGGTCTTTGACATTCCTGGCCGTGCTGTCTGCGACGGCAGCCTGCGTGAATTCCCACAACATCCTGGGGCTGGCAGGGTCGGTGATGTCCAAGGCGTAGTAGCCTTTGCCTCCTGAATTGAAGCCGCCCACGAGGATGGACTTCCAGGTGGAGCCAACCCGGATGTCACCAATCGCTGGCGAACCGTCCACGGAAAATTGGTGCCGGTTGCCATAGTCGGTGTTGGCCAGTCGACTCATGTTCGGCATCACCGCCGTGGGCACAAAAGCCCACAGCTCCTTGCCTAGGGGATTGCTGGGGTCGCTGGTTTCGGCAGAAAAAGCATGCAGCATCCCATCGTTAGCGCCGACGTACACCACGGCCTTGCGTTGTTCCACGCTGGTTTTGAAGGCGGCATAACCGGAGTCCGTGTAACTGAAGGGCGCGGTTTTCAAGTAAACCGGTTCACTGTTGACGATGTCGCCCAGCACATGCATGCGCATGCGGTAGAGGGAGCTGCTGGCAGTGCTTTCTTCGTAGGCGTAACTGCCTCTTAACCAAGCGACCATGTTGGCGCCGCTGTTGGCATAGCCCGCCCTGGTGGCGTCGAGGGTGGCGCATTGCAGGGGGTAGACAGTGGCTGTGTCCGACACTGATTTCAAGCAGAAGTTCGTGAAGTCCCCCCCCAGGCCATCGGCACTGAGATTGACAAAGGTGAAGGGCCTCAATGTCGTCGTGCCCGGCTGGCGGTAGTAAATGACACGACTGTCGGTGCCACCCGCGGCGCGCAGCGACAGGTTGTCCACCCCGGCCTGGGCTGTCCCGGTCAGCGGCGTACTGGCCACATTACCCTTGGCATCGATGGCGTAAGCCCACAGGTCGCCCGACCATTCCGTGGACAGGTATTTCGCCGAAAACACCAAGGCCGTGCTGGTCGGACTGAGATCGCTCACTGCCGGCGCCGAACCAGCGCCTGGACGGTTGTTCATGCCGGCGAGAGCGCCTGTCAAGCCAGAGGTCAGGTCCGTGGCATTGTTGGCCCCAAAGTACTGTCCACGCCCATTGACCGCAGCGTGCCACAGGTCATCCACCGTGGTCGCCTTGTCCTCGGTGGGAAAAGGCCAGTAGTAAGGGTTGTTGTTTTCGTCCTTGCCAAGGATCAATTTTCCATAGCTTGTGGACTTGTCTGTCGCGTGGTTGAGGTAATTTTTGTCGTAAGCCAGCACGCCATTGACACCCAGGCCCAGTGTGAAGGTGCTCATGTGCTGCCAGGTGGCCGTGTCGCGGCCTGCGGCCGTCAGCTTGCTGTTGTCGCACACGTCAGTGCCCACGCCAAGCGCGCCTGTGCAGTTGTCCAGGGCGCTGGTGCGCAAATCGGTTCGGTAGTAATACTCGGCGACATCGGCCAGGGTGTTCGAAACTCCGCCCGAGGTCGTGACCGTGGAAGGGGCCACCGTCGTGGTGGTGGACAGGGTGGCCGTCACCACAGGGCCTGTGACTGTGGTGGCCACGCCGCCGACTGGGCTGGCCCCGGCTGCAGAGTTCGAGAAAACGCAGGTATTCGTGGTGGCGCCACTGACCCAGGCCGAAGAAGCCGCCGCAGGCGCGGAGGGCGGCGTTGGGCCGGTGGAACTGACTTGGTTGCTGGTGGTGACCGTCGAGGTATTGGTCGACACAGCCCCCCCGGTGTTGGTGACGGCGACCGTGGTTTTGGTGGTCCAGTCCGTCGTGACGACTTGAAAGCCACTGGCCGAGGTGGTGGCAGTTTGAGGGGTCTTGGTTTCCATGTGCGACAGGAAACAGCCGCCTGAAGGATAGGCCAACTTGTTCTGCGCATAATTTTGCGAGACCGTCACGGGCGTGGTGGTCTGCTTGCGCTCGACAACCGTGGTCACGGTGGTGGACGTGGACGACGCGCCATCGTTGAAAGGCAAGACATCGGAGCCATCCTGCTGGCCGATGTCGGTGGAGTTGTTCAACTGCTTGGGGTTGCTGTTGTCATTCCAGTAGCCATCGGTCGACAGGAAAGCATAGTTCCGCTGGCAGACGTACTGCATGGGGTCGTAGCTCTGGTCGGGGACTTTTTTGGCAAAGTACATCCCCGCCTTGCTCAAGGCCCCGCGCAGTGGTGTGCCGCCTTTGGGCGTGGCACTGTACAGCCGCTCCATGAACAGGCCGCGCTGAGTGCTGTCGTAGTCGCGCACATTCAAGAAGGCATTGCCTGCAGAAATGACGGACAACGTGCTGCTCTCGGTGATGCCCGTGTTGTTGATGGTCGAGAATCCAATGCGGTATTGGTCTGACAGAGGTTGGAAGGCCCGCCCAGCCGCGGTGCGCATCATCAGCATGCGGGTACGGTAATACTGATACCAATTGGCATAACGTTGCGCCTCGGCCGACGCGGCCGTGACCGTCACCCCCGTGAACTTGTTATCGCCTGGTTCATTGGGGTCAGTGGCTGGATGGCTGTTGCACTCGGCCTTGAAGGTTGAATTGACCGAACCCGTCGCCGTGTATGTCCAACCCATCTTGGGTTGGCTACCATTGCTGTTGTAGGTGTAATACGTGCTGTTGGCCAGGTTGTCCAACTGAAGCTTGTTGACCTTCCAATCCGAGGCCGCATCGGTGCCACTGAAGCTGGTCACATTGATGGTCACGGTTCGTGTACATGAGAATGGGAATACGCAGATGCCCGACGTCGAGATATTGGTGATCGTGCCGATGACCCAATGGTTGTCATCGCCTGAGTCGATGGCCGTGACGAGGTCACCCACCGCCCAATTTGGCACGCCTGCCAGGAAATTGAAACCATTGAACAAGCCGGCCAAGAAGCCGCTGGTGAAGGCGAACGATTTGGTGCCCAGGCCCGTGGTCACCGTGCTATCGCTGTGATACGCCTTCCCCGCGCTGGGCGTGGGCCCAAAGCCATTGGGCGCTGCTGCAGAAAAGTTGGCGTCGGGGTAGGACGTGCCATTGGCCTTCAAGGGCGGCACATAGTTGAAGGTCGGGTCATAGGCCACGCCATTGCACTGAGCCGACTTGTAGCCATAGGTGGTGGTGTCGCTGGCGTCGTCCGGCATGTAGTCCAAGCCCATGCTGCCCGAATTGTCCAGGATGAAGAGAATGTTGGGTTTGGCGCCACTGGCCACCAAGGTGGGCAAGGGGTCGCTGGAGATGCTGGTGAGGGCGGCCCATGACGGGCACGGCAAGATGGCCAGCAAACAAGCGGCGAGCAGACCCTTGGCCAGCATCCGTGTGCGACTTGCTCTTGATGTGTTGTTCATGATGCGTCCCATCCTTGGTGACCTAGTACTGCACGATGGTTTCGGTGTAGCTTGCAGTGCTCCGCGCACCCGTCACTCTCACGATGATCCGAAAATATTGCCCGACTGCCGCGCCAGCGATGGCGCAATGCCCTGCCATGCATGCGCCATTGTTGGAGGGTTTGCCACCCGAGGACGTCAATGGCTGCGCGCAATTGCTGGTGCCCAAAGGCCCGGCGGTTTCACACAGCCGGAGAATCACATAGCTGGCGGTCGAGCCTGGGCTCATGCCGGTGGTGTCGGCCGAGTGGGGATACAGGCAGGCGGCAGCAGCGCCCCCGCAATTGTTGTTGTCCCAGTCCACCAAGGTGTGGGTCGATGGCGATCCCAACTGGCCTGTGGCGTCCAGATTGGCCGGGGCGGTGGCATAAAAGCCGGTGCTGCTGTTGCTCACCGAGGTGGCAGCCGAGCTGACGGTCAGATCGACACCCGCCTCCTTCCAGCTCACCAGGGTGTTGGTGGCCTCGCGCGTCACCCGGTCCGTCGAGGCCGTGGCGTCCTGTTGAAAACCGATGTTGCCCAGAACCTGCGACCCGGAGTCCACAGAGCGAACCAAGGCAATGGCGGCCAACATCAACGACACCAAAGTGATCAGCGCAAAAATGAGAGACACGCCCTTCTGCCGAGCGCGCTGGCCCGCACCGAGCACACATGGGCGATGCGTGTGGCTCATGCTCACCTCATTGATTCCAAACCGCGTTGCGCATGGGCACCACGGCGTCGAAAATCTTGTAGCGGTAGTACTCCCAGTCGGTTCCGGTAGCGCTGACATCCAGCGTCAGGCATTTGCTGTTGCCGTTGCAGGCTGTGCTGCCACTCACCACAGCCAATGGGCCCATGTCCCAAACCAGGTTGGCGGCCGCGGTCACCTTGGGGTCTTTGAGGTTTTCCCTTTGCGCGCTGCGAGCCACCACAACAATCCGAATGGCCTGCACCAGACGCCAATCTGCATTAGTCGCCGGCGCGGCGACTTCGAACTTCACCACGGGCCCGTTGGCCACCGAAGCTTTGCCATACAGCGCTTTGAGCAACACGATCTGAGGAAACAGATCACGCGCATCGCTGGCCCCCAACTCGAGCCCTTGCAGGTTCCAGGTGCCCGTGTTGACAGAGTATCTGCGCCGCACAGGCGCACTGCCCAGGTTGAGCAAGACACTGCCCGCCGGGTAGCCTGCCGCAGGAATCGTGGTGCCAAGGTTGGTGTTCCACGACACGGCGCCATCGTGCTTGACCCGGGTGGCGTCCGTGGAGGCCGTCGCCTGGAAAAGCGTGCATTCACTGGTGCCCGCCGTCCAAGTGGCCGGAGCGACCACCAACAGGTCACCGGCGGTCACGCCCCAAGTTGAGGGCACCAAGAAGGACGGGTCGGTGGGCAGGTGCGTTTCCGTCACCTTGATCGGAACGGAATAGCCCATGGCGCCCTGGCTGTACAGGACCGTCACGGTGTCAGACACCTTGTTGCTGCCACTGCTGGCAATGTGAACTGGCACCAGCGGATCACTGGTCAACACCGCGGTTCCGCTTTTTTTCGCCGTGGTGGGACAACCTACCGCAGCGGGCATGCCTGTCAAGCCATAGCCTGCCATCTGGATGTCACGCTGCATTGAAAACAGGGCCGAAGCGCCGGCCACCTGGGCATCGCTGCCAGCGGTGGTTGAACGCTTGTTACCCTCGGACTGAAGGAAAACCTGCGCGATCACGATCGTGGCGACCAGACCCAAAGCCACCGCCACCATCAACTCGATCAAGGTGAATCCACGTACCCGCATGATGTCAAGTGGCCCCACGGATCGTGGTGGTCATCGAATACTTGTGGACATCACCACTGGGCAATTGCCACCGGATGGTGATGGACACATCGCCCTTCGAGGCACCTGCCGCGCTGACCACTGAAATGCTCGGCGTCAGGGTTGCCGAAGACGGCAAAGCTTTGTTGACCTTGGAGAGCCACATTTTGCAGGTGTTGTAGCCCGCGCAGTTGGCACTGTCGTAATTCGCCAGGTTGCTGATGTCAGACCACATGAGGCCCACCAGTTCTGTCGCCAGATAACTGGCATCGGCCCGGATCTTGGCCTCCGTCTGGGCGCGCGTCATGGCAGCCTGCAGGCTGACCAAGGCAATCACACCCACCGAAAAAACCAACACACTGATCAAGACCTCCATCAGCATGAAACCGGTTTGGCGGCGCGCGATCTTCATGGCGATGTCAGTTGACCAGGGCATTGTTGCAAGCGCGCGAATCACCTGTATTGATTGCCAAGTCAGGGTCGCACAAGCGGCCCATGCCACCCAGGGATATTTCGACGCGGCGCTTGTAAGGCGAATCAGCATTGCTGACATTGACGATTCGAATCGCGGTGCCAGCACTTGCTGTGGTGATCTGCCCAAGACCATTGAAAGTCACCGTGGTGGCGTTGGTCGTGCCCGTGGTGGCAGCCACGGTACCTGCACCGCCGCCATCGGCGACGGTTGCCTTGGCCACGATCATGGGCGATACCGTGGCCGACGGGAGCGCGTCGCAATGACCCACCGGGCTGACGGCGCTGACCACCCACGTGCCGGAACTGGCAGACAGGACGCATCCGCTGGTCAAGTCTGAAACCAGGTAAAAGGACATCGGTTTGTTGAGACGAACCGCCTCCATGCGTGCCCGCTGCAAACCATTCTGAATGGATTCGGCGGTGTTGCGCACTTTGGCATTGCGGAGCCAGTCACCCACGCTGGGCATGGCCGCTGCCATCAGGATGCCCATGATGGCGATGGTGACCACCACCTCGATCATGGAAATGCCGCGTTGGAACTTCATGGTCATCAGCACTCGGTCGCGGACTTGCTCAGCCAGCAGGTGGTGCCTGGCGCGGTTGACACGGCCGCATTCTTGAACGTCTCCGTGGCCTTGACGCCGCTTTGATTGACTGTGTAAACGTGGCCCGCGGCGGCCAGGCGGCCAGTGGCGCGCAGGACATAGGTGCTCGCCGTTGGGCTATCACCGCAGGCAAACGTGAAGTATTTGGTGGCATCTGGCACAAAACCGCAGGTCGAACCGTTCAGGTAGGTCCGGTTGTCCTGGTAGTACTGCTCCATCTTGATCTGGCCATTCGACAATCCACTGAAGGCATCCGGCAAGGCCCCACGCCGCACATAGTCGGTGTAAGCCGGGTAGGCCACCGCCGACAGGATGCCGATGATCGCCACCACGATCATCATCTCGATCAAGGTGAAACCCCGTGCAACACGGCGGGAGAAAGTCAGTTCATTGTTCATTCAGGGCACCTCGGCTTCATCCAATACCATCCACGGCTTCCGACTGATATCGGCACCGGCAGTCGTTACTGAATGTTCCGCCTGTGGAAAAACCGGACCTATTTCACGATGGGCTATGCCACACAGGCGGTGTTCAGTCATGCCACATGGTCGCGCAGGCGAGCGCACCGCGCTGGGGAAACAACGCCCCCGGCGCGGTCTTATTTCAGGTTTTGAAAAGCGGGTGGCCCTAAGGAGCCCGCCAGCTCAGCCCGACAGGGCCTCGTCCAGCAGCTCCACCCAGTGCTTGACGGGTGTGGCGGTGCCGCCTTGCAGGTGCGAGATGCACCCGATGTTGGCGCTGGCGATCACGTGGGCGCCAGCCGCTTCCAGGTGGCTCAGCTTCTGATCGCGGAGTTGCAGCGACATCTCTGGCTGCAGCACGCTGTAGGCGCCGCCGGCACCGCAGCATTGGTGGCTGTCGCGGGTGGCCAGGCGCACGTCGAAGCCCAGGTCGCGCAGGCCTTTTTCGATCGGGCCGGGCTTGGCGGCACTGCTGAGTTTCAGGCTGTGGCTGAGGCTGCAAGGCGGGTGAAAAGTGACCGCCCCCAGGGAGCCAATGGGCCGGCGGGCCATGCGGCGGGACAGCAGGGGCACCCAGTCGGGCAGCAGCTGGCCCGGGTCACGCACCATGTCGCCGATGCGGCGCGCGCGGTCGGCGTACACGGGGTCGTCGGCCAGCAGCTTGCCGTAGTCGCGCACCCAGGCGCCACAACCGGAGGCGTTGACCACGATGGCCTCGATGGGGGTCTGGCCTTCGATCAATGGCCACCAGGCGTCGATGTTGCGCCGGGCACGGTCCTTGGCGCCGGCCACGTCGCCCAGGTGGCCCTGGATGGCGCCGCAGCAGCCCGAGGCCGGTGCCACCACCGCGCGCACGCCCACCACGTCCAGCACGCGGGCGGTCGAGGCATCGATGTGGGGACGCAAAGCCGGTTGCACGCAGCCTTTGAGCATCAGCATCTGACGGGTGTTCAGGCTTTTCCTGGGATCGGGCCAGGCAGGGGGCGGCAGGGGCGCGCGCAGAGGCACCTTGGCCCGCAAACGGGCCGGCAGCACCGGCCGCAAGAATTGCCCGACCCGCAAGGCCGGCGCGAACCAGCGCGAAGGCATCACCGTGCGCAGGGCCCAGCGCATCAAGCGCTCCTGGCGTGGCCGCTGCACGCGTTCATCGACCACGGCCTGGCCCACGGCCAGCAGCTCGTGATAGGGCACGCCCGAGGGGCAGGTGCTTTCACAATGGTTGCAGCCGATGCAGCGGTCAAGGTGTTGCTGCGTGGTGCGCGTGGGCACCTGCCCCTCGAAGACCTGCTTCATCAGGTAGATGCGGCCACGCGGGCCATCCAGTTCATTGCCGGTCAGCTTGTAGGTGGGACAAGTGGCATTGCAGAAGCCGCAGTGCACGCATTGCCGCAACACCCCTTTGGCCTGCTGGCCTTCGGCGGTGGATTCGAATTCAGGTGACAGCTGGGTTTGCATGGGCAAAGGCGGCCAGGCGCCCCGTGTTGAACACCCCGTGGGGATCGAATGAGGACTGCACGCGTTGGTGCAAGCGGCGCAGCACCGGCGACATGGCGGGCTCGTGGACCAAAGGCAAAACCTGCGGGCCCCAGAAAGCCTGGGCATGCCCACCGGCCCGCGCAGCGGCGTCAAGAACCACCGAAGCTGGCGCTGACGTGCACACCCAGCGTTGCGCACCGAACCACTCGGTGAGTTGCTCGCCGGGCAGGCCCAGCGGCGCGGTGGTGGGCGGCACCGACAGGCGCCACAAGCTCACGCCTTGCTGCCCGGCCTGGCCCACCGCATCGCGGGCACGCAAAAAGAACTCGTCCGTGTGGTCGCGCAGGCCTTGCCAGAAAGGTTCGGCCACGGGCTGTCCGATCAGCTCGCCCTCGCGCTCCTTGCACAGGCGCAGCACGGCAGACTCCACCGCCGCCCGGGCACCACGCAAGCGCAGCACCAGCAGGTCGTCCCACCACGCGGAAGCGTCCAGCGGCAGGGGCTGTGCCGCCCACTGGTTGACCTGGGCCAGGGCATCGGTTTCCACCATGTCCATGCGGATGGTGGCCGTGGCCACGGGCTGCGGCATCACCTTGAGGGTCACGTCCAGGATCACCCCCAGGGTGCCCATGGACCCGGCCATCAAGCGCGACAGGTCGAAGCCGGCCACGTTCTTCATCACCGAGCCGCCAAAGCGCAGCACTTCGCCACGGCCGTTGAGCACACCCGCGCCCAGCACGTGGTCACGCACGGCGCCACGGCTGACGCGGCCCGGGCCGCTGAAACCGCTGGCCACCATGCCACCGACGGTGGGGCCCAAGGGCTCGCTCTGGGCAAAGGCCCAACGGGGGGGGTCGAAAGACAGGTACTGGCCACGCTCGGCCAGCAAGGCTTCGACCTCCGACAACGGCGTGCCTCCTCGCACCCTGATCACCAGTTCGCTGGGCTCGTACTGCTCCACGCCGCGCCAAAGCCGTGTGTCCAGCAACTCACCCCGGGTGGGGTCGCCCAGGAAATCTTTGCTGCCGTGGCCGCGCACGCGCAGGCAGGCGCCCCGCTCGCGGGCGTCCTCGATCTGCGCGATGTACGCGCGCAGCGTTTCGGGCAGGGCCGCCGTGTCGGGCGTGGTCGAAAAGGGGGGGTCCACCAGGTTGGCCATGCACAGAGCATAGCCGCAGGCGACGCCCGCCTGGCGCGGCCGCGCCACGTCGGAAACATGCGCTGACGATTTGTGGGCCGCAGCGCTACGATAGGGCCATGAAAGTTGCCGCCCTTCAAATGGTGTCCACCCCACGCGTGGACGAGAACCTGGCCCAGGCCCAGGCCTTGATCGCCCAAGCGGCGCAAGCCGGCGCCGAGCTGGTCGCCCTGCCCGAGTATTTTTGCCTGATGGGCCAGCGCGATGCCGACAAGCTGGCGATCGCCGAGCCCTTGGCCGATGCCCTGGCTCCGGACACCGCGCTCAGCCCCATGCAGGCCATGCTGGCGAGTGCCGCCAAGGCGAATGGCGTGTGGGTGATCGGCGGCACCCTGCCCTTGCAAAGCCCGGACGACCAGCATGTGTTCAACAGCGTGCTGGTCTTCAACCCACAAGGCCAGCGCGTCGCGCGCTACGACAAGATCCACCTGTTCTGCTTCGACGATGGCGAGCGCCGCTACGACGAATCCAACACCTTGCTGCCGGGGTCGGAGCCGGTGGCTTTCGAGGTGACCGATCGTGCCGGCGGCCGCTGGCGCATCGGCCTGTCGGTCTGCTACGACCTGCGCTTTCCCGAGCTGTTCAGGGCCTTGACGAAAGACCAGCCCTGCGACCTGCTGGTGCTGCCCGCCGCTTTCACGCACACCACCGGCCAGGCGCATTGGGAGTTGCTGCTGCGCGCCCGCGCGGTCGAGAACCTGTGCCACGTGCTGGCCCCGGCCCAAGGTGGTGAACACGAGAACGGCCGCCGCACCTTTGGCCATTCGATGCTGATCGGCCCCTGGGGCGAGGTGCTGGCCGTGCACGCCGAAGGACCCGGCGTGGTGATGGCGGCGCTGGACCGTGCGCACCAGGCCAAGGTGCGCCAGCAGTTGCCGGCACTCACGCACCGGGTGATCCGCTGAGCCCCTTCTTCAAAACCCGCGAGTGACCTGCACGCTCAGCAAGGCGCTTCGCCCGGGCGAGGGCTCGTAATAGCGGCCATTGCCCTCGTTGACGATCAAGGAGCCGACCTGGTGCTGGTCGCTGAGGTTGTCGATGCGGGCCAGCGTGTTCAAGCGCCAGGCGCCAAAAGACCGCGTCCAGCCTGCCCGCAAGGCCCAGGCCGTGTAGGCCGAAGCGGCCTCGGTGTTGGCGTCGTTCGCCCAGATGCGTCCGGTGTGACGGGCCTCGATGGCCGCGTGCCAGGCAGGGTTGGGGCGCCAGCTCAGTTCAGCAAACGCGGTTTGCCGAGGCACGCCGGGCAGGTCGTTGCCCGCCGGCACGGTGCTGGTGTTGCCTGCCGCCACGCTGGTGAAGGGATCGCGGTACCGGGCTTGTGTCCAGGCTGCCGAGGCGTATGCCGACCAGCTCGAGGCCAGGCGCCACGTCATGGCGGCCTCCGCGCCATGACGTTCGGTGCGACCCACGTTCTGGTAAGTGGCGCGGCCGCCCGAATTGACCGCCACGGCGATCTCGTCGTCCGTTCGGGTGCGGAACATGGCCAGGTTCCACCACCCCCGATCGCCCAATGCTTGCTTCAGGCCGGCTTCCAGGTGCCGGCCATGGCTGGCTTTCAAGTCCGTGTTCCAACCGGTGGCGGTGCCCACGTTGGTCTTGTAGGCCACTTCGTTGAGGGTGGGTGTTTCAAAGCTTTTGCCGCCCGTGACGTAGAGGTGCGTGCCCGGCCGCAGCTTCCACAACAACGCTGCCACCGGCGTGGTGGCAGCGAAGTCCATGCCGCCGCTGTCGTCGCCATTGCCCGCCACCACATAGTGGTCTCGCGAGCGGAAAGACACCTGGCTGTGGCGCACGCCCGCACTGGCCACCCATCGCTCGCCCAGGTCCCACTGCGCTTGCAGGTATTGGTCTTGGTTGCGGGCCCGGTTGTCCTCGTCGCGGCGCAAGTCGCCCAGCACGCCGGTTTGCGCGCCAACAAAATTTTGAAAGCCCTGCCGGTGCTCGTCCATCTGGTCGAGGTTCACGCCACCGGTGAGCGAGAAGGGCTGTGCCGCCAGTTGCGTGCGCCAGGTCAGCCGGGCATCCACGCCCGTGAATGAGCGGTCCAGGTCGATCACCCCACCCGGGTAGCCTGCCGGTGCCTGCAGGTTGGTGGTGATCGCCTGGAACTGCTTGGCCTGGCGCGTGCCTGTGTAGGCCAGGACCCGGACTTCGCCAAAGCTCAAGGGCTGGTCATAGACCAGGCCCACCTGCTGGTTGGCGATGTCCTTGCGGGTGTTGTAAGCCAGGGCATTGGTGCCCGCCTGCGTGCGGCTCTGCGCCAGTTGCGCCTTGGTCAGGCCCAAGGGATCCTGCACCCCGGGCATGTTCAGGTCGCTGCCCACCAGCGTCACCGTGGCACCGTCCTGCAAGGTCCATTTCAGCTTGGCATGGACCTGGTCGCGCCGCGCCGCGCTGTGGTCCCGGAAGCCATCGGTTTCGAAATGGCTGGCATCGATCACGTAGTTGAGCCGCCCCGTCTCACCGCCCAGTTTGAGCGACTCGCGGTGGAAGCCATCGCGGCCCACGGCGTAGCCCAGCGTCACCTCGGGCGTGGGCGGGCCATCTTCGGTGAAGGCCTGGATGACACCACCCGCCGCGTTGCCATACAGCGCCGACATGGGGCCACGCAGCACCTCGATGCGCTGCGCCGAACCCAGGTCGATGGAAGAAGCCTGGCCCTGTCCGTCGGGCATGGTCAAGGGGATGCCGTCGGCGTACAGGCGCACGCCCCGCACGCCAAAGGTGGACCGCGCGCCAAAACCACGGCTGGAAATCTGCAGGTCTTGCGCGTAGTTCTGCCGGTTCAGCACCGACAGGCCAGGCACGCGGGTCAAGGCCTCCGACAGGTTGACCAAGGGGCCGGCATGGCGCAGGGCCTGCCCGGTCACGGCGTCCACCGAGGCGGCGATGTCGAAAGCGGCCTGGGGCGTGCGGGTGGCCGTGACCACCACATCGGGCAAGTCTTGTGCGGCGGCCTGGGGCGGCAGGGTAAGCAGAACCAGGCCCAAGCCCAGCGTCGTCATCCAGTTGAAGCGGGTGGTCGTCGGCGTCGTCATCGCGCCATCATGACACCCAGGCGAAGACGGCGTGGCCACTGGCCGCGGCCACCCCAAGGGGTCACAGGGAGTTGTCGAAATCCGTCGGGACCACCTCGATGGGACGCGAGGCGTCGGGGTCGGCATCGAACAGGCGCAGCGAGTAGTTTTTCAGGTTGCTGCGGAAGCTCTTGCGGTCGAACAGCTTTTGCTGGGCCTGCACCGGCAGGTCGGTGACCATGAGGATGTTGCGCTGGATCAGCGCATCGATCAGGTCTTCCAGCACCCGCACCAGGTCGGCGTCCAGGCTGGCGAACTGCTGGGCCGGTGCGCCTTCGCCATCGCCATCGCCGCGCAGAAAGGCCCGCACCTGAGGATCGTCGGGCGGCAGGAACTCCGCCACCTCTTCGGCCTCTCGGTGCAGGCTGAGGATCTGGCCATCGGTTGAGCGCAGGACATAGGGCATGGTGAGGTCATTATCGGCAGGATGGCCCGGAACTGAAAGCCCGCGAGGTTTCCCCCACACTGTCGGGCAGCCGACACCCGGTTGGACCAGGCCCGGCCCAACATACCGCCTTGGCTTCCTCCCTTCTGACCAGATTTGCCCATGCGCACTTCCGCCCTGCTTAAAACCTTGCCGCTGGTCGCGATCCTGGGCGGTCTGCTGTATGCCGGCGCTGCCTGGCTGGGCAGCCC